>JAZSGN010000013.1:0-13349 GCA_045532755.1 Faecousia sp.
ATCCTTGCTCCCAGTGAGCCTGGGGGCCAAAAGTCCAAAAGGAGGTGCAAACAACATGGCTAAGATCACCGGTAAGTATGAGGTGCTCTACATCATCGACCCCGCTCAGGGCGAAGAGGGCATCGCAGCACTTGTGGAAAAGTTCAAGGCAATGGTGGAAGCGGAGGGTACCGTCGCTAACATCGATGAGTGGGGCAAGCGTCGTCTGGCTTATCCCATCAACGATCTGACCGAAGGCTACTATGTTCTGATGAACATCGAGTGCAAGCCCGAGCTCCCCGCTGAGCTGGAGCGCGTGATGAAGATCACCGAAGGCGTTCTGCGCTGCCTGACCACTGTCGTGGCAGAGTAAGGAGGTCCTCTATGCTCAACCACATCGTTATCATGGGCCGCCTGACCCGTGACCCCGAGCTGCGCCGTACCGGCAGCGGCATCGCCGTAGCCAGCTTCTCGCTGGCAGTCGACCGGGATTATTCCCCCCGTGGCGGCGGCGAAAAGGAAACCGACTTCATCGACTGTGTCGCTTGGCGTCAGACCGGAGAATTCGTCTCCAAGTATTTCACCAAGGGCCGCATGGCGGTGGTGTCCGGCCGGCTGCAGATTCGCAGCTGGACTGACAAGGAAGGCAACAAGCGTCGTACCGCTGAGGTCGTAGCAGACAATGTCTACTTCGGCGACAGCAAGCGGGATTCCGACAGCGGCAGCAGCGGCGGTTATGGCGCCGCCCCCGCATATGGCGGATATACCGCTCCCTCTTCTTCCGCATCCGACTTCGCGATGCTGGAGGATGACGACTCCCAGCTGCCCTTCTGATTGCTATTTGACTGAACTTTTCTAACAAGGAGGAAATCCACATGGCTACCGAACAGCGTGTTCGTCCCCGCAAGCGCAAGAAGGTATGCGCTTTCTGCGTAGAGAAGGCAACCGGTATCGACTATAAGGACGTGGCTAAGATCCGTCGTTATACTTCCGAGCGCGGCAAGATCCTGCCCCGCCGTACTACCGGCACCTGCGCAGCTCATCAGAGAGACCTGACCACCGCCATCAAGCGCGCCCGTCACATCGCTCTGCTGCCCTACGTGGCTGACTAATTCCATGAAACACCCCGGAACGGTTTCGTTCCGGGGTGTTTTTATTGGGCGGCCATGGCCATCTGCCGCAGCATTTTGATAAACAAGTCCCCAAAGGTCAGCTTTTCCACAGCGCTTTGGGCCACCAGCGGGATCTGGCAAAGCACCTGCTCCCCGGTTTTCACCGTCAGCGTACCCAGCCGCTGACCCTTGCTCACCGGGGCGGCTACTGTGCCGCTAAGCTGAATGTGGGTGGTGACATTGGCCCGCTGGGCTTTATCCACCAATAGCGGCGCTTCGCTCTGGGGAACGGCGGCAACGGTTTCCTGCTTTCCGAGAGTCACCGGCACGGCGGCAGCCTCCGGCATTTCGGGAGTCACCAAAGCGTAGTTGGCAAAGCCCATGTCCAGCAGGGATTTGCAGGCGGCGAACCGGTCCTGAGAGGTTTCCGCTCCCATCACCACCGCGATCAGCTCCATGCCCTCCCGCTGGGCGGAGGCGGAAAGGCAGTAGCCTGCCCCGGAGGTGAAGCCGGTTTTCAGCCCCGTTGCGCCGGAATAAAAGCGCACCAGCTTGTTGGTGTTGGAAAGGCCGAACTCGCCGCCCCGAACCGTGTCCATCCAGATGGTGGTGTATTTCTTGATGTCCGGGTGATACACCAGCAGCTGCCGGGACATGAGGGCGATATCGTAGGCGGAGGTCAGATGCTCTTTGGCGGCATCGTCATCGTCCAGCCCGGTGCAGTTGACAAAGTGGGTGTCCTCCATGCCCAGCTCCTTTGCCCGGCGGTTCATCAGCTCTACAAAGCCGCTCTCGCTGCCGGCGATATGCTCTGCCATGGCGCAGGCGCAGTCGTTGGCGGAGGACACGGCAATGGATTTGACCATATCGGAAACGGACATGGTCTCCCCCACCTTCAGATAGATCTGGCTGCCGCCCTTGGCGGCTGCGGCTTCCGAGGCGGTGACGGTGTCGTTCCAGCCGATCTTTCCGGAATCGATGGCCTCCATGATCAGCAGCATGGTCATCACCTTGGTGACGGAGGCCGGCGCCAGTTTTTCGTGGGCATTGTGTTCATAGAGCACCGTGCCGGTGGCGCAATCCATCAAAAGGGCGCTTTTTCCCGCAACAGCCGGCTCTGCCGCTGCTGCCGATGTGGGCAGCAGGGAAAATAACACCGAAAAAATCACCAATAACCAGCCGATCCGTTTCATCGCAGACCCCTCCAAGTGTTTGTTGGTGCATCCTATGCGGACAGGTTACAAACTATGCCCACGCCGAAAAAATCCGTCATTCCGAGCCGCGAAGCGGCGTGGGAATCCGCTGCTTAGGGATTACGGATTGCCACGGCGGCGTAGCCGCCTCGCAATGACAAAGAAACTGCCCACGCCTTTCGGCGTGGGCTTAGTGTTTTAATTGTTGACAACAATGTGATACAAATTGTTCTCTTCCAGCCATGTGAGGATATGCCGGCACTTGTGGGAAACCCAGATTCTTCGGTAGTCTTCTTCAAGACCGTAGGGATTGTTTCTGTCCAAAACAAAGGCGATCCGGCAGGCGTTATCGAGATCGTTGTAGGTGCGGTTCTGAACCAGATTGCCCTCTTCGCAGTCCAGCCGGATGGCCTCCAGCAGGGAGTCCACCTGATCATAGTAGTGAACGCCCCAGTAGGCGCTGCCGCTCAGCTCCAGATGGTCTACCATGGCGGCAAATTCCTCCCAGTTGGCGGCGTGAGGGCCAATAACCTGCTCTTTTTGCGCCAGATAGGATTCCAGCAGCTTGCCGGCTTCGGAATTTACCTCCAGCGTGTAGACTCGGTGGGTCTTCCAGCCGTTTTTCAGCACATAGTCCAGTCCCAGACGGACGGTGTCGGGATAAGAGCCGTCCGGCAAGGGTTCTGTTATGGGCATAGCCCCTTCGTGGATAATTAGAAAATCCGCAATCTCGGCAGGATCGGTGTAGGCAAAGGGCTCGATGTCGTCATAGTATTGTCCGCCGGGAACATCTATGGAAACGCTTTGAACATCCTCTGCTTCCGGAATCCACCGGGTGATGCCCAGTGGGTCGACGGCTGTCAGCACAAAGGACAAGATCAGCGCGCCCACAAGGGCAAGGCAGCTTAAGATGTTGCGCTTGCCGAATACCTTCAGGCTCTTGTCCAGCAGCATCCTTCCGCCGAAGAAGCCGATGATGCAGCCCGGCAGAAGCATAGATTCGTTGATGGAAAAGAACACCAGACCAACCGCCAGCGTAAAGACAACCAGATACAGGCCTGTGGCCTTTTTTACGGCGATGAAGTCGCCGGCATATTCCAGTTTCCGCCGGCGGTACAGCACAAAGGCGGAAAGGAAGAAGAGCAAACCCAAGCCGGCGCAGATGGCGGCATAACCCCAGCCGTCTGCAATGTGGATGTTATAAAGTCTTGCTACTTGTCCGCTGACCTCGAAGATTTCGATTTCCATATACTGGGCATCGCACAGCGCAGCAATTGGGCAAAGCCACATCATCCAGTCCCCGCTGGTCTCGATGCCGTTGAGCATGGGCTCATAAATGGCCTTATAGAATCCCAGACAGGCGGGGGAAAGGAAGTTGATCATCAGGTAGGTCAGCAGAGCGGAAAACCGCTGCCCGGCGCAGAACACGGAAAACACTGCCACGCCGAAGAAGAAGAGAAAATGTAGCGTCATGGCGCAAAACAGCAGCAGCGGCGCCAGCCATCCGCTGCCCACGCCCAACAAGCACAGCAGGCAGAACGCAAAATTGGGAATGATGCTGAAGGCAATGCCGGAAAGGGCGTTGGTCACAAACCAGCTGTCCCGGGTAAGGGGCATAGCGTGCAGCGCGTTGCACATCCGACTTTGGAACAGGTCGCCGAAAAGGCACAGGGCGCAGCAGGCAGCGTAAATAAAACTTATGGTGACAGAGGCCTCTGTCAGATAGGAAAGGCTTCTGGCAAAGTTGGCAGTCCCGGAATCGGGTCGGGTAACCAGCAGAATAACCAGAATGATGCTGTAAATGCCCCACACCGGGGAAAACCGGGTCACATTTTTCCAGAACACGGGGAAATTAAACAAGGGTGTTTTTGGTTTCAAAACTTACACCTCCCAGTTCGTGATGATGGCCTTCTTTTGAAGATGGCGGGGAAAATCGCGCAAATCAATAGCAAATGATGTTGTAGAGGCCGTTATCTTTCAGCCATTGCAGAACATGGCGGCAGTCTGTGGTGATAATAATTCTTGCATAGTAGGGATCGAGATCGTAGGGATTGTCTTCGTCCAGAAAAATTTCGAGATCACAAACGATGTTAAGATCCACATAGTGCCAGTGCTGCAGGATGTTGCCCTCTTCGCAGTCCAGCCGGATGGCTTCCAGCAGGGATTGCACTTGCGTGTCGCTGTAAACGCCCCAGTAATCTTTGCCGTACAGATCCAGATGGTCTACCATGGAGATAAATTCCTCCCAGTCGGCGGCGTGAGGGCCGATGACTTGCTCTTTTTTGGAAAGATACGTTTCCAGAAGCTGT
Organism: Faecousia sp.; assembly: GCA_045532755.1. Classification (GTDB taxonomy): domain Bacteria; phylum Bacillota; class Clostridia; order Oscillospirales; family Oscillospiraceae; genus Faecousia. The sequence continues at coordinate 4,594 of JAZSGN010000013.1, forward strand.
CCGGCTTCGGAATCCACCTTCAGCGAGTAGACCCGGTGGACTTTCCGGCCGTTTTTCAGCACATAGTGCAGCTCAACTCGGGCGTAACTGTGATAAGAGCCGTCATCGTTCAGCTCAAATCGGGGTTGATAGGAGCCGTTGTTCGAGGCTTCCTTTGACGAAATAGCCCCTTCGTGAATGGAAAGAAAATCCGCAATCTCGTCAGGGTTGGTGTAGGCGTAGGTGGAATTTCTTCCCAGCCCGTAGTAGCCCTCTGTGTACACCGATACGCTCTGCACCTGCTCTGCCTCGGGAATCCAACGGGTGATGCCCAGCGGGTCGATGGCTGTCAGCACAAAGGAAAGCAGCAGCGCCCCCAGAAGGGCAAGGCAGCTTAAGATGTTGCGCTTGCCGAATACCTTCAGGCTCTTGTCCAGCAGCATTCTTCCGAAGAAGAAGCCGATGATGCAGCCCGGCAGCAGCAGAAGCAAGTTAATTGCATAAAACACCAGACCAACCGCCAGCGTAAAGGCAACCAGATACAAGCCGGTGGCCTTTTTTACGGCAATGAAGTCGCCCGCGTATTCCAGCTTCCGCCGGCGGTACAGCACAAAGGCGGCAAGGAAGAACAGCAAGCCCACGCCGGCGCAGATGGCGGCGTAGCCCCAGCCGTCTGCGATGTGGATGTTGTAGATGTTTGACACATAGCCGTCGATATCAAAGGTTTCGATTTTGAAATACGCGGCATCCGCCAGCGAAACAATGGGACAAAGCCACTGCATCCACTCTCCGTTAGCTTCGATGCCGTAGAGCATGGGTTCATAAATGGCCTTATAGAATCCCAGACAGGCGGGGGAAAGGAAGTTGATCATCAGGTAGGTCAGCAGAGCGGAAAACCGCTGACCGGCGCAGAATACGGAAAACACCGCAACGCCGAAGAAGAACAGAAACTGCAGTGTCATGGCGCAGAAAAGCAGCAGCGGAGCCAGCCATCCGCCACCCACGCCCAGCAGGCTCACCAGACAGAACAGGAAATTGGGCACGATGCTGAAGGAAATGCCGGAAAGGGCGTTGGTCACAAACCAACTGTCCCGGGTCAGGGGCATGGCGTGGAGCGCGTTGCACATCCGGCTCTGGAACAGATCGCCGAAAAGGCACAGAGCGCAGACCGCGGCGTAGAAAAAGGCGAAGACGGCGAAGGCCTCTGCCCAATCGGCAAGGTCGTCTGCAGCATAGGCCGGCGAGGAATAGGGCAGGTTGATGAGGATCAGCACCAGAAAAATGCTGTAACAGCCCCATACGGGAGAAAAACGAGTCACATTTTTCCAGAAAACCGGGAAATTAAACAATGATGTTTTTGACTTCATAGTTCACTCCTCCCAGTTCGTAGATAAAGATTTCTTCCAGAGAAAGGGGCAGAACATCGAAATAGGCCGGGTTGACGGATTGAGCCAGAGCGCTGACTTCCTGAGCCGTGCCCCGCACCACCAGGGTTTTCAGCCGGCCGGAGCTGGTTTCGTGAAGAACATTCAGCCCCTCGGGAATCTCGCCCACCAGCTGCAGCTTCACGGTGTTGCCCTGCATATCCGCAAGGCTCCGCTCCAGCAGCATCTGGCCGTGGTCCATAATGCCCACATGGTCGCAGATGTCCTCCAGCTCCCGCAGGTTGTGGGAGGAGATCAGCACCGTGGTCTCCCGCTGGGTCACATCCGACAGCAGCAGACTCCAGACCTGCCGGCGCATCACCGGGTCCAGGCCGTCCACCGGCTCGTCGAGGATCAGCACATCCGGGCGGGTACAGATGCTCAGATGGAAGGCTGCCTGCTTCTGCATACCCTTGGAATAGCGGCGCAGAGGGGTCTTGGCGGGCAGCTGGAACACTTCAAACAGCCGCTTGTACAGCTCATCGTCAAAAGTGGGGTAGATGCCCCGGTAGAACCGGTGCATATCCTCCATGGTAGCCGAGGGGAAATAGAAGATCTCGTCGGGAATGGAGGCAATGCGGCTCTTGTTGGCGGGGTTTTCGTAGATGGGTGTGCCTTCCAGAGTTACCGTACCCTGTTCCGGGCGGTAAACGCCCAGAGCGCAGCGGATGGCGGTGGATTTGCCGGCGCCGTTGGGGCCTACAAGGCCATATACCGAGCCCTTCGGCACGGTCATGGACAGATCCTTCAGGGCGTAGAAATTGCCGAATTGTTTGCTTACATTTTTCAGCTCAAGCATGGTCGTTTCCTCCTTCCGAAAGCAGCCGGGAAAGCTCCCCGGCGGTCATGCCCAGCGCCATCAGCTCCCGGGCAGACTGGATAAAGGTCTGCAGCAGGGCATCGCGCCGGGGGTCTGCCTGGGTGGGAATGCCGCAAATAAAGCAGCCTTTCCCCGGAACGGTGGCGATCCAGCCGCCCATTTCCAGTTCCCGGTAGGCCCGCTGGATGGTGTTGGGGTTGATGGTCAGCTGGCTTGCCAGCTCCCGCACGCTGGGCAGCTTGTCGCCCTGCTGCAAGATGCCGGAAAGCACCTGACTTTGGATGCCGGCTACGATCTGGGAATAAATCGGGCGGGCATCCCGGTAATCAAGATGGATCATAAAATACCCCCTTCTGGCGGATTAACTGTACTAACTGTACTAGTACGGTTAGCATACATCCAAATTGGCTAAATGTCAAGAAAAAATTTCCGGGCAGCTTCAGCTGCCCGGAAATGAAATTAGCGATATTCTTCTATCAGCGAGCGGAACACCGGCAGGCTGCGGATGATCTTATCGTAGCTGACGCAGTAGCAGATGCGGAAATAGCCGGGGCAGCCGAAGCCGTCGCCGGGAACTACCAGCAGGTCCTTTTTCTTGGCTCTCTCAGAAAATTCGTTGGCATCGCCGCCGGGGGCTTTGATGAACAGGTAGAAAGCGCCGTCGGGCTTGGCCATTTCGTAGCCCATCTCCCGCAGACCTTCGTAGAGGGCTTTGCGGTTGCGGTCGTAGGCCTGCAGGTCCGGCCGCAGGTGGGCGCAGCGGGCAACCACCTTCTGCAGCAGCGAGGGGGCGCACACATGGCCGCTGCCCCGGGCTGCGCCGGCTACGGCCGCATAGAGGGCGGCGCTGTCCTGGGCGGCATCGGGAACATACACATAGCCGATCCGCTCGCCGGGCAGAGAGAGGGACTTGGAATAGGAGTAGCACACCACAGTGTTGGAGTAAATCAGGGGCAGGAAGGGCGCTTCCACACCATCGTAGCACAGCTCCCGGTAGGGCTCGTCCGACACGATGTAGATGGGGTGGCCGTATTCCTCGGCCTTGCGGCCCAGAAGCGCGGCGAGAGCCTCCAGGGTCGACCGGGTGTATACCGTGCCGGCGGGGTTATTGGGGGAGTTGACGATGATGGCAACGGTGTTGGCGCTGAGCATAGCTTCCACCGCCTCCAGCTTGATCTGGAAACCCGGCACATCCGGCGGCACGACCTTGAATACCGCCCCGGCTTCCTCGGCAAAGGGCTTATACTCCGGAAAATAGGGGGCAATGGCCAGAATTTCCGCGCCGGGTACAGCCAGCGCCTTGAAAACGGCAGTCAGCTCCGGGGCTGCGCCGCAGCCGATGAACAGATTTTCCGGGCGGACGCCGGCGTTGTAGCGGCGGTTCAGGTCCTCGGCAATGGCCTTGCGGGTGGCAAGATCGCCGACTGCGGAGGTGTAGCCGTGGATCTGCAGAGAGTCGGTGTCGGAAAGAATATCCCGGATCGCGGCATTAACCTCCGGCGGCGAAGGAATGGAGGGGTTGCCGAGAGAATAATCGAAAACATTTTCGTCGCCCACGATGGCGGCGCGGCCGCGGCCGTACTCAAACAGATCCCGGATGCAGGACCGGTTGGCGCCGAGGGCATAGGCTTTGGGGTTGATCATAGTAGTTCCTCCTGAAAATCAGCGTTCGTAAAGGGGTTGGGGGCTGTCGTAGGGCTGGGGCTTGTATGTAACAGAACCGATGGCCTTCCCATCCAGACCAAACTGGGGGAGGTAGCCAAATAGGTTTACATAATTTATCAGATCGTCTTTTTCCTTTTCCATTTCCCCCATGACCGCCACCGTGGCGATCACATCGTCCACCGCCCGGTGGGAGTTGACCACCTGCCCGGCAAGGCCGTAGGCTGCGATGGCGTTGGAAAGCCGGTGGGGGTAGCTGCGGCGGTCCCGGTAAACGGTCAGCAGGTCGATCTTGTCCTTGCCCTTGAGAATGGCAATGTCGCCGTCGCGCAGCAGCAGGTAGTAAAGAAAGCTCAGGTCAAAATGGGCGTTGTAGGCCAGCAGCAGGGTGTTGCCCTGGATCATCTGGGCAATATCCCGGCAGATCCGGGTCTTGGGCAGGCCCTTTTGCTGCAGGTCCTGGGTGGAGATGCCCGTCAGCTCCGTGATTTTTTGGGGAACGAAGCCCCCGGGGCTCAGGCTCACCAGCTCATCGTACTCCTGCACGATGACCGCCTTCCCCTCTTTTTGCTCTACCACCACCGCGGCAAATTCGATGATCTCGTCCCGGCTGAACCGCAGACCCGTGGTTTCCGTGTCGAAGATCACAAGGCGGTCGTACCGGCTAAACAGACTTTGAAACTGGCCCATGTTATCCCTCCTGCGCCAGGTCCATGGCCCGGCGGAATTTGCTTTTGGTTTGCCGCTGCAGGCCGTAGTGCCGGGAGAGGGCAGCGGCGCAGGCAATCAAAGCGGCCTGAGAGCCGGATTTCAGCTCCAGCTCTATTTCGCACAGGGGCTGCTCCTTGCCGCCTCCCAGCAGAACGCCCCGGTCCAGCGCCAGCTCAAAGCTGCAGTCCGGCTGGGAGATCACCGCGCAGCGGCGGGTGAATCTTGCGCCGCAAACCGGCTCAACGCCGCCGGCGGTGAGAGAAAGCAGGTCGATCTGGCAGCCGAGTTTACATAACATCGGAATGGCTGCCTCAATGGAGTCGGCTTCCACTTCCCATTCTCCCCGGCCGATGTCTCCGGCGGGGGTTTTTATGGTGCAGATGCTGCGGCCGTTTTCCAAACGGCGGCGGAGCGTACAGTGGCGGCGGGACAAGTCCCGGCCGGGGGTATCGTAGTAGGTGGTTGCCATTTCGATGGAGGTAAAGGCGGCGCTGCCGGACAGCGCCTGCTCGATGGCGGCCTGAGCCTGGGGCGTGGCGGCGAATTTCAGCTCAAATTCGAGTCCCATATCCATAGTTCTCCTCTTTGTTTTCTGCTATTATACACCCGCAGCAGCCGTTGTGCAAGAAACTTTATTGCCCTGCCTGTTCCGACAGCAAAATTATTTTCGGCGTGGTAGGATTTGTTTACTTTCGGAAAGGTGGGGTACAAATGATGATCATGTTGGATACTTATGTACAAAAGGGACGCAGCCGGGTGAAAGGGTGGCTGGCGGATACCCGGGTGCGGATGGGGCTGCACATCGGCGGCCACATTCTGGCAGGTCTGGTGCTGGCGGCAGCGGCTCTGGCAGACCGGTGTCAGCCGCTGGTGATGGGCCTCATTGTAACGGCTGCCGGGTGGCAGGCGCTGCTGCTGGCAGTCGGGGGCGCGCTGGGCTACCTGCTGTTCTGGGGCGGCGCAGGGGTGCAGGGGGTTTGGTGGTGCGCCGCGGCGCTGGCCATCGCTCTGGCGGCTGCCCAATGGCCCCAGGCCAAGCGAACACCGCTGCTGCTGCCGGCGGCGGCAGCCCTTGCGGTGGCGGCAACGGGGCTGACTTTTCAGCTATGGCTGGGAGACGGGCCGCCGGTTCCCGGGTATCTTCTGCGGGTGGCGCTGGCAGGAGCGGCGGTATATCTGTTCCCCGCTGCCGTCCACCGCCGGGACCCGGTGTCCCAGTGGCTGCTGTGGGGGTTCGGAGTGCTGGCGCTGGCTCAGGTGGCGCCTGCCCCCTGGCTGTGCCTTGGCTTCGGAGCTTGCGCGGCTTTGAGCCTGCTGGCGGCCTTCCCGGTGGCGGCGCTGGCGGGCCTTGCGCTGGATCTGGCCTGCGTAACGCCGGTTCCCATGGCGGCGGTCAGCTGCCTTGTGTATCTGGCCCGGCTGGTTCCCGGCAGAAAATGGCTGCTGATCCCGGTGCCGGCGGCCATCTATCTGGGGGTCATGGGCCTGTGCGGACAGTGGGATCTGATGCCGGTGGTGCCGCTGCTGCTGGGTGGCGTGCTGAGCGTTCTGCTGCCGGGGCAAACGGCTCTGTCCCATCGCCGGGGTCACACCGGCGTAGCCCAGGTGCGGCTGGAAATGGCGGCGGGAGTGTATGTGCAGATGCAGCAGCTATTGCAGGAGACGGCAGAGCCGGCGGTGGATGCCCAGGCGGTGCTGCAGCGCGCGGCAGACCGGGCCTGCAGCGGCTGCCCCTGCCGCAAGGGCTGCCGGGAGCGGGAGCAGGCCATGGCCATGCCGCCGGAGCTGCTGAATCAGCCTCTTCTGGACGGCAGCGACCTGCCGGTTGCCTGCCGCAAGCCGGGGCGGCTGCTGGCGGAGCTTCACCGGGGGCAGGAGCAGCTGCGAACCATTCGGGCAGACCGGGAACGCCGCAGGGAGTACCGGGCTGCCGTAGCCCAGCAGTACCGGTTTCTGGCGGAGTATAACCGGCAGCTGTCCGACACCCTCAGCCGCCGGGCGGAAGCGGTGCGGCAGCGGTTTTCCGCCGAGGTGGAGGTGTATGCCAACCGCCCCCGGGAGGATAACGGCGACCGGGTATGCCACTTCGCCGGCACGGGGGGAAAATACTATGTGATCCTCTGCGACGGAATGGGCAGCGGTCTGGGGGCGGTCCACGAGGGGCAGCAGGCGGTTACCATGCTGCGGCGGCTGCTGTGCGCCGGCTTTCCGCCGGAGCACGCCCTGCAGAGCCTGAACAGCCTCTGCGCCCTGTGCGCCAAGGCGGGGGTGGTGAGTCTGGATCTGGCGGAGATCTCTCTGGACACGGGTAAAACGGTGCTCCATAAATGGGGCGGCGCGCCGTCGTGCCTCATTTCCCGGCTGGGGGCAGAAAAAATCGGGACAGCCGTGCCGCCTCCCGGGCTGACGGTGGATCAGCGGGGAGAAACGGTGGAACGGCTGTCCCTTGGCAGGGGAGAGAAGCTGTTTCTGTTCAGCGACGGTGTGGATAATCTGAAGGCGCTGCGCTGCTGCCAGAGCTTCCCGTCCTTGCCGCCCGGAGAGCTGGCGGAAAGGATCTTGCAGGAGGGCGCCGGTGACGATGGGGACGATGCCACCGTAGCGGTAATTCGACTTTACGCGGCCTCCATGGGCAAAGTATAGCAGGATTCCCGAAAATAATTTGTCGAAACACTAGATGTGGTATAAATTTTTCCCGAAATACTACTATATTTTGTGAAAACCTGGATAAATTGCCGAATCCTAACCAGGCCACCGACTGCACTTGCTTACCCGCATCACCAGCGCCCTGCATTCTATCGCTACGGAAGGCAGAGCCACTTGCCGATCACGAAGCTGTGGCGTTACCGGGTGGAATCCCCCCTGTCACTTCGTGACAGCCCCCCTTTAACAAGGGGGGACTTAGGCAGTAACGACCAGCAGAAGAGTTGGTGCGTAAAAAATCCCCGCTGCCTTTTGGCAGCGGGGAGGAAGCAATTACTGGTTCTCAGCCAGCTCCTTCAGCGCATCCTTGCGGCTGAAGTTGGCGCGGCCCTTCTCATCGAAGCCCATGAACTTGACCCAGGTCATGTCACCCAGATTCAGCACGTCCTCGACCTTCTCAACACGGCGGTTCTCCAGCTTGGAGATGTGCACCATGCCATCGTGGCCGGGAGCGATCTCCACGAATGCGCCGATGGGCAGGATGCGGACAACCTTGCCGTAGTACAGCTTGCCCACCTCGGGAACGAAGCAGATGTCGTCGATGATCTTCTTGGCAGCGTAAGCAGCGGCGGAGTCCACAGCGGAGATGAACACGGAGCCATCGTCCTCGATGTCGACCTTGGCGCCGGTGTCAGCGCAGATCTTCTGGATGGTCTTGCCGCCGGAGCCGTTGATCTCGCGGTTCTTGTCCACGGGCACCTTCAGGCTCAGCATCTTGGGAGCGTACTCGGAAACCTCTGCACGGGGCTCTGCGATGCAGGGCAGCATGACCTCGTTCAGGATCTGGAGACGGGCAACGCGGCAGCGCTCCAGAGCGTCAGCGATGATCTCCATGGTCAGGCCCTTATTCTTCAGGTCCATCTGGATGGCGGTGATGCCCTCGGTGGTACCGGCAACCTTGAAGTCCATTTCGCCGTGGAAGTCCTCAACACCCTGAATGTCGGTGAAGGTTCTCCACTCGCCGGTCTCCTGGTCGGAGATCAGGCCGCAGGAGATGCCGGCGACGGGACGGCGGATGGGAACACCGGCGTCCATCAGAGCCAGGGTGGAACCGCAGATGGAGCCCTGGGAGGTGGAGCCGTTGGAGGACAGAACCTCGGAGACCACGCGGATGGCGTAGGGGAACTCCTCGATGGAGGGGATCACGGGCAGCAGAGCCTTCTCAGCCAGAGCGCCGTGGCCGATCTCGCGGCGGGAGGTGGAGCGGGCGGCACGGGCCTCACCGGTGGAGAAGGAGGGGAAGTTGTAGTGGTGGATATAGCGCTTGCTCTCCTCGGGATAGATGGTATCCAGCTTCTGAGCAGCGGACAGGGTGTTCAGGGTGCAGATGGACAGGACCTGGGCCTGACCACGGGAGAACAGACCGGAGCCGTGAACTCTGGGCAGCAGGCCGACCTCGGCATCCAGCGGACGGATCTCGTCCATACCGCGGCCGTCAACACGCTTGCCCTCCAGCA
>JAZSGN010000016.1:0-112226 GCA_045532755.1 Faecousia sp.
CTGGTGTATAAGATCATCCAGGTTTGGAAGGAAAAAGCTGCCAATAAGAAGCGTGGGCTTCGGGTTCATGTGGCAACGGCTTTCTTTGTTCCGAAACCACACACACCTTTTCAGTGGGAAAAGCAGATCTCACCGAAGGAATATCTGCGGCGCTGCCGTTTGCTGAAGGATCATTTCTATTCGAAATCCATTGAATACAATTATCACACGCCGGATATCAGCAGATTGGAAGCAGTAACGGCTCGAGGCGATCGTCGGTTGGGTGCGGTTTTGGAAATGGCCGCCAGAAACGGTGCCAAGCTGGATGGCTGGGACGAGTATTTCTGCTATGATGCCTGGTTAAAAGCCTTTGACGAATGTGGAGTGGACCCGGATTTCTATACTGTTCGTGGCTATGGTGAGGATGAAATTTTGCCGTGGGATACGATTGACGTTGGTGTTTCGAAGAACTTCCTTCAGCGTGAACGAGCCCGGGCATACGCCGAAAATACAACGCCAGACTGTCGCCATAGCTGCGCCGGTTGTGGAGCAAATCAATTGCTGAAGGAGACACAGTGCGATGCCTAGACTCTTATTTGAAAAGAAGGGGAATGCTGTGTGGATTTCCCATTTGGATTTGATGCGCCTGTTTCAGCGGGCTTTCAAGCGGGCTGGCTTGCACCTGAAGCATACCCAGGGATTCAATCCCAGACCCTCGGTTTCGATTGCGCTGCCGCTCTCGGTGGGTGTAGAAAGCGTTTGCGAGCTGCTGGACTTTGAATTGGAAGGAGAAGTTCCGGGTAATGACGAGATCTGCGTCAGACTGAATGCTGCGCTTGTAGATGGACTGAAGGTTCTCAAGGTCTATGATGGCGGCAGAAAGATTCGGGATCTTGCGCTTCTGGAGTGTCAGGTGACGATGCTCTATGACGGCGGCATTCCTGCCGGTGCAGAGGAAGCTATTGGCGATTTGTTCAGAAGAGATTCGCTGGTTGTTCAAAAGAAAAGTAAATCCGGACCTGTAGATCAGGATATCCTTCCCATGATCAAGGATTTGAAGGTTACATCGCAGGAAGGAAAACAGATCTTGCTTCATGCGATCATCTGCTGCCAGAATCCTTCTCTGAATCCGGCGCTGCTGGCGCAGGCGGTTCAAGTGTACCTGCCGCAATACCAGCCTGATTTTTCGCGCTGTATTCGTTTGGAAATTCTGGATCCTGCAGGAAAAGTATTTCGATAAAGGAGTAAAGCAACATGGAAAATACCGATATCATCGAATTGGAGGAGTGCCCTATCTGCCGCGGCGCAGGCATGATCATGCATGAAGGCGGCTGGTGTGTTCAGGTAGAGTGCGTGGATTGCAGCGCACATACTGTGTATGTGGAGTACAGCTCTCAGGATGAAATTCCGGAAGCCGAGCGCCGGGTAGCTGCGCTTTGGAATATTGGCAAAGTGATCCACAGTGAGCGCGGAGAATAAGAATTCTCTGCATAGCAAAAAATAATCGGAAAATATGAAAATAATGCTTGCATTTTTCGGCAAGATGTGGTATTATACCAAAGCTGTCGTTGAGGCAAGCATATCCGGGTGTGGCGAAGTTTGGTATCGCGCTTGAATGGGGTTCAAGAGGCCTCGAGTTCGAATCTCGACACTCGGACCAAATAATGGGAAGTACCGAAAGGTACTTCCCATTGTTTTTTTCTAAGGGAGAGATTCGAACATTTTAATGCGGCTGTCCGGTGGACAGCCGCTCGCGACGGCTTGACGGAGCGAAACTTTGGTCATGCCCAAAATGGGCATGATGTAGACGAATCTCGACACTCGGACCAATAAAAGGGAAACTGTTGATGCAGTTTGCCTTTTATTTTTTTGTAAGAGAGATTCGAACTCTTGAATGCAACGCATATGAGCATTGCCGGCGATAGTTCCATAGATGTTAATTTTCTATTAACCCTATTGACAATTTTCCTCTACTGGAGTAGAATTACATTAAACCTCTACCGCAGTAGAGAAAAGGAGGCGCAATATGGATACACCGAAGATCCACGAGAGTGAATATAGATTTTGCTTGATTATGTGGGAGAAGGAGCCAATCCGCAGTCCGGAGCTTGTCCGCCTGTGTAAGGAAAGACTGGGATGGAAGGAGACTACAGCCTACACCGTTATGAAGCGGCTGGAAGAGCGCGGTGTCCTGAAGGTCGAAAACAAGATCGTTACTTCTCTGTTCTCCAAGGATCAGATCCAGCAGGCAGAGCTGGATGAGTTCATGACCAAGACCTTTGAAGGGTCTCTTCCTGCCTTCATTGCCGCCTTCGGCAAACGGCAGGCTCTGTCCGATAAAGACATTGCGGAGATTCAGCGCATAATCCAGGGATAAGGAGGCGCCATTATGCAAGGTTTGTTCTTAAAGTTACTGGAGCTTAGTCTGACCGGCTCTCTTTTCGCTTTGGCGGTTATGCTGGTACGGCTCGTTTTCCGCAAAGCTCCACGATGGATATTCTGTGTCCTTTGGGGTGTGGTTGCGCTCCGGCTGATTCTGCCTGTCTCGATTGAAAGCAATTTCTCCATTGTACCGGAACCGATTGCTAACGGACAGTTCATAGCCAATGTGGGTGAAAGATATGTTGGAAACATAGATGTGCACTACGAAAGCAACGCAGGATTCCATAATGCCGTGGAGGCCGGCAGACAGCCCATCTATTCAAATGACGGATATTATGTTGTGACAGAACAGGGAACTCTGGACGCACCGGCTACGATTGGCAACACTGTATTTCCTGTGCTGAGCTGGATATGGGTTGCTGGAATGGCGGTAATGCTTGCTTATTTGGTGATCAGCTATCTTGTTCTCAGGCGTAAAATGGCCGAAGCTACATTGCTGCGGGACAATATCTGGCAATCTGAGCAGGTGGATTCGCCTTTTGTTCTGGGCATTATTAAGCCAAGGATTTACCTGCCTTATACAATCGCAGGGTCTGACATGGCGAATGTGATTGCCCATGAGCAGGCCCATATCCGCCGTAAGGATCACTGGTGGAAGCCGATAGGATTTCTGCTTCTGGCAGTGTACTGGTTCAATCCTGTTATGTGGGTGGCTTATGTTCTGCTGTGCAGAGATATTGAGGCAGCCTGCGACGAAAAGGTCATCAAGCACATGGAAAAGGACGAAATGCGGGCCTATTCGGCTGCTCTGTTGCATTGCAGCGTTCACCGCCATAGGATCGCTGCCTGTCCGCTTGCGTTTGGCGAGGTGAGTGTCAAGGAAAGAATCAAGCGAGTCATGAACTATAAAAGGCCAGCATTTTGGATTATTCTACTTGCTCTGATTGCCTCAGTTTTGGCTTGCGTATTACTCCTAACAAACCCTGCAGCAAAGTATACTACATTGATGGGAGCGAATTACCGTGTAACAGATGTGCTCTATTCCACAGCAAGCGAAGACGATGATCGCTATTCACGATTCCTTATTACCGCAGATTACGTCCTCTATGCTCAATTGGAAGGCGATGATTCTTGGTGTATTCATGAAAAGATGGAGGCATATCCTATTACGGCGAAAGAACTCCAAGAATATACTGCCAACAAAAATGGATGGAAAGAAAATTACAGAATAAAAGATATTACTGATGCCTATATTTACCGTGCAGAGAACGATTGGTTCTATCTGGCTGCTCAGACCAAAAACGGTGATACACTTATCGGTGTAGGCTGGGAAGATGTATCCGAGCGCGGCCAGGGCGCATCCGATGATACTTATCTGCGTTACCTGTACAAGGTAGAATCGGAGTTCTCAGAGAATGAGTTCAATGTAAATTTCTTTGTACATTCTTTGTACGAGGCATTGGGTGTCACAGATTGCTTCGAAGCTTATACAAACGAGGATAATCCCGGCTTTATGGTTGTTGGCTTTATGTCGGATTACAACGACCAGGCAGAGTACGGCTATAACGATATGGGATTTGCTGTGTTCCAATCCCAAAACAATGGATATCGACTTCTGGATTACCATGTATATGAAAATGCCGCTAATCAGAATGAGGGTATTGTGTTCTGTGACCATCCTGCAGTTATGTCTTTGGATGGTTCAATGGATCATAATGTTACCTTCGATGTTATTATTAGTTGCAACACAAAGCTTGATAAGATCCAGCGGGAATACTACAAGGATGACAAGCTATCCAAACAAATTGCTTCTACCCACCTGAGTGGAGGAAAATCCATGACGCTGTTCCGGTGGGATGAGATGGTAGGTTCCAATCTCAGAATCAAGCAGTTTTATCTGGATAACGAAGGTAATGAGATTGCATATGAAGAATATGGCGAAGCGGTAAATAATGATAACCTGATAGCTATGGTTCAGGATATTGCTAATAATCCTGACTGTGCTGCCAGTTCCAATCCCTTTGACTTCATTGAAGCAAAAAGGGCTCTGTATAATGAGATCCTTTCCTATGGCAGTTCCGCCGTTGACTGCTTTGTAGAGCAGCTTCGATCCGGAGAGAATGGCCTGCAAGGGTATATTATGGCAGTCGCTTGTGCTGACATCACTGGAATTGGAAATAAGGATGCGGGCGCAGACTGGGCCACTGCCCAGCAGTGGCTCGCCCTGTATGATAAAAGTGACAAGGATATTATCATTCCACCGGTGATCGCCACAGACTATATTAGCGGCAAACAGGCAAGGCTTATGTCCTTTGGCTATAACTCCAACAAGCCCGGTCAGTCGGTGATTGCCTGCGGATTAGCCCCTTGGCAGGGTGATTACGGTGAGAATAATACCTTAGTGTTAGACGGAGAAAACGGACAAAATCAGATTCTGCTTGCTCCACAGGGCTTTTCACTGTCCCATTATGGGGTTTATCTTCCCGATGGCACCATATATGACGATGGAAATAGAATGGCCTATGACTCTTTGAGCCTGCGGGTGATGTGTTCCAACGAAGGAATCTGCCTGATAGCTCCTTTCCAGACCGGAGAATACATTTATGAAGTAGTGTTGTCCTGGCCTGAGGAGGAACTTACTGTTATTTATGGATTTAAGGTTATCATGACAGGCGAGAAAAGTGACTATGATCGTGCTGTCGAAAGCGTGTTTGCAGCATACGGCGAAGGCAACCCGCGGATTGCCGTATCTCTGGCAGACAAGTACACCATTGCCAATGCGACATCCAGTTCGCCCCGCTATCTGTTCAAAGTTGATAATGTTCCCAACGGCCCTGTTTGGGTAGAGGTGTGTCAGCTTACCGGGGAAATCATCGGCGAAGTGGATAGAAATGGCAGCTGGCTGATTGATCCTCCTTATGTTGATGGAGAGTTGAATTATTTTGACTCCGGACCCATAGAAACCGTTAACGGCAATCTCAAGACATACTACAAAAATACAGATGGCACATGGCAGGTTGATGGGCGAAACTATAAGTACCGGCTGATCGTTACCGGCCGAATGAAGAACGCAGCCGTGGATTCTACTTTTGTGTATTTGAGCAATGTCGAAACGATCACATTTGATCAGGCGTGGAAGGCAGCAGGGTATAGCAGCGACAAGGCAGACTATTTCGATGTGGAAGATGCGGTTTTGGTAGAATGGCTGAGCGGGGGCAGCAAAGCGATGACACTCACGGATGTGGTCGAGCTGTCCAAGCTAGGCATGAAGCTGACCTGGGAGGATTTGAAGGTGTATAGGGGGGAAGATATAGGTTCTGGGCTTCATGTTGTCAAGTTCGATATTGACCAGGAATTCTATCTTCTGGTTGGCGATGGAAAAACTACCGGAGAGCCGATGTATGCATACCTGAACGCCACAAGCAACGGTGCAAGCTGTGATATTCGCCAGAGCGATGTTGTAGCCTTCATCCAAGAGAATCAAAGGGAAAGCCATGAATTAAGCAACTGATAATGCCCAAAAGACCCTGCTATTCTTACGGATAGCAGGGTTGCTCTTTCTTTTAGAGAAATTTATGATATAATCAATTCAGGATAAGGAATTACCCCTTGCTCAGTCGTATAATAAGTGAAAGGGGCTTCTGATAACCCCTGCGCTCTAAGGAGGAAAACAAATGGATAACGGCGCAAGTAGCTACCGCCGTTTCCTTGACGGTGATGAAAGTGCCTTTGAGCCAATCATGAAGGAACTGTTTCGCGGACTTGTATTTTTCATCGATGGCTTTGTGCATGATACACACGCAGCAGAGGATATCGCAATCGATACTTTTTCAGATCTGATCGTACATAGGCACCGTTATAACTTCAAAGTCAGCCTGAAAACTTACCTGTACATGGTCGGCAGAAGTCGTGCGCTGGATTACATTAAGCACCGCAAGGTCATTGATTTTGTGGAGCTTTCCAAGGCACATGCCCTTGCCGATGAAACAGCGGTACTTGAAGAAATGGTGTTGGCAGATGATCGCAAACGGCAAGTGAATGCCGCCATTGCCAAGCTTCCGGAAGATATGCGTGCTGTGGTCCATCTCATATATTTTGAAGAAATGACCTATGAGGAAGCGGCCAAGGTTATGAAAAAGAACCGTAAGCAGGTGGATAATCTGCTGTATCGTGCCAAGAAGGAGCTTCGCATCATTCTGGGAGAGGATGGTGAGCAATTGCTATGAGAAACTTGAATGAATGTCAGGCGGAGGTCTTCCGCCGCAGCGAAATAAGAATAAAAGCGCGAAGGCAGCGCAGAAACCGTATTCTGATGGCCTGCATTCCATTGGCGTTGTGTCTCGCGGTTTCGGGAGCAGTTATTCTCCGAAATTATGGAGATTCAAAGCAAGCGCCGGAGAGTGTGCAGGACCCATGCTGCGGTGCTATGGGAGAAAACGAAAATTCCTCTATGGCGGACTTTGTTGAGATTTCCGGCAACGGATTCTCCCGTTATTATACCGCTGCAGAAGATGTGCAAGCCATTATGACTCTGCTGAATCAGATCATCTCTGCATCCGGAGCAGGTGGCGAAGAGGAAATTAAAGAGAATGCAACCTATGATTACTCGTACACAGGTTCGGCAGCTAGCTATGGAGAAGCGGGATATCGCATTTTGATTCAGCGGAGCGATGGAACCACCGCAGAATATTTCCTGACAGGTTTGCTGCTGGTCGACCAGGCTACACAAGATTCGTTTTATATGAGTGAAGAATGCTATTCCGATTTGAAAGATGCTTTGGGCGTTCCTTTCCGGTAACTATAATGCCTGCATCGCGCAGAAAGATAAGTAGAGTTCGAGTTCGGAAAAGCCGGTAAATAGGGAGGGATTATGTATGCCGGAGAACCTTACCAGTATTGTTTTGATTTTGCTTTTTGTGGGCATTGGCGTATTGGCTATGATCAGCATCTTTGTAAGGATGGTTAAAAATCGCTATGCTCCCATAACGACGGTCAAGGCTGTTGTTATCGACAAACACAAAGTAGAAATGTTCACGAAATATTCCGGAAATGGAAAAAGCGTAAAATATGTGATCGTCTTTTCAGTAGGCGGAAAGAAAAAATCCTTTTATGTTTCTCAATTTTCTTATGGTGGATATAGGGTCAATGAAGGCGGTACGCTAAAATTCAAGGGCGACAAGCTGATAGAGTTTAAGAGAATTTCTAATTGAAAAAGGGTGAGGTTCTATGAAAAAGAAAGCATGGATTTGGATCGTTGCGGCGCTGCTTCTGGTTGCGATTCTTTTTGTGCCGATTCCTACCGGTGTATATAAAGACGGCGGAACAAGAACTTATACTGCGCTGACCTATAAAATCGTAGATTGGAATCGCCAGACTGCCGAGGATGTTTATGACGCGGTCAAGGTGTATTGGCTGCCTGATAACTTTCGATCCATTGATGAGCTGTGGGCACGCGAGGAGCAGGAAGTGGTTCACAAATTTATAGCCACCATTCTGGAACTGGACAGCACAGCTGCACTGGTTCGCCCGGTAGAGGGAGAGGCGGAGAGCCTCAGCAGTGACCGTATTTCCTTTGGAATCGAGGGGCTTGCCGACATCGGCGCAGAAGTTGGCAGCGATGTGGAGATCTACTACAAGGGCGCGATCATGGAGTCCTCTCCCGCGCAGATTCGGGCTGTGAAATGGGAACTGGCTCGGGATCTGCGCCACAGAGAATTTACTGAGTCTTGGCTCAATACAGAAACAGCAGAAAAATTTGAAAGCCGGCTGTTTGAGCACATCGTGATTACCCGGATTTACAGCAACTGTTTCTTTGCAAGACCTGCAATTCCCATGCCATACGAGATCAAGCTGAACGGTCAGCTGTCGGAGCAGTGGTGCGTAGGGGATCAGGTTACCTGCACTTATGAAAATGCCTACTACGACATCGAGAACCAGAGAATTGAGTGCGATCTTTTGAGCATTAAGGCAAGTGACTGGGAACCGGAGCCGGGAGTGGCCTATAAGCCGGTGATCTATCTCTACCCCGAGCGCAAGACCGATGTTTCCGTTCAGCTGATTTTAGATGGCACACTTACCTGCACCTATCCTGCCTATCACTCCGGCTGGAAGGTAACCGCAGAGCCTGATGGTACGCTTACCGATAGTGCCGGAAAAACCTACAACTATCTCTACTGGGAAGGGGAAACCGATGCCCGCTGGGATCTGGCGGAAGGTTTCTGCGTGAAGGGGGAAGATACTGCAGCGTTTCTGGAGCGTGCGTTGGGGAAGTTGGGGCTTAATCGCCGGGAGGCGAATGAGTTTATCGTATTCTGGCTGCCCCTGATGGAGCGCAATCCCTACAATCTCATTTCCTTCCAGACCGATGTCTACACGAATGCGGCACAGCTGCAGATCGATCCCGCACCGGATACGCTGATCCGGGTGTTTATGGCATGGATGCCTGCCGATTGCTATGTAGAAATTCCCCGGCAAATTCTGACTGCTTCTGAACGAACCGGATTTACGGTAGTCGAATGGGGAGGAACAAAAATCGGCGGAGAATAATGGCTTCCTGTTTCCGTTCTGATATTGTCTGAATAAGAGAACAATGCTTGCTATGAAAATTTTCGCAGCAGGCATTGTTCTATTTCTACTGAGCTTTCTAGAAAATAAGAAGGGGAGAAATATTCTCCTGTTTTTCGTGATTTTTCGCACAAAATTTGTGTTATTGTGTAGCCGTAGGTATGCGGAGAGAATTCTACATAAAATCATCCCGGTTGTAATAAAGTGACAAATTTAATAGGGAATAAATTAGTGAAATTGTCTTACAAACACCTTAAGTTTTCTTTAATTCGATTGAATATAAAGTAATAAGTTGTTATAATATCTGTATTATAGGATTCTTCTGAAAGAAGGAAATAAGATGAAAAAGAAGAGCATGCATTTGCTTCGAAAGTTTGACTTGAAGCAAAGCCTGAGTAATGCGCTGTTTTGGTTTGTTACGCTTTTGTATATGGAAACCTGGATGCATCTACTTTTTTTCCGGGATGCCTCGTGGCTGACCTATTTATTTGCCGTTGGATTTACAGCAGCGGCTGCAATGTTGATTTCAGGGCTGCTGACACTGCTGCCCGGTAAGGCAAATCGAATTGCGTCCATTGTGATTGTAAGTATTCTTGCCTTGGTATTCTGCACGCAGATCGTATACCATGCCATATTTGGCACAATGTATTCTGTATCGCAGATAGGGCTCGGCGGAGCGGCCATTGCCAGTTTCTGGAAGGAAACACTGCTGACAACGGTTCAGAATATACACTGGATTCTAATCATGCTGCTGCCGATTCCGGTGACGGTTTTCCTAACACGAAAGTGCAGCGGCGTGTTTTCCGGCAGTGGTATTTTAGGATTCGTTTTCTCTTTGATGATTGCCCTCGCTTTGCAGGCTGCTGTGTATGGCTGCCTGCGGATTGGCGGAACGGGGTACTACACTACGTATTATTTTTACCACAGCAGCGAAACCACCACTGATCAGGCGGCGGAGCGTTTTGGCCTTCTGACTACGCTTCGGTTGGAACTGCTCGGCTCTGAAGGGAGGATCGACCCGGATAATTCCGGTGATGATGACCTTGGATTCGATTATCCTGACCCGATTCCTTCAATGCCCTCCCAGACTCTTCCGGAGGAAACGGTCGACCCGGAAAATCCCGACACTCCGACAGAGCCTACGCAGCCGGTGGTGGAGTACAACACGCTGGAGATCGACTTCGACTATCTCAATAGCCTTACCTCCGACAAGCAAATTCTGGAACTGAACAATTATGTTGCTTCGCTGACCGGTACGAAGAAAAATGCGTATACGGGAATGCTGAAGGACTACAATCTGATCACGATTTGCGCCGAGAGCTTTTCCGTTGCGGCGATTCGTGAAGATCTCACGCCTACGCTGTATAAGCTTTCTACTGAAGGGATCGTGTTCCGGAATTTCTACAACTCCTATCCCAACACAACTACCGATGGCGAGTATTCTTTCTGTTTGGGGCTTTGGCCGGATACCAGCCGGGGAAAAGGCGCTTCCAGTTTTTATGCAAGCCGGAACAGCTATCTTCCTTTTGCTCTCGGCAATGTGTTTCAGGAGCAAGCCGGGCTGAAGGCTTATGGCTATCACAACTATACCGGCAGCTACTATGGACGGGATGAAACCCACCCCAATATGGGCTATCAATGCAAATTTGCCAACAGAGGCATGAAGTTTTCTACCAACTGGCCCAGCTCGGATCTTGAAATGATGGAGCAGTCGGTAGGGGATTATCTGTATTCCGGTGAGCAATTCCATGCTTATTACATGACCTTCTCCGGTCATTACCAGTATCGCAGGTCCGTTAACCCAATGGCGAGCCGAAATTATGATGTAGTGCAGCATCTGGATCTAAGCGAAGAGGCGAAATGCTACCTCAGCTGCAATTATGAGTTGGAAAAGGCGCTGACCTATTTGATGGAACAGCTGGAAGCAGCCGGAATTGCGGATAAAACCGCCATTGTGCTTGCAGGCGACCATTTCCCCTATGGCTTGACGGAGAAGCAATATTCCGAGTTGGTTGGCTACAAGATCGATTCCTTCAGCAAGTATAAATCCTCGCTGATCTTCTGGGTGGGCGGTCTGGATGAGCCCATCGTTGTGGATGACTATGTTTGCAACATTGACATTCTGCCTACTATTTTGAATTTGTGGGGATTTCAATATGACTCCCGTTTGCTGGCAGGCACAGATGTCTTTTCGGATGCGCAGCATATCGCGGTTTTGCGGGATCAGAGCTTCCTGACCGACGAGGTCTGGTTCAATGCCTCAACGGGCAAGGCAACCTGGCTGGTGGATTCTGCTGCCTTGGGCGAGGGATATCTGGACTCACTGATCAAGAAGGTAAAAAATCAGTTTGCGCTTTCAAAGAATATTCTCAATGAGGCGTATTATAATTTTCTTTTTGAAAAGGGAAATGTTTCCATAGAGCATGACAGCTGGCGGCCGCCTGCGACAGAAGAGATTCCACCGGAACTGCCGCCGGAGACGGAGCCCATTCCCACGATTCCGCCGGAAACAATTCCGCAGCCCACGGAGCCTGTGGTGACGGAGCCGGTTACTCCCACGATTCCTGCAACGCCTACAGAGCCTACCGAACCGGCAGACTCTACAGAGCCAACTGAACCTACGGAAGTAACCGAACCTACGGAGCCGACAGAGCCGCCGGTTTCCGATGAGCCAACGGAAACTACGGCTCCGACAGAGCCGCAGCCCACAGAGCCGCACGAGCCCCCCTCACTTGTTATTCCGGGCGGAAATGGGTAATATCTGCATACAAAAAAGACCCCACAAAGGCAATGTCATTAAGTTAAGAAAACTGTGTCATTCCGAGCCGCACAGCGGCGTGGGAATCCGTTATCCAAAGGAGGGTTACGGATTGCCACGCACCTGCGGTGCTCGCAATGACATCCTAAACTTAATGACATTGCCCACAAAGGGGTCTTTTTTGCGTTAGAGGAAGTCCAACAGGGGACTTTCGATTTGCAGAATTTCGTCCAAAGGGATGGTATCTCCGGAAAGAAAAACCATAACGCGTCCAATCGGATCGATTTTTTTCAGCTCTCCGTAAACAGTGCAATACGCTCCGCCGGGCTTGGAGGGGTCTGCCAGAAAATAGGTAACGGATACAAAGGGGTGGCTGGCGATGGCTTCCATCAGTACCTGCTGCTTGCGGTTCAGGATCTCCTGCTCAGAAGCATCCAGTTCCGTTTTTTGGTCTGTCAGCCTGCCGGTCTCTTCTATGGCGCTGTCAAATCCGGTCAGGGCGGCAAAGGGGGAGAACTGGGCTGCCCGGTCGATCATAGACATGCAGGCCCGTTTTCCGGATCTGGGGCGCTGCAGATGGAGGATATCTTCGTATGGATTTTTCATGCTTTGTGACCTCCGATCTGCTTGTTCCGGTCTCTTGCTGTAGCGCCTTCTTCCAGATTCATGCCTTTGAGAATGGCGTTTTTGCCGAAGCGTTTACGAATGGTCAAAACTGCCTGCTGTCGCTTTTTCTCCCGCATGCGATTCTGAGCCTGATCCTGAGCGTCATTTTCCGCAAACAGATTCATCTGCTCGGGCTCGGAAACCGCAGGAACAGAGGCTTCCCGGATCACATGGTTTGCGGTGATGTTGATCCTTCGGATCAGAAGATCCGGGTCAGTTATCTTCTCATACAGCTCCGTAACTGCCTGCAGGATCTCTTTGGTAGAGGAGCTGTAATGCCCCAGATTGGCGGTTCCGTGGGCGTGCTTGGGAATGGAGCGGCCATAACGGTCAACGGCTACCTCTCCGTGATAGATCCTTCGGCGGTAGCGGTCGGTAAGATTTTCGATATCATACCCGATAGTTACGACCAGCTGATCGGTTACAAGCCCTTTATCCACCAGATCCAAGGATAACAGATCTGCCATTTCCCGCAGCACAAGCCGCGCTTTATCGAAAGGATAGGCGCAATGCAGAACCTGACCGGACCCCAGAGAATTGGATTCCGGGCGGTAGGCTTTGATATCAGCGATGGTGCAGGGCTCATAGCCCCAGGCGTGGTCGATCAGCAGCTC
Source organism: Faecousia sp. (assembly GCA_045532755.1). GTDB lineage: Bacteria > Bacillota > Clostridia > Oscillospirales > Oscillospiraceae > Faecousia. The sequence continues at coordinate 12,964 of JAZSGN010000016.1, forward strand.
TGCGTTCACGCCGAAGAGTTTATACAGCAGGTCCTCGTTATAATATTCTCCGGGTTTTCCCAGAGAGCAGCGGGCGATATCTCCCATAGTGCGAATGCCAACTTTATGCAGCTTTTTCAGATATCCGGGTCCAATGCGCCAGAAGTCTGTAAGAGGCAGATGATTCCACAGCTGCCTGCGGTAAGATAGCTCGTCGAGCTGCGCGATGCGAACACCGTATTGGTCGGCGGGAATATGTTTGGCAACGATGTCCATAGCGACCTTGCAAAGATAAAGGTTTGTCCCGATTCCGGCTGTGGCGGTGATGCCATAGGTACTTAGAACTTCCAGAATCAGCTTTCTGGCGAATTCGTAGGCGGTAAGACCGTAGGTGTTCAGGTAGGGCGTGGCGTCGATAAACACCTCGTCCACCGAATATACATGGATATCCTCCGGCGCGACATACTTGAGATAAATATCATAGATCGCGGTGCTGGTTTGCATATACAGCGCCATTTGCGGCGGCGCAATCAGGTAATCCACTTCCAGATCGGCTCTGGCGGTCAGTTGAGGAAGGTCAAAGGATTTTCCGGAAAACTGTTTGCCGGGTGCCTTTTGAATCCGCAGAGCATTGACTTCTTTGACCTTCTGCACTACTTCAAACAGCCGGGGCCTTCCGGGAATGCCGAAGGATTTCAGGGAAGGGGAGACCGCAAGGCAGATGGTTTTTTCTGTTCGGCTGGGGTCGGCAACAACGAGATTGGTGGTAAGGGGGTCTAATCCCCGCTGCAGACACTCCACTGACGCGTAGAAGGACTTCAGATCGATGGCAATATATGCTTTTTCTTTCAGAAGGATCACCTCCGTAAGCGAACAGATGTTTTAATTATTATAAAAGAAATGCCCCATAAGCGCAAGTATTTTCATAAAAATTTTCGTATTGTAATCCCGGGTGGAATCGTATAAAATATAGGCAGAAAAGGAAGGATGTGTTAACAATGCATGAGCTTCGGGATATGATCTATCAGCGGAAGTCCTGCCGCAGATTTTCAGATAAAAACCTGCCGGAGGATACTCTGCTTAACATTCAGCAGTTTTGCAGCAGCGTAAGAGCTCTGGACGCAACGATCGCGGTGAGCATGCAGATCGTGAGCAAGGAGCAGGTTCGCTTTTATTTTCCGTGGAAAGCTCCCCATTTGATCGCCTTTTACAGCGAGAAGAGGGAGGGCTATCTGGAGAACGCCGGCTTTATGCTGCAGCAGGTGGACCTTTATCTGCAGAGTTTGGGCCTGGGCGCTTGCTGGCTGGGCCTGGGGCGCTTGCGCCAACGCTGTCAAGTAGATGAGAATCTGGAGTTTGTGATCCTGCTGGCCTTCGGTGAGAATATGGAACGTAAGCCCCGCCGGGAAGCCAAGGATTATCGACGAAAGACCCTGGCGCAGATCAGCGATCGCGAAGACCCCCGGCTGGAATGCGCCCGTGTTGCGCCGTCCAGCACCAACAGCCAGCCCTGGTATTTTACCCACGAGCAGGATACGATCCATGCATGGCGCTGCCTTACGGGCGAACACCGCCACAAAGGCTTTGGCGTTATGAACCGGATCGATATGGGAATCGCTTTGGCCCACCTGTATCTGGAGAATCCGGACAGTTTTCGCTTCTGCCGCACCCATTCTGCGGACGGCCCGGAAGGCTACAGCTATGTAGGTACAGTTTCCTTATAAAAATGGGGAAAATACTTCGTTTTTGCGAGAAAAAAGTGAAAATTCCTCTTGATTTTTACTAAATGCCATGTTATAATACATCGGTCTGAAATCAAGGTGAGTCCTCTGCAGGGCCGGGAACCATATCGCCGGAGCATCCGCTGCATGAACGCCTAATATTAAGGAGGACAAGGATATGGATTTGGTAAAGGCTCTTTCCAGCCAGTACATGAAGCCCGAGCTGCCCGAGATGCGGGTTGGCGACACGGTTCGTGTGCATGTGCGGATCAAGGAAGGCTCCCGTGAGCGTATTCAGGTGTTCGAAGGCACCATCATCGCTCGCAAGCACGGCGGTATTGGTGAAACCATCACGGTTCGCCGCATCAGCTACGGTGTTGGCTGCGAGAAGGTTTTCCCCGTGCATTCTCCCCGGATTGCCAGCGTTGAGACTGTCCGTAAGGGTAAGGTACGCCGCGCTAAGCTGTACTACCTGCGTGACCGCTTCGGCAAGGCTGCCAAGGTTAAGGAGAAGGTCTAAATTAAAAACCATAAAAAAAGAGGGGAAACCCTCTTTTTTTATTTTCCCAAATGTGTATAATATTAAATTGGATATGTGTATGCGTATTACGCATTGCGATAGAAATATTAGGCGGGTGAAACCTATGAAGCGTGGAAAATATGAAACAATCAAAGAAAACGCGGATATGTGCAGCGGAGTGCCGGAGGAGCCGAAGAAGGATCCGGTGAAGTCGGAAATTAATAACCTGATGCTCTATCTGCATGATCTGGTGTATTTGCTGTGTGGCTTTTTGCTGGTGTTCCTGCTGTGCTTCCGTGTGATCATTGTGTCGGGTGACTCTATGAAGTGCACCCTGGTAGATGGAGATTATCTGCTTTTGATCAGCAGTACCTTTTATAAAAATCCTCAGCCGGGCGATATTATTGTCGCCAATAAGGCATCCCTTGGCGATTCCGTTGTTAAGCGGGTCATCGCAACTGCGGGTCAGGTAGTGGACATTGATTTTGAGCAGGGGATCGTATATGTAGACGGTGTCGCTCTGGAAGAAGACTACGTCAATACCCCCACCAACACCTATGAGGGCGTGGATTTTCCCGTTGTAGTGGAAGACGGCTGCGTGTTTGTTTTGGGTGACAACCGCAATATCTCCAAGGACAGCCGCAGCCCGGAGATCGGGCAGATCGATATTCGGGAAATTCTCGGCAAAGCGGTATTTTTGATTTTGCCGGGTACAGACCACGGTAATTCCCCCCGTGAATACGGAAGAATTGGAGCTTTCTAAACTATGGATCAGGATAAAATGAATATACAGTGGTATCCCGGTCATATGACCAAGACCCGCCGCCAAATGGAAGCGGATATCAAACAGGTGGATGCGCTCTGCGAAATTGTGGATGCACGAATTCCTATTTCCAGCCGCAACCCCGATATCGACTCCATTTGCGGACAGAAGCCCCGGATCATTGTGCTGAACCGGATGGACTTGGCAGACCCCGCTGCTACCAAGCGCTGGGCGGCTTATTTCCGGGAAAAGGGAATGGCGGTCGTAACCACCGACTGCAAATCCAGAAAAGGTATTTCCGATTTTCAGCCTGCTGTAAGATCGGTCCTGCAGGAGAAAATCCAAAGAAATGAAGCCAAAGGAATGCACAAGTCTCTTCGGGTCATGATCGTGGGAATTCCCAATGTTGGTAAGTCCACTCTGATCAACCAGATCTCCGGCCGCAAGGGCGCAAAGGCAGAAACCCGCCCCGGTGTTACCCGGGGCAAACAGTGGGTCACGGTAGATTCCGGTTTGCTGCTGCTGGATACGCCGGGTATTCTCTGGCCGAAATTTGAAGATCCCAATGTGGGTTTGATGCTGGCCTACACCGGAGCGGTAAAGGAAGATGTGATCGATCTGGAAGAACTGGCCTGCAGGCTGATTGCGCTGCTGTGGCGGCGTTATCCGCAGGCGGTTAAGGAACGCTATGGCATCGATATGCCGGCGGATGCCCCCGGCTATGAACTTCTGGAGGCGGCCGGTAAGAAAAGAGGGTATCTGCTTTCCCGGGGAGAGATCAACACCGAGCGTATGGCGAAGGTGCTGGTGGATGAATTCCGCAGCGGAAAGCTGGGAAGATTCACGCTGGAAGAACCGGAGGACATTGTATGAGCCAGACGGATATGTGGAAATTTGAAAATGCATTGTATGAGCAGGGGATTCAGCTGATTTGCGGTGTAGATGAGGCCGGAAGAGGCCCTCTTGCCGGGCCGGTTTGCGCGGCTGCGGTGATCCTGCCTGCCAATATCGAGATACCGGGCCTTAACGACAGCAAAAAGCTTTCTGATAAGCGCCGCCGGGAGCTGTTTCCGATCATTCAGGAAAAAGCGATCGCCTATGCGATTGCTTATGCCGACCATGCGGAGATCGATTCTGTAAACATTTTGCAGGCTACCTACAATGCCATGGAACGGGCAATCGCCGGTTTGGCGGTCCGGCCGGAATACGCTTTGATCGACGGCAACCGCAGCCGGGATTTTGGCCTGCCTGTGCAGACGGTAGTCCATGGCGACAGCTTGTCTGCCAGCATTGCGGCAGCATCGATTCTGGCGAAAGTAAGCCGGGACGATCTGATGCTGCAGATGGCCCAGAAGTATCCGCAGTATGGTTTTGAAATTCATAAGGGTTATGGAACAAAGGCTCATTATCAGGCGCTGTCCCAGCATGGGCCCAGTGAGATCCATCGCCGTACTTTTTTGAAAAAACTATATGGGACGAAATAATCTTGCCGGAGCATGGGGAGAGGCGAAGGCTGCGGAGTATCTGCAGAAAAAGCATTTTCGAATTGTAGCCTCCGGATACAGAAGCCGGTTTGGAGAAATCGATCTGATTGTAGAAAACCGTACATATCTGGTGTTTGTAGAAGTCAAGCTGAGAAAGTCCGACCGGTTTGCCAAGGCCTATGAATTTGTGGATTTTCGGAAGCAGCAGCGCATCCGCACCACGGCGGAGATCTATCTATCCATGAATCCTACCCGGAAGCAGCCCCGCTTCGATGTGATCGAGGTGTACGCGCCGGAGGGGACAGAGACCCTTAATCCCGTGATCCATCATCTGGAAGGAGCGTTTGAATGAGTTTTCCGGTTTTTGATCTGCACTGCGATACCTTATTGCTGCTTGCTGACCCGAGGGTGGAGGGAACATTGCTGAAAAGTCCCGGTCATGTGGATATTCAGCGGGGAAAAGTCTTGCCCGCCTGGTGTCAGTGCTTTGCCTGCTTTACAACGCCGGCTATGGAGCAATGGGGATACGGTACTGCGGAAACGGTATTTCGCCGGGAGCTTGATGCTTTCTTCAGCAGTATGCAAAACTATCCGGAGAGTATTTGTCAGGCCTTTTCCCGGTCGGACATCGAAAAGAATGCTGCCAGCGGCAGAATCTCTGCGATGCTTACGCTGGAAGGCCCTGCAGGAATTTCTTATGATCCCGCTGCGCTGGAGGAGCTTTGGAAGCTGGGCTTTCGGATCACGACCCTGGGCTGGAATGAAAAGAATGTGCTGACCGGCTCCTGTGTCACCGGCGGCGGTCTGACAGATCGGGGCAAGGAATATGTTCGCGAAGCCCAGCGGCTGGGAATGCGGATCGATGTGAGCCATATCAGCGACGAAGGCTTTTGGGATATTATGGATATCACCCAAGGATCGGTGGTTGCTACGCATTCCAACAGCCGGACGATCTGCCCGCACCCCAGAAACCTGACAGATGAAATGTTTCTGGAGATCTGCCGTACCGGAGGCGTTGCGGGCTTTAATGTATACGACAGCTTTGTAGGCCAGCCTGCCTCGCAGGAGGCTGTCTGCGCCCACTTTTTACATTTTATGGAATTGGACCCGGAGGGAAAACACATTGCCCTTGGCGGCGATCTGGACGGCTGCGATACGCTGATTGAAGGGTTCAGCGGCCTCGAAAGCTATCCTGCGCTGGCAAGCGTTCTTTTGCAGGCAGGCCTATCCGAAAGAAACATAGAAGATATTTTCTGGAACAATGCGTTGGGGGTGATCTAACCGTGCTGTACACAACTACCCGATCCAATCAAGAGACCTATACGGCGTTTCGTGCCATCACTTCTGACCGGGCGCCGGACGGCGGATTCTTTCTGCCCCTGCGGATGCACAAGTTTACGGCTGAGCAGTGGGAAATCTGGGCAGAGAATTCCTTTGAGAAAACCGTCGCGGATGTGCTGAATCTTCTATTCAGCGCCAAGCTGACCCAGAAGGATATTGCCGACAGCGCCGGCGGAAGCGGCGTGCGGCTGATTCCTATGAATCATAAGCTGCTGATGGCAGAGCTATGGCATAATGATCGAGGGGATTTGGACAGTTTTTGTCACAAGCTGGCGGCCCTGATCCTTGGCAGAGAAGAGGGAAGCTTTCAAACCGGTGTCTGGATGCGGATCGCTGTGCGAATCGCGCTGTTGTTCGGCATCTATCTGGAGCTTATGCGCGGCAACATCGTAAGCGCGGAAATGCCTGCGGATCTGTCGGTTTCTGCCGGTGACTTTACTGCTCCCATGGCAGCATGGTATGCCAGAGATATGGGCCTGCCCATCGGCACGATCATTTGCGCGTTTAACGATAACAGCGCTGCATGGGATTTATTTAACCATGGCCAGCTTCGCACCAACGAGCCGGTGATCGCGACCGATACGCCGGAAGCGGATATGAGCTACCCGCCTCAGGTAGAACGGCTGATCTGCCAGACCCTTGGGCGTGAGCAGGTCAGTTTGTTTGCAAAGTCCTGCGATTCCGGCAAACAGTATGATATACCTGCAGACTTGCTGAACACGTTCCGGGCAGGAATCTTTGCTGCCGTTGTCAGCCAGAGCCGGATGCGAAGCACCAGAGAACGGCTTCTTCGCTCCTCCGGCTATGCCATGAGCCCCTACACGGCTCTTGCTTATGCGGGACTTCAGGATTTTCGGGCAATGGTAGGGGAGACCCGTCCTGCGATCATTTTGGCTGAGAAGAAATTTGAGTGAGGGAATAAAGAGGTGACGCTATGGCGCTGTATGCCATTGGGGATCTGCACTTATGCTTAGGTGCGCCAAAGCCTATGGATATTTTTGGTGGTGCTTGGGTTGGATATATGGATAAGCTGAAGGCCGGAATGTCTGCGATCGGTCCGGAGGATACTACGGTGCTGATGGGGGACTTGTCCTGGGCGTTGAGTCTTGAGGAATCCCGGGAGGATTTTGCCTGGATCAACCGGATTCCCGGCAGGAAGATCATCCTGAAGGGCAATCACGATTATTGGTGGAGCACAGCTACTAAGTTCTACGATTTTTGCAAGGCCAACGGCTTTGAGAATCTTCATATCCTGAACAATAATTGCTATGAATACGAGCAGTGGGCGATCTGCGGCACACGGGGCTGGTTCTTTGAAGAAGAAAAGAGCGGCACCCATGATGAAAAAATCTTCCGCAGGGAACTTCTTCGGCTGGAGGCTTCCCTGAAAGCGGGCGGAGATCGGACAAAAATAGTATTTCTGCACTATCCGCCGGTTTACAAGGGCTATGAATGTCCCCAGATTTTGGAGCTTCTGCACCGGTACGGTGTCCGCCAGTGTTTCTACGGACATCTTCACGGCGGCAGCCACAATCTGGCCATCGAAGGCATGACTGACGGCATCGAATATCGGCTTTTGTCTGCAGATCGGCTGAATTTCCGCCCATATCGGATAATTATCTAAAAGTTTTTAGAAAAATTAGTGGACAAGACCAACTTTTTTTGCTATTATGTTATGGTTGCAAATTTTATAAACAGAACAGATTGCGTTACGCAGTCTGATATTGGGAGGACAAAAATATGAATGTAAAGAGCATTGAAAAGAAGGGCAATCTGGCAACGGTTGTTGTTGAAATCGATAAGGAGCTTATGGAGTCCGGCGTGAACGCCGCTTACCTGAAGGCTCGCAAGGGCATTATGATTCCCGGCTTCCGTAAGGGCAAGGCTCCCCGGAAGATGATCGAGGCTATGTATGGCGCCCATGTATTCTATGAAGACGGTCTGGATGAGATCTTCCCCCAGGTGTATGAGTATGCCATCGCCGGTCAGGATCTTAAGGCGATCGGCCGTCCCAACCTGGTGGACATGCAGATCAGCGAAGACAATATCGTCACTCTGACCCTTACCACCGAGACCTACCCAGAAGTAACTCTGGGCCAGTATAAGGGTCTGGAAGTTGTTCGCGCCGCTGCTGTCGTTACCGATGAGGAAGTGGATGCCGAGCTGGACCGCATGGCCAAGAATGTTGCTTCCACTGAGTCTGTGGATCGTCCTGCCGAGATGGGCGACACCGCCAACATCGACTTTGAAGGCTTCGACAACGGCGTTCCCTTCGATGGCGGCAAGGGTGAGAACTATGACCTGAAGCTGGGCTCCGGTTCTTTTGTTCCCGGCTTTGAGGAGCAGATCGTTGGCATGAGCGTTGGCGAAGAGAAGGACATCAACATCACCTTCCCCGAAGACTACCACGCTGAACTGGCCGGTAAGCCCGTTGTATTCCATGTTAAGCTGAACAAGCTGACCGTTACCATCGTTCCCGCTCTGGACGATGAGTTTGCCAAGGATGTTTCCGAGTTCGATACTCTGGAGGCTCTGCGTGCCGATATCTATGCCAAGGCTCTGGCTAAGGCTGAGGCTCAGGTTCAGTCTGCCTTTGAGCAGGCCTGCCTGGAGGCTGCCGCTGCCAACGCTACCGTTGAGCTGCCCAACGCTCTGATCGATGCCGAGCTGGATTCTCAGATGGAGCGCTTTGCCTATCAGCTGCAGATGAGCGGCTATTCTATGGAAGACTACGCCAAGATGATGGGCGGCGACATGGCTACCATGCGCAACGCTTTCCGTCCCGGCGCCGAGAAGCAGGCTAAGAACAAGGTCACTCTGGACAAGATCATCGAGGTGGAAGGCATCACCGTTACCGAAGAGGAGATCGATGCCGAGTACGCCGCTCTGGCTGCCCAGTACGAAATGGAAGTGGACAAGATCAAGTCCATGGTTCCCGTTGCCGAAATTGAGGCCAGCCTGAAGAACCGCAAGGCAGTTGCCGTGATCGTGGATTCTGCTGTTGCCGTTGCTGCCAAGGAAGAGGCAAGCGAGGAATAATTTTCCGTTTCTGTGGTTAAAATGTTTCGAACACCGAAAGGAGACATGACCATGAGTTTTATTCCCTATGTAGTTGAGCAGTCCAGCAGAGGCGAGAGAAGCTACGATATCTTCTCCCGTCTGCTGAATGACCGCATTATCTTTCTGTCGGAAGATGTAAACGATACTTCTGCCAGCCTTGTGGTTGCGCAGCTGCTCTATCTGGAAGCCCAGGACCCCGATAAGGATATTCAGTTCTATATCAACAGTCCCGGCGGAAGCGTAACAGCCGGTATGGCGATCTACGATACCATGCAGTACATCAAGTGCGATGTGGCTACTATCTGCGTAGGCATGGCTGCTTCCATGGGCGCATTCCTGCTGAGTGCCGGCACCAAGGGCAAGCGTATGGCGCTGCCCAATGCCGAGATCATGATCCATCAGCCTTCTGCCGGAACCAAGGGCCAGATCACCGATATGGCCATTCATCTGAAGCGTCTGGAAACCATTAAGGCCAGAATGAATCAGATCCTTGCGGAAAATACCGGCAAGAGCATCGAAGAAGTTACCGAGGCCTGCGAGCGGGATAATTTTATGACCGCCCAGGAAGCCCTCAGCTTCGGACTGATCGATCGGGTTCTGGAGCATCACTAATCGAAAGGCGGTTTCAGGTTCATGGCAAAAAAAGATGACCTGCCGATTCGTTGTTCTTTCTGTGGCAGAGGGGAACCTCAGGTTCGCCTGATTGCCGGCCCGGGTGTTTATATCTGCAGCGAGTGTGTCGATGCCTGCAGAATGCTCCTGCAGGAGGATCTGCACAGCGGCGCAGAGGATGGTCTGGCTGCACCGGAATATCTTCCCACTCCCATGGAGATCAAAACCTACATGGATAACTACATTGTAGGTCAGGAAGAAGCCAAGATCGCCCTTTCCGTTGCGGTGTACAATCACTACAAGCGTATTTACTTTTCTTCCGGTACGGATGTGGAGCTGCAGAAGAGCAATATTCTTCTGATTGGTCCCACCGGTTCCGGTAAGACCTTGTTTGCCCAGACACTGGCAAAAATTCTTAATGTTCCCTTTGCGATCGCCGATGCTACCACGCTGACAGAAGCGGGTTATGTCGGTGACGATGTGGAAAATATCCTGCTGCGTCTGCTGCAGGCTGCGGATTTTGATGTAGAACTTGCGGAACATGGCATTATCTATATCGATGAGATGGATAAAATCGCAAGAAAGAGCGAAAACACTTCTATCACCCGGGATGTTTCCGGCGAAGGTGTGCAGCAGGCTCTGCTGAAGATCCTCGAAGGCACGGTTGCCGGCGTTCCGCCTCAGGGCGGACGGAAGCATCCTCAGCAGGAACTGATCCAAATTGATACCACCAATATTCTGTTTATCTGTGGCGGCGCTTTTGACGGCCTTGAGAAAATTATCGAAGCCCGTACAAATAAGTCTGCCATCGGCTTTGATGCCCCCGTACAGAGCAAAAATAAGCGGGATATCGGTAAGCTTCTCGCTCAGGTTGAGCCTCATGATCTGCTGAAGTTCGGCATTATTCCCGAACTGGTGGGCCGTCTGCCGGTGATCACCTGCCTGCGGGATCTGAAGAAGGAAGACCTGATCAAGATTCTTGTAGAGCCGAAAAATGCGCTTTCCCGCCAGTATCAGGCGCTGCTTGGCATGGATAATGTGGAGCTGGAGATTCAGCCGGCTGCGCTGGATGCCATTGCCCAGAAGGCCATTGATCGGCAGATCGGTGCCAGAGGTCTGCGTGCGGTTATGGAGCAGATCATGACCAGAATCATGTATATCATTCCTTCGGACCTTACAATTCGCAAGGTGATTCTGACTCCTGAATGTGTGGAGGGCGGAGAGCCTTTGATCATTCGCGATACCGCCAAGCCCCGTGCAAAGGCCGGTACCAAACGATAACATAATCGGAAGGGGGTAGGCATGCTACCCTCTTCTTTTACGCAAAATACTATTTTGAAAGGAGTATACCATGAGTGAGACCATGACAATTGGAAAAATGCCGGTTTTGGCCCTTCGCGGGATGGTAGTATTTCCTGATCAGACTGTACATTTCGATGTAGGGCGGGTGAAGTCGGCGCTGGCTTTGGAAAAGGCCATGAAGCGTGACAGCATTCTGTTCCTTGCACCGCAAAAGAGCATTCTCGATGATGACCCCGGCCTGGAGCAGCTGTATCCCATTGGTACGGTTGTTCAGGTCAAGCAGATCCTGAAATCCCAGAACGATTCCATTCGTGTGCTGGTCAACGGACTTTACCGGGCCAGAATCACAGACCTTTATCAGACCGAGCCCTATTTGGCTGGCAGCATTGAAGAGGTTTTTGAGCTCCCCGTTCAGGAGGGGCTTCGCCATCAGGCACTGCGTCGGGAAGCCAATACGATCTACGATGCTTATCTGGATCTGGTGGAAAGGCCGGCGCAGGCTGTTCAGCTGAGGATGCTGGCATCGGAAAGCTGCGGCTTTATTGCTGACAGTATTGCCCAGAATTCCGGAATTGCTTATGGGGATAAGGCAAGACTTCTGTGTCAGCTGAATCCTGTTCGCAGATTGGAAAGTGCCATTCGTTTCCTCAACGAGGAAATTGAAATGCTGCAGCTGGAAAACGAAATTCAGGAAAAGACCCGGGCCAATATTGACCGGGGACAGCGGGACTACTACCTTCGTGAGCAGATGAAGGTGATTCGTGAAGAGCTGGGTGAGGATGACGAGCAAGCGGAATTCTTCACCTATGAAGAAAAAATTCTTGGCCTGAAGCTGGATGACACTTCTACAGAAAAGCTGCTGAAGGACTTGAAACGGCTTCGCAAGCAGCCCTTTGGCTCTGCGGAGGCGTCTGTGCTTCGCAATTATCTGGATACGGTTCTGGAGCTCCCCTGGAATATCCGCACCAAAGAGCGGTTGGATATTGCAGCTGCCTCCAAAGTCCTGGAAAAGGACCATTATGGCCTGGAAAAGGTAAAAGAGCGCATTCTGGAGACCCTCGCTGTTCGGGCTATGGCGCCTTCCATGCCGCCGCAGATCATCTGCCTGGTAGGCCCTCCCGGCGTAGGTAAAACTTCCATTGCTTATTCCATTGCCAAGGCCCTGAACCGGAAAATGGCAAGAATTTCTCTGGGCGGCGTTCATGACGAAGCGGAGATTCGCGGACACAGAAAGACCTATGTGGGCGCGATGCCCGGCCGTATCATGGCTGCCATGATTCAGGCAGGCAGCAGCAATCCGCTGCTTCTGCTGGATGAAATCGATAAACTGGGCAAAGATCATCGGGGAGACCCCGGCGCAGCTCTGCTGGAAGTACTGGACGGAGAACAGAACCGCACCTATCGGGATCATTTCATTGAAATTCCCTTTGATCTGAGCGATGTTATGTTTATTACCACCGCCAATACCATCGACACGATCCCCAGACCCCTGCTGGACCGCATGGAAGTGATCGAGCTGAACTCCTACACCGATGAGCAGAAGCTTATGATCGCGAAAAACCATCTGATTCCCAAGCAGCTGAAAAAGCATGGAATCAAGAAGGCACAGCTGCGGATCACCGACGACGGTATCCGTGAGATAATCCGCTGCTACACCCGGGAATCCGGTGTCCGTAATCTGGAACGCCGCATTGCAGACATTTGCCGCAAGGCAGCTATGCAGCTTCTGGAGCAAGAAGAGGCAAAACGAATTACTGTTAATGGCGGGAATATGGAAGCCTTCCTTGGTATCCGTAAGTTCTTGCCGGAAAGATTGCCTTCTTCCGATCAGGTTGGCCTGGTTACCGGTTTGGCATGGACTTCCGTTGGCGGCGAAGTGCTGGAAGTGGAAGTGAATGTCATGGACGGCACCGGAAAGCTGGAGCTTACCGGCAATCTGGGCGATGTTATGAAGGAATCCGCCCATGCCGCGGTCAGTTATATCCGCGCCAATGGCAGCAAGTGGGGAATCCCTTCGGATTTCTACAAGACCAAGGATATTCATGTGCATTTCCCCGAGGGCGCTGTGCCGAAGGACGGCCCTTCGGCAGGTATTACCGTTTGCACCGCCATTGTTTCCGCGCTGACCGGCGTTACTGTCCGGTCGGATGTGGCGATGACCGGCGAAATTTCTCTTCGGGGAAGAGTGCTGCCCATTGGCGGTCTGAATGAAAAAACCATGGCGGCTATGCGCCATGGCATTCGTACGGTGATCATTCCTGCAGATAATGCCAAGGATCTGGAACAGATCGATCAGACGGTTCGAAAGTCCTTGAATTTCATTACGGCGGAAACAGTAGATACCGTTCTGGTTGCTGCCTTGAATTTCCCCCGGGAGATCTATTCTCCCATTCTCGGGGACATTCCGGCAGAGGTCAAGTCCGGTCGCAGAAACAGTCGGATTCAACAGTGAGGTGCGGCGATGAATTTGCAAAATGTTTCTTTTTTGATTTCTGCCGCATCCTCTAAGGATTTTCCGAAAGACCGGCTTCCGGAAATTGCCTTTGCAGGCAAATCCAATGTAGGCAAGTCTTCTGTAATCAATCGGCTTCTGCAGCGGAAGAACTTTGCCAGAGTAGGGGATAAGCCCGGTAAGACCATTCATGTGAACTATTTTACCGTGGATAAAAAGTGCTACTTTGTAGATCTGCCCGGCTATGGCTATGCTAAGGTCGCTCAGGCGGAAAAGGATCGCTGGAGCAATCTGATGGAAAGCTACTTTGCTGCCGGAAGAATTGATCTGGGTATTCTGATCGTAGACTACCGGCATCCTCCTACAAATAACGATATTACCATGGCCAGATGGTTCCTCGACAGCGGTTGTCCCTTCGTGGTAGTTGCCAACAAGATGGACAAGCTGAAAAAGAGCGAGCTGCTCCCGAATCTGGAAATCATTCGGCGGGATTTGGAGCTTCCGGAGGATTGCCCTGTGATCCCATTCTCTGCAGGGAAAGGCAACGGACGGGATGAACTGCTGAAGTTGATTTTCGCAGCCGCCAAGGTATAAAGAAAAACCGTCACAGCGAAATTTGCTGTGACGGTAAATTTTTATCCGTTTTGTGCCTGCTTCAGAGCGGATGCCAACTGATCGGGGCAGGAGGTGGATTTCATACCGCAGTGGATGCCTTCCACACGGGAAATTACCTCTTCTACGGGCATGCCTTCTACCAGCGCGGCAATACCCTTCAGGTTGCCGTTGCAGCCACCGATGAACTGGACGTTTTTAACGAGACCGTCTTCGATCTCAAATATGATCTCTCTGGAGCAAGTGCCTTTGGTTTTATATACGTACTGCATAAACATCTTCCTTTCTCGTGTCTGTGAAAAATCGGGAACCATCGATTTCTTTGGATATTATAATGCAAAGCGGCCTGGGTTTCAAGATGGAATTAGCAAATGTTTTTAGGGCAAACTAAGGAAAAACGCAGGAGGTTACGCTATGCAGGACAATCAGAATCCCGATGTTAAGAAGGAAGAACGGCAGCAGCTGGTAGACCTTGGCTCGGACATTACAAAATCTGAAAAGGGGAATATTTACACGCTGACGATCATTGGTCAGGTAGAAGGCCATCAGGTGCTGCCGGAGACAGTGAAAACAACGAAATATGAGCATGTTCTGCCGCTTCTGGCGGGCATTGAAGAAAGCGACGAGATCGATGGGTTGCTTTTACTTCTGAATACCGTTGGCGGAGATATTGAAGCAGGTCTTGCCATTGCTGAGATGATTTCGGGAATGAAGAAGCCAACGGTTTCTCTGGTGCTGGGCGGGGGGCATTCCATTGGCATTCCTCTGGCGGTATGCACGAAGAAATCCTTTATTACCCCCACTGCCAGCATGACAGTGCATCCGGTGCGGATGACGGGACTGGTTGTTGGCGCGCCCCAGACATTTCGGTATTTTCAGCGGATTCAGGAACAGATCGCGGATTTTGTAACGGCAAATTCCGGAATTTCTAAAGAAGCATTTGAAGGCTATATGATGAAAACCGGAGAAATGGCAACGGATGTGGGTACGATTTTATATGGCAAGGAAGCGGTTTCTTCCGGGCTCATTGACAAGCTGGGCGGTCTCAGCGATGCGCTGTCTGCTCTTCATAAAATGATCGACAAGCAGGCTTCTGCCGGGAAAAATCAAAAATCCAAGTAAGTTAAAACTTTTTTATAGGTTTGGGGTGGAAATTTTAGACTTTATATGGTATTATAAAGTGTAATATCATCGAGAGGAGAGATGGGTATGAATATGAATTGGCTGCAAAGCATCCTATACGGCTTGGTCAGCGGTGTGTGCGAGGTTCTGCCTATCTCTTCTCAGGCCCATCAGGCCCTTCTGGCTTCGCTGTTTGGCTCCGGAGAAACACCCGGCTCTACACGGCTGGTTATTCATTTGGCTGTTATTGTGGGTCTACTGGCTGCAATGCGGGAATACATAACCGGACTGAACAAGGAAATGAGCATCTATGCGATCCCGGCAAAGCGGCGTCGCCGTCAGCCGGAGATGCAGGCTGTTCTGGATGTGCGCCTGACGAATACCGCGTTCATTCCGCTGGCCATCGGCTTTTTCTTCTATCCGCTTGCTTCCAAGTGGAACTGGCAGCTGAATATGACTTCGCTGTTTCTTGTGGTCAACGGCATCGTTTTGCTGCTTCCGCAGTATTTTGCTACCGGCAATAAGGACTCGAGAAATATGTCTATGCTGGAAGCGGTTCTTTTGGGGCTTGCGGCAGCTGTCAGTGTGCTTCCCGGCTTGTCCACAATGGCCTGCGTGCTGTGTGCAGCCAGCCTTTGCGGCGCTGACAAGAAGCAGGCGGTGAATTGGTCGTTCCTGCTTCTGAGTATTACCCTTGTATTTTTTGTTGGCTTCGATATTCGCCAGATTCTGCTGGAAGGTATGCAAATCGGCTCCTTCGGTGGTTTTATTCAGCTTGTTCTGTGCGGCGCTGCCGCATCTTTGGGCGCATACTTCTCTGTAATTTTTATGCGTTTTATGGCTGCCGGTATTGGATTTTCCAATTTCTCCTATTATTGCTGGGGTGCGGCGCTGTTTATGTTTATTCTGTATTTGATCTAAGGAGGATATCATGGCAGGAAAGAAACCTATCTCCCGCGCCGAAAAGGCTGCTGCCTCCGGTGCAAAATCCTCTGCTGCCGATAAGAAATCCGGTGCAAAAACCAATCCTTCCGGCGGGAAGAATCCGCCTCCGGCTGCGAAGGAAGAGCCGCTGATCCCTGCACGGGCGATTATTTGCGGCATCTGCCTGATCTTGTTTGTTCTGTTTCTGGTGATTGCCTTCCATCCCGAAGGCGCGCTGCTGGTATTTCTGCAGAACATTCTGCATGGCTTGTTTGGCAAGGCGGCTTTTATTGTATCGATCCCTGTACTGCTGTACTTATTCTTTATTCAGGCTTTCAGCGCCAACCGGCCCGTGATCATGCGGTCTGTATGTCTGGGTGTCTTTGTCCTGTGCTGTGGCTGTATTTCTCATCTGGTGCTGGATCCTCAGAGCTTGCCTACGGGCTTTCCTCTGGTCGCTGAGCTGTATGCAGGGGGCATTTCCGGAACCACCGGCGGCCTTCTCTGCGGATTGATCGCCATGGGTATCCGGTGGCTTCTGGGTGTGATCGTTTCCTATGTGCTGTATATCGTTACGGCATTTTTTACCCTCCTTGGGGCCATGCAGATCACGATTCCCAGCATTGTTCGCGCAATTAAAAACCGTCCTCGTCCTGACTGGGAAGAGGAAGAGTCTGCGCCGAAGGCAGAGCCTGCAGCGGTGGTTGTGAACCATATTGCCAATAAACGAATCAAGCAAGCTCAGCAGCGCCGGGAGAAGCAGGCAGCTGCCCAGACCGGCGAGGAAGCCGACCCTTCCAAGAATGAATCCCAACGGAAGAAGGCCGCGGAACTGATGCGTCAGATCGACGGCGATGTAACAGATCCGGTTGCCGCTGCCGGCGGTACTGCACCCGGCGGAGATTCCGGTCTGCTGGCGCCTCCCGTTGACGATCCAGCTCTGCCGCCTCCGGCAGAACCTGCACCGGAAATTCCTGCGGTAATCGAGCAGCCTATAACCCCGCCGGTTACCGAAAAACCGGCTGCCCAGGAAACGCCGGCTGCACCCCCTGCGGCTACGCAGGTGGTAAAGCCCCGGAAGGTTACGGCTAAAGAGGCAGACGAATCTGCCGTTCTTGTAGCTCAGGAGATCGCCCAGGCGGCTGATGCCGCCCAGGATCGTCCGGAATACTGCTTCCCGCCACTTGATCTGCTGAAGCTGCCCTCCGGCGCAAGCGCCGATGGCACTGCCGAAATGCGGGAGAATTCCCGCCGGCTGAACGAAACGCTGGCCAGCTTTAAGATCGAGGCCCATATCATCAATGTTACCCGGGGTCCCAGTGTGACCCGCTATGAAGTGGAGCTGGAAAAGGGTGTTCGGCTGAGCAAGCTGACTTCCGCTGCCGATGATATCGCCTTGAGCCTTGGTGCTTCCGGTGTGCGTATTGCCGCAGTTCCCGGAAAGATTTCGGTTGTTGGCATTGAAGTGCCTAACCGTGCGGTTACCACCGTATCCCTGCGAGAGGTGATCGGCTCTAACGAGTTCAGCCGGGCAAAGTCCAAGTCTACCTTTGCGGTTGGTAAGGATATCGGCGGCGCCTGCATCGTTGGCAATATTTCCAAGCTGCCCCATATGCTGATCGCCGGTACTACCGGCTCCGGTAAGTCGGTGTGCATGAATTCCATTATCATTTCGCTGCTGTATAAGGCAAGCCCCGATGATGTGAAGCTCATTATGATCGACCCGAAGATGGTAGAGCTTGGTATCTATAACGGCATTCCCCATCTGCTGATTCCCGTTGTGACCGATCCGAAGAAAGCCGCAGGTTCTCTGCAGTGGGCGGTCAGCGAAATGATGCGCCGCTATAAGGCTATGTCGGATGTTGGCGTGCGGGATCTGGAATCCTATAATTCTATCGTAACCGAGCAGGAAGGCGCCGGAACGAAGCTGCCTCAGGTTGTGGTTATCGTTGACGAGCTGGCTGACCTGATGCTGGTTGCGGCTAAGGAAGTAGAAGAATCCATTTGCCGTATCGCGCAGATGGGCCGCGCAGCCGGCATCCATCTGATCATCGCTACCCAGCGTCCCTCTGCGGATGTGATCACCGGTCTGATGAAGGCCAATATTCCTTCGAGAATTGCCTTCTCTGTGGCATCTGCCATGGAATCGCGGATCATTCTCGATACTCAGGGCGCTGAAAAGCTGGTTGGCAAGGGCGACATGCTCTTTGCGCCCATTGGCTGTGGCAAGCCCAAGAGAGTGCAGGGCTGCTTCGTTACCGATGGCGAAGTGGAAGCTGTTGCCAGCTATGTGAAAGAGAATTATAACACCACCTACGATCAGACTGTTATGGAGGAAATCGAGCGGAAGGCTTCCCAGACCGGCAGCAAAACTGCCGCAACGGCAGATCCCGAGCCCAGCGCAGAGGAAGTTGACGGCGATGAGATGCTGCCCGCTGCGGTGGATGTGATTCTCGAGACCAACCAGGCCTCTGTTTCCATGCTGCAGCGCCGCCTGAAGCTGGGCTACGCCCGCGCGGCCAGAATCATCGACGAGATGGAGGAGAGGGGAATCGTAGGCCCCCATCAGGGAAGCAAACCCCGGGCCATTCTGATCACCAAAGAGCAGTGGAATGCCATGCGCTCCGGACAGAATACCCAGCTGGATTTTGAGGACCTGATTCCTGACGATTCCGATACGGAAGAACCTGTTTGATCTGTCCGGGAAATTTTCCCGTATAGAAATAAATTTTGCATCGCATCCGGAGAGCCGGAGCGACAGCAAGGAGGAAATTATGCAAAACAAAAACATCAAACGCATGGTAGGCATGGCTCTGCTGATGGCAATGGTAATTGTCCTGCAGATGCTCAGCGGCATCATCCCCCCAATCGGTGGCTTTACCATTTCGCTGGTATTGATCCCCATTGTTCTGGGCGGAGCGGTATTTGGGGTCAAAGCCGGTACATTACTGGGCGCGACCTTTGGTGTCATCGTGGTGATCAACTGCATTACCGGCGCAGATCCCGGCGGAGCTATGGTGTTCCAGGCAAACCCCGTTCTGTGCATTCTGGTGGTAATGGCCAAGGGTATGCTGGCTGGCGCAGGCTCTGCATGGGTATACAAGATGGTCCGCGGTGAGGCTGAAACATCCACACCCCAGCGCCGTTACATTGCTATGCTGCTTGCTGCGGCAGTGTGTCCCATCATCAATACGGGCGTGTTCATCACCTGCATGATGCTGTTCTTCAAGGACGTACTGAGCGCCTGGGCCGGTGGCGGTGAGATCATTGCCTATGTTTTGTCGGGCCTTGTGCTGGCGAACTTTGTGCCGGAGCTGATCATCAATGTTGTTTTCAGCCCCGCAGGACAGAGAATCGTTGATGAAGTAAAGTAAAATTTCATAACCAGGCCAGGAGGCAGACACGAAAGTTGTCTGCCTCCTTTTTGCATATCCGGGTGGACAGGGCATAGGATGTGGCAAGGGAGTGATGCAAATGCAGTGTGCGTGGCAGGATTTTTTGTATCTCGTGCCCCACAAAATTCGAAACCAGGTGGACCTCATGGGCAGAGCTTCGCTGCAGGAACTGCGGCTTCGTGTGAATCAGCCGCCGGAATTGGTTCTATCCGGCGGAAGTAAATGGCTGACGGATAAGATCGGGCGGGAAGAGCTGAACTTTGTGATCAATGCAGCTTCCAATTACTCTCCCTGGACAGCCGCTTCCATGGCAGAGGGGTTTATTACTGCAGCGGGAGGACATCGCATCGGTATCTGCGGACAAGCCGTGATCCACAATCAGGTGATGACATCCATTGCGAATCCTACTTCTTTGTGTATGCGGGTGGCAAGGGATTTCCCCGGGATCTCTGCCGGAGTTCAGGAGCTGAACAGCTCCATATTGATCATCGGAAGACCCGGGGCGGGGAAGACAACCCTTTTGCGGGACTTGATCCGCCGGTACGCCAATGCGGATCTGGGGGCAATCGGGGTGGTGGACAGCCGGGGAGAGCTGTTCGGTGACCGTAAGAATTCCTGTTTTGACACCGGAAAAAGAATGGACGTGCTGGTTGGGTGCACGAAAGCCGAAGGTATGGAGCGGATTCTCCGGACTATGGGGCCTACCTGCATTGCGGTAGATGAGATCACGGCGGAGGCGGACATACTGGGAATCCTTTCGGCAGCATGGAACGGGGTTCATCTGTTTGCCACCGCCCATGCCGGTTCTATGGAGGAATTTCGGTCAAGAAAGCTCTATGAACCGCTGCTGTCGAACCGGATATTCAGCCAGGTGATCGTAATGTCCCGGGACAAGTCCTGGAGGGAGGAGATAATTCGCTATGAGCATTAAATGGATAGGCGCAGCGCTCATTCTTTCGGCCTGCGGATGGGTGGGATTTTCAGCTGCGGCATCGTATCTGCGGGAAGCGATGTGCTTGCAGCAGCTGATCCGTGGATTGGATTTCATGAGCTGTGAGCTGCAGTATCGGTTGACTCCGCTTCCCCAGCTGGCGCAAATGGCATCGCAAGCTGTAAAAAGTCCGGTTGCCGGGGTGTTCAGGGAGTTTTCCTGCGAGCTTCGGAGGCAGGTTTCCGCGGATGTTTCTGCATGCATGCACTCGGCGGTAGGGCGCACCCAGCGGCTTCCGCCGCAGACGGCGGCGTTATTGCGCCGGCTGGGAAATACACTGGGATGCTTTGATCTGGAGGGGCAGATGCAGGGCTTGGCAGCGGTAAGGGAAGAATGCGCCAAAGCCTTGGCGCAATGTCAGGAAAACAAGAGCGACCGGGTACGAAGCTACCGTACATTGGGGATTTGCGCCGGAGCAGCGGTCGCCATTTTGTTTCTGTAGGCAAGTATGGATATTGATCTGATCTTCAAAATTGCGGCAATTGGCATTATCGTTTCGATTCTCAATCAGGTGCTGGCAAGAAGCGGACGGGATGAACAAGCCACCATGACGACCCTTGCGGGGCTGGTGGTTGTGCTGATGATGGTTGCCAGAGAAATTTCCGACCTTTTTGATCTGGTAAAGACCTTGTTTGATTTTTAATGGACATTTATTATAAGGCAATCGCCGCCATATTGATCGTTGTGATATTGCATCAGGTGCTGGCAAAACGGGACAAGGAAATTGCGGTATCCTTATCGGTTGCAGCCTGCGCAATGATCGGCGCTGCAGCGTTTTACTTTCTGGATCCGGTGCTGGATTTTCTGCAGCAGATGCACACTCTGGGAAAGCTGGATAGTGATCTGATGGGGATCTTACTGAAATGTATCGGCATCCATCTTACTGCTGAG
The DNA here is from genome assembly GCA_045532755.1 of Faecousia sp. Lineage (GTDB taxonomy): Bacteria > Bacillota > Clostridia > Oscillospirales > Oscillospiraceae > Faecousia. The sequence continues at coordinate 34,133 of JAZSGN010000016.1, forward strand.
ATCGCCTCACTGATTTGCGCCGATGGGGGAAATGCTGCCCTTGGAAAGGCCATTCACATTTTTTCTACCGGGTTAATGATCTGGCTTTCTCTGCCGCTTATGACGACGCTGATGGATCTGATTCAGGATATTTTAGGGAATCTATGAAAAAACTGCTGATTGCAATTTTACTTTTATTCGCTTTGGCAGAGCCAGCCGGCGCTCTGGAATTTACAGCACCGAATCCGCCTGCATCCGGGGCGGAGCTATTTCCTCAGGAAACTCAGGATCTTGGGCGCGGGCTCGGTGAGTTGATTTCCGGCGCGTCCGAACATATTCAGCCAGCCATGGTTAAGGCAGCCGGTGTATGCGTTTCGTTGATTGCGGTAGTTCTGCTGCTTTCGGTTTGCGATATGATCGGTAAGGAAACGAAGCCCGTCAGCCGGCTGATTGGAGTAATCGCGGTTTCTGCGCTGCTGCTGCATACTTCCAATTCCTTTATCCATCTTGGAACCCAGACAGTTCTGGATTTATGCGAGTATGGGAAACTTCTGGCGCCGGTCATGGCATCGGCATCAGCTGCCCAGGGGGCAGCGGCATCCTCGGCGGCTCTTTATGGCGGCACAGTGCTGTTTATCTCTGTGATGGCGACATTGCTTGGTAATGTCATCAATCCCGTAGTATATACCTATCTGTGCCTTGCCTGCATCTCGGGCGCAACGGAAAATTCTCTTGCGGGAAAGCTGAAAGCTTTTGCGAAGTGGGTGCTGACCTGGTCTCTGAAGCTGGTGATGTACTGTTTTATCGGCTATATCAGCATTACCGGGGTCGTAAGCGGAACGGCGGACGCCATGGCTCTGAAAGCGGCAAAGCTTACCATCTCCGGCATGGTTCCGGTAGTGGGAGGGATTCTCTCGGATGCATCGGAAGCGGTTCTGGTGGGCGCGGGGGTCATGAAAAACGGGGCTGGTATCTACGGAATGCTGGCGATCCTGTCGGTATGCATCCTTCCGTTTCTCCAAATTGGGATTCAGTATTGGATGCTGAAAGCCACCGGGGCGGTGTGTGAAGGAATCGGCGGAAAAGCGGTATCGGGAGTTATTAAGGATTTTTCTTCGGCTATGGGGATCATTCTGGCAACAACGGGCTCGGTTTGCCTGATGCTGCTGATCAGTACGGTTTGCTTTATGAAGGGGGTGGGACAGTGAGCGAAATTGGGCAGTATATACTTTCTGTATCGGCGGCAGCTTTGATCTGCGCGGTGACAGAGGCTCTGATCCGGAAAGGGTCAGCAGGGGAGGAAGTGATACGGTTGCTGACGGGCCTGATTATGCTGCTGGTTGCGATCCGCCCGCTGCTGAGCATAAACCTTTCCCAAGTGGCATACGATACCCGGGATTTCTTTGCCCAGGGAGAACAGATCGCTCAGGAGGCGAAAGAAAACGCCCTTGCGCGCAAGCGGGAAATCATATCCGCCGGAATCGAAGCATATATCTTGGACAAAGCGGAAAATTTGGATGCGAAGCTATGCCTCGAGGTTGGATTTGAGGAAGAATCCGATGTACCGGTTTCGGTGACTCTTACGGGGCAGGTATCACCCTATGATAAGATTCGCCTGCAGCACGCCATAGAGGAAGAACTGGGAATCTCCAGAGAGGAGCAGATATGGAATCCGTAAAACAATGGGAAACGCTTTGGGACACGCTGAAAAAGTACCGCTATGGTATTCTGGTTTTGCTGATCGGGATCGGACTTATGCTGATGCCACGATCCGGCGGTGAAACGGAAGATCCCGTAATTTTGGAGGAAACAGCACCGGAAGCAAACATCGATCAGCAAATAGCCGATGTGCTGCGCAGCATTCAGGGAGTAGGGGAGGTGGAGGTGCTTCTGACAGTTGCAACCGGGGAGGAGACCTTGTACCAAACAGATTATGAAACAACGCAATCCGGGCAGAAGGTGAAGACGGTGATCGTTACCGGCACGCAGAAAAATCAGCAGGGCCTTGTTTGCCGGATCGATCCGCCAAAGTATCTGGGGGCTGTTGTGGTATGTCAGGGGGCGGATAGTCCGGCGGTTTGCCTTGCGGTGATGGAAGCGGTTTCCAATCTGACAGGGCTGGGTACGGATCGGATATCGGTATTGAAAATGAAATAACGGGGAGGAACTATCATGAAGGTTTGGAAGAAAAACTTAATTGCCATTGCGATGCTGGTCACGGTTTGTGCGGGGATCTATGTAAATTGGCTCTATACCCAGGATGAACTGACGGCAGATCTTGCAGACACGCTGGACAGCCAGAAGGTCATGTCGGAGGATACGCTTGTACTGGATGTTTCCGCCGATAAGGACGAAGCAGATACGCTGACGGATTATTTTGCTGCTGTGCGGCTGTCCCGGCAGCAGGCGAGGGACACGGCAGTTTCTTTGCTGCAGGAAACCATGGCTTACAGCCAGGGAACGGAAGCGGAAGCATCCAACGAACAGCTGGAGCAGATCGTGCAGACGGCACTGTGTGAGGCCCAGATCGAAAGCCTCATCATCGCAAAGGGTTATGCCGATTGCGTGGCATATATTGGCGAAGAGGGAATATCGGTTGCGGTAGCTTCTCCTGAGGGCGGTTTGGTGCAGGAGGATGTTGCTGTGATCGCCGATATTGTTATGAGCCAATCCGGCTTCCAGATGGGTGATATCCGGGTGGTCGAAGTGCAATAGCAAATACCCCAAGGGCTGGTCCTTTGGGGTATTTCTTGCAGTTTGTGTGCAGAAAACAGTTGTATTTTACGAAATCTGTGGTACAATATATAAAAGTATGCCATTTCAATTTATACTCAGTTCTAGGAGGTTTTTACCATGGCAGATAATAAGCAGTACATTACCCAAACGCTTGAGAACGGAAAAGTTATGATTTCTGAGGATGTCCTGGTTTCTATTGTTTCCCATGCGGTTCACGAAACAGAGGGCGTTGTTGGTATCAGCACCAAGGCCGGTGTGGATCTTGGTAAGAAGAATCTTGCCAAGGGTATGAAGATCTCCATCGATCAGGATAACGGTGTGTCCATTGATTGCAACATCATCCTTGCCTACGGCCAGAGCGTGGTTACGGTTGCTCAGAATGTGCAGGATGCCATTACCGGTTCTGTAGAATCCATGACCGGCGTGCAGGTAGTGGCGGTTAATGTGAATGTGTGCGGCATTGCCCGCCAGTAAGGATCAGGCTTATGACAAGAGCAGGCGCCAGAGAACTGGCAGTACATTTGATTTACAGCCGCAGTTTTACCGGTGAAGAGCCCAGTATCCTGATTTCCCGCCGTTTGGATAAGGAATACTACGAACTCCTTTCCGGCGAAAACGCGGTATATGAAGACCTTCCCAGCCGCCCCCAGAAGGCCTACATCGACAGTGTGGTTTCCGGCGTTGCGGCCCGTGAGGAGGAGCTTAACGAGATCATTCAGCGGCATTCTATCGGTTGGAATATCGAGCGGATTTCCCGGCTGACCCGTTCTATTTTGCAGTTGGCCGTTTATGAGATCTGCTATGTTGACGATGTTCCCACCGGCGTTGCGATCTCCGAAGCAGTTCGCCTTGCCAAGGTTTATGATGGCAACGATGCCGGTTCTTTCGTGAACGGCATTCTGGGAACTTATGCCAGAAGCCTTTCTTCTGAGGAAACTACATGAGCGTCATTGGATTTGATACCAGCAATTATACTACGTCGATCGCCTGGTTTGATGGAACGCAGGGGCGGAATTGCTCCAGGCTGCTTCCCGTAAGGGAAGGGGAGCTGGGGCTGCGGCAGAGTGATGCTGTATTCAGCCATATTAAAAGCCTGCCGGAGCTTTCCGGCAGGCTGTTTTCCGATTTGCAGGATCGGAAGATCACGGCCATCGGTGTCAGCACCCGCCCAAGGGCTGTAGAGGGCAGCTATATGCCCTGCTTTATGGTTGGCTATTCCCATGCGAAAATGCTGGCTGACAGCCTGGCAGTGCCGCTGGTGGAATGCTCCCATCAGCAGGGACATGTGGCGGCAGCCTTATGGTCTTCTGGGCGTATGGAACTGATGAATCAGCCCCATCTGGCGTGGCATTTATCCGGCGGCACCACAGAGCTGCTGCTGGTAGAGCCGGAGGGCAAGAATGTTCGCTGCACCCGCATTGGCGGCACCAGCGATATTTCCGCCGGCCAGCTTATTGACCGCACCGGGCAGCTTTTGCAGCTGCCGTTCCCTTCCGGAAAGCATTTGGATCAGCTCAGCGCCGAGGCGCGGAACAAGGATGTTTTTCGGGTGAAATGCGATGCCATGTCCTTCTCCCTTTCCGGCGTGCAGAATAAGGTGCAGGCCTATTACCGGCAGAAGGAAGATAAAGCGGAAACTGCCGCCTATGCGCTTCGCTGCGTGATCGGCGCGGTATCGAAGGCAACGGAGCAGGCTATTCAGGCTTATCCCGGTCTTCCGGTGGTTTTCTCCGGAGGCGTTTCCTCTAATTCCATGCTCAGAAGAGAAATGGAAGCTTTTGATGCGGTATTTTCTCCGCCGGAGTATTCTACGGATAATGCTTTGGGTGTGGCGGTGCTTGCATGGCGCTGCGAGGAGGCATGAGTATGCAGCAAATTTTATCCATAACCCAGATCAACGAATATATTCGCACCCTTATGGACAGCGATCCCCGGCTGAATTCTGTTGCGGTTCGCGGTGAGATCAGTAACTACAAAATGTACCCTTCAGGGCATCACTATTTTACGCTGAAGGATGAAGCCGGCGCTTTGAAATGCGTGATGTTCAAGGGCAATGCAATGCGGCTTCGGTTTCGCCCTGAAAATGGTATGAAGGTGATTGCTGCCGGCAAGATTTCGGTTTACCCCAGAGACGGTGCCTATCAGCTTTACTGCGCTTCGCTGACTCCCGATGGCGTTGGTGATCTGCATGTTGCCTTTGAGCAGCTGAAAAAGAAGCTGCAGGCCCAGGGGTTATTTGATCCTGCCCATAAAAAGCCCATTCCCAAGTATCCAAAAACCATTGGAATCGTAACCAGCTCCGCCGGCGCTGCTGTGCATGATATGCTTCGAATTCTGCGGGCTCGGTATCCGCTGGTGAAGGTTCTGCTTCTGCCGGTTCGTGTGCAGGGCGCAGAGGCGCCCGGCGAGATCGCGGCTGCCATTGCTTATGCCAACCGGCATCGGTTGGCGGAGGTTCTGATCGTTGGCCGGGGTGGCGGCTCTATTGAAGACCTCTGGGCCTTTAATGATGAGAAGGTTGCCTACGCCATCTATCATTCGGAAATTCCCGTGATCTCTGCCGTAGGACATGAGCCGGATGTTACGATCTCCGACTTTGTGGCAGACCTTCGGGCTGCAACGCCGTCGAATGCGGCAGAGCTGGTTGTGCCTGACCGGGATGCGCTCCGGCAGACTTTGGATGGGTTTGCGGCTTCCATGGCTTCTGTACTGCAAAAGCAGATCACAGCTGGCAAAAAGCATTTGCAGGTACTTTCATCCAATGCATTTCTGCAAAGTCCCACCGGGTATCTGAACCGTCGCCGGGAGAATCTCGAAGCTCTGAAAACCCGGATGATCGCAGCGCAAAACCAGAACATCAATCGCCGCAGGCAGCGCTATGTTGCCCTTGCAGCCAAGCTGGATGCCATGAGTCCGCTTAAAGTGCTGACCAGAGGCTACGCCATGACCCAAAATGAGAATCGCCAACTTATCCGCTCGGTGAAACAAGTTTCCAAGGGTGAGAACCTGACCGTAACCTTAAGCGACGGTGTCATCACGGCAGCCGTTTCGGAAGTGAAGGAGAATAGCTGATGGATATGAATAACAGATCTTTTGAAGAGAATATGAGCCGGCTGGAGCAGATCGTCCGCGCTATGGAACGGGGCGATGTTCCGCTGGAGGAATCGCTGAATCTGTTCCGGGAGGGTACGGAGCTGATTCGCCTTTGCGGTAAGCTTCTGGACGACGCGCAGCTGCAGGTGAGCAAGATCACAGCAGGCGATAACGGCATGCCATGCGAGGAGGAATTTGCAGATGAATGAGCTGCAAACCAGCCGCATGCAGGAATACCGCAGCTATATTGACGGGTATCTTGCGGATATTTATAGCAATCGGGCTTCAGAACCCCAGAAAATTCTGTTTGAGTCTATGCGCTACAGCCTGCTGGCAGGCGGAAAGCGGATCCGGGCTATGCTGGCTATGGAGTTTTGCCGCTTGTGCGGAGGGGATTGGCGCATGGCTGCTCCTTATGCGGCAGCTGTGGAAATGATCCATACTTATAGCCTGATCCACGATGATCTGCCCTGCATGGACGATGATGATCTGCGCAGAGGAAAGCCTACCAACCATAAGGTCTACGGCGAGGCCATCGCGGTGCTGGCCGGCGATGCGCTGCTGACAGATGCCTTTATGGTTGCTGCCGCGGCAAAAGAACAAAACGGCCAGCAGGTCCGCCGGGCGGTTCAGGTTCTGGCGGAATGCGCCGGTTCGATTGGAATGGTTGGCGGGCAGGTCCTGGACATCATGAGCGAAGAACGGGTACTGACAGAGCAGGAGGTTCTGGATATCCAGAGCCGCAAGACCGGATGCCTGATTCGCGCCGCCTGTGTGCTGGGTGTGATCGCCGCCGGTGGAAATGAAGACCGGATGACTGCAGCCGGAGAATTTGCGGATTCTCTTGGCCTTGCATTTCAGATTCGGGATGATATGCTGGATGTGATCGGTTCTGCTGAGGATATGGGCAAAGCCACCGGTACGGATAGCGGTAAAAATACCTTTGTGCGGCTGTACGGCCTTTCCAAATGCGAGGAACTGGTTGCTTATTATACCGAAAAAGCGCTTCGCTGCCTGGATTTGTTTGACGATTCCCGGTTTTTGGCGGCCTTTGCAAAGGATTTGATTAACCGAACTGCATAAAAAATGGGTGTCACCTTGGTGACACCCATTTTTTAAGGCTTACTGTACATCGCTGTCGTCGAAGCGGTCGCCGCATTCGGGGCAGAACTTGGGAGGATTGTGGGGATCTTCCGGCTTCCAGCCGCACTTATCGCAGACATAGACCGGTGCGCCGGCAGGCTTCTTTGCGCCGCATTCGGAGCAGAACTTGCCCTTATTCACAGCGCCGCAGGCACACTTCCAGCCATCTTCGGGTTTGGAAGCGCCGCACTCGGTGCAGAATTTGCCGGTGTTCACAGCGCCGCAGCTGCACTTCCAGCCGTTGGCAGAAACTGCGCCGGCAGCGGGGGCTGCGGGAGCGGCAGGCTGCTGACCCATCTGGTAAAGGGAGTTGGGGTTGAAGCCGCCGGCCTGCTGTGCCATACCCAGACCCATAAAGCCCATCATAGCGCCGTTTTCGTTGGAAGCTGCTGCCTTCATGGCTTCTGCCTGAGCGCCTACAAGCGCAGCGCCGGCCATGGCGGGATTGCGGTAAACAGCTGCCTTCTGCAGTTCCTTAATAGTAGCCTCGTCTTCTGCGGATGCGGTTGCGGAGTTGATGCCAACGGAAACAACGCTGATACCGCGCAGGTTGGACCACTTATCGGAAAGGGCGGTGTTCATGGCCTGAGCCAGCTCTTCGGTGTGGCCGGGGAGGGCAGAGTAGCGGACACCCATGGCAGAGATCTTGGCAAAGGCGGGCTGCAGAGCCGTCAGGAACTCGGTCTTCAGCTGGCTGTCAAGGGTGCTGCGGGTGTAGCTATCCACAACATTTCCGCATACATTCTTATAGAACAGGATAGGATCGGAGATCTTATAGCTGTACTGACCGTTGCAGCGGATGCCGATATCCATGTCCAGACCGATGTTCTGGTCAACAACACGGAAGGGGACAGGGTTGGTAGTGCCAAACTTGTTGCCGAGGATCTCCTTCAGGTTGAAGTAATAAACTCTCTGGTCCTTGCCGGTGTCACCGCCGAAGGTGAAGCGGCGCTTAAAGGTTTCCCAGCTGCCCTTCAGGCCCTGACCAAGGCCGCCGTAGAAAATGGAGGGCTCGGTGGAGGAGTCCCAGGTGAATTCGCCGGCTTCTGCGGCAAATTCCACGATGGCGCCCTGCTCAACGATCATCATACACTGGCCTTCGTTTACGATGACGACAGAGCCGTTGGAAATGATGTTGTCGGCTCCCTTGGTGTTGCTGGAGCCCTTGCCGACTCTCTTTTTGCCCTTGGCTACCAGAACATCATCGGTAAGAGAATCGCAGTAGAAACATTCTCTCCACTGATCGCCAAGAAGGGTGGATACGGAGTTCAGTGCTGCTTTAATAAGTCCCATAATTTGTATCTCCTTTTATGTTTTGTTGAATTAGAATTTACCGCGACCGCCGCCGTGCATACGGCCGCCGGAGCTGACATGGAAGCCGCCGCCACCGCCGGAGCGCATTCCGCCGGAAGAGCCGTTGCTGGAATTTTGCCTGCGTACGCGGCTTGTGTGGGAATAGAGGAATACATCCTGACTATGGTGCAGGTCATAGCTGCCGCCAACCATATAAGACTGGGCGCCCTTTTGCGCAACAGCGGTATTCATCTGCCCCCGAAGGATCAAAAGGCCAATGCCGCCCGCTGCCGCGCCAAACAGAACGGAAATCAAAATCTGAGTTGCCAGCTGGGGCTGGGGGCTTCGGTTTCCGGGATAGTCGGAATAGTCCGGATATTCTTCAAAATCCGGGTAGAAGGGATCGTAGTAGTCGGGATCTTCGGTGTAAGACCCATCGGCATAGGCTTTGAAATAGGATTCCAGTTCGTTAAGATAGGCGCAGAAGGCGGCATAGAACTGATCCTGCGACAGATACCAGGATATGCTGTCTACGATCTCATAGGTCTGATAGTTGCTCAGAGCGTACATACCTTCGCCGCAGGTACTGATGGCCCAATCCCGGTATTCCATAGAGATCAGAAAGAGAACACCGCTGAAATCCGGCCCGATTCCGTAGCCGTTTTGATCGTAATAATCATCGGCATAGGTTGTGCTGTCCAGATTTCCAATGGAATTTACTGTTAGAATGATCACATCAATTCCATATTGATCGGCAAGCTGCTGAGCCTGCATTTCCAGCGCGGCGATCTCGCTGTCACTGAGAAGACCGGCTTCATCCACGATCTTAGGGGATGCCGCCTGGGCAGCCGGGGCAAGCACAAGCAGCATACATAGAGCAACAAGCAATAACAGTATTCGTTTCATGCTGCCACCCCCTAACCGAAGATCATGGTTTGCACCAGCATGGCAGCTGCCGTAACGGCTGCAAAGATGCCGGCGAACCAGGCGAAGCTGCGTTTGGGGCAAATGGGGAAGGAGCCTGTCATTTTTCCGGTTTGTCCGTTCATGGCAAATACATAGGTTTTATCCTTGTATTTGGTATGAAGCATCCAGACGGGCAGAAGAACATAGTGGGCTTTCGCTTCCTGAATATTCAGCTGCTCACCGGAGACGGTGATGCCCGAATAACCAACCAGCGTGGATTGTACCATTTGCTTCATGGTGGCGTGAACACGCTCCCGAACCCGGGACTGACCGGCAGAGGCTTCTACATCATATTTATCTGCCAGAAAACCGGAGAGATAGGCCGTTTCAAAATACACCATCTGGCTATAGTCAAAGGGTTCGATGGATTCCATAATGGAATTATCGATTTTGGTTGACGCGTCCATGGGAATCTTCCCAAAGCCGGCCGAAGCGCTGCGTTTGAGCAGGTAGTGATCGGTTTTGGTGTAGTAGTAATGAAAATCCGACCAGGTGTGGATGCGGGTACCGCGATATGTACCGGAAAAGCTTCCGTCGCAATCGTAAAGCCAGAAGGGGACATAGATGCCCGAAATCTTTTCCACCCGGTGATCTTTGGTAAAAGCTCTGGGAAGAAGCCGCTTGCCTTTACACAGCTGCAGGAAGGCCGCTTCGGCATCCTGCTTCGTGGTTTTGAAGGGAATCACGCCGTCGGGCTTCAGTTCGCCGGAAATGCGGCCCGTCAGGATCGTCGGGCTTTCGCAGTAGGGGCAAAAGGTGGCGGCCGTATGTTCTTCGGTAATGATCTGTCCGCCGCAGGAAGGGCAGGAGAAGGTAACCACCGTTTGGGCTTCTTCTTCGGTAAATTCTCCGGAATCGGACTGGTCGAAGGTGACATCGGTCTGAGCCGGCTCCTGAACGACTTCATTGTATACCAGAACGGAATCGATTTCAAAACTGTTTCCGCAATATTCGCAGGTCATCATCTGTTCGGATCCACCGAATCTAAGCGCCGCATCGCAGCATGGGCACTTATATTCCAGTACACCGTCAGCTGTTGGCATTTACTCACCTCCTGATATTCCTATCGTATCACTTTTTTGGTGATAAATCAATAGAGAATTGCTTGCCGGATAAGCACAATTGCTTTCCTGCGGTGGAATTTTTTCAAAAATTCTAGTTTTTTGCTTGCATAAGGGGACAAATGCTGATATACTGGCTATGTATTTTTGCGAACGCGAGGATATGATATTCGGAAAGGAAAGATATACTATGCTTGAGAAAATTTTCAAACTCTCTGAAAACAAAACCAGTGTACGCACAGAAATCATCGCAGGTGTTACAACCTTTATGACCATGGCGTACATCATTGCCCTGAATCCCAATCTGCTGACCAATTTCGACACCGGCTCTGCGTTGTGGAACGGCGTATTCCTGGCTACCTGCATCGCTTCTGCGGTTGGTATGTTCTGCATGGCGTTTCTTGCCAACAAGCCCTTTGCCATGGCTCCCGGCATGGGACTGAACAGCTTCTTTGCTCTGGTGGTTGCCAACATCTCCGGTATTGCAGGCATCAGCTATGTTGAGTCTTTCCAGGCCGGTCTGATCATCATTCTCATTGAAGGCGTTGTATTTATTATCCTTTCTGTGCTGAATGTTCGTGAGAAGATCGTCGACTCCATTCCGCTGGGCGTTCGTTTGGGCATTGCCCCTGCCATCGGCCTGATGCTGATGAACATCGGCCTGGGTTCCAATGTGGGTATTTACGCAGAGGGCAACGGCTACAGCGCACCTTTCTATGTTATGCGGGATTTCTTTGGCGCGCTTACCCCCAGTGTGATTCAGGGCAACATGGGCGCTGAATATAGCGTTATGATCCTGACCGTTGTTACTATGTTCATCGGCCTTTTTGCGATTATCATTCTTGCCAAGAAGGGCGTTAAGGGCGCTGTTCTGTTCGGTATGCTGATCGCTTCTGTAGTTTACTGGGCCGGTCAGGCAATTTTCCTGCACGCCAATCCCTTTGCGTCTCTTTCTACTGCTTCCTTCCTGCCTCCTTTCAAGGATATGGCTGAGACTACGCTGTTCAAGTTTAATTTCAGCGGCTTGGTCGAGATCGGCTGGTTTACGGTCATCACTCTGGTTATTACCTTCTGCATCATTGATATGTTCGATACCATTGGCACGCTGGTTGGCACTGCTTCCCGGGCCGGAATGCTCGACGAGAAGGGCAATATGCCCAACATGAAGGAAGCTCTGCTGTCCGATGCCGTTGGTACCGTTGTAGGCGCCTGCACCGGTACTTCTACCGTTACTACCTTCGTAGAATCCGCATCCGGCGTAGAGGCCGGCGGACGCACAGGTCTGACTGCCTTTGTAACCGGCTTCCTGTTCCTTGCCTGCATCTTTATTGCCCCCGTTGCTGCCATTATTCCTGCCGCTGCTACTTCTGCTGCGCTGATTTATGTCGGCGTGCTGATGGTCATGGGCCTGAAGAATGTGAACTTTGAGGACATGGATCAGGCAGTTCCCGTTGCTCTGATGCTGATCGGTATGCCCGTTTCCGGCTCTATCGGCCATGCTATCGGCCTGGGCCTGATCTCCTACTCCATCATTAAGCTGTTCAGCGGCAAGGGTAAGGAAGTTTCTGTGCTGACTTATGTGATCTCTGCGCTGTTTTTGATCAAGTTCTTCCTGGTAGTTTGATTGTTTTATGAGATTAGCCGCTCAAAGGAATTTGGGCGGCTTCCTCATATAAAGTTTTCTGTTTGCTTTCGAGAGTAGGGGGTTCTGCTTTGATTTACAAGAATTTTAAGGAATGCAATCTTTCTGCGCTGGGCTATGGCTGCATGCGCTTTCCCAAGAATGGACCTGAGGATGCCGATATCGACGAAGCGCTGACAGCTCAGCTGTTTGCCCGGGCTTTTGAGCTGGGTGTGAATTATTTCGACACGGCATGGATGTATCACGGCCATCATTCGGAAACTGTAGTTGGCAAAATCTTGAGCCAATATCCCCGGGACAGCTTCTATCTGGCAACCAAATTTCCCGGATTCAGTTTGGAAAATGTAGCAAATGCAAAGGAAATCTTCGAAAAGCAGCTGGAAAAATGCCAGACGGATTATTTTGATTTCTACCTTTGCCACAGCGTTACCCAGAGAAATATCGATTTCTACATGAACCCGGAGCATGATGTAATGGGTTACCTGATCCAGCAGAAGAAGGCAGGAAGAATTCGGCATTTGGGTTTCTCTACCCACGGCAGCCTGGAGGTTATGGAGCGGTTTTTGGATGCCTATGGTGACGAACTGGAGTTCTGCCAGATCCAGCTGAACTATCTGGATTGGAATTTGCAGAATGCAAAAGCCAAGGTTGCCATGCTTCAGCGCCGGGGGATTCCTATTTGGGTCATGGAGCCGGTCAGAGGCGGCAGATTGGTGGACCTGGAAGCCGGACATCTGGAGATGCTGAATCAGCTGCGTCCCGGTGTTACTGCAGCCGAGTGGGCGTTCCGTTTCCTGCAGAATATTCCCGGCGTAACGATGGTGCTTTCCGGTATGTCGGATATGGCACAGCTGTGCGAAAATGCCAAAACCTTCAGCGAGGGCGCACCGCTGACCGAGGAAGAAGTGAAAACGCTGCTGGCCATTGCCGATGACATGATCGCAAAGCGGGATATTCCCTGCACAGCCTGCTCCTACTGCTTAGAGCGCTGCCCGGCGCAGATCCAGATTCCAGCTGTGATCAAATTGTACAACGAAATGTCCGCCGGCGCTACTGTTCAGCCTGAGTCTCCCGGCCCGGCAGATTGCCTTCAGTGCCGCTGCTGCGAAGCGGTATGCCCCCAGGGAATTATGATCTCTGAGGTTATGCAGGCCTTTGCCGAAAAGCTGCGCTGATAATCCTATTTCCATCAGCATAAATAGATACACTCAGGTAGCGATACCTGAGTGTATTTTGTAGGATTTATAGAAATTCCCTATGCAGCCTTGATTTTGCCCGAAAATGGAATATAGTAATAGCATATTATGAAATTAAGGCGGTTGTATTATGAATAAAGTATACATTCCCCAAGGGTATCGTCCTACATTGGATGCCTATGATACTCAACGGGCGATTGCCTATATCAAGCAGACCTTTCAGGATGAATTTTCTTCAGCGCTGAACCTGAAGCGGGTTTCTGCTCCGCTGTTTGTTACAGAAAGCTCCGGCCTGAACGATAACCTCAATGGCTATGAGCGGGCGGTTTCCTTTGATGTTCCCGCGGTAGGCTGCGATGTGCAGGTGGTGCATTCCCTTGCGAAATGGAAGCGCCTGGCGCTGAAGCGCTACCATTTCAGCGTTGGCAACGGTCTCTACACCGATATGAACGCCATTCGCCGGGATGAGGAGCTGGATAATATCCATTCCATCTATGTGGACCAGTGGGACTGGGAGAAGATCATCACTGCAGACAACAGAAATCTGGATTACCTGAAGCTGATCGTAAGAGCCATTGTCAATGCCATCTGCAATACCAACGATCGGCTCCATGTCCGTTATCCGCAGCTGACTACTCAGCTGTGCCGGGAGGTGGCATTTATCACTTCTCAGGAACTGGAAGATCTGTATCCGGACATGACCGGACACGAGCGGGAGAATGCCTTTGTGAAGGAGCATAAAACTGCCTGCATTATGCAGATCGGCGGCAAACTGCACTCCGGCAAGCCTCACGACGGCAGAGCCCCCGACTACGATGACTGGCAGCTGAACTGCGATATCTTCTTCTGGAATGAGGTTCTTGGCAGTGCGTTGGAGATCTCGTCTATGGGTATCCGCGTGGATGCGGTTTCTCTGGACCGTCAGCTGCGGGAAGCCGGCTGCGATGACCGGCGTCAGCTCCCGTTCCACAAAATGCTGCTGAATAATGAGCTGCCGCTGACTATCGGCGGCGGTATTGGCCAGTCCCGGCTGAGTATGCTGATGATGGGCTGCGCCCATATCGGCGAAGTGCAATCCAGCGTGTGGGATGCGGCAACTGTGGAGGCCTGCGAGCAGGCCGGTGTCCGGCTGCTGTAAACAAGGAAAGGGGAGAGCCACATGAAGAAAACTGTAAACGCCTTTGACTACGCAGGTGATATTCTGAAGGCTATGCCGAAGGGAATTCTGCTCACCACAAAGCATAACGGTCAGGTCAACACCATGACCATCGGCTGGGGCATGCTGGGAATCGAATGGGGAAAGCCGGTATTTATCACGCTGGTTCGGGGAAGCCGCTATACCCATCAGCTCCTGGAGCAGAACGGCGAATTTACGGTGAATATCCCCGTTGGAGAAACCGACAGCAAAATCCTTGGGTTCTGCGGCACCCGCTCCGGACGGGACACCGATAAGATCGCCCAGATGAACCTGACGCTGGAAGAACCGGTTTCCGTCAGCGTTCCCGGAATCCGTCAGTTCCCGTTGACTCTGGAGTGTAAGGTGATCTATCAGCAGGATCAGCTTCTTTCCAGCCTCGGGGAAGATATTCTGCAGAAATACTATCCTTCCAATGTGGATTCCTCCGCACCCGGCAATAATCGGGATTATCACATTGCTTACTATGGCCAGATTCTTAACGCCTACCTGATCGAAGAATAATACAAATAATCGTTTGCCGCAGGGTCAGCTGACCCTGCGGCTTTTTAGCTTTACAGATCTCTAGCAGGATTCATGCAGTACACATTCTTCTGGTTCAGCTTTTCCCGAAGCAGCTGCATGGCCTCACCAAAGCGCTGGAAGTGAACGATTTCCCGCTGCCGCAGAAATTTGATCACATCGTTCACATCCGGGTCATCGGAAAGGCGAAGGATGTTGTCATAGGTCACCCGGGCTTTTTGTTCGGCGGCCAGGTCTTCTGTCAGGTCGGCAATGGGATCGCCCTTGACCTGCATGGTGGCAGCGGTCCAGGGCGTGCCGGATGCGAAGGTGGGATATACGCCGGCAGTATGGTCTACATAGTACTGCTCCAGCGGGGTTCCCTGGATCTGGCTGTCTTTCAAATTGCGGGTCAGCTGATGGACAATGGCGCCAACCATTTCCAGGTGGCCCAGCTCTTCAACACCTACTGAAGGAAAGTAAAGACACCCATTTTTGGATTCTGCAGAAGGAAAATTAGAATAATGAAAAATAAGGTGGTTGTATTTTTGCTGCTTTTGTGGTAAATTTGGTGGAGTAAAATGTATTGAAAGGAATATATTTTATGCAATATACTAAAAACTTCGGCTTTCGGCATAAATCTGGCATTGTAATGCCCGTCAGCAGTCTGCCTTCCAAATATGGAATTGGCAGCTTCGGTAAAGAGGCTTTCGATTTTCTGGATTTTCTGGATGCAACCGGGCAGAAATGCTGGCAGGTGCTTCCGCTGAACCCCACATCCTATGGCGACAGCCCCTATCAATCTCCCAGCTCTGCAGCAGGCAATCCCTACTTTATTGATCTTGCGACCCTGCAGAAAAAGGGTTTGCTCACGAAGGACGAGCTTGCAGGGGAGAAGACCGCTCCCGGCAGAGTGGATTACGGAAGGCTTTTTCAGACCCGGTATCCTATTCTCAGGCTGGCCCATTCCCGCTATATTCCGGATAAAAGTTACCGCAGCTATGTAAAGAAAAATGCCTTCTGGCTGGATAAATACGCCCTTTTCATGGCGCTGAAGGTTCATTATAACCACTGCCAGTGGACACTTTGGAAGGAAGAACACCGGAATTTCCAGACCGCCATGGACCACCACAAGGATTTTGAGGCAGAAATGGAGTTCTGGCGTTGGTGTCAGTTTGAATTTGACACCCAATGGCAGGCAGTTCGAAACTATGCCCATGAAAAAGGGATTCTGATCATTGGCGATATGCCGATCTATGTGGCCCACGACAGCGTGGACACCTGGGGAAATCCGGAGCAGTTCCTGCTGGATGAAGGATATAACCCCGTAGTTGTGGCAGGATGTCCGCCGGATGGCTTTTCTCCCGATGGACAGCTGTGGGGCAACCCAATTTATAACTGGGCGCTTATGCAGCAGCAGGACTTCAGCTGGTGGCTGGAGCGGCTTGGCGCTGCCTTCCGGCGTTATGACATTTTGCGGATCGATCATTTCCGCGGCTTTGCCGGCTATTACAATGTTCCTTACGGCGAAAAAACCGCCAGAAACGGAAAATGGGACTCCGCTCCGGGAATTGAACTGTTCCAGGCTGTCCGGCAGCGCTATCCCAAGGCAAAGATCATTGTTGAGGATCTGGGCTTTATTACCGAAGATGTAAAAGAGCTTTTGGACAGTACCGGCTTCCCCGGCATGAAGATGCTGCATTTTGCTTTCTATGATGAAGACAGTGAAAATCTGCCCAGGATGTTCCAAAGTCCTAACTGCGTTGTATATTCTTCTTCACACGATTCCGATTGTACTTACACATGGCAAAAGAATGTATCCGGCGAGGCGCGGCGCAGATTCAACAAGGAATGCCCGAGAAATCCGGAGCAACACCGTACCTATGATCTGATCGAGTTTGCGCTGCGCAGCATTGCCAATCTGGCGATGGTGCCGATGCAGGATTATCTTGTGCTTTCCAATGAAGAGGGAAGAATGAATATTCCCGCAACGGCTGCCGGCAACTGGACATGGCGTATCAGCCCCCGCTATAATACCCAAAAGCTCAGAAGCAAAATTCTAAATCTTACAAAGAAAACCAACCGCAATAAATAAACGAAAAGGAGAATCACCATGAAACACACACTTCGAATGATTTCCCTGATACTTTTATTGACGATGCTTTTCAGCCTGGCGCTGTCCGCCTGCGCTCCCCAGGTTACGCCCGCGCCTACCGATGGCAGCGGGGATACCAAGCCCACAGAGGATTCTTCCCGGGAGCCTACTGAAGAATACACCGAGCCTCTGGTAGATGGCTATAATCAGGTGACCTTCTACTGGACCTATCCCGGTGGATACGAAAACTGCGATATGTGGATCTGGTGGGGCGATGTGGCCGGTAAGGGCTATCTGTTCCACGAATGTGACTACGGCGCCAAGGTGATCGTGAATGTACCGGAAGGCGTTGACGAAGTTGGTTTCATCGTTCGCAGAGATTGCTCTGACCCCGGCGGAAACTCCTGGGGTTCTGCGACCAAGGACTATGAGCAGGACCGGTTTGCTGCCGTAGAGGGCAGAACGACGGAAGTATATCTGAAGCCCGGCGATCCTGCACAGTATATTAGCTTCGATGGAGGAAAAACATTGGACATGGCAAAGAAGTTTTCTATGGCCGGTATTGTAAGTGAGAACACCATTCAGTACCGGATCACTCCCAAAACTACGATTTCTGCCCTGGATCAGATCAAGATCTATGACGGCGACAGAGAGCTGAAGGTTACACAGATCTCTACCCTTGGCAAGGAAGCCACTTCCGGCTTGATCCAGGTGGACGAGATTCTGGATCTTTCCAAGACCTACCGCGTGGAACTGGCAGGCTACGGCGAAAAGAATGCTGTTCCCACCGATATTTTTGATACCCAGTTCTTTGCGGATAACTATCATTATGACGGCGCCGATCTGGGCGCTGTGATCAGCGGCAATACTACAACCTTTAAGGTATGGGCGCCTACCGCCTCCAAGGTTGTGCTGAATCTGTTCGAAGCCGGTCACGGCGTAGATGCCTATAAGTCGGTAGAAATGGTCAGAGGGGAAAAGGGCGTTTGGGCCCACACCGAGGAATGCGGCCACGGAACCTATTACACCTATACGGTCACTACCGCGGTTGGAACGCAGGAAGCCGTTGACCCCTACGCAAAGGCTGCCGGCGTTAACGGCAACCGGGGCATGGTTGTGGATCTGTCCCTGACGAATCCCGAAGGCTGGGACAACGCCGTTCTGAGCAATCCAATTTCCAACTACTCCGAAGCCATTATCTGGGAAGTGCATGTAAGAGATTTCTCCAACAAGATCGCAGATTCCCAGTATAAGGGAAAGTACCTTGCCTTTACGGAGACCGGCCTTGTCAACGAACACGGCCAGAGTGTTGGCGTGGATTATCTGAAGGAACTGGGAATTACCCATGTGCATCTTCTGCCGGTTTATGACTTTGCAACCATTGATGAAGCCAGCTCGGAACCGGAGTTCAACTGGGGCTACGATCCCAAGAACTACAATGTTCCTGAGGGCAGCTATTCTACCGATCCTTTCAACGGAGAGGTGAGAATCCGGGAATACAAGCAAATGGTCATGGCGCTGCACGAAGCGGGCATCAGCGTGGTTATGGATATGGTGTATAACCACACCTACGATGCCAACAGCTCCTTTAACCGCATTGTTCCGTATTACTACTATCGCTACACCAGCTCCGGCGTGAATTCTTCTGCCAGCGGCTGCGGCAACGATACGGCCTCGGAAAGATATATGTACGGCAAATTCATGGTGGAATCCACCAGCTACTGGGTCAGCGAGTACAAGCTGGACGGTCTGCGCTTTGACCTGATGGGTCTGCATGATGTTAACACCATGCAGGCAGTGGAAAGCGCCGTTCATGCTGTAAATCCCCATGCGATCCTCTACGGCGAAGGCTGGACCATGGGTGCTACCATCGACGGAAGCGCTCAGGCCAATCAGACCAATATCGGCCAGATCGTTCCCACCGGCGATGCCATTGGCGCGATTGCTGTATTCAACGACGTAATTCGCGACGGCCTGAAGGGCAGCGTGTTTGAAAAGACCGCCCGGGGCTATATCAGCGGCGTTCCTGCTGCTACCGTTCAGGATATTATCTTTGGCATTTCCGGCGGCCAGGGCCTTGGTCAGGGCTGGAGCGTGCCGAATTCCATGGTCATTAACTATATGAGCGCCCACGATAATAACACGCTGTGGGATAAGCTGCTGCTGTCCAACCCAGAACATTCCGATGATCAGCGCAACAAGATGAATAATCTCGGCGCAGCCATTATCCTGATCTCCAAGGGTACGCCCTTCTGGCAGGCAGGCGAAGAAATGCTTCGCACGAAGGATGGCGACGAGAACAGCTACAAGTCCAGCGATGCCATCAACAATATCGATTGGTCTGTTCTGAAAGAGGGCAGCCGGGAATATGCAACCATGCTCTACTATAAGGGCCTGATCCAGCTGCGTAAGAGCTATTCCATCTTCACCGATCCTGCCGCAAAAATCCTCAGCGCGGAAGTGCTGGGCAGCGGTATTCTGTCGGTTACCTTTGACGATGGCAATGGCGGTCAGGCGCTGGTTCTGATCAACCCCCATAACACCAATCTGCCCTGCCAGCTGAGCGGCGAGTGGAATCTGGTTGCCAACGGCTCTGCTGCCGGCGCAAGTGTGATTTCCCGCAGCAGCGGCACAGTTACGGTAGATGCCATCAGTCTTCATGTTTATATCAACGATGTTCTGGCGGCAAACGCATCCTGAGAGGGGAATACCTATGAAAAATCGTACAACTTCAATCTTAATCGTATTTCTGGTTATGGCTATGGTGTTTTCTGCCTGCTCCGGCGGGGTAAATGTCAGCTCGGATACGCTTTATGTAGAAAAGGTTGAGAACCTGCCTAAGGATTTTATTATGGGCATGGATGCCTCCTGCGTGCCTGCGCTGGAAGCCAGCGGCGTAAAATACTATGACTACGACGGCACGGAGAAGGATGTTTACCAGATTCTCAGCGACAACGGCATCAACTATATCCGTGTGCGTGTTTGGAACGATCCCTTTGACGCCAACGGCAACGGCTACGGTGGCGGCAACTGTGACATTGAAAACGCCATCGCTATCGGCAAGCGGGCTACCCAGTATGGCATGAAGCTGCTGGTAAACTTCCATTATTCCGACTTTTGGGCGGATCCTGCCAAGCAGATGGTCCCCAAGGCGTGGAAGGGCATGGGGATTGACGAAAAGGCGGAAGCTCTGTATCAGTACACCAAGGAATGCCTGCAGAAGCTGGTGGATGCCGGCGTGGATGTAGGTATGGTGCAGATCGGCAATGAGACCAACGGCTCTATGTGCGGCGAGAACAGCAGCGCGCTGGGCGGCTGGAAAAAGATCATGCAGCTGATGTCTGCCGGCTCCAAAGCGGTGCGGGAGATTTGTCCCGATGCTCTGGTTGCAGTGCATTTTGCCAATCCTGAAAAGATCACCAATTTCGAAAGCTATGGCAAGAACCTTGCCTATTATCAGGTGGATTACGATGTATTTGCATCGTCTTACTACCCCTTCTGGCACGGCACGCTGGATAATTTGGCGCAAGTGCTGAGCAACATTGCCGAAACCTATGATAAAAAGGTGATGGTAGCCGAGACATCCTACGCCTATACGGCTGCCGACACCGATTTCAACGGCAACACCATCGGCGAAGGTGGCGGTATTGTTAAGGATTATCCGTTCACTCTGCAGGGACAGGCAAATCTTGTCCGGGATGTTATTGATACCGTTGCTAACAAGACCACCAACGGCATCGGTGTATTCTACTGGGAAGGCACCTGGATCTCTGTTGGCACAAACAGCTATGAAGAAAACGCTGCCCTTTGGGAAAAGCACGGCTCCGGCTGGGCATCTTCCTATGCCCGAGAGTATGACCCCGACGATGCCGGCAAGTGGTACGGCGGCTGCGCTGTGGAAAATCAGGCTTTCTTCGATGCCCAGGGCAAGGTTACGGAAGCGCTGAAGGTATTTGGCCTGGTCAGAAAGGGCAACACCGTAGAAAATAAGGCGGATGCCATTGAGGATGTGAATCTGATTCTGGATCTGAATGGCGAGATCGTACTGCCTGAGAAAGTTAACGCCGTTATGCTGGATAACTCCAAGCAGGAAATTCCCGTGCAATGGCATAATGTGGATTACGCAGCTATGAAAAACGGCGGCGTTGCCAAGTACACAATCGAAGGCACGGCAGGCGGCATGACAGCCCGGTGCTATGTGTCTATGGTGAATTATAACTTCCTGAAGAACTGGAGCTTTGAAGAAGGAGATGCCGGCTGGAATGCTACGGCGCTGAATACCTTTGACGAGCTTTATGTAGAGGACAAGGTTTCCGACTCTATCACTGGAACGAAGCACTACCATTTCTGGGGTGCTTCCGCCAATACGGTAGAGTTCACTTTAGAGCAGGAAGTCAGCGACCTTCCCAGCGGAAAGTACGATTATTCCATTTCCATCATGGGCGGCGACGGCGGCGAAACCGAGATCTACGCCTATGTGAAGATCAATGGGCAAATCGTTTCCCAGGCAGATCTGACCATTACGGTGTACAACGAATGGCACAGCGCGACCATTGAGGACATTACCTATACCAGCGGAGATTCCATTGCCGTAGGTATCTATGTCAAATGCGCCGGACCGAACGCATGGGGCAAGATCGATGATGCGATGCTGAATTCCGTTACGGAGTAAAACAGGGGAGTGCTATGAAAAAAACTGGAAAGATCTTTCTGTCGCTGCTGCTGGCTGCGTCCATGCTGATTGGTTTAGCGGCCTGCAGTAAACCGGCGGAAGTAGATCCTATTGACGATAACTACCGAACCTTTTACCAGATCTTTGTAGGCTCTTTCTCCGATTCCAACAACGATGGCTTCGGGGATCTGCGGGGTATTATCAACCGCATTGACTATCTCAATGACGGAAATATCCACTCCGGCAAGAGCCTGGGCGTTCAGGGCATCTGGCTTTCTCCGATCTTCTCTTCGCCCTCTTACCATAAGTATGATGCCAAGGATTACTACAAGATCGACTGGCGGTTTGGCTCTGAGCAGGACCTGAAGGAACTGATCGAGCTTTGCAATGAGCGAAATATCAAGCTGATCCTCGATCTGGCGATTAACCATACCTCCAGCCAGCATGAATGGTTTTTGCAGTTCAAAGAGGCCCGCATGCAGGGAGATACTACCAATCCCTATTACGATTACTATTCCTGCGTAACTACCGACGGGAAACTGGGCGGTGTGACCTACCAGAAAATTGCCGGTGTGGATTGCTGGTACGAGTGCAACTTCTCCGGCGATATGCCGGAACTGAACTTCGACAATCCTGCCGTCAGGGAAGAAGCGCTGAAGATTGCAAAGTACTATCTGGATCTGGGCGTTCACGGTTTCCGGTTTGATGCGGTGAAGTATATCTATTACGGCGATACTACCCGATCTGTGGACTTCTGGAAATGGTATATGGAGCAGCTGAAGGCCATCGATCCGGAAATTTACTGCGTAGGTGAGTGCTGGTCCGGTGAAGGCGAGATCCTGGACTACTGCGAAGCCATGAACTGCTTCAACTTTGCAATGGCGCAGGCGGAAGGCATAGTTGCCAGCACAGCCAAGGGCGCATCTGTATCGAAATACACCAATTATATTGCCGCATACCAGAAAAAGCTCCTTGCCGGCAATCCTGAGGGTATGGTGATGCCCTTCTTGTCCAACCACGATATGGACCGGATCGGCGGCGCCTTTATCCTTGAGGGCAATATGAAGATGGCAGCGAATCTGTACATTCTTTGCACCGGCTCACCGGTGATCTACTACGGCGAGGAAATTGGTATGCGGGGCTCCCGGGGCGGTGAAAACACCGATGCCAACCGCCGCCTGGCCATGCTTTGGGGTGACGGTGACGGAATTCGCA
Source organism: Faecousia sp. (assembly GCA_045532755.1). Classification (GTDB taxonomy): domain Bacteria; phylum Bacillota; class Clostridia; order Oscillospirales; family Oscillospiraceae; genus Faecousia. Next base: position 56,920 of record JAZSGN010000016.1, read on the forward strand.
ATCCCGTAGGCTCTACATATCCCGACAAGAATCAGATTTCTTCTACAGTAGCCGATCAGCTGGAGGATAAAAACAGCCTGTATCACTACTATTGCAGCCTGATTGCCATTCGCCATCAGTATCCGGCCATCGCAAGAGGCACTTATACAGACCTGATGTGCGGACAAAAGAATTTTGGCGGCTTCCGCATTGACTACGGCGAGGAAACACTGGGCTTGTTCCACAATACCTCCAATGAAGAAATTTCCTTTGATCTGAGTAACTGCGCCGGCTGCTCCTTCAGCAATGTCTGCGAGTTTATCGGCATGGGAAATGCCAGGCTGGAGGGCAACATTCTGACCGTAGGACCGCAAACCAGCGTCATTGTAAAATAAACCGCATTAGAAAGGGACAATATGGAAAATAAGTTTATTGTTAATATTATCCACCGTCCGGAGCTTTCTCCTGAATATGCCGAGAAGGCACTGGGAAAAGGGAAGGGCGTCCGGGATGAATCGCTGGATATTTTCCGTTTTCAGCAGGACTGCGCTCATAAGTATGGACTGAAAACTACTATTCAGATCACCTATGCATCGCTGTTTTCCGATGTGATCATTGATCTGGCAAAAGAAGAGCATGAGAAGTATGGCGATGAGATCGGTCTTTCTTTGCTTGGTCTGCCGTGTCCGGAATTCCGGGAGAAGTACCATACCGAGGATTTCTGCATCTGGATGTTTGATGAGCCGACCAAAGAGCAGATCGTAGATGATGTGTTCGGTAAGTTCTTTGAAAAGTTCGGTTTCTATCCCGAATCCACCAGCAGCTATTTTCTCGATGCCTACACCATTAACTACATTAAGAAAAAGTATCCCAGCGTAAAATGCGCCGTCGCAACCTGCTGGGAAGAAGGCCCAAAGGCGTTCCACACCTGCAACAATTCCTGGTATACCTTTATGGATGGCGGCCCCTGGAATCCCTGGATCCCTTCCAAGGTCAACTCTCATTGCCCCGCAAAGGATGCAGAGGACGACAGCGGCATTGTTGCCATTCCCCATCTTTCCCGGGATTTGATGGCCTGCTTTGACGGAAACGGCTCCAACTTCGGCACACATCCCCAGAATGTTCTTCGGGGCATGATCTATTATACCGATAACGGAGAGTATGAGTATCCGTATCTGTATAACCTGATCGACCAGTACCGCCATCTTGCCAAATACAACGATGGCTACAGCTATAATATGATGTTTGTGGGTCCCGGCTGGCTCAACCGCCGGGGTCGTTGGGAAGCGCCTTATGAGCTGCTGGCTAAGTCTTATGACGATGGCATGAAATACTACGGCAAGCTGAAAGCCGAAGGCAGGCTCATCGATATGACCATGAGCGAATTCGCCGATTACTACCGCAGCTGCCACCCAAACTATAGCCGGGGTGAATGCGCGCTTTGGAAGGATATTCTTTACGGAAGCAATAAGGAATATTTCTGGTATGCTGACCCCGCGATGCGTACCTGCCTGGATTTCAATCAGGGCGGCGCTATGATCGATCTTCGCCCCTATGTGGCCAGAATTCCCCAAAAAACCGGTATCGGCACGGAAAATGTATACGATGCCTCCTATCCCTACCTGATCCAGATCAATTATCGGGCCGGCTACTTCACCCACTATGCCGGCGCCGGTACGATCAAATCCTGCAAGGTCAGCTGCCGCGGCGAAACAACTGACCTGTGCCTGTGCCGCACGATGGCAGTATACGAAAAGGTGGAGGGCGGTGTCCGGCTGACAGCAGACCCTGTAACCGTGACCCTCGGTGGATTGGATATTGTGATCCAGTCGGTATTTACCATCGCGGAGGGCGAGGGTACGATTGTAACGGAACGCCGGATTTTGAATGATCTGGGCGGCGAAGCTGTTACCTTTGAGGAGTATTTCACCGGCGGCTTCGGTACAACCGAGTATCAGGCGGATATGACCGACATTACCCTGGGCGTGGATGTAGAAACCATGCAGTTCTCTTATCACGGAAAGAAGCTGGTTAGCAGCAATGCCAAATCCGCCTACGTTACCATTCCGAAGGTTTGCACCCGGGTGGAAATGGGCGGCGATGTGGACAGCTATGCGGTGGAGGAGGGAATTGCTTTCTCGCCGGTGTATCACATTTCTCTGCGTAAAACTGTATCGGAAGGAGGAATCCAGACATGGCTCAAGCTACAAAAGGCAGACTGAACTACCGCTGCCCCTCCTGCTTTATGAGAGACATTGATATCGACATGTTTTTTGAAGAGGCGAAAGGGGAGTACTACTGCCTGCGCTGCGGCTTTTCCGGTACGGAAGAAACGGTGCTTCAGCTGAATCAGGCGGCCAGATTTCGTTACCGCGCCATGAAGCTGCGGGTAGTGGATTTTGGCGAGGATAACGAGCCGGTTCGTTTCCGGCCGCATAAAGGGGGAGAACAATGATTCTGGGAATCGATGTTTCCACATATCTGGAAGAACTGGAGCATGGCGCAAAGTATTATAACGGGGAACTGGTGATTGATCCGCTGGATGCCTTCCGCGGTAACGGCGTGGATTATATGCGGATCCGAATCTGGAATGACCCTCACAGCCCGGAAGGCGCGCCTTATCTTGCCGGAAGCTGCGATCTGGATAACTATATCCGGCTGGGCAAGCTGGCAAAAAGCAAGGGCTACCGCCTGCTGATGGACCTGCACTACAGCGACTTTTGGGCAGACCCGGGCAAGCAGTTTCCGCCGAAGGCCTGGGCAGATTTTTCCATTGATGAATTGGTAAATGCCGTGTACTCCTTTACCAAAAGCTGCCTTTTGGCGGCCTGCGAGGCGGATGTAGCGCCGGAAATGATCCAGGTGGGCAATGAGATCACAAATGGCATGCTCTGGCCTCTTGGTAAACTGGAATCGGGTGACGGCACAAGAGGGAATTATGATAATTTCTGCCGCCTGATCGATGCCGGCTGCCGGGCCTGCCGGGAAGTTACCCCCGATGCTAAGATCGTGCTTCATCTGGAAAGAAGCAACGATCAGCAGGTCTATCAGGAATTCTTCAGCAACATGGAAAAAGCCGGCATTGATTATGACATCATCGGCGCTTCTTATTACCCCTACTGGCATGGCACGCCGGAAGAGCTGTTTGATAACCTCAACCGGTGCGAGCGCTTCGGCAAGGAGCGGATGGTCATGGAGCTGGGTTACGGTTTTACTACCAAGCCTTATCTGCTCGATGGCGAGGAAACGCGCCTGGTAATCGATGCTGACAGAGCCTATGTTCCCGGATTTACGGAAAAATATCCCATTACACCCCAGGGACAGGCTGCCTTTATAAAGGACTTTCTTGCAATGGCGAAGCAGCACGGAATTAGCGGCGTTTTCTACTGGGAGCCGCTGTGGCTGCCGGGGGAGGGGATCTGCTGGGCATCAGAAGCGGGCCAGAAATATATCCACGAAGAGGGGAAATCCACCTCTAATGAATGGGCAAATCAGTGTTTGTTTGACTATTTTGGACAAATTCTACCTGGCTTTTTTGTGTACAAAGTATAGGCAAAATTCATCAATATGACAAAAAGTGAATTTTCATTTGAAATAACTATTGACGAATTGCACAAATGATACTATAATGTAATGGCGCTAAGGCGCACACCATACAAATCTAGGAGGAAAACAAAATGAAGAAAATCATTGCACTTCTGCTGGCGTTGGTTCTGACCATGAGCCTGGTTGCTTGCGGCAATGGCGGCGAGAACAACGGCAACGCTGATCTGGCCGGTACTTACGACGTTACCCTGTGGGTTTCCGAAATGGACGGCGTTGCTGAGCTGACTCAGCAGATGATCGACGCTTTCGAAGAAGCCAACCCCGGTATCGTGATCAACGCTTCCATCGAGGGCGTTACCGAGGCTGACGCCGGCTCCAAGGTTGTTGCCGACGTTGCTTCCGCTCCCGACATCTATTGCTTTGCTCAGGACCAGCTGGCCCGCCTGGTGCAGGCTGCCGCTCTGGCTGAGCCCGGCGCCGGTGCTTCCGAGACCATCCGCGCCAACAACGACGCCGGCTCCGTTGCCGCCGCTTCCGTTGCCGGCAAGCTGTATGCTTACCCCATGACCAGCGACAATGGCTACTACATGTACTATGACACCAGCATCATCTCCGAAGAAGATGCTGAGAGCCTGGAAGCCATCATCGCTGCCTGCGAAAAGAACAATGTGAAGTTCCGTTACGCTCTGGAGAACGCCTGGTACACCGCTTCCTTCTTCTTTGCTACCGGCTGCCACTCCAACTGGACCATGAACGAGGCTGGTGAGTTCACCGCCATCGACGACGACTTCAACTCCGATGCCGGTCTCGCTGCCATGAAGGGCATGGAGAAGCTGGCTAAGTCCCCCTGCTATGACTCCAACGCTGATATCTTCACCGATGCTGGCGTAGTTATCACCGGTATCTGGAACGCCAATGCTGCTGCTGAGCACTTCGGCGCTAACCTGGGTGCTACCGACCTGCCCTCCTTCGAGGTTGACGGTCAGTCCTACCACCTGGGCTCCTACACCGGCAATAAGCTGATGGGTGTTATGCCCCAGACCGATCCCAAGAGAGCTGCTGTTCTGTCTCTGCTGGCTCAGTACCTGACCAACGAAGAGTGCCAGAACCTGAGATACGAGAAGTATCAGTGGGGTCCCTCCAACAAGAACGCTCAGGCTTCTGAAGCTGTTCAGTCCAACGCCTCTCTGGCCGCTCTGGCTAAGCAGGGTGAGTACGGTGTTCCCCAGGGCCAGATCCACGGCGCATGGTGGGATATCGCTAAGGTTCTGGGCGCTGACGCCAAGGCCGCCACTTCCGAGGCTGATCTGAAGACTGCTCTGGAAAGCTATAAGGCAACCATCGATGCTCTGTTCTCTATGACCGAAGAGCAGAAGAACGCTTGGTCCGTCATCGGCGGCATCTGCGGCACCAGCTGGGATACCGACTTTGCTATGACCGAAGAGCCCGCTGGCACCTGGACTTCCGACGTTCTCGAACTGAAGGCCGGTGAAGAGCTGAAGGTCCGTAAGGGCGCTTCCTGGGATGTCAACTTCGGCGGCGACGGCGTCATTGGCGGCGCCAACCTGGTTGTTGAGGCTGATGGCAAGTACAAGGTTCAGCTGGTATGGGACGGCGCCGAGTCCGGCACTGTTACTCTGATTCCTGTTGAATAATCCTTTGTGAGGTCTGTGGGGGACCCTTTTGGGTCCCCCTTTTCCTCGAATTGAGGCATTGCTTGCCTGCACACAAGGCTGATAATCGCTTGTGGTGCAGCCTGCAATGCTTTTATTATAAGGAATCCGTGATATCTGTATGGTGTCATGATCTTTCAAGAAGGAGGAAAGTATAAACACGGTTTATATTCAGTTCTTATGAAAAAATTGAATGATCTCGAGTACGTGAAGCTGGGTAAGCTGCAGGCACTTTGGTATAATATTCAGCTGTTTCTGTGTGCAATTCCCCAGTGGTTTCAGAAACTGGGTAAGAATATCGTTGCATTTTTCAAAAATTGCGTAGTTAAAGTTAAAGATGAGGTGGTTGATATTTTCACCACCTTTACCAAAGGTAACTGGGCAGTTAAGCTGTCATTCTTATTGTTTGGCTTTGGCAACCTGTTCTATGGGCAGATCCTTCGGGGTGTTCTGTTCCTCGTTTTTGAACTGGTGTTCATTGTCTATATGATCGTTCCCAGCGGTGGTATTCATTGGCTGGCGAAGGGTCACTGGTTCCAGACCGGCGAAACGGTGGGTACTGTGCAGGGCAGCTTCCAGTATGATCCCATTTTCGATACCAAGGTTTGGGTTCAGGGCGACGATTCTGTGAAGGTTATGCTGTATGGCCTTCTGACCATCGTATTCATTATCGCCTTTATCTGGACATGGCGTCTGCAGGTCAAGCAGTGCCGCATTTGCATGGATATTACTGCCAGCGGCAAGCGAATCAAGAGCGGCAAGGACGATATGAAGTCTCTTCTGGACGATCAGTTCCACAAGACTCTGCTAGCTCTGCCCTTGGGCGGCATTTTGATTTTCACTGTGCTTCCCATCATTTACATGGTGCTGGTAGCCTTTACCAGCTACGATGCAGCCCATGACGGTTACTCCAACCTCTTCAGCTGGGTTGGCCTGGAGCATTTCAATGAGCTCTTTAACTTCGGTAAGGGCGGCTTGGGCCTTGCCTTCGGCGAAATCCTTTCCTGGACGCTGATGTGGGCTTTCTTTGCAACCTTTACCAACTATTTCCTTGGTATGTTCGTGGCGATCATGATCAACAAGAAGGGAATCAAGATCAAGAAGTTCTGGAGAACCGTTCTTGTTATGACCATCGCCATTCCGCAGTTTGTATCGCTGCTGTATGTTTCCAAGCTGTTTGACGATTCCGGCATTATCGGTAAATTGCTCCTGAACTGGAATCTGATTCCTGAGCACATGATCGCCGCTAACAATTTGTCGCTGTGGGACGATCCCGTAACTGCCAAGATTTTGGTTATTGTTATCAATATCTGGGTTGGTATTCCTTACATTATGCTGATGGCTACCGGTATTCTGATGAATATTCCTCAGGATCTGTATGAGTCTGCCCGTATAGACGGCGCCAGCGGTATCCAGCAGTATACCAAGATCACGCTGCCTTACATGATGTTCGTTATGGGCCCGTATCTTCTGACCAGCTTCGTTGGCAACCTGAATAACTTCAATGTTATTTATTTGCTGACCGGCGGCAATCCTCTGAATACGGCCATCGGCACCGCCGGCGGTGTATCGGTAGGCTCCACAGATCTGCTGATCACATGGCTGTATAAGATGACCCTGAACTCCGCTGAAACCAAGTACTACATGGCTTCCATCATCGGTATATTGGTGTTCATTGTTGTGGCGGCACTTTCTCTGATCGTGTACAATGTAATTCCGTCCACTAAGAATGAGGAGGATTACAGATGAAAATGAAAACTGCTAATAATGCTTCCGCTCCCATTCGCAAGACCGGTATGGGCGCAAAGGCAAGCCGCCGGATTGGCAACGCGGTGGTTTATATTGTTCTTGCTTTGATTACAGTCATCTGGCTTTTCCCGTTCCTGGGTATTGTGCTGGAATCCTTCCGGGTAGAAACCCCTATGCAGGTGAGTTATTTCTGGCCCAAGGAGTTTGGTCTGGATAACTATAAGCGGCTGTTCACGCAGACGGACTTTATGATCTGGTTCAAGAATACCGCGATCATGGGCGTTGCAACTGCTGTTTTGCAGACTTTCTTTGTACTGTCCATGAGCTATGTGCTTTCCCGGCTGCGTTTCAAAGGCAGAAAGGGTCTGATGAACCTGATGCTGATTCTGGGCATGTTCCCGGGATTTCTGACCATGATCCTGATCTACAAGGTGTTCTCTGAATTGGGTTTGACCATGCAGATGGCACCCCTTGGTTTGATCATCGTGTACTGCGCCAGCTCCGGTATGGGCTACTATGTATCCAAGGGTTTCTTTGATACCATTCCCAAGAGCCTTGACGAAGCTGCCCGCGTTGACGGAGCGACCCGCTGGCAGGTATTCTATAAAGTGATCATGCCGCTGTCGAAACCCATTATTATTTATACCATCCTGATGGGCTTTATGGCTCCCTGGGGTGACTTCATGCTGGCAAGCTACATCATTCACGAAAACAGCGCCGGTATGAATGTGGCAGTAGGCGTTTATGAATGGCTTTCCAAAACGATGGTTAACTCCAATTACACCATGTTCTGCGCTGCGGGCGTAATTGTCGCCCTGCCTGTTACCACCGTATTCCTGCTCCTGCAGAAGTACTATGTGGAAGGCGTTACCGGCGGCGCAGTGAAAGGATAAGAGGTATAGAATATGGCTAATGTGAAATTAACAAATGTCAAAAAGATCTACGGCAAGGACACTGTTGCTGTGCAGGATTTTAATCTGGATATTCAGGACAAGGAGTTCATTGTTTTTGTTGGACCCTCCGGCTGTGGTAAGTCCACCACTCTGCGAATGATCGCAGGTCTTGAGGATATCTCCGAGGGTACTGTTGAGATCGATGGCGTTGTCGTCAACGATCTGCAGCCCCGTGACCGCAACATCGCTATGGTTTTCCAGAACTATGCGCTGTATCCCCATCTGACGGTCTTCGAAAACATGGCCTTCAGCCTCCGCCTGAAGAAAGTTCCTCAGGAAGAGGTCTATGAGCGTGTTGTGAATGCCGCGGAGATTCTGGGTATCACCGAGTATCTCACCAGAAAGCCCCGGGCTCTGTCCGGCGGTCAGCGCCAGCGTGTTGCCATCGGTCGTGCCATGGTGCGTGACAGCAAGGTATTTCTGATGGACGAGCCGCTGAGCAACCTGGATGCCAAGCTGCGTAACCAGATGCGCGCGGAGATCATTTTGCTGCGGCAGAAGATCGACACCACCTTCATCTATGTTACCCACGACCAGACCGAGGCTATGACCCTTGGTGACCGGATCGTTATTATGAAGGACGGCTTTATTCAGCAGGTCGGTACGCCCACGGAAGTGTTCGATATGCCCATCAATCTGTTTGTCGCGGAATTCATCGGCGCTCCGAAGATGAACACCTTCAAAACCCAGCTTGTTTGCGAGGACGGCAAGTACTATGTAACTCCCTATGGTGCAAAGATCGAGGTTACCGGCAAGAAGGCAGATATGCTGCGTGAGAAGTACATCGACTCCAGAGAGATCATTCTGGGCGTTCGTCCGGAGCATGTTACTCTGGCTGACCCCAGCGATCCCGCGGCCATTCCCTGCACCATCCATGTTAACGAAATGATGGGAAGCGAGCTCCATCTGCACGTAGTGGAAGACAACGGCGATAAGCTGATCGTCCGGATTCCTACCGTTTCGCTGGATGATGAGCAGCGCAAGGCTATGGTTTACGGCAGCACCATTTACATCACCTTCGAAGGCAAGGTCATGCATTTCTTCGATCCCGAATCTGAGCAGAATCTGCTTGTTAGCGAATAATTAGATTCAGCCCCTCCTGGTGAGAATCAGGAGGGGCTGTTTTTATAGTTCGCATATGTGTTTAAGAAGAATTTTCCAATCGCTGCCTTCAAATTCGTAGTGGCCGGTGTTGGAAGCTTTGCCGGGCATTTTAGATGGGTCGGCAGGCGCTTGATCCTGAGGCGTCAAATTCGTATGCATATACAGAGAGTCGATTCCTGCTCTCTTTGCCCCTGCAATATCGGTGAAGCGGTCATTGCCGATCATCAGGCATTTTTTCGGATTCAAATTCTGCTCGTCGAGCAGAGCTCGAAAGAATCGAACATCCGGCTTGCGGAAGCCGAAATTGGAGGAGATGTAAATTCCATCGAAATAGTTCGTTAATCCCAGATACTGCAGCTCATAGGCGGTAAAAACATTTTGGGCATTGCTCAGCAGCCATAGCCGGCAGCCTTGTTGCCTGAAAGTGGCAAGCGCCTCAAGGACATTGGGATATAGGCGGATATAGTCTATGGACAAAATGCGAAGCAGCTGCGCTGCGTGTTTGCCTAAGTTCTCGGCGCACCGGACTACACCTTTTTGGCGGAAAAGCTCCGCCATCACCGGTTCATAGGGGATATCGGGAACGGAATCCGGATCGATGCGCTGGTTCTCTTCCAGGCGGGCGATCTCTTGCTGAAAAGTTTCTTTCAGCTCACGTCCTGTATAATGAGCGCCGTAAAAGCCGAAATATATGGCGGTCTTTTCCCATACGCTATCGGATTCTTCTGTATGGATATCTACCAATGTACCGTATAGATCAAAGATCAGGTCGGTATATTTCATGCGGAAACCTCCTGCATTTTGGACTGTTCATGGATATTATAGCGATAAACCGACGAAAAAGCTATAGGTTTGTTCTTTTCCTTTCCTCCGGGTTATACAGTAGCAGGAGGGGGGTGAAACCATGTATACGGTTGCAAAATTTGTGAAGGTATCGAACGAGAGGAGTATCCTGAAAGAAGAAAATGAGGCTTTTTATTACCTTGTTCAGCGAGGGATCCTTCTTTCGCTGAAGGAAATTGGAACGCTGAATGAAGGGCAGTTCCGACTTGCTGAGAAAAAACTGAAAGAGCAGTACCGCGCCGGGATTCTCCTGGATGAATTATGATCAAGGTTGCAGGCTATTGTCGGGTTTCCACCGATCACATGGATCAGCTGAACTCCTTTGAGTCCCAGCGGCTCTATTTTCATGAGTATATCCACCGGCAGCCCCAGTGGGAGCTGTATGCCGTTTACGCAGATGAGGGAGTGACCGGGACTTCTACTGCAAAAAGAACGCAGTTTAATCAAATGATCCAGGATGCTTACAATGGGAAATTCCAATTAATTATCACAAAAGAAGTCAGCCGGTTTTCCCGAAATCTGTTAGATACCATCGCCTACACCCGGGAGCTGAAAGCCATCGGTGTGGGCGTATTTTTTATGAATGATGGCTTTATATCCACAGACCCCGATGCAGAGCTTCGGCTGTCGATCATGGGGTCTATCGCCCAGGAAGAAAGCCGAAAAACCTCCAGCCGTGTGAAATGGGGGCAAACAAGGCAAATGGAAAGGGGAGTGGTGTTTGGGCGCTCGCTGCTGGGATATGATGTAAAAGGGGGAAAAATCTCGGTCAATCCGGAAGGGGCAGAGCTTGTCCGTTTGATTTTTCAGAAATACACCATAGAAGGAAAAGGAACAACCGCCATAGCAAGAGAACTGCAGGAAGCAGGCTGCAAAACGGTCAAAGGGAATTCTTTTTGGCAGGACAGCGCCATTGTTCGCATTCTTCGCAACGAAAAATATGCGGGCGATCTGATTCAGAAAAAAACCATTACACCGGATTATCTGACACACAAAAAGAAAAGGAATATGGGGGAAGAAGATCAGGTCGTGATCCGGGACCATCATACACCCATCATCGACCGGACACTTTGGGAGCTGACCCAGCAGCAGCTGCAATGCAGAAACCGAAAGCTTACCGCAGGGCATTCAAAACGCTATCTATTCTCCGGGAAAATAGTTTGCGGCGAGTGCGGCAGCGGATTCATCGCCCGGTGCAAGACCCGCAAAAACGGAACATCCTACCGAAGATGGGCCTGCTCCAAGGCGAACCGAGCTCCCTGCAAAATTGGAAAGCAGATTCGCGACGAACTGGCTGAGGAGGCATTAAAGGACCTTCTGCGGCAGCTGCCTATAGATAAAAGCTGGGTGGTTTCCAATTTGGAGAAAAATATTTGCACTGTGTCGGGGAGCAGGACAGAACCTGCATCCACACTACGGGAACAGCTAAGCAGGGCGGAAAAGAAAAAAGAAGCCTGCATGGATGCCTTTCTATCGGGACATCTGACGGCTGAAGAAATGAAAAAAATGAAAGGTATCTACGATCAGGAAATTTCTGCCTTACAGAACAAGATAATGGAATTTGATTCGCCAAAGGTTGAAGCCGGGTTAAAAGAAATGATTGAATCGATTATGAACTGCGCTATCCGGGCAGAGCCTTACTACAAAACGATTCTGCAAAAGATGATTGCATACAAGGATGGCCGGCTCGAGATCCTGCTGCAGCATTTGCCTCACGTGTGGACTTATCAGATCGAGTACCGGAAGACGAAGCCCGAATGCCCCTAGCAGGCTCTGGGTGCCTTTTTAAGGCGTAAGTACCGATATCGGTCAGCAACCCCTTCAGCTCATCAAAGGGCATGCTGTAGCGCTGAGAGAGGTAACGCAGCGATGCGCCCAGTTCGCCGTCGGGTCCGCCGTACTGGGAAATGATGATTGAAGCAAGCCGGGGGTTGGGCTTATCGATCTTTACGGGATATTGTAATTTCTTATCATAAATAAACATATTATGCCTCCTTGTTCTTGCAGTACTCCCAGGGCCACGGGTCATTCAGCCAGCAATAATCCCCATCGACGGGGACATCATGGCGAAGCGGCGAGCAATCCCGGGAATAGGCCATCATGGCATCGTGATACAGCTGCTGATAGAGCCTGTAGACCTCCAGCGCTTCTGTATCATTGCGGTGGGTATCCAGATACAATGCCATTTCCTGCAGAACAAAGGCCATTGTTTGCAGCTGGCTCATGGGTGTGACCGGTTTTTCCTGCTTGTTGACCATTCCCTTAAAGGGAAGATCCAGCCCCGGGAACAGCGTTCCACGAATGATCGCTTTTCTGGGTTCGTATTTTTGGGGATTTTCCATCTGGAAGGGAACAAAACCGTTTGCAAGGGGTGCCATTGCAGGCAATCTGCCTTCGCAGTCCTTGCTGTACTTTCTTCTTCGTTGCAATTTTGATACCTCCAATACATTTAGTTGGAAACTTGTCGCTCCGGAGCATACTATGCCGAATGGAAGCGAAGGGTTCATGGAACCGGAATTTTCACATAGGAATAAGTGAGGTGATATACATGAAGCAATATAGAGTGGGTCTTGCGTATCTTCTGATCCTGCTGGGTGTGCTGGCCGGCGCGGTGGCTGGCAATCAGATTACTGCGGTTCTTTCGGAATCTGCAAGGATCGATAGCAGCCGCTGCATAATTATTGACCCCGGTCACGGCGGCGTAGACGGCGGCGCAACATCCTGCACCGGGAAGCTGGAGAGCAACATGAATCTTGAGATCAGCCTGCGGCTGAATGATCTTCTGCATTTTCTGGGATACAGAACGGTGATGATCCGCACAACCGACATTTCTGTATATACCCAGGGGGAAACCATTTTCCAGAAGAAAATATCCGACCTGAAGGAGCGGGTGCGGATCGTCAACGAAACAAAGAACGGTTTGCTGGTCTCGATACACCAGAATGTATTTGCTGACAGTAAATACTACGGAGCTCAGGTTTTTTACAGCGAACAGGAAGGCAGCAAAGAACTGGCTGAACAAATGCAGAATCGCTTTGTTGAAACCTTGAATCCCGGCAGTAACCGTAAATGCAAGCGTGCTACCGGGATATACCTGATGGAGCATATTGATTGCACCGGGGTTCTGGTAGAGTGCGGATTTTTGTCGAATCCTGAGGAAGAAGCCCGGCTTCGGAGCAAGGAGTATCAGAATAAAATATGCTGCGTGATCGCATCGAGCCTATGCAATTATCTTGACCATGCCGAGATCCGCTGATATAATAGAGAAAAAAGCAGGGGAGAAGACCTATGGCAAAAGGAAAAACGGTATTCTTTTGTACCGAATGCGGAAATGAAACGCCGAAATGGCAAGGAAAATGTCCGGCCTGCGGCGCATGGAATACGCTGCAGGAACATGTTGCAGCCGCTCCCGGAAAAGCAAAGGGCGCGCCGGTAGGCATGAGCCGTAAGCCCCAGAAGATCACCGATGTGGATTCTTCGGATGAGATCCGTTTTTATACCGGAATGGGAGAACTGGATCGGGTGCTCGGAGGCGGTGCGGTGGCAGGCTCGCTGGTGCTGGTTGGCGGCGCGCCGGGCATCGGCAAATCTACGCTGCTGCTGCAGATCTGCGCGCAGCTATGCGTTGGCCGCAGCGTGCTGTATGTTTCGGGTGAAGAGAGTGAACGGCAGCTGAAATTGCGGGCCGTACGGCTGAATGTAGCGCCTGACAACCTGTTTATTCTTTCGGAAACCAGAATGTCGGATATTCTGGAATCTGTAGAGAACCTGAAGCCGGATATTCTGATCATCGATTCCATTCAAACCTTGTACAGCGAGGATAATGAATCTTCTCCCGGCAGCGTATCGCAGGTTAAAGACTGCACCATGACACTGATGCAGCTGAGCAAGTCCAAAGGAATTACCGTATTCGTGGTCGGTCATATCAATAAAGACGGCGCCATCGCAGGCCCTAAGGTTCTGGAGCATATGGTGGACTGCGTGCTCTATTTTGAGGGCGATCCGAATTCCTCTTACCGGCTTCTTCGGGCAGCAAAAAACCGCTTCGGCTCTACCAATGAGATCGGCGTGTTTGAGATGCTGGATTCCGGATTAAAGGAAGTTCCCAATCCGTCGCAGATGCTGCTGGAAGGAAGACCGGAAGGCGCATCCGGCTCCTGTGTTGCCTGTGTTATGGAAGGAACCCGTCCCATTCTCGCGGAAGTGCAGGCGCTGGTAACGAAAACCAGCTTTAATGTACCCAGAAGAACCGCGGATGGCTTCGATTTTAACCGGGCAGTGCTTCTGCTTGCGGTAGCGGAAAAGCGTGCTGCCCTGAAATTGAATGTATTTGATGCCTATATTAATGTAATCGGCGGCCTGCGGCTGGATGAACCCGCCGCAGATCTGCCTATTGTGCTGGCGGTTGCTTCGTCGTACCTGGATCGTGTAATTGCTCATGATCTGGTAGCCATCGGCGAAGTGGGCCTGACCGGTGAGATCCGGGCTGTATCCAATCTGAGCCAGCGGTTGCTGGAAGTTTCGAGATTAGGGTTCAAAAAGGTGATTATCCCGTTTATTGGCACAGAAAAGTTGGAAATCCCCAGCGGATTGACCGTATATCGTGTACGGAATCTTCGGGAAGCAATCGAAATAGCGCTATAAAAGGAACCCCGGATGAAAAATCCGGGGTTCACTAAAAGGGTAGGGGAGTTTATTCATCATCCTGGCCGGAGAAATCCAACTTTGACAAGGGATTTGCATCCGCAGCCAGCTTTAGTTCGGTGCTTTCAATGTGGGTATAGATCTGCGTCGTGTTCAGGTTTTCGTGGCCAAGGACTTCCTGAACGGTTTTAACATCCACACCGCCGGAAAGCATCATGGTTGCCGCGGTATGGCGCAGCTTGTGGGCAGAAAATTGGGTGGCATCCAGACCGGCAGCCAGTAAAGTTTTCTTGATCAACCGGTGAACGGCGGTAACGCTGATTCGATTGCCGTCACGGGAACCGAACAAAGCCCGGTTATCAGAGAGAACTTTTTTGTTGCGTTCGGCAAGGTAGGCATCGATTGCTTTCCGGCAGGGAGTACCAAAGTAAACAAATCGCTCTTTGTTGCCTTTGCCAACGACCCGAAGACGATCTTCATAAACATCGCTGATGTTCAGCCCCACAAGCTCACTGCGGCGGATTCCACAGTTGAGAAAGATCATAATAATGGCATAATCCCGGGTTGCATTCTGGCCGGAAACTGCCTTTAATAAGGCTGCGGATTGCTCAAGCGTCAGGTATTTAGGCAGGCTTTTTCTGAGCTTCGGATATTCCATGTCTGCTACCGGATTGTCCTTCAGCAGCTTTGTCCGCACCGTCAGATACTTATAAAAAGACTTGATAGAAGACAGCTTTCTGGCGCGGCTGGTGGCGGAGATTCCGTACTCCGGTGCAGCAGCGTCAGGATTGACCGTACGGTCGTTTGCAAGGAAAGAGAGAAATTCGAAGATATCGGATGTTGTGATCTGCCGGATAAATTCGATGTCTACATCTTTAATATCAATGTCATCCAGCTTGGTATGGATCGGCAGTTCATTACGCATGAGTTTTATAAATCGCAGGAACATTCTCAGGTCCAGATAGTATTCTGAAATGGTAAGCTGGGATTGACCCTTGATGGTTTCGTGGTACGCCAGAAAATCCTTCAGAATCTGCGGACAGTCCAGATAACGCTTCATATGATGACCTCCTTGGAGTTTCTGGCTATATTATAGCACATATCTGCTCTAAATGCAACAAAATTTTTATTTTGTTGCGTTCAATGTGTATAAGGGCATACGCAAGGCCATCGCAAGGCCATATTCAGGATTTGGGCGACGAAGCCTCTCTCCTGCCGCGATTTTCGCAAAAAATGGCATAGTAGACAAACTGATTACTTTACAAAATCGCCGCCGTGCGGTATTATGTTACAATAGATAGAAACAAACGAGGTTGTAGTGATCATGAATTTATGCGATTTGCATACCCACTCCAATTACTCCGACGGATCCTTGTCGCCCAGCGAACTGATCAATGCCGCCATTGTTGCAGGAATTTGCGCGGTTGCGTTGACGGATCATAATACCGTTGCCGGTTTGCCGGAATTTTTGGCTTACGCACAAGATAAATCTATCCATGCCATTGCCGGCATTGAGATTTCCTCGGATTACGAAGATCGGGAGCTGCACATTATCGGTCTTGACATCCCCTCTTCCCTATTCGGTCAGGTTACGGATTTTGTAAGCGCCATGAACCGCCGCAAGGAAGACAGTAATCTGCAGCTGGTTGAACGGCTTCGCCAATCGGGCTATGATCTTAGTTATGAGGAGATCACTTCCCGCTATTCCGGGAATATCAACCGGGCGAACATTGCCTCTGTTTTGGTAGAAAAAGGCTACATAGCTACTGTTCGGGAAGGTATGAACGGTATTCTTTCTGTTCGCTCCGGCTACTATACGCCTCCTTCCAGAATTCCTTCGCTGGATGCTATTGCATTTCTTGCGGAAATCGGCGCAGTTCCGGTGTTGGCGCATCCGTACTTGAACCTGAAAGACGATGACCTTAGGAACTTCCTGCCAAAAGCAAAGGGCTGCGGTTTGGCAGCGATGGAAACGATGTATTCCCTATACAGCCCGGAAACTACCGCGGCAGCCAAGCGGATAGCAAGAGAATTTGATCTTCTTGAGAGCGGCGGCAGCGATTTTCACGGCAGGAATAAACCCACCATTCAAATCGGCCGGGGAAAAGGCAATCTGACGATCCCCTTCTGCGTTGCCGAAAAACTTCTAAACAGATAACGGAGGCTGGCTATGAGCATTAAACGAATCGGTATTTTAACAAGCGGCGGCGATGCCCCGGGCATGAATGCTGCTGTACGGGCGGTGGTGCGTACCGCATTGTATCACGGCGTTGAATGTTACGGCATCCGGCGGGGCTATAACGGCCTGATCGCCGGCGATGTGGTACGACTGGATCAAAAGAGCGTTGCTCACATCATCAACCGGGGCGGCACGATCCTCTATACCGCCAGAAGCACCGAATTTATGACCCTGGAAGGTCAGCAAAAGGCTGTGAATACCTGCAAGTTCCTTGGTCTTGAGGGCATTGTAGCCATCGGCGGCGATGGAACGTTCCGGGGCGCACAGGCCCTTTCCAGACACGGAATCAATGTGGTTTGCATCCCGGCAACCATTGATAACGACATCACCTGCACCAACTACTGCATTGGCTTCGACACAGCTGCCAATACGGCAATCGATGCCATCGATAAACTCCGCGACACCATGCAGTCCCATGAGCGCTGCTCCGTGGTGGAGGTCATGGGCCGGAATGCCGGCTATCTTGCTATGTATGTAGGCCTTGCTGTTGGCGCAACGGCGGTTCTTGTTCCGGAAGAACCCATTGATTTTGAGCGGGATGTGGTGGATAAGATCCGTCGGGCGCGGCTGAACGGCTTTACCCACTATATGATCGTTGTAGCGGAAGGCGCCGGCTCTGCTTCGGAAATTGCGGCAAAGATCAAAGAATCCATCGCGCTTGACCCCCGTGTGACCGTTCTCGGACACATTCAGCGGGGCGGCACACCTTCCGGGCGGGATCGCGTGAATGCCACAAAAATGGGCTATATGGCAGTAGATCTGCTCAGAAGAGGCTGCACGAACCGGATCGTATGCACACACGAAGGCGGCTACATCGATCTGGATATCGAAGAAGGTCTGTCTATGAAAAAAGACATTCAGCAGATGGAAGTTGATGTAATGACCGCCATGACGGGCGTTTGACACTTCCCTATTTTGCGAAATAAAAAAATCGGGTATGCGGTTCTCGCATGCCCGATTTTTATGCTTTAGGATGACACTTATCGTAGACGGATTTAATTCTTTGGTTCACCATCTGGGTATAGAGCTGTGTAGAAGAGATATCGCAGTGTCCCATCAGCTCCTGAACCGAGCCGATATCCGCGCCGTTTTCCAGAAGATGCACCGCAAAGCTGTGGCGCAGCGTGTGGGGCGTGATCTCCTTGTCGATATGGGCGGTAGCCTGATAGTGCTTCAGGATCTTCCAGAAGCCCTGACGGCTCATACGCATGCCATTGACATTCACAAACAGAGCGGTTTCGTCGGGGTCTGCAATCATGGATGCCCGAACATCCTTTACATAAGCCCGCAGAGCGCGAAGCGCAGCGGGATACAGCGGGATCACACGGGCCTTCTTTGCGCCGTTGCACTTGATGATCCCCTGCTCCAGATTTACATCATCCAGATCCAGATCGATCAGCTCGGTCACGCGAATGCCGGTTGCGTACATGACCTCCAGCATTGCCTTATCCCGGAAACCCTTGGCATCGACGCATACGGGCTGCGCCAGCAGCAGCTCGATTTCCTTGCCGGTGAGGATCTGGGGAACCTTCTTCTCTCCCCGCTCTACATGGATATCCACCACGGGGGTGCTCTCCAGAAAACCGGAAGAAACCAGATAGGAATAGAAGTTCTTGAGGCTGGCTACATTCCGGGAAAGCGTAGCGCCGGATTTCCCTTCTGCTACCAGATAGGAAATATAATCGCTGATATTCAGTTGTGTAGCATCCACAACATCCTTCTGCTCGGTTTCCGTCAGCCACTGAGCGAACTGCCGGATATCACGCATATAGGATGCAACTGTGTTGGCCGAGGCTTTTTTGACTTTGGTCAAATAGTTCTCGTAAGCCCGGATCAAATCCAACATGAAACCGATTACCTTTCCTAGAATTCATTCAATAAACATGTCACATAAGGCGAAATTATAAAATAATCCAAGCAAACAATCGCCGCAAGACATGCAGTATATAAAATACGCTCTTTTGCACCCCGACAAGACCCGCTTCCAACGCGGATATAGAGCCACATTCCAAAGAATGCAGACCCGAACCCTGTAAACATCAGAAGCCAGCGAACCAGCCATCCCCCGCTGGGAAATGCGGAAAGCAGCATGGCACTGCATAAGAAAAAGAAAAACGACCGGATCCCGGTGTGGATCGCAAGCAGTCGGTGTGAAAAAGCATAGCAGGATAATGAATGAATCAGCAGCGGAAAAAAGGCAACGCCGATAAGGCCAACGATCGACACAGGATGAAAACATGCCCTGCGCATCCAGGAAAAATACTCCGGATCTGTATTCAGAAAAACGATACAGCCCAGACAAAGGCCAATGCACCAGCTTAGGATAACAGAAAGAACAGCCGGGCCTTGATGCTGATGAACGAGAAAACGCTTACCAAATTGCTGCATAATGTAAATCCCCCAAGTATGTAGAACCAAAATCTTTGGAGAAATAAACTATGCGGAAAAATGCGCGTAAAAATAAAGCGCAATCTCATTGCAGTAATACTATACTCCAAAAACTATGGAATTTCAAGCAGTTTTAGTCATTTTTACATTTTTTGTAAATTATGCTGATTTTTATGTTAACATCATTATGTAAACCTAGGAAACTTTCCGGAAGGTATCCTTTACCATTTTCAACTATTTTGCAACATATTGCGTGAGCGCAAACACAGGAACACTAAATGTTGATTTTGCAAGTTTTCCTGCGTTCTATGCCTAGTGGGTAAAAATTATTTACCCACTAGGCGTTTTTTGTGAAAGTTACCAAGAGCGCCCCTTTCGGTTTACAGGTTTCTTGCGCTTCCCTTTCCCGATGGCTGCAAGATAAACGCAAACGCATCCGCCCGCGATCACCAGAGCGGTCACGCTCATTGCCTGATATCGGCCTTCAAAGAACATGGCGTTGATGGCAATCAGCAGCAGATAATAAACAAGGCCGGTCGCCAGAGACGTGATCGCCAGCTTTTCCTTCACAGTACATATTGCTACGGCTGCTCCGGCTGCGGCAGCCGCCAGCATCGTAATCAGCGAACCATAGCCCACAAATTGCTCTCCCAGCTTCCCGGATGCGATCAGCCAGGCGAAGACCGCTGCCATGACCAGCGTGATTCCCATTGCCGCAGCCACACCTGCGCCGATCCCAGCCGGGACAGTGAACGCCTGTCCGGATTTTGGTTTTACTTTCATGCTCCCCTCCCCTTTCATTACAGCCTATTAAAAAGAAATAAAAAAAGAACCGGGACAGAGTGTTCTGTCCCGGTGTGTAAATCTTTTATTCTGCGTTGCCGGCAGCTGCGGCTGCAGCCTTCTGCTCCTGCGCTTCAGCGAGGGCGCGGAATCTTTCGCGGGTCTGGGTGACCTCGTTCAGAGCCTGGGCAATGGCGTTCTCGGTGCGAGCCAGCGCATCGTCCATATAGGCGTTGCTGGCCTTGCGGATCTCTGCCATACGGTTCTGGGTCTGCATGACCATATCCTGGCACTGACGCTTTGCTTCCTGATAGATGGACTCCTGAGAAACCAGCCGTCTGGCCTCTTCCTGCGCCTGGCGGACAATGCCTTCTGCCTCGCGGCGAGCCTGTCCAATCAGTTCGTTGCGGGATTCGACAATGGTGCGGGCCTGCTTCAGTTCGGCAGGCAGCTGGGCGATGATCTCATCCAGCATATCCAGAACCTTGTCCCGCTCCAGAATGCACTTATCAGCACCCAGAGGCAGGGATCTGGCATCCTGAATGGTATCATACAGGACGGTGATCATATCTTCAATGTGTTGGCTCATAATTTAAGTTCCTCTCCGGCGAATCGCCTTTATTCTTTCTTTAAACATGGGAATGATGGGCTCGGGGAGAAAATCCGCAAGATCCACATCGTAGCTGCCAAGTTCCTTGACAATGCTGGAGCTTAGATACATATACTGATGTTCCGAGGTAAGGAACATGGTATCCAGACTGGGGTTGATTTTATGGTTGATCAGGGCCATTTGAAATTCGTTCTCAAAGTCGGAGCCGGCACGTAAGCCTTTAACGATCACGCAGCTTCCTTTGCGCTTGGCATACTCGGCCAGAAGCTCTGTAGAGGAATCCACTTCCACATTGGGAATATCGGCGGTGACCCGGCGGATCATATCCACCCGCTCCTGCTGATTGAACATAGGCGTTTTGCCGGCGTTGACCATGACGCAAACAATCAGCTTATCAAAAATATTGGCAGCGCGGCGAATAATATTCAGGTGACCGCTGGTGATCGGGTCAAAGCTGCCGGGATAAATGGCAATTTTCATAGACTCCTGCACACTGCATCATTCTTTTCGGTAGATTGTCAGCAGTGTCTTTCCATATTTATAGTCACGGGAACGGGTGAAACCTTCCAGCTCAACAGAAAGCTCCTTTTCTACAGGCCGTTCCGCAACTATTATACCACCAGATTCTAAAATGTCAATTTCCGTAACCATTTTTAACGAATTTTCCAGAAAAATTTCTGCATAAGGAGGGTCCAGGAGGATAATTCGGAACTTTTTACGGCAATTTTTCAGGAATTGCAGATAGTCTGCCTGGATTACTTCCGCAAATTCTGTAAATTTTGTCCGCTTCAGATTCTCACGGATCACGGCGCAGGCATCTTTTCTGGAGTCCACAAACACCGCGCTTTTTGCGCCGCGGCTCAGCGCTTCAATACCCAGCTGGCCGGTGCCGCCGAACAGGTCCAGAACATCCGCCCCGGGAATATCAAACTGAATAATGCTGAATAAGGCTTCCTTCACCCGGTCTGCGGTGGGGCGTGTCAGCATGCCCTCCGGCGTTTTCAGCGCAACGCCCCGGGCTTTACCGGTAATCACACGCATGGCTTATTCCTCCTTATGAAAATGTTGATACACTGCCGTGGCGGCATCTGCCGGCAAGATCCTCGCAAGCTCACTATAGGATGCCTGGGAGATTCCGGACAGAGATTTGAACTGCTTCAGAAGCAGCTGCTTGCGAACGGGACCGATTCCGGGGATTTGATCCAGCTCAGAGTATTTGAGACGCTTGCTGCGAAGCTGGCGGTGATAGCCAATAGCGAAGCGGTGGACTTCCTCCTGAATAGTTCCAATAAAGGAGAACACCGCTTGATTGGCATCGATGGCGATCTCAAAGCCGTCGGCCGTGATCAGCGCCCGGGTTCTGTGGCGGTCATCCTTGACCATTCCGAATACGGGGATATCCAGCTCCATCTGCCGCAGAACAGCCAGCGCAGCGGCAGCGTGGGCCTGTCCGCCATCGATCAGCAGCAGATCCGGCTTCCGGGAAAATCCTTCGTCACCATTTAGATAATGGGTCAGCCGCCGGGTAAGAACCTCCACCATGGCGGCGTAGTCGTTCTGGTCTTCCAGAGATTTGATCTTAAAGCGCTTATAGTCGTTCTTCCTGGGGCTTCCGTTTTCAAACACAACCATTCCGCCAACGATATCGGTTCCGTCGATATGGGAAATATCGTAGGCTTCTATGCGCTCAGGCGGCTCCATAGAGAGCATTTTTCCAAGCAGGTTCAGCGCTCCCCGCTTTCGCTCAACAAGGCTTGTGGCCCGCTGAAGCTCCTCAGAGGCGTTCTGGTTGGCTAAAGCCACCAGACGGGCGTTGCTACCCCGCTGAGGTACGGCAATGGCGATTTTTGCTTTCAGTTCCTGCTGCAGCAGCATGGCGATCAGAGGCGCATCTTCGATCTCCATCGGCAGTAACAGCAGCTTCGGCGCCGCTCCCCTGCTCAGATAATACTGCTTCAGCAGGCTCGAAACGGCGGCTTCCGGTTCATCCGGCAGGGATAGGATTTCATAGTCCTTATCCTTCAGCGTGCCGGCGCAGTAGTGCATCACCGCAAAGCAGGCTTTGGTTTCATTCTGGGCGTAGCCGATCACATCCAGATCGATCCCCTGCCCCGCTGTTACGATCTGCTTCTTGGCAAGGGCTTCTACGGCGTTCAACCGATCCCGCAAACCAGCTGCAAGCTCAAATTCCAGATCTTCGGCTGCTGCCAGCATTTGCGCGCGGATGCTCTGGGCAACCTTTTTATAGTTCCCCATTAAAAGCTGCCGGGCCTGCTCGATTCTTTGGGCGTATTGCGGGGCTGTCATATCGGCGCGGCACCAGCCGTCGCACTGCCCCATGTGGTAATTCAGGCATGGCCGGTCTTTACCGATATCCCGGGGAAACACTTTTTTGCAGCCGGGCAGCTTCAGGGTCAGAACAATGGCATCAATCAGGCTCTGGGTCAATCCCCGGCTGCCAAAGGGGCCAAAATATTCCGCACCATCGTCTTCAACACGGGAGGCAACCGACATAGCAGGATATGGCAGCGTAGTATCCAAACGGACATAGGGATACCCCTTATCATCCTTCAGAAGGATGTTATACTTGGGCATGTGCCGCTTGATCAGGGAGCATTCCAGCACAAGCGCTTCGAATTCCGTAGGCGCTACGATCACATCAAAATCAAATATCTTGCTGACCATGAGCCTGGTTTTCGGGGAGTGGGCTTCCTGATTCTGGAAATACTGGCTGACCCGGTTTTTCAGTTTTTTTGCCTTGCCGACATAGATCACCTGCCCGGATTTATCCTTCATGATATAAACGCCGGGGACCAGCGGCAGCGACAGGGCCTTGTCCTTCAACTGTTCAAAGGTCATACGATCACCATATAAAACCGCCTCAATGCAAGAAGCTGCACTGAGGCGGAAATTTAGAGCAGATTAATATACATCCCGCTGAAGCAGCAGCTCCAGTGCGTTCACAGCGGCTTCGGAATCGGGACCCTTCGCGATCAGGGTAACGGTTGCGCCGGTTACAACGCTCAAAGACATAATACCAAGGAGGCTTTTTGCGTTCATTTTGCGGTTTCCGGAGACTACCCAAATGCTGCAGTCAAACTCATTTGCCTTCTGTACGAAGTAAGTAACCTGCTTGTTGTGGAGTCCGGACTCACAACGGACAACGACTTCTTTTTCGAACATAGAATCACTCCTCATGTGTACGCCTGAAACAGTTCAGGTTGAATAAATCTATGATAACAAAATTGTTGAAAAAGTCAACTGCATTTTCGCCGCTGGGGGAAAATTATTGGCCTGCTGATTACTTGAATTCCGCAATGGTTACGCCGTCTTCTCCTTCGCCGTAAACGCCCAGCCGGAACTTTTTCACAAATTTATTCTTTTTCAGAGCCTGATGGACCGCCTGACGCAGAACGCCGGTACCCTTTCCGTGAATAATGCGGACAGACTGCAGATTCGAGCGCATCGCTTCATCCAGATACCGCTCCAGAACACAGATCGCTTCTACGGAATCCATGCCTCTGAGATCGACTTCCGATGCCATTGCCGTCATTTTCATTTCTCTGCCGGAGTGGGCAGGCCTTACCTTGGGGGCGGCATAGGCATTGGCGTTTTCAATCAGATACACCTCATCCGGCTTTACCGTCATTTTCAGAACACCGGCCTGCAGCTGATAGGTGCCGTCTTTGTTGATGGCGATGACGCTGGCTTTTGTACCAAGTTTCAGGATTTCCACAGTATCGCCGATCAGAACGCCCCGGGTGGGCTCGGGACGTTTCGGCTCGGTCTGGCCGGCGCGAATCCGTTCCTCTGCCTCGTTCAGGCTTCTGCGTACATCCGCCTGCCGCTGATTGACGCCCTGGGTATCGGCGGATTCCGCCAGCTGACGGCGCAGAGCCTTCAGCTCTTCGGCAGCTGCGTTGGCGGTTCGGCGGGCATCATCAATAATCGCCTGGGCCTCTCGTCGGGCTTGGGCAAGGGCCCGCTCCCGCTCCTTTTCCAACTGGATCCGGAAGGTCTCGCTCTCCTCTTTGATATGCAGCGTTTCCTGGCGCAGCCGCTCTGCTTCGGCTCTGGCGGCTTCCATCTGCTGCCGCTGAGCTTCCAGCTGAGTCAGAACGTCATCGAAATCCTTATCGTTCTTGCCAACCAGATCGGAGGCTTCCTTAAGGATATATTCCGGCAAGCCCAGTTTACGGGAAATGGCAAAGGCATTGGATTTGCCGGGAATGCCGATCAGCAGCTTATAGGTAGGCCGCAGGGTCTCCACATTGAATTCGCAGGATGCGTTGATAACGCCGGCGGTACGCATGGCATACAGCTTCAGCTCCGCATAGTGGGTGGTCGCAAGAACACGGCTGCCCATCTTGCGGCAGAATTCAATCAGCGCAATGGCAAGCGCAGCGCCCTCTGCGGGGTCTGTTCCGGCGCCAAGCTCATCAAAAAGCACCAGCGTTCTGTCGTCACACTCGTTTACCACATCCACGATGGTCTTCATGTGGCTGGAGAAGGTGGAAAGGCTTTGAGCAATGGACTGCTCATCGCCGATATCTGCCAGCACCGCATGGAAGGTGGAAAGGCAGCTGCCGTCACCGGCGGGGATATGCAGGCCGCATTCCGCCATGAGGGTTAAAAGGCCAACGGTTTTCAGAGAAACCGTTTTACCGCCGGTATTGGGGCCGGTGATGATCATGGTATCGAAATCCGTACCCAAATGCAGGGAAATGGGAACGGCAGTCTTGGGGTCGATGAGAGGATGCCGGGCGTTTCGCAGCACCACCTTACCCTGATCGTTCATTTCCGGCGCCCATGCACGCATACGGAACGCAAGCCTTGCTTTGGCAAAGATCACATCCAGCCGGACAAGGAGGGTATAGTTTTCCAGAATATTTTCTCTGTAGGCAGCGGCCTCCGCGGAAAGCTCCGCCAGGATCCGCTCGATCTCTTTCTTTTCCTTCAGCTCCAGCTCCCGCAAGGCGTTATTGGCGTTCACGGCAGACATGGGCTCGATGAAATAGGTAGACCCGGTGGCGGAAACATCATGCACCAGACCCGGTACTTCTCCCCTGCACTCACTCTTTACGGGAACTACATACCGCCCCTGCCGGATGGTGATGATGGGCTCCCGCAGAAATTTGGAATAAGCGGGAGAAGAGATTACCTTCTGCAGGCTGTCACGGATCTTGCTGCTTTGCACCCGCATATGCCGGCGGATATCTGCCAGGGCGGTGCTGGCGGTGTCAGCGATCTCCTCTTCCGAAAGGATCGCGCCGAAGATCTTATCTTCCAGATACTTGTTGGCGGTCAGACCATGAAAAAGCGCATCCAGAACAGTAGGCTTTTCGCCTTCGTCAATATAGCCCTTCGTGTTTCGCGCTGCACGCAGCACGCCGGCAATGGTCAGCAGCTCCGCAGGCTGCAAGGTGCCGCCACGGTCTGCACGCTCCAAAGCGGCAGAAACATTTTTAATGCCTGCCAGAGAGGGATAGCCTTTTCTGCCGGAAAGATCGGAAGCGGCAGTGGTTTCGTCCAGCAACGCCCGGACATCCTCCAGATCGCTGACGGGGCGAAGATTCCGGCAAAGGTCTTTGCCCTCCTCGCTCAGGGCGCAATCGGCAAGCATAGCCAGAACCTGATCCAGTTCCAGCTTGATCAAGGATTTTTCGTATAATTCAGACATAATGTGCTCCTGAGAGTTATGTAAGCAGCAGGGATTTATAAAAATCCAGCGCAGAAAATCCCCGCTCCAACTGTGTTGTTAGATAACATTCGGTAATTTGGCAAAGGCTCTGCAGGGTTTCCTCGCCGGTTTGGAAAGAAAACAGCCGTTTATCGGGACAGCCTGCGATATAACGCATGGCATCCAGAGCCGCAGCGGATACCGGCATACGAAGGCCGTCGGAAGCAAGGCTTCTGCAGCCGCTGCACTCCAGCCTGCCTGCGGAGATATCAAACCGGTCGGCTGCCCCGCTGCCGCAGCGAAAGCAGCCCGCGAGATCCGGCCCATAGCCGGAAAGGCAGGCGCAGCGAAGTTCAAACACAGCCTTGACCTTCGCCTCCGGCTCGTTCAGCTTCGAAAGCCCATGGAAACAGTTCAAAACAAGGGACAATAGCTGGGGGTTCGGCACATCCTCCTGGCTGACAAGCTCTGCCACCTGGGCAAAATAGGTTGCAAGCGTCAGCTTGCAGATATCCCTTCGAAGGCCCTGAAACAGCTCAATCGACGCAGCTTCGTTCAAGGTGTTCATGCCCCGATAGGAAAAAATGGTGAATTCCCCATAGGCCAGAAGCTGGCACGGCGCGATCAGAGGGCTGTTCTTTCTTCGTAGCCCTCTGGCCTTCACCGTAAGCTTTCCCTGATCAGCCGTCAGCAATGTCAGCAGAGCGTCACGCTCCTTGTAGTCCGTTACCCGAAGTACAAGTCCCCGGACCGTTGTATACATGATGTTCCTCCATCCTGCGCGCCTTCTGATACAAAAGGTACGCTTCCGGCGCTCCGGTATCGAGAAATACCTGCCAAAATGTATCTGCGTTCATCTGCATCCCTCCAAACCTAGGATTTGCAGATGGCGGCAGTTTACCCTTGGAAGTTATTCACTATAGCCGAAGTTGCGAACCAGGAAGTCGCTGTCACGCCAATTTTCCTTAACCTTGACCCAAGTGGTCAGATAGACCCGCGTACCCATAAACTTTTCGCAATCGGTACGGGCCATGGAAGAAATCTTCTTGAGCATTTCTCCCTTTTTGCCAATAATAATGCCTTTATGGCTGGCTTTTTCGCAATAAATGGTGGCATCGATATCGATGATGCCATTCTCCCGCTCGGAGAACTTGGTGATCTCCACCGCTGTGCCGTGGGGAACTTCCCGCTCAAGGCACCACAGCAGCTTCTCCCGGATGATCTCCGCCATGACCTGCCGCTCAGGCTGGTCGGTAGTATAGTCCTCCGGGAACAGGAAGGGACTTTCTACGGCATAGCGGTCGCAGACCTCCAGCAGTTGAGAAACGCCGTCGCCGGTTTTGGCGCTGATGGGAATGATGGCATCAAAATTATAGGCCTGGGAATAGGCGGCAATAACAGCCAGCAGGCTTTCCTTTTCTACGGTATCGATCTTGTTGATAGCCAGAACCACCGGGCATTTTCTGCCCTTCAGATGCTCCAGCAGGCTCTGCTCCTGAGTTCCCACAGAGGCGATGGGCTCCACCACCAGAATGGTCAGATCCACATCGGCAATGGAATCCCGGGTCACATTGACCATGTAGTCACCCAACTTGGTCTTGGGCTTATGGAAGCCGGGGGTGTCCACAAAGACATACTGGGAGTTGCCCTTGGTAACAATGCCGCAGATGCGGTTACGGGTGGTTTGGGGTTTATTGGAGACGATGGCGATCTTCTCCCCTACCAGATAGTTGGTCAGGGTAGATTTGCCCACATTCGGGCGGCCGGCAATGGTGATCATGGCAGTTTTCGTGGTCATGGTAACTCCTTATTTCTGGTTGTTATCGCCATCGAGGGCATCTTTTATGTTCTCCACGGTGTCTTTGATGCTGTCGGGATTCAGATTCTGCACATAGGAGATCCCGGTGCCGGGTACGGTGACCGTGGCGCTGGTTTTGCCCTTGGCGGAGCGTGTGATACGAAGGCATTTGGTTCCGATGCTGAAGCCAATGCCGGATTTACTGATGTTGATCCGCAGCGGACCGATCCTGAAGCTTTTGCGAAAACGAAGTCCCATTTTCGCCACCTTACTTTCTGCTCATGCCGGAAATGGTGGAGGCAATGGCCTCTTCTCTTGCGCGCATCCGGGCCTTCTGCTCACCCTCGTCCAGATGGTCGTAGCCCAGCAGGTGGAGCATGGAATGAATGGTTAAGTAGCCGATCTCCCGGCGGGTGCTATGGCCGAATTCCTTGGCCTGGGCAACGGCACGCTGCAGAGAAATGGCCATATCCCCAAGGGGACACATCCCCGACTCCGGGTCCAGATATTCGCTCCAATCGTCGGGGGGATTGCCGGCCTCCAGCTGAAACATGGGAAAACTCAGCACATCGGTTGCGCTGTCGATCTGGCGGCTTGCATTGTTGATGGCGCGGATGCCCTTGTCGTTGGTGACCAGCACATTGATCTCGCAGGGAACGGTGATCCCCTCTTCCCGCAGCGTTGCTTCCACGCATTTCTGGATAATGCTTGTTACAATGGGCTGCTGAATGGAAAATACATCAAATGTAATATTTAACTTCATCATACTTTCTTCCTCTGATAGCGGCCAGAGAACTGACCGGTGGGTTTTTTGATTTCCGGTTTGGCTTCCGCCTTTTCGTAGGCATGGATGATCCGCTGCACCAAAGCATGGCGCACAACATCCGCTGCCGTCAGGCGGCATACAGCAATGTCTTCCACGCCTTCAAGAACCCGCAGGGCATCCTTCAGGCCGGAGGTTTTATCTCCCGGCAGGTCGATCTGGGTGACATCGCCGGTGATCACGATCTTAGAGCCGAAGCCAAGGCGGGTGAGGAACATTTTCATCTGCTCCCGGGTGGTGTTCTGGGCTTCGTCGAGGATGATAAAGCTGTCGTCCAGGGTACGGCCACGCATATAGGCCAGCGGCGCTACTTCAATCGCGCCCCGTTCCTGATACTTCTGGAAGGTTTCGGGCCCCAGCATATCATACAGCGCGTCATACAGCGGCCGCAGATAGGGATCAACCTTATTCTGCAGGTCGCCGGGCAAAAAACCCAGCCGCTCGCCAGCTTCTACAGCAGGGCGGGTCAGCACGATCCGGTTGACCTGCCGCTCCCGGAAAGCCGCTACCGCAGCCGCTACGGCAAGATAGGTCTTGCCGGTGCCGGCGGGGCCTACGCCAATGGTAACGGTATGCTTGGCAATGGCTTTCATGTACTGCTGCTGGCCTACCGTCTTGGCCTTGATGGGTTTGCCCTTTGCTGTGATGCAAACAACGTCCTTCGCCATCTGGCTAACCTGCTGATCATTGCCCTCCTGAACAAGGGTAATGAGATACCGCACCCGCTGTTCATCAATGGTCTCTCCCCGGGAAGCCAGCGCCAGCAGGCCTTCCAGGGTACGGGCGGCTTTGTCGGCGGCCTCTTCATCGCCGGTGATCTTCAGCTCTGAGCCCCGGTTGACAATGGACACATGGAGGCTGTCTTCGATCCGCTTGATATTCTCATCAAAAGAACCGAATACCGCGATCAGGTCTTCCACCCGCTCGGCATTGACGATCCGTTCTATAATTTTACCCATGATTTACAATGATCTCCTCGTTGGTTAATTGTCCGATGGATTCGCAGCAGGCAAACCGGGCAATGAGCCCGAAGCCGGTGTCGGTCTGCATAGGGGTATAGCCGGCGGACAAGATCCGGCAGGCAACGGCATGGGACAAAAGATAATCTTCAGCCAGCTGCTCCATAACCGCTGCTGCTTGCGCTGGAGCTTCGTTCCAGGTCTCTGTAGTGTAGCCGATCCAGGTTTCCTCTACCAGCTTGACCGGCAGATAAAAACCGCCCGGCAGCATCAGCGTATATTCCAAATACATTTTATCACAACTACCTGCAGAAATTCCACTATCTTTATAGAAATTTATCTTATTTTTTCCCAGGATAAGGGAATATTTTTTCGAAACCTCGGCAATTTGGGCCTGTTGGCAGTATTCGGAAGGCTTTTTCAGGGTGATCCGATGCTGGGTCAGGGCGAATATTTCCCCTTCCGCCCTGGTGGCGCAGATGGAAAGCCCGCAGTCTGTATAGCCGGAGATCAGCACCTCGCCGGCTGATACGGCTTGCCCAACCCGACACAATAGATTCCCTCTTGTTGCGGTGCAGGAAACGATGATACCGTCCCGCTGCGCCCGGATACTGCCAACCGTATATTCCGGCGCAGGATCAACCGGCTGAGGCCGCTCCCGAACCGAGATCACCGCAACGCAGCCCCGGGTGTTGATGCCCACCCACTCCAGCTGCGGTAGCGCAGAAAGCAGACCGTTTTTGATCCGCTCGCTGCGAAGCCCCCTTCTGGAAACGCCAAAACCAATGCCGCATCGCTCAGCTTCCGCAAGAATTTGGTTTTGGCTGACATAGCAGTTGCCCTCTACCCGGATGAATAAAACCCTTCCCGGAAGATACACCGAGGCAGCAAACAACAGCGCCACCAGTATCAGCAAAACCGGGCGCCCCAGCAGGCTTTTGAGTGCCCAGTATGCCCCCATTCTGCTGACGATGCCGCAACCGGCATCCTTGCTGCTGAGGAGCTTCCGCAGCCGCCGGAAGTCTCTGCGAAAAATATCAAGAATGAGTGTCAGTTCATTTTCTGAATAAATGTTATAGGCCGGGATACCGGCTTTATGGACAGCCTCCAGCACGCCGCTGATATCTGCGCTGACGATCCGAACTTTGACCGTTCCCGAAACAGATCGCAAAACTCCCATCAGCGGCCTCCTTCCAGCATAGAAACACTGAAGATATCCCCCAGAATGACCAGCTTTCCCGCCGTCATGTGACAGAGAGTCATCCCCGTTCCGAGAATGCATACCTGCCCCGAGGTAACCTTTACCCGAATCCGGTCTGTCGTGTATTCACAAACACCGCAATGGTTTTCGATCAGCACGCGCTGGCTGCCGGCGATCTCCACCACCGGAAGGCTGCTGGGCAGCTCCCCTGTCAGATCGGCGGCTTGGGAGAGTCGCTCCCAGAAATTTCTTTTTTGCTTCATCCGCTCATACCCCCTCCTGCTAGGAGAATATGATAGAGGCAGGCCTGATTTTCTGCCAAATCCATAAATTCTATGAGGTGATGGGGTGAAACGAAACTGGAAGGCCGGGTTTGCGATCCTCGGCATGGCGATTTTGATTTTCGATACCAATACCGCCCTAAGCGGCTGCAAGGAAGGCGTCCGCCTATGCATAAACAGCGTGATCCCCTCGTTATTTCCCTTTATCCTTTTGTCACGGCAGCTGACAGCGGAGCTTACGGGGCGAAGTGCTTCTATTCTATCCCCTCTTGGGAAATTGCTCCGGATTCCCCCGGGAAGTGAGCTGCTGCCGCTGATCGGGCTGCTTGGAGGCTACCCTTCCGGGGCGCAGGGGGTGTATATCCGCTGGCAGCAAGGGGCGCTCGCCCGGCGCGATGCCGAGCGAATGCTGGGCTTTTGCTCCAACTGCGGGCCTGCCTTTATTTTTGGCATTGGGGTAACCCTACTGGGGCAGCTGCAATGCTGGATGATCTGGCTGATCCATATTCTTTCGGCTATTCTCACCGCCTTGCTGCTGCCGGGCGGAAGCAGCGAAAAGACTTCTACGCTGCCGGCAAAGGCTGAGCCTGCCAAAGACACGCTGGTATCTTCTCTTAAGGTCATGGCCACCGTATGCGGCTGGGTGACGGTGTTTAAGATCCTGCTGGCATACCTTGCAAAACCGCTTCAGGGACTTCCTTACTCTGTGCTGCTGCCTATTTGCGGCCTGCTGGAAATGACCAACGGCTGCCTGCAGCTGTCCGCTGCCGATCCAAAGCTGGCATTTCTTCTGTTTGAAGCCTTTGTAACCTTCGGCGGACTGTGCGTTGCCATGCAGACCGTATCGGTCTGCGGGGAGCTTGGAACGGGGCTGTATTTCCCGGGAAAACTTCTGCAGCTGCTGATCGCGCTGGCGCTGAGCAGCCTGTGGGTCGGGCTGCAACCCGGCTGGTGTATAGCATTTGCGGCTGCTGCAGCCACGGAATGCCGGATTTTACGCAAAAAATCCGAAAATAACAGTAGAAATAAGCAGCTGAATCCTGTATAATAGCCGTAAATACCAGAGGAAAGAGGGGTTATTATGCTGTTTCGCAAGAAAATTGAACGCCAATGCATCTACTGCGCCTACGGCACAAAGATCGATGAGCAGCAGGTGCTTTGCACCAAGAAGGGTGTTGTCAGCACCGACGGCGGCTGCCGCAAGTTCTCCTACGACCCCTGCAAGCGAATCCCGCCCAAGCAGAAAGCCATGGATTTTACCCAGTACGATGACGACGATTTCACCCTCTGAAATATAGAAAACCGGCAGACACTAGCTGTGTCTGCCGATCTTTTTATTCAGATATCATTGCGAGGAATTCTTCTTCCGTAAGCACCGGAATCCCCAGATCCCGAGCCTTGCGCTCCTTGGAGCCGGCGTTCTCGCCAACGATCACATAGCTGGTTTTTTTAGAAACCGAGCCGGAGGTTTTTCCACCCAGCAGCTCGATCCGCTCCGAAGCTTCCTCCCGGGTAAATCGGG
Source organism: Faecousia sp. (assembly GCA_045532755.1). Lineage (GTDB taxonomy): Bacteria > Bacillota > Clostridia > Oscillospirales > Oscillospiraceae > Faecousia. The sequence goes on from JAZSGN010000016.1 coordinate 89,695, forward strand.
TCAGCGCGCCGGTCAGCACAAAGATCTTTCCGGCAAAGCGGGTATCGGTAACCTGCCGGGTGCTGCTGAAATTCACGCCGGCTTGCCGAAGCTGTTCGATCATTTCCTTCGCCTGGGGCTGGGCAAACCAGGAAAGAATAGAATCCGCTGTGATCTCACCCACATCGGAGATGTCCGTCAGCTCTTCCCGGGTGGCTTCCACAAGACGGTCCATAGTGCCAAAGCTGGATGCCAGCACCTTGCCGGTTTTTGCGCCCACCTGACGAATGCCCAGCGCATAGATCAGCCGGCTCAGATCCTGATTTTTGCTGGTTTCAATGGCGGCAAGCAGCTTTTTGGCAGCAGTATCGCCTTTTTGCCAGAGGGTCTTCAGCTGGTCAAGGGTCAAATAATAAATATCGGCCGGAGAACGCAGGTGACCTTTTTCGATCAGGCCTTCCACAATGGCAGAGCCAAAGCCTTCGATATCCATGGCGTCTCTGCTGACGAAGTGGCAGATGGTTCTGACCAGCTGGGCAGGACAGGCCGCGCCGGTACAGCGCATAAAGGCGCCGTCTTCATCCTTGCGGACCGGCGCGCCGCAGACCGGGCAGGCTTCCGGCAGACGGTAGGCAACCGTGCCATCGGGCCGCTTGGAGAAATCCACTTCCAGAATTTCCGGAATGATCTCCCCTGCTTTTCGAATTTGCACCGTATCGCCGATGCGGATATCCCGCTGAGTGATGAAATCCTGATTGTGGAGCGTGGCGTTGGTTACGGTTGTACCCGCAAGGCGAACCGGACGAACTACGGCCTTCGGTGTCAGAACACCGGTGCGGCCCACCTGCACCACGATATCCTCCACAACCGTTGGTTTGATTTCCGGCGGATACTTGTAGGCCGCTGCCCACCGGGGGAATTTTGCGGTAGAACCCAGCCGTTCCCGGGTGGTAAGAGAATCCACCTTCACCACCGCCCCATCGATATCGAAGGGGAAGGTTTCCCGCTCCTCATTAAAGGCGGCGATTTGGCGGATGATCTGTTCCGGGTCGCTGAGGGTATAGAACGGAATGACCTTAAACTGGCGCTCTTTCAGATACTCCAGCGACTGGGTATGGGTTTGGAAGGTGACATTCTCCGCCAGCTGGACATTGAACACCAGAATATCCAAGGCCCTTTTGGCGGTGATCTTCGAATCCAGCTGCCGCAGAGAACCGGCTGCCGCATTCCGGGGATTGGCAAAGAGAGGTTTGCCCTCCTCTTCCTGGCGGCGGTTCAGGGCCTCAAAGCTGGCTTTCGGCATATATACCTCGCCCCGGACAATAAGCCGGGCCGGGGCGTTGGGAATGGTCATAGGAATGGAGCGGATGGTTTTCAGGTTTTCTGTTACATCCTCGCCGGTGACACCGTCGCCCCGGGTAGCGCCCCGGACAAATCTGCCGTTTTCGTATTCCAGCGCAACGGAAAGGCCGTCGATCTTCGGTTCTACGGAAAAGGCGATGCCGGGATGGGCTGCTGTTACTTTCTGCAGAAATTCCTGCAGCTCCTCTACAGAAAATACATCCTGCAGGCTCATCAGCGGAACCGGATGGGTCACCTTTTCAAACTTGCTCAGAGCCTCGCCGCCCACCCGCTGAGTGGGAGAATCCGGCAAAGCCAGCTCCGGGTTGGCTTGCTCCAGCTCCTCCAGCTCCCGCAGAAGCCGGTCATAGGTAAAGTCCGGCATGGTGGGGTCATCCATCACATAATAACGGTAGTTTGCCTCGTTCAAAAGCTTTGTCAGCTCTTCAATTCTCTCTTTCGGGTTCATACAGACCTCCGGTTTGGAAAAATGTATCGGGTACCTGCCCTACAATTACGGTTTCCGCCACCACCACTTCGCTGGAAACAGTGAAGCTTTCGGTTTTCCCCATGACCAGAACCGTTACATCCACGCATACCGACATGGTGATCTGCTGCAGGGTCTGGTTGATGCCGGCTTCCGTAAAATGATTGGAAAAGGAGGCATCGGAGTTGCGAATGGCCATAATGCGAACAGGAATATGGGGTCCTTTGCCGCTGATGAATTCCGGCAGCACAAGACTACCGATGGGAATCCCCAAAGAAGCAGTGTCCATTGCCAGAATTTCATCATTGATTAAATTCAGAATATCCGTTTTCAGGCGGTTTACTTCGCTGATATTGGTCTTCAGGGCGGTGATCCTGCCGTCGAGATCCTTTTCAAAATAAACCATTCTGTCGTATTGAATGTTGCCGGTTTCGATCTGCCGGTCGATGGCATCGTTGATCAGATCCGATGTAGAATTGCGGATCTGGGTCTGGGCCAGCGAAAGGATCGCGCCGTGATAGCGCCAGCGAAAGGCGATCAGCGCCGCCACCGTCAGAAAAACCAGAAATACTGCCAAATGCAGCACTTTTCGAAAAAATCTGCCCATACAGCTCCCCCGCCAAAAGGATATGCGGGGAAGAAAAATGTATTACAGCTTTTTCATGTGGGCGGCTGCGGCTTTTGCCATCAGCTTACGGGTGCCGATCTCGTCAAAGGCGATTTCCAAAAGGGCATCGCCCCCCATTTTTACAACGGAAAGCACCATTCCCCTGCCAAAGGCGGAATGCTGCACCATATCTCCCCGGTTCAGCTCCGGGATAGAAGGCTTGCTCTGGCCGGAGGAAGCTGCGTAGGTTTCCGACAAAACCGTCTTTTTGGGCGGTTCTGCAGGCCGGTAATAGCCGGAAGAATAGCCGCCGTAATTTCCGTAGCTGCCATAGCTGCCGTAGCCGCCGGCAGGCCGCATACCGCCCCGGAAAACCACATCCTCCTCGGGGATCTCCCGCAGGAAACGGGATTTCATGGCGGCGTTGGTGCGGCCGTAGAGCATACGCTGCCGGGCATAAGTAATGGTAAGGGTCTGCTTGGCCCGGGTGATAGCAACATAGCAAAGCCGGCGCTCTTCTTCCATTTCCTCCTGATCGCCGATGGCCCGCATACCCGGGAACAAGCCATCTTCAAAGCCTACGAGAAATACATGGGGAAACTCCAGACCCTTTGCCGAGTGCATGGTCATCAGCACAACGGCGTTATCGGAATCGTTATACTGCTCGATATCCGTATAGAGGGCGATCTCCTCCAGAAAACCTGCCAGCGTAGGATTTTCGCTGTTCTGGACATAGGTCTGGATGCTGGATTTTAATTCCCGAACGTTTTCCAGCCGGGTTTTGTTTTCTTCCGTAGGCTTGGATTCCAGCATAAAGGCGTAGCCGGTGCGCTCCAAAAGGGCATCATAAAACTCCGGCAGGCTCATGCCCTCTTCCAAAAGGCGGCTCAGGTCTTCGATCAGGGATGTAAACTGGTTGAGTTTTCCGGCGGACCGCTCCAGAGGATTATAGGAAGCGGGGTCAGACACCACGCTGTACAGCGGCAACCCGGCTGCATGGGCCAGCCGCTCGGCGGTTTCGATGGTCTTCGCGCCCAGACCTCTGGGGGGATTGTTGATGATCCGCTTCAGACGAAGATCGTCGTTGCGGTTATTCACCACGCAGAGGTAAGAGAGCATATCCTTGATTTCTGCCCGGTCGAAGAACCGGGTTCCGCCGAACACCCGATATGGAATGCCATTGCGTTTCAAAGCAAATTCCAGAGCGTTGGATTGGGCGTTGGTGCGGAACAAGATGGCGTAGTCCTTAAAATTCCGGCCCTTGGAGCGGGTCATGATCTGCCCGGCTACATAGTTCGCTTCTGCCCCTTCATCGGCGGCTTCATACACCGTAACCGGGTCGCCGGGCTGATTGGCGGTCCAAAGCCGCTTGCCCTTTCTGCCCAGATTATGGGCGATGACACCGTTGGCGGCATTGAGAATCGATTGGGTAGACCGGTAGTTCTGCTCCAGACGGATCACCCGGGAGCCACGGTACTGCTGTTCGAAGCTGAGAATATTTTCAATGGTAGCGCCACGGAAGCGGTAGATGCTCTGGTCGTCGTCGCCTACCACGCAGATATTTTCATAGCCGCCGGCAAGCAGGGAGGTCAGCAGGTACTGCATGTGGTTGGTATCCTGATACTCGTCCACCAGAACATAGCGGAACTTCCGCTGGTAATAAAGGCGGATATCCTCATGCTCCTGCAAAAGCTTCACGGTTTGGAAAATGATGTCATCAAAGTCCAGCGCATTATTTTCCTTCAGCCGGGTCTGGTAGGTGGCATAGGCTCTCGCGATATGCAGCAGCCGGACATCGTTTGCCTTCTCGGCGTAGTCCTTCAGCTGCTGAGGCGTAACCATCTGATCCTTTTCCTTGCTGATGGCGCTAAGCACCATTTTTGCGGGGAAGGTCTTATCGTCAAGGCCCATTTGCTTGATGATATCCTTCATGATCCGCTCGGAGTCGGCAGAATCGTAAATGGTAAAGCTTCTGCTGTAGCCAAGGCGCTCGATATCCCGGCGCAGAATCCGGCAGCAGGCGGAATGGAAGGTCATGGCCCATACATCTTCGGCCTGCTCTCCTAAAATGGCAGCCAGCCGCTCTTTCAGTTCGTTGGCAGCTTTGTTGGTAAAGGTAATGGCAAGAATGCTCCAGGGCACAGCGGGGTCTACGGCACACAGCGCATCCGCCCGCACGGAATCCTCGAAAGTAAGGATTTCTGGAAGGTTCTCCAGAAACAGCACATCCTCTTCGGTGACCTCCACCGGAATCAGATTGCTGTCGCTGCCGCAGCCGAACCGGATGAGATTGGCGATACGGTTAATCAGCACCGTTGTTTTGCCGCTTCCCGCGCCTGCCAGCAGCAGAAGAGGGCCTTCTGTAGCCAGAACCGCTTGGGTCTGCATATCGTTGAGATTGTGAAATTGCCGGGCAATATAGTTTCTTCTGGCAGTTAAAAACCGGGTATCAAGTTCCTGGGTCATGGCGGCACCTATCCATTATAAGATAGGTCTATTTTACTCCATTTTCCCCAAAAGGTAAAGTAGTATTTTCGCCTATTCCATCAGCTGCCGCAGCCTTAGCAGCGCCTTCTTTTCAATGCGGGACACCTGCACCTGACTGACGCAGATTACTCTTGCTACCCGCTCCTGGGTAAGTCCGTGGTAATAGCGCAGCAGGATCACAGCCGCTTCCCGCTCCGGCAGCGCATCAATGGCCTGCCGCAAGGAGATCTTCTCCACAAGGCTTTCTTCCGATTCCGTATCCGTCAGGATGTTCTCCAGAGTGAAGCCATCCTCTCCTGCCTCCCGCTGGATGGATTCCGGGGCGGCGGTGGCGGCCTCCGCTGCCGCAATATCTTCCGGGCAAAAACCGGTATATTCCGAAAGCTCGGAAAGGGTGGGTTCCCGCTCCAAAGCAGCTGTCAGGGCGCTTCGGGCGGCTTTGACGGCTGCCGCCCGCTCTTTGATGCTTCTCGACACCTTGACTGCCCCGTCATCCCGAAGAAACCGGCGAATCTCTCCGGCGATTTTGGGTACGGCATAGGTAGAAAACTGGGTTCCGTAGGCAAGGTCGAAGCCTTCCACCGCCTTTAGAAAACCCATGCACCCCAGCTGATACAGATCGTCCGGCTCAGCGCCCCGCCCCATAAACCGCTTCACAACCGACCAGATCAGCCCCGTGTTCTCTTTCAGGAGCAGTTCGGCAGCTTCTCCATCGCCGCTGCGGCTGCGAAGGATCAATTCCTCGGTTCGGCTCATTGCCGGCGGAGAAGCTTGCGGCGCATATGTACCGTTGTGCCTTTGCCGGGGGCAGACTGGATCTCCAGGCTCGTCATAAAGCTTTCCATAATGGTAAAGCCCATGCCGCTGCGGTCCGTGCCTCCGGTGGTGAACATGGGTCTGCGGGCCTGCTCGATATCGGCGATGCCTACGCCCTTGTCTTTGATGACAATATCCAGAATGTTATCCTTGAGAATTCGGCAGCGCACAGTGATCAGCCCCATGGAATCGGGATAACCGTGTACGATGCAGTTGGTCACCGCCTCGGAAACGGCGGTGCGGATGTCCCCCAGCTCCTCCAGCGTAGGGTCCAGCTGCGCCGCAAAGCCGGAAACCGCCGACCGGGCAAAAGCCTCGTTGCAGGACTTGCTGGGAAATTCCAGAATCATAAAGTTTTCAAATTTCATACCACTGCCTCCCTGATTTTTACAAGTTTATCAATACCGGATGCCCGGAATACCTTCATCGGCTGCGGCGGCAATGCCGACAGCTGCAGCTGCCCATCGATGCAGGACATATACCGAAGGGCGTTGATTACCACCGCGATACCGGAAGAATCCATAAAGCTGACATCCTGAAAGTCCAGAATGCAGGTGTGGGGCGTATAGGCCTCGATTTTCGCGCAGATTGCCTGAATATAGCCCTTTGCCCGGTGATGGTCAATTTCCCCGGTCAGCACAATGGTAAGCTGACCTTCGTGCAGAAAACTGGTTAATTGCATATTCTCTCCCCCATTTCTTGGTTTGCAAGAACAGTATAAAGAATCCCCAGGGAATATGCTGTCGCATCCCGATGGAATCCACATAAAAAAGTGGCGCAAACCCGGAGGTCTGCGCCACTTAGGCAATTGGGATTTACAGTTTTTTCAGAGCAGCTTCGCTTTCTTCCAGCTGGGCGATCAGAGCCTTGGCACGCTCGGCCTTTTCCCGCTCGGCGGCAACCACCGCCTCCGGGGCCCGGTCCACAAAGTTCTTGTTGGACAGCTTACCCTGCAGCTGAGCAAGGTTCTTTCTGGCCTTTTCCAGCTCCTTGCCGATCCGCTCCAGCTCCTTGGCAACATCCACCAGCTGACCCATGGGGATATAGAGCTTGGCATCGGCGGTGGTGATGGTGACCATGCCGTCCAGATTCTCCGGCTCCTTGTCAATGACGGAAACCGTATCAGCATAGGCAAGGCGCTGCAGGAAGCCTTCGCCCTCGGTGAATACCTGGGGCTTGGCAGTAAGAACGAAGAGGGCTGCCTTTCTGGAAGGCGGCACATTCATCTCGGTGCGGCGCAGGCGAATGGCCCGGATGGCTTCCATAACGGATTCCATCTGGCTGCACTCGGCCTTGAAGTTCAGCGCCTCCTGCACCGCAGGCCACTGGGCCACGATCAGAGCCTCGCCCTCGTGGGGAATGCTCTGCCAGATCTCCTCGGTGATATAGGGCATGAAGGGATGCAGCAGCCGCAGCACCTGATCCAGCACATACACCAGAACAGAAATGGCGGTCTGCTTCCGGTCGGCATCGTCGGAGAAGAGGCGGGCCTTGGTCATCTCGATATACCAGTCGCAGTAGATATCCCACACGAAATCATAGATCTTCTGAACCGCAACACCCAGCTCATACTTATCCATGTTTTCGGTGACTTCGGCGATCAGCGTATTGAGCTTGGACAGCACCCACTTATCGGCAATTTCCAGCTTGGATAGAGCCGGCAGGGCGTTTACGGAATCCTCCGACAGATTCATCATAACATACCGGGAGGCGTACCACAGCTTATTGGCGAAGTTACGCATGGCTTCGCAGCGCTCTACATAGAAACGCATATCGTTTCCGGGAGAGTTGCCCATGACCATGTTCATACGCAGGGCATCGCAGCCGTACTTTTCGATCATTTCCAGAGGATCGATGCCGTTGCCCAGGCTCTTGGACATCTTTCTGCCCTTATCGTCGCGGACGAGGCCGTGGATCAGCACCGTGTGGAAGGGTGCCTGCTTCATATGCTCCAGACCCGACACGATCATACGGGAAACCCAGAAGGTGATGATATCGTAGCCGGTAACCAGAACATCGGTGGGATAATATTTCTTCAGATCTTCGGCGCTCAGATCGGGCCAGCCGAGGGTCTCGAAGGGCCACAGAGCGGAAGAGAACCAGGTATCCAGCACATCGGGGTCCCGGGTGATATGGGCGCTGCCGCACTTCTGGCAAACCACCGCATCCTCACGGGTGCAGGTCATGTGGCCGCAGTCATCGCAGTACCACACGGGGATCTGGTGACCCCACCACAGCTGGCGGGAAATGCACCAGTCACGGATGTTGTTCATCCAGTTCATATAGTTCTTGGTAAAGCGCTCGGGAACGAACTTGGTCTCACCTTCGTTCACGCTGCGGATGGCCTCATCGGCCAGAGTCTTCATCTTCACGAACCACTGGGCGGAAATGATAGGCTCAACATCGTTATGGCAGCGGTAGCAGGTGCCGACATTATGGGCGTGGTCTTCGATCTTGACGAGATAGCCCTGCTCCTGCAGGTCGGCAACGATGGCACGGCGGGCTTCGTAGCGGTCCAGACCCTCGTATTTGCCGCCGTAAGAATTGACAACGCCGTTGTCATCCAGCACACGGATGACCTCCAGATTATGCCGCAGGCCCACCTCAAAGTCGTTGGGGTCGTGGGCGGGGGTCATCTTCACGCAGCCGGTGCCGAATTCCATTTCAGCATAATCGTCAGCAACAACGGGGATCTCCTTATTCACCAGGGGCAGGATCACCGTCTTGCCGATGATGTGCTGATAGCGCGCATCGTTGGGGTTGACGCACACGCCGGTATCGCCCAGCATGGTTTCGGGACGGGTGGTAGCTACCACCACTTCGCCGCTGCCGTCGGCCAGCGGATAGCGGATGTGCCACAGATGGCCGGGCTTATCCACATACTCTACCTCGGCATCGGAAAGCGCTGTTACACAGTTGGGACACCAGTTGATGATCCGGCTGCCCTTGTAGATCAGGCCCTTTTCATACATGGAAACGAACACTTCCCGGACAGCGGCGGAGCAGCCTTCGTCCATGGTAAACCGGGCCCGGTCCCAATCGCAGGATGCGCCCAGCTTCTTCTGCTGCTGCACGATACGGTTGCCGTATTTATGCTTCCAGTCCCAGACACGCTCCAGGAACTTTTCCCGGCCAAGGTCATAGCGGGTCAGACCTTCCTTGCGAAGCTCCTCCTCCACCTTGATCTGGGTGGCAATGCCGGCGTGGTCCACACCGGGGAGCCAAAGGGCGCTGTAGCCCTGCATACGCTTGAAGCGGATCAGCGTATCCTGCAGGGTGGCATCCATGGCATGACCCATGTGAAGCTGACCGGTAACATTGGGGGGCGGCATAACAATGGTGAAGGGCTTCGCGCCTTCCCGCTGGCTGGGCTTAAAATAGCCGCCCTGCTCCCACATCTCGTAGATGCGGGATTCTACCTGCTGCGGCTCATAGACCTTCGGTAATTCTCTTGCCATAAAAACTCTCCTTTAGATATACTTGGCAGGATGCTTCCATGCAGCCGGCCAATAAAAAAACGCCCCGAGCAAACTGCTCAGGGCGAAATATACATTCCGCGGTACCACCTGAATTTCCGGCAGAGCCGGACTCATTGACGCAATAACGGGCGTACCCGGCTTTCCTTACTGCTGTTTCAGGAAAACTGCTCAAGGGCGACCATCTGCACACAGCCAATATGCGCTTTCACCAACCGCGCACTCTCTGAACCGGCCGAAGGGTGCAGAACCTCCCTATCACCGCATTTTACTCCCATAAAGTATCACAAATTCCAAGGTCTGTCAATCCAAAAAGATGTAAATTACAAAATCTTGACTGTTTCTGCAATCTGTCATATAATAGAAAAAATTCTAACAGTGAGATGATGGATATGAAACTTTCTCTGGTAGTCCCCTGCTATAATGAAGCGGAAAATGTAGGCCCTTTTCAGGAGGCTGTGATCTCCGCCTTTGAAGGCTGCGGCTATGATTATGAAATCGTATTCGTAGACGATGGCAGCAAGGACGCCACCCTGCACAACCTGAAAAAGCTTTACGCGCAGCAGAAATGCCCCGTTAAGATCATTTCCTTTTCCCGGAATTTCGGCAAAGAAGCAGGAATTTACGCCGGCATGGAACACGCCTCCGGCGAATATATCTCGCTCATCGATGCAGACCTGCAGCAGCGGCCGGAAATCGTGCGGGATATGGTGCGGATTCTGGACGAAGAACCCAACTACGATGTAGTCGCCGCCTATCAGGACCGCAGAGGCGAAGGAAAGATCCTCTCTTTCTTCAAAAAGAGCTTCTACAATATTATTAACCGCCTTTCTACCGTGAAGCTGAAATCCGATGCCAGCGATTTCCGCACCTTCCGCAGAAGTGTCCGGGACAGCATTGTAGAGCTTACGGAATATCACCGCTTCTCCAAGGGCATTTTCGCGTGGGTGGGCTATGAAACCAAGTTCATTCCCTACACCGCCTGCGAGCGGGCTGCCGGCGAGACCAAATGGAACTTCCGCAAGCTGATGAACTATGCCATTGAAGGCATTATCGGCTACTCTACCGCTCCCCTGCGGCTGGCAACTTACCTGGGCTGCATCACAGCTCTGGTTGCTATGATCTACCTGATCGTTACGGTGCTGCAGAAGCTGATCGTAGGCATTGATGTGCCGGGCTACGCAACCATCATTGTTCTGATCCTGCTGCTGGGCAGCATGCAGCTGCTTTGCATCGGCATTATCGGCGAATATGTGGGCAGAACCTTTGAGCAGAGCAAAGACCGCCCCGTCTATGTGGCGAAGGAAGTGCTCTCTTACGAAGACAAATAATAAGCCAAGGGCTTCGATCGATCGGATCGAAGCCCTTATTTTTATAGTTTTGCCTGAAGCTCTCTCAGCTTCTGCCGGATGGAGAGCAGGTCCGAAAAGGTTTCCGGCCGCTTGGAAAGATCCCGCAGCAATGCCGAGGGATGATAGATGGCGCTCATCCAGATGCCGTCTTTTTCTGTCCAGCTGCCATGCTCCCGGGTGATGCGGAAATCTTCCCGAATCAGGGAGGTGGCGGCGATCCTGCCGAGGCAGACGATCACCTTCGGCTGCACCAGAGCGATCTGGTTTCGCAGAAAGCCGATGCAGGCGGTCCGTTCTTCCTCCTGGGGATCCCGGTTGTTGGGCGGCCGGCATTTGACGATGTTGGCAATGTAGCAGTTTTGGCGGTTCAGATCGATGATGGACAGCATATCATCCAGCAGCTTTCCCGCAGGGCCTACAAAGGGTTCTCCCTTCAAATCCTCCTGCTCGCCGGGGCCTTCTCCGATGAACATGATGTCGGCGTCCTCGTTGCCCACGCCAAAAACCACATTGGTGCGCCCACGGCAAAGGCCGCAGCCGCGGCAATGCTGGCAGGCTTCCTTCAGTTCCTTCCAATTTACCATACTATTTGCTCCTGACCCGGTTTCTGCGGCGGCGGCGGCGCCGGACATTCTTGCGGGTGATATGCACCCGGCGCACGATCAGCAGAACAACAAACACAACCACAGCAATAGCTGCAAGAATCCCAAGAACCGCCAGAACAACGGGAAGAATATTACTCTTCTCGCCGCCGGATACATCGTTAGAATTACCGCTGCCGATCTTCTGGGAACTATTGCGGGTCAGAAGTCTGCCCTGAGCAAGGCAGACATTGCCGTACCAGATCTGCACTCGGTTGATCTCGTCACCCATTCCAACCGGCGCTGTCAGAGAGGCAAGGGAATTTTCGTAACGAACTGTAAACTTATCCAGATCCAGCCCATCGGGCAGCACGGAATACACCAGCCGGTCCGGGCCGCAGGTGATATCGTTCTCGCCGCCGGTGACGGAATACTGGTTGATGATATTATCCTCCGACAGCACCCGGTAGATAGACATATTCGAGAAGGCGATGTCGATCAGGTCGTTGGTTTCTTCGTAGTTGCCGAAGCGAAATACCGTCTTGCCGCTGGCACTCATGGTGGGAACGGCGCAGAGAACAACGATGATGTAGGACATTCCCCTGCTTTCGGCGGTGGAAACCAGAGAGCGCTCCAGCGCATCGGTGATGCCGGTTCTGCCGCCGGTGACCCGGGAATCATAGTAGATCTGGGACACGCCGGGGGTCATCAGGTAGTTGGTGGTTTCCAGATACCGGTAAGGGAACAGATTGGTAGCCGGGACTTTGAAGTTGACGGTGGAGAAGAAATTCATGAAATCCGGGTTCTTCATGGCTTCATGAACGATCTTGCACATATCCCGGGCAGTGGTATAGAGCTCGTCTTCGTGGAGGCCGTGGGCATTGGTGAAATTGGTGCCGGTGCAGCCTATCTCGGCGGCACGGCGGTTCATCATTTCCACGAAGGCTTCCTGAGAACCGGCAATATGCTCGGCGATCACCGTTGCGGCATCGTTGGCAGAGCCGCACATCATGCAGTGCAGCAGCTGCTCCAGGGTCAGGATCTCCCCTTCCTGCAGCTCAACGGTCATGGCGCCATCGGGCAGGGCGTCCAGCGCCGTACGGGTGACCGTTACATTTTTGGTCAGATCGCCGTTTTCCACCGCGATGAGGGTGGTCATGATCTTTACTAAACTGGCAGGATACATCTTCTGATCAGGGTTATAGGCGTAGACAATGGTCTGGCTGTTGACCTCATACAGGAAAGCAGCCTGAGTGGTTTGCAGCATTTTTCCGCTGCCCAGCAAAGGCCGCTGGCCGTCCATAGTGCGGCAGCCGTTGGTGACGGATTCATCCTCGGCGGTGAAGGTGCCAAAGGCAACCTGGGGCACTTCGACCGTGCGGTCGGGCTCGGTGGTTTCGGTAGTGCTGTCGGTTTCGGTTGTTTGCTGTGTTGCGCTGACCGGAAGCAGCAGGGGCTGAATCAGGAGCAAAAAACACAGAAACAGACAAAGGAGTCGGAATTTTGCCATATTTATACCTCAATATTTTTTCTGCGGGGTTGCCCGCAGGGGTTCTTTTGTGTATAATTATATCAGCTTTTTCTACGCTCGTCAATGCAGGAGGTGAAATCCAATGGATAAAAGAGGCGGCGCGATCCTGTGCGCCATCACAGCCCTTTTCGCTGTTTTTATCCTTGGCATTTTCTGCGGACGGCAGCTGAATCCGGAGTCTTCCGATGTAACTCCCCTGCCCACGGTTTCCCGGGGCGGCATGGTTTCCGATGTTTCGGCAGCAGAGCCTGCTCAAAACGACGGAAAGATCAACATCAACACCGCCGGCCTCAGTGAATTGACTTCCCTGCCGGGAATCGGAGAGGTTCTTGCCCTTAGGATCATTAGCTACCGGGAGGAAAACGGAAACTTTTCCAACATCTATGAGATTACCAAAGTAGAAGGCATTGGCGAAGGAAAGCTATCGAAGATTATTGACCTGATCACAGTTGGAGGCTAGCATGAAAATTCTGGTTGTTGACGATGAAGAATTGCTGATCAAAGGCATTCGGTTTAACCTTCAAAACGAAAAATACGATGTGATCACCGGCAGCAACGGCGCGGAAGCCGTTGCCCTTGCCAAAAGCGAGCAGCCGGATCTGATCATTCTGGATGTTATGATGCCGGAGATGGACGGCCTGACGGCCTGCGCCAAGATCCGGGAGTTTTCCCAGGTTCCGGTGATCCTGCTGACCGCCAAGGCAGACGATATGGACAAGCTGATGGGCTTTGAGCAGGGCGCCGATGATTACCTTACCAAGCCCTTTAATATTCTGGAGCTGAAAGCCAGAGTGCGGGCGCTGCTTCGTCGCTCCGGCGCGGAGAACAAAACCCAGGGCAATACCATTTCCATTGGCAGCATCCGGCTGGATCTGGATGTACGCAACGCCTACCGCAACGGCGTACTGGCAGACCTGACGGCAAAGGAATTTGATGTGATCGAATTTCTGATGCGTAATCCCAACCGGGTATACTCCCGGGAAATGCTGCTGGACACCATCTGGGCCTATGAGTACCGCAGCGATATCCGCACTGTAGATGTGCATATCCGCCGGCTTCGGGAGAAGCTGGAAGACAATCCCGCCGAACCGAAATACATCATGACAAAGTGGGGCGTTGGCTATTACTTCAAAAAATAACAGGGTATTTCCCCGGCACGGAAACACCCAATTCCGATATTCTGTGATCTATGTGCTGATCACATTTCTGGTGCTGCTGTTTTTGAATATCTATACCTCCCGAACCAGCCAGAAGCTGTTTTACCAGAGCAAAGAGGCATCTATGGTAGAAAAATGCCTGATGGTGGCTTCTGATGTGGAGCAGCTGGATGCGTGGAACTACTCCACCATTTCCGAAGCCATTGCCAAGATCGGAAGCCTACGGATGTCGCGGACGGTGGTTACGGATCAGGCCGGCATCGTAATTTACGATTCGGCAGAAACACTGACCGGCCAGCTGGTGCTGTTTCCGGAGATCGTGGAAGCCCTCAAGGGCAACGACGTTTTCTCCTGGCAGTATGCCGGCGGTGTCATGCGCTCTCAGGTGGCTACGCCTATGTATTCCTTCGATGGGATCATGGGCTGCGTATACCTGATGGAATACGATGCCCAGCAGGGCGCGCTGATGCAATCGCTGCAGCAGAATATTCTGACCATCACCCTGATTCTGGAGCTTGTGGTCATCGCCTTCTCCTTTGCCTTTTCCAGAGCCTTTGGCAAGCGGCTGCGTAAGATCATGGTGTCCATGCGGATCATCCGGGAGGGCGATTATTCCCACCGGGTGGACATGGGCGGCAATGACGAGCTGACGGTTCTTGGCGAGGAGTTCAACGACCTGACCGACCGGCTGCAAAGCTCTGAGAACCGGCGGCGGCAATTCGTTTCCGATGCTTCCCACGAGCTGAAGACCCCGCTGGCCTCCATTAAACTGCTGACCGACTCCATTTTGCAGAACGAGATGGATATGGATACCATCCGGGAATTTGTTGGAGATATCGGCCGGGAAGCGGACCGGCTGAACCGGATGTCCCAGAAGCTGCTGACTTTGAGTCGCATCGAAAGTCAGGAAGATGGCTGCTGCGAGATCGTCTATATGTCCCCTACCCTTAAGCGGGTGGTGCGGATGCTGAAGGGTCAGGCGGCAGCCGGCAATATTCAGGTTCAGATGGAGCTGGAGCAGGATTGCCCCATTCTGGTGCTGGAGGACGATCTTTACCAGATTGCCTTTAACCTCACGGAAAACGGCATTAAGTACAATACCCCCGGCGGATCGCTGACCATCAGCATCCAGCGGCAGGAGGATACCGCCGTTCTGCGCTTTGCCGACACCGGCGTGGGCATTCCCGAGGATTCTCTGGAGAATATTTTCGAGCGTTTTTATCGGGTGGACAAAGCTCGTTCCCGCAAATCCGGCGGCAGCGGACTTGGTCTTTCCATCGTGAAGAACATGGTCGAGCGCAATGGCGGAACCATCCGGGTGGAAAGCACCGTTGGGCAGGGCTCTGTATTTATCGTAACCTTCCCGATCTTTGATACGGAGGTAGACCCGGAATGAAAAAAGTATTTACCTGCCTGCTGGCTTTCTGCCTGCTGCTGAGCTTTGCCGGCTGCAGCGCTGACCCCACCGGCGGCGAATTTGTTAGTTTTTATTATCCCCGGGCGGAAATCACCTACGGCACATCCGATGGCGTAATCGGCAGCGAGAACCGTCAGCCAACGGAACCAGCTGCCGCCGAAGAGATCCTGCAGCAGTATCTTGCCGGGCCGGAATCCGAAAGCTTTCTCTCCCCTTTCCCGGAAGGCTGCAAAATTGTTACCATCGCTATGGAAGAAAGCGGCATTACCCTGACCTTGACAGACGAATTTGCAGAGCTCACCGGCATGGAGCTTTCGGTTGCCTGCAGCTGCCTGGCATTGACAGCTTCCGCCCTTACCGGACTCGACAGCGTTACCATCCGCACGGAATCCGCCCAGCTGGACGGAAGAGCGGAAGTGACCCTGATCCCCTCCGGGCTGAATCTTACGGATCACTACATCGCCCCTGAGGAAACTTAAAAGGAGAGCACTATGCGTTTTGTTTCATGGAATGTAAACGGCCTGAGGGCCTGCCTGCAAAAAGGCTTTCTGGACATTTTCCAGAGCCTGGATGCCGACTTTTTCTGCCTGCAGGAAACCAAGCTGCAGGAAGGTCAGGTTTCGCTGGAGCTGCCGGGTTATCACCAGTACTGGTGCTATGCCGAAAAAAAGGGCTACTCCGGCACAGCCATATTCGCAAAGCAAGCGCCCCTTTCCGTCAGCTACGGCGTGGGAACTGAGGAGCTGGACACGGAGGGCCGGATGATCACGCTGGAATACAGCGATTTCTATCTGGTTACCTGCTACACCCCCAACGCCCAGCGGGAGCTGGCCAGAATTGACCACCGGCTGCGCTGGGATGCGGCTTTCCGGCAGCGCATTTCTCAGCTGGACAGCCAAAAGCCGGTGATCCTCTGCGGCGATCTGAATGTGGCCCACAAGGAGATCGATCTGAAAAACCCTGCTGCCAACCGGGGAAACGCCGGCTTCTCCGACGAAGAACGGGAAAGCTTCGGTAAGCTGCTGGACACCGGCCTGACGGACACCTTCCGCTATCTGCACCCGGATACTGTTGGAGCTTACAGCTGGTGGAGCTACATGTATGGCGCAAGAAAGAACAACGCAGGCTGGCGAATCGACTATTTCCTGGCTTCCAACCGCCTGCAGGATAAGATCCGCAGCGCCATGATCCATGCCGACATCTTCGGCTCGGATCACTGCCCCGTAAGTTTGGAAATGTCCTTCTGAGTTTTCAGCACGATCCCCGGCACACCGGCCCGCACCGCAAAGTAAGCATTTCCGAGATGCTGCAAACCGGCAAAGGGTTTGCTTTCATCAAGGGGAAGAAAGCAGCCATCGCCGCTGTCTTCCCGGATCGTAAATCTCGTAGGTTTTTCCCCGATGCGTTTGATTGGAACGGTTCTTCTCAGAATATAGCACCCGTCCTCCGGCACGAGCACCCCTAAATCGGCTGCCTTCTCCCCTTCTGCCTCCAGGCGGCAAAGCCTGGGGCGATCGAAACGGCATTTGCAGAATATCTCCCAATAAAGACCTTTTCTGGTCAGCCGCACCGTTCCTACAGTTTCATTTCCCCGCATGACCGGATATTCCATCATAAAGAATCCCCCCTGCACCAGTTTACTGGGCAGGGGGCGTTTCTATTCAGGTTGGTCTGCTGTCGTGAAGGCCAAAGCTGACGGCAATGGCATCGTCCACAAGGGACATCTGTTTATCATCCAGCCGCCCCATATGCTCCCGCAGGCGGCGTTTATCAATGGTGCGGATCTGCTCCAGCAGGATCACGGAATCCTTGCTGAGGCCCACGCTTCCCCCTGCGATATTGATATGCGTAGGCAGGCGGGCTTTGCCTGTCTGGCTGGTGATGGCGGCGGCGATCACCGTTGGAGAATGGCGGTTTCCTGTATCATTCTGCACGATCAGTACCGGCCGCGTGCCTCCCTGCTCACTGCCTACTACCGGCGAAAGATCCGCATAAAAGATATCGCCGCGTTTGACTGTGCTGTCCATGTGCTTCACACTCCGATGTAACATTGCCCGCGCTACCGGAATACTCCTTATGTAACGCGGTTGATCCTATTCTTCCACGGACAAAAGAAGTTTATACCGAAAACGCCTGCAAAATATCTTATGCCACAGTGCGACAAAAAGCTACAGAAACCGGAAATCGGTAACCGCAAGGGTCAGCACCTTCTGATTCTGCCAGAAGATCTCCCCGTGGACTAAAATATCTTCTTCCAGCCACAGCTCTACCGCCACAGCGCTGTTTGCATAACTATCGTCGATATGAAGCTGCAGGCAGCTGTCCTGCAGGCTGCAGGAGGATATATAGCCGCTGCGAAAAGCGTTCAGTAAGATCCAGGGCCCTCTTACGGGAGGTAGCTGACCCTGGGCCAGCGGCGGCAGAGCCAGAACCGTATCATCGAACACCAGCGCCCCTTCCCCGGCGCTGACCCGCCCGGAGATTCCCGAAATGGATTCCGGCTCTACGAGCTGAAAAGTCAACGCCCCCTCGGAATCCATGGTGCATTGCAGATCGAAGGTATACACCTCCTGCCCATAATCCGCGCTGAGCCGGCAGGAAAAGCTGCAGCCCTTTGCGCTGAGCAGCCGCTGCCGGGCTTCCAGCGCCCGTTCCATTCCCTGATCGCCGGCGCTGCAGCCGCAGAGCAGGCAAATAGCCAGCATAATTACCCATTTTCTCACGATCCCATCCCGCCTCAAACCAAATGTCGCGGCAGCTTGTCCGGGATTCCCCTGCGCCCCGCGCAGTTAAATTTTATGAAATTTTCCTCTGGGTATGCCGGCAGAAAAGCGGAAATAATGCTTGCATTTTCGAAGGGAATATGCTAATATTCTCCTTGATATGCAAACAGCTATGAATGGGCAGTCTTGTACTGGTTACGCGTTGGAAGCGATGGCGGGATGGTGAGAGCCGCCTACGCGCAGTACCGGGCCTTCTCCCAGGAGCCGCAGCCTGAAATTTCCAGTAGGGTTCGCCGGGTGATCCCGTTACCGATCCAGGGTGTGTCAGCATCCATGAGCCGCGCCAGATTGGCGAATTGCGGGTGGTACCGCGGAAGCTATGCCTTTCGTCCCGATTGTTTGGGATGAGAGGTTTTTTATTTTATAAAATATCCGGAAGGAGAAACATACATGAAAGAACAACTGTCTAATATCCGGCAAAACGCGCTGGCTGCTCTGGATGCAGCCACCACTCCGGCAGAACTGGAAGAGCTGCGTGTGCGGCTGCTGGGCAAAAAGGGTGAGCTGACCGCCGTGCTGAAGCAGATGGGCCGCCTGTCTGCCGAAGAGCGCCCTGTAATGGGTCAGCTGGCCAACTCTGTCCGCGCCGACATCGAAGCCAAGCTGGAGCAGCGCAAGGCTGCCATCAACGCCGCCGTGCTGGAGGCAAAGCTGGCTGCGGAAGCCGTTGACGTTACCATTCCCGGCGATGCCGTTGCCATCGGCCATGCTCACCCCATGAATCAGGTGCTGCAAATGGTGAAAGACATCTTCGTTGGCATGGGCTATCAGGTGGTAGACGGCCCGGAGGTGGAGCTGGCAAGCTACAACTTCACCCGGCTGAACATCGAAGAAGGTCACCCCTCCCGTGACCGCAGCGATACCTTCTATTTCACCGATGACGATTCCGTGCTGCTGCGTACCCAGACCAGCTCCATGCAGATCCGTGCCATGGAATATATGAAGCCTCCCATCTGCGTACTGGCTCCCGGCCGTGTGTTCCGCAAGGACGAAGCCGATGCCACCCACTCTCCCATGTTCCACCAGATCGAAGGTCTGGTGGTTGACGAGAACATTACCATGGGCGACCTGAAGGGCGCTCTGGTAACCGTTATGCGGGCCATCTATGGTGAGGATGCCCAGATGCGTTTCCGCCCCCACCACTTCCCCTTCACCGAGCCCAGCTGCGAAATGGATATGCAGTGCCACAAGTGCCACGGCACCGGCGAAGTGGACGGTCAGGTCTGCTCCACCTGCCACGGCGAAGGCTGGATCGAGCTGCTGGGCGCCGGTATGGTCCACCCCGATGTACTGGCCGGCTGCGGCATCGACCCGGAGAAGTATTCCGGCTTTGCCTTCGGCATGGGTCTGGAGCGTATGGCTATGGGCCGGCTGCGTATCAACGACCTGCGGCTCATCTTCGACAACGATGTGCGGCTGCTTAACCAGTTCTAATGAGGTGCGACTATGAAACTGAACAGAAAATGGATCAATGAGGAGTTCGTGGATCTTTCCGCGGTCTCCGATAAGGAATATGTAGAAACCATGACCATCTTCGGCCAGAAGGTGGAAACCTATGAGCGGATGGATGCCGAGATCCGCAATGTTGTGGTTGGCAAGGTGCTTTCCATTGAACGGCACACCAACTCCGATCATATGTGGGTCTGCCAGCTGGATGTGGGCCAGGATGCCCCTGTGCAGATCGTTACCGGCGCCCAGAATGTGAAGGCCGGGGATCTGGTTCCCGTTGCGCTCCACAATTCCTGGCTGCCCGGCGGCATTCACATTACCAAGGGTAAGCTCCGGGGCGAAGTTTCCAACGGCATGCTCTGCTCCCTCAAGGAGCTGAACCTGACACTGGGCGATTTCCCCTATGCCATCGAAGACGGCATCTGGATTCTGGAAGAAGATTGCAAGCCCGGTGACGACATCAACCTGGTAATTGGCAACGATGATACCATCGTAGATTTTGAAATCACCAACAACCGCCCGGATTGCTACTCCATCATCGGTCTGGCAAGAGAGTCTGCTGCCGCCTTCGGCAAGAAGATGCGCCACCATGAGCCGGTAGTCCACGGCAGCGATGCCGGCAGCATGTATGATATGCTGGATGTGGAAGTTCCCGCTTCCCAGCTTTGCAACCGCTACACCGCCCGGATGGTTGCCAATGTGAAAATCGGCCCCTCTCCCAAGTGGCTGCGGCAGCGGCTGCGGGCCAACGGCATCCGCTCCATCAACAACATCGTGGATATCACCAACTATGTTATGCTGGAATACGGCCAGCCGATGCACGCCTTTGACTACCGCTATGTAGGCTCCGGCAAGATCGTTGTAAGAGAGAGCGCCGAGGGCGAGACCCTGACCACCCTCGACGGCAATGTCCGCAATCTGAAGCCCGGTATGCTGGTGATCGCCGATGAAGAAAAGCCCATCGGTCTGGCCGGCATTATGGGCGGCCTGAACTCCGAAATTCTCGAAGACACCACTACGGTGGTCTTCGAATCCGCCAACTTCAACGGTACTTCCATCCGTCAGACCGCTCTGGCGCTGGGTATGCGGACCGAGTCCTCCGGCAAGTTCGAAAAGAATCTGGATCCCATGATGACCCTGCCTGCCGTACAGCGGGCCTGCGAGCTGGTGGAAATGCTGGCTTGCGGCGATGTGATGGATGGCATCATCGATATTATCCACTATGTTCCCGAAGCAAGAAGGCTGCCTCTGGAGCCGGAGAAGATCAACGCCCTGCTGGGTACTCAGATCCCCGAAGCCAAGATGGTGGAATACCTGAACCTGCTGGAGATCGATGTGGACGGACGCACCATCCATGTTCCCTCCTGGCGGCCTGACCTGAACCTGATGGCGGATATCGCCGAGGAAGTGGGCCGCTCCTACGGCTACAACGAGATCCCCACCACCGAGCTGAAGATGTCTACTCAGGGCGGCTACACCCCCATGATGCATCTGGAAGCCGCTGCCGGTAAGTTCTGCCGCAGCCTTGGCTACAATGAGATCATCACCTATTCCTTCGTATCCCCTGCCATCTTCGATATGATCCGCCTGCCTGCGGATTCTCCCCTTCGCAGCACCCTGAAAATTCAGAATCCTCTGGGCGAGGATACCTCCGTGATGCGTACCATCGCGCTGCCCTCCATGCTGGATATTCTGGCCCGGAACTTCAACTATCACAACAAGAATGTCCGGCTGTACGAGCTGGCTAAGGTCTATCTGCCCGTTGCCGGCGAACCCCTGCCCAACGAGCCGAAGATGCTGGTGCTGGGCGCTTACGGCGACCGGGAGAACTTCTTCACCCTGAAGGGCCATCTGGAAGCCATTCTCACCGGCATGCGGATCTCCAAGGCGGAATATAGCGCTGTGAAGGACAACCCCTCCTATCACCCCGGCCGCTGCGCCAAGGTGACTGTCGACGGCGTGGATGTAGGCTACATGGGTCAGATTCATCCGCTGACCGCTGCCAACTACGGCATCGACTGCGAGGTCTACTGCGCGGAGATCAACCTGACGGAGCTGTTTAACCATCAGCTGAGCGCTCCCACCTATGTTCCCCTGCCCAAGTATCCCGGCGTTACCCGTGACCTGGCTCTGATCTGCGACGAGGAGATCACCGTTGCCCAGTGCCAGAAGGCGATCACCGAATCCGCCGGCAAGCTGCTGCGGGGCGTAAAGCTCTTCGACATCTACCGGGGAACCGGCATTGCCGAGGGCAAGAAGAGCCTTGCCTTCTCTCTGGAGCTGCGTGCCGACGACCGCACCCTCACCGATGCCGACTCCGAGCAGGTGATCAGCCGGGTGCTGAAAGCCCTGCAGGAGCAGCTGGGCGCAGTTCTTCGCTGAAAATTTGTTTTTTGCTCTTTACACCGGTTTGCTTTTAGGCTATAATGTAAGCAAATATTCTGAAGGAGGTCGATTTCATGACGGGAAATACCATTAAGTTCACTGTACCCAGCGACGATAAGGAAAATATGCGGCGCATTCTCCGGACTGTGTTCGACGCCCTGAATGAAAAAGGGTATAATCCTGTAAACCAGATCGTAGGCTACCTGCTGACGGAAGATCCCACCTATATCACCAACTACAACAATGCCAGAAGCATGATCTGCAAGTTGGACCGGGATGAAATGATGCAGGCGCTTGTCAAGTGTTATCTGTTTGAACAATCTTGACACAAGCCGGGGGCTTTTGCTGCGGCAAAGGCCCCCTACCATTTTAAGGAGGTTCCCATGGCACAGGAAAACGCGGTTTTGATGTACAAGGGCCGTCCGCTGATGCGTAAGGATAATTTGATCTATTACGGTTCTATGGCTGACAGTCACATCGTCATGCTTCAGATCCTGGAAACCAAGAAGGTCGGCGATGCTGATATCGCTACACGGGTTTCTCTTCAGCTTCAACTGACCGATCCCTCTGTCAATGGTCGTAGCCGTATCGTGAAGAAGGGCGAAAAGCCCGGTCTTTTCACTGCTCTTGATTATGGCTGTGTTTGGCTGGAAAGAGCATTGGCTGGTAAATAATAGAAAGCAT
>JAZSGN010000047.1:0-34075 GCA_045532755.1 Faecousia sp.
CCGACCCCAAGCGTCTGCTGATCGGTGACGACGAGCACGGCTGGGACGACAACGGCGTGTTCAACTTCGAGGGCGGCTGCTATGCCAAGGTCATCAATCTGGATGCCGACTCCGAGCCCGATATCTACAACGCCATCAAGCGCAACGCGCTGCTGGAGAACGTGACTGTGGATGCCGACGGCAAGTGCGACTTCGCTGACGGCTCTGTCACCGAGAACACCCGCGTTTCCTACCCCATCGACCACATCGAGAAGATCGTGCGCCCCGTTTCCGCCGGCCCCGATGCCAAGAATGTGATCTTCCTGTCCGCTGACGCTTTCGGCGTTCTGCCTCCCGTTTCCATCCTGACCCCTGAGCAGACCCAGTACTACTTCCTCAGCGGCTTCACCTCCAAGCTGGCCGGCACCGAGCGCGGCATCACCGAGCCCACTCCCACCTTCTCCGCCTGCTTCGGCCAGGCCTTCCTGGAGCTGCACCCCACCAAGTACGGTGAGGAGCTGGTGAAGAAGATGCAGAAGTCCGGCGCCAAGGCTTACCTGGTCAACACCGGCTGGAACGGCACCGGCAAGCGTATCTCCATCAAGGACACCCGCGGCATCATCGATGCCATTCTGGATGGCTCCATCCTGAACGCAGAGACCAAGACCATTCCCTACTTCAATCTGGAAGTTCCCACCTCTCTGCCCGGCGTGAACCCCGCCATTCTGGACCCCCGCGACACCTACGCCGATGCTTCCGAGTGGGAAGCCAAGGCCCAGGATCTGTCTGCCCGGTTCATTAAGAACTTCGTGAAGTACACCGGCAACGATGCCGGCAAGGCTCTGGTAGCAGCCGGTCCTCAGCTGTAATTCAAAAAGCATAAAGCTCCCCGGCAGTTTCTCTGCCGGGGAGCGTTTTTTTGGAGCGTTTGGGAGGAGAAGGGCTTTGGGGAAGTGAAGAGTGAAAAGAGAAGAGTGAAAAGTTGCGGTGTCAGCCTTCGGCTGACGATTAAAATTGATTTTGGAGGAAATATCATAGCATGGAAGCGGACTCGGCGGGCGATCAATGATCGCCCCTACACACGCCATCGACCCCTTTTGTATGGGCCGGTGACCATACCGGCCCGGATTAGGGAGAGCGGATTCCCACGCCGCTTCGCGGCTCGGAATGACAGAAGAAGCTTTCAGATTGACCTGTCATTGCGAGGGCGCGGAGCGACCGTGGCAATCCGTCTTCTCTGCGCTTTGCGCCGGGCCGGTGTGGTCACCGGCCCCTACGAGGCAGGATATGGTGGCCGGAGGCCCGTATCGAGGACAAATGGGTACGATACCGGGCGGGTCAGGGAAGTAACGACCTTCCCGAAAGGGTAGGTGCGAATTGACACCGGCGGCACACGATCCAAAACTATCGATAACAGAGCGGTAACGATACCGGGCGGGTCAGGGAAGTAGCGACCTTCCCGAAAGGGTAGGTGCGTAGAGAAAAAACACGGCTGAGGAATCAGCCGTGTTTTTTGGTGTTATCTTACGTACTCGATGACCACGCGGCGGTTGGGTTCGCTGCCGGTGGAATAGGTGGTGATATTGTCCATGTCCTGCAGAGCGGAGTGGATCACATGACGCTCGTAGGCGTTCATGGGCTCCAGAGTGGTGCGGCGGCGAGCCTTCAGCACCTGCTGGGCCTTCTTGCGGGCGTAGCGGCGGAGGCTGTCCTCCCGCTTTTCCCGGTAGGACTCGGCATCCACATTGATGCGGATATGGCCTTCCACATTCTTGTTGATGGAGTAGTTGCAAAGATGCTGAATGGCATCCAGGGTATCACCCCGGCGGCCGATGAGATAACCCAGGTCTTCGCCGGTCAGGTCTACCTTGTAGGTGGTTTCGTCGGCCTTCCATGCGTGGGGAACGGCCTTGGAGCCCATGTGCTCCAGCAGACCCTTCAGGAACTGCTCGATCTGCTCTTCTACGCTGCCGGGCTCGGCAGGGGCATAGACCTTAGGCTCAGCGGCAGCCTTGGGCGCTTCCGGCTTGGGCGCCTTGGGGGTCTTGGGAGCTTTGGGGGCCTTCGGCTCTTTGGGGGCCTTGGGCTGCTTGTCGGCCTTGGGGGCTTCCGCCTTGGGAGCGGCAGGCTTGGGAGGCTCCGCCTTGGGCGCTTCCGGCTTCTTCACCGGAGCGGCTGCCTTGGGCTTGGAACGGGAAGCGGAGGACAGCGCCACCTTGGGAGCGGCGGGGGTCAGGTCCGGAGCTTCGTAGGTCACCTGCACCTTGGCGGGCGTTGCGCCAAAGCCCAGAAAACCGGGCTTCGCCTGGGCCAGCACCATAACGGAAACATCGTCGCGCTCCAGACCCAGCTGGGTCAGAGCGGCTTCAATGGCAAGATCAATGGTCTTGCCGGTGGTTACAATGGTCTTTTCCATGGATTTATTCCTCCGTAGTATAGCGGTTGGGATCGTAGGCGCGGCCCTTGCAGTAGGGGCGCTCGGCGATGCCGGACAGCGCAGAGGGAGCGCCGGACTCGTCGTCGGTGACTTCGCCTCTTCTGGCGGCATACTCTCTGGCAGCGGCGGCACGGGCGGCCTGCTGCTCAGCGCGCTGCTTCTGCTGCAGCTTCTTGCGGCTGGTATTCTCGGTGATGCCATCGGGGTTGGCGGCGCGGCGCTCGGCCCGGACACGCTCCCGCTCGGCTTCAGCGGCATCCTCTTCCATGGCGCGGCGCAGACGCTGGGCGTCCTCGGCGTCATAGACCTTGCGGTAGTGCAGAGTCAGCACGCTGTCGAGAATCATGTTGACAATACCCTGGGCCAGCCAGTAAAGGCTCAGCACCAGAGGAATGGTGAAGCCGATCCACAAAGACATGAGGGGAGAAATGATCATCATGGTCTTCATGGACTGGTTAGTCTGGGAATTATCGGCAGTTTCCTTGTCCTGCACGCCGTTCTTATCGGTGACAAGGGAGTTGTTCAGCTTCTGGTTCAGCTTCATGCTGACGATCTGGCTCAGGGCAGACAGGCAGGGGATCAGGAAGGCGCCGATGTGGGCCCAATCCCAGGCAGACCAGTTGAACACATTGAACTGGGCAACAGAGCCCAGATCGATACCAAGGAAATTGAAGTTCAGGCCTTCCAGGGTCTTGGCGCTGATTTCGGGAATGGCAGCCTGAATCTGGGGAGCGAATTTGGAGATATTGGCGGCAGCCACCATCTGATCGTAGTAGCTATTGCGGCCAAACAGCTCCGGAGCGGCGTTCTTGATGATGGAAATGATCTGGGTGGCCACTTCGGTGCTTTCGTGGAGCATGTAAGTGATGGGCTGGCGCACAACGGCATACAGCGGGAAGATAATCAAGATCGGCACCAGAGACCACAGACAGCCGCCGAACATGGAAACGCCTTCCTCCTGATAAAGCTTCTGCATAGCTTCGTTCTGCTTTACCTGGTCGTTGGCGTATTTTTCCTGAATTTCACGGATGCGGGGGGTCATGCGGGACATCTTCATGCTGCTGCGCTTGCTCTTGGCGGTGACGGGCAGCATGATCAGCTTAACGGCTACGGCAAACAGAATGATGGCCAGACCGTAGCTGTTGGTCAGGCGGTACAGGAAATCAAGAAGATAACCGAAGGGAACCTTGATGATATCCATCAGAGAAAAGAGAATCATAGAATTTCCTCCTGTTCAGGGAACGGGGTCATAAGGGTCGCCCTTATAAAAGGGGTGGCAGCGCAGCAGACGGCGCAGCGCAAGACAGCCACCTTTGAGGGCCCCGTATTTTTGAATAGCTTCGTAAGCGTAGTGAGAGCAGGTGGGCCGGAACCGGCAGGAAGGGGAGGTACAGGGAGAAATGTTCCGCTGGTAGAAGCGGATGATGGCAAGCAGCAGTTTTTTCATACACCGGAATCCTCAGTTTCAGATCCCGGCAGCAGGATACCCGCTTTCCCGGCGAGGGACAGATAGGCATCGGTCAGGCTTCGGAAGTCGGCGCGAATCGCACGGCTTCTGGCAACCACTACAATGTCCCAGCCCGGCGCGAAGCGGTCTTCGTTCAGGCGGTAGACCTCCCGCAGGCGGCGGCGGACGCGGTTGCGAACCACGGCATGCCCCAGCTTTTTGCTGACGGTGATGCCCACACGGTTTGTGCCGGTGTGATTTTTCCGGGCATAGAGCACCACCAGACCATTGGCAAGACCCTGGGTGGCGTAGAGCCGGCGGAAAATGTGGTTAAGCTTCAGGCTGCTGGAAAATTTCATAATGCTCTCCCATGATTTTTACCCCTATAAAAAAGGGTGCGGGGCGAATCGCTTTCGCCCCGCATGGACTCCCGTTTCGCTATGAGCGATTGACCTGGACGGTCACCCACGGCGTTGCACTCAAGCAGACAGAACCTTGCGGCCCTTGGCACGGCGGCGGGCAAGCACCTTGCGGCCGTTGGAAGTAGCCATTCTCTTCCGGAAACCGTGGATCTTGGATCTATGACGACGGCTGGGCTGATAGGTACGCTTCATTCTCGGTACACCTCCTGTCGAAAATCAGTCATGCTCAACAGCCAAAATGGCCGCAGCAACACATAGTAATGGACTATAAATAGTCATTCTAGAGCATTATAACCGAAATGTGCAGTCAGGTCAACAACTTTTTTGGATTTCCCGGAAAAAAGTTACAAGAAATTGCATAAATAATCCGGCTTCCTTTCCCGGGAAGCCGGATTTTGGATGGGTTTATGCCGGGCCGGTGGGGTCGGTGGGCGGCTCGGTCGCCTGGGTGGGCGGTTCGGTGGGCTCAGCAGGTGGCTCCGCGGGCGGCTGGGTCGCTTCGGTGGAAGGCTCGGTGGGCTGGGTCTCGGGGGTGGTTTCCGAAGGCTCGGTTGGCTGGGTTTCGGGAACGGTTTCCGAAGGCTCAGTAGAAGGCTCGGTTTCCTCCGGGAACAGGTCGTCCCGGTAGCTTACCTGCAGGAACTTCTTTTCATAAGTACCCGCCAGCTTCCGCAGCACCCGGTCGTAGGCCTCTGTCCCCGGCTCCATGGGCATGGGGCGGAAATCGTTGCCCCAGGTCAGCAGGGAGGTGACATAGCAGGGAATCCGGGTCAGCTGGCCCAGAATATAGCGGCCGTCTTCTGTACGCAGGATCTCCTGCTGCAAAATGGCGGTGTCCTTGTCCGGCGGGTTGGCGTTGCCGCCAAAGCAGAAATTGCCCAAGCTATAGAAGATCACGCCGTCGTTATACTCCTCGATGTTCTGCAGCACATGGGGATGATGGCCGTAGACGATATCGGCGCCGGCATCAATGGTGGCGTGGGCGATCTTCTGGGTGAGCTTGTCGGGCTGGTAGTAATACTCCGTTCCCCAGTGGTAGACGGCAACGATGACCTGCGCTCCCTGATCTTTCAGCGAAGCGATGTTTTTGGCGATGCCCTCGGTGCCGGTGGGGAAATTATCGGTGTACACACCGATCACAAGGCCGCTTTCGGTGGTGAAGATGCCGGTTTTCTTCCGCTCCACATAGGCAAGACCGGCGCTGTCCAGAGCTTCCAGGGTGTGGTTGTAGCCGGTGCGGCCATAGTCGAAGGCGTGGTTATTCACCACATTGGCAAACTCAATGCCGTTTTCCGTGAAGATCCGGGTGTACTCCGGCTTGCCTTTGAAGGCGTAGCGCTTGTCCTGGGCTTTGGTTGCGGTGGTCAGGGCGCACTCCAGATTGGCAAAGGTGTAGTCGTCCGCCGTGAAAATATGGCGCACATATTCCATAGGATAGAGATAGTCGCTGCCTACGGTGTCGGCAAAATAGGATTTTTCCTGCACATCTGCCAGAGTGCAGTCGCCCACAAAGGTCAGCACGAAGCGGTTGGGCTCAGTGGGCTCGGTTTCTGTAGGAACGGTGGCCGCCTCGGTAGCTTCGGTAGCTTCGGTGGGAGCGGTGGTTTCCACAGGAGCGGTGGTGGGCTGGGTGGTGGGGGCGGTGGTTTCCGCAGGCGCGGTGGTTTGGGCAGGAATCTGGGTAGGCTGGGTGGTGACCGCAGGCTCTGTGGGCGCCGGGGTCAGGCGCTGCTGGGTCAGATGAACCGCGATGCCCAGCGCCGCCAGCAAAACGGCAGAAAGAATGCAGCACAGGGCGATCAAAAGGGAACGCAGGGCTTGTTGTTTCATATTCTGCCGCCTTTCCTTCCCCCGCCAGGGGGAATTATTCCTGATTTCTGCGCTTCATCAGCTCCCGCATACGGATGCTGTGGTCCAGCTCCCGCTTGCGGATACGCAGGCTCTTGGGGGTGCATTCCAGCAGCTCGTCGTCGGCGAGGAACTCCAGACACTGCTCCAGAGAGAATACCTTGGGGCTGGTGAGCCGCAGGGCTTCGTCGGAGCCGGAGGCACGCATATTGGTCAGCTGCTTCTTCTTGCAGACGTTGACGGTCATATCCTCGTTGCGGCTGCAGATGCCCACCACCATGCCGGCGTAGACCGGCGTGCCGGGGCCGATGAACAGCGCGCCCCGCTCCTGAGCGGCGTGGAGGCCGTAGGTTACGGCTTCGCCGGTTTCAAAAGCGATCAGCGAGCCGGTGAGCCGGCGCTCTACCTCGCCCTTCATGGGCGCGTAGCTGTCCAGCACGCTGGACATGATGCCCTCGCCCCGGGTGTCGGTGAGGAATTCGCTGCGGTAGCCGAACAGACCCCGGGAGGGGACTAAGAATTCCAGACGGTAGCGGCTGCCCATGGGGGTCATGCCCAGAAGGTCGCCCTTGCGGCGGCCCATCTTCTCGATGACCGCGCCCATGCAGCTTTCCGGCACATCGGCCACCATCCGCTCGATGGGCTCGCAGACCCGGCCGTCGATCTCCTTGGTCAGCACCCGGGGGGTGGACACGGAGAACTCATAGCCTTCCCGGCGCATGGTCTCCATGAGAATGGACAGGTGCATCTCGCCCCGGCCGGCCACATTGAACGAATCGGTGCTGGCTTCGGTTACATGCAGGGAAACATCCTTCAGAAGCTCCTTCTCCAGCCGGTCGCGAAGATTCCGGGAGGTGACGAACTTGCCTTCCTTGCCGGCGAAGGGAGAATCGTTGACAGCGAAGGTCATTTCGATGGTGGGGTCGCTGATCTTGACGAAGGGCAGAGGCTCAATGGCATCGGTGGCGCAGAGGGTGCGGCCGATGGTGATGTCCGCCATACCGGAAAGGGCCACGATCTCACCGGCAGAGGCCTCGGAAATGGGGGTTTTGCCCAGACCGTCGAAGGCGTAGAGGGCAACTACTTTGCCCTTCTGGCGGATGTCGGGGTTGTGGAAATCGCAGATGGTGACTTCCTGATTCACCCGGATGGTGCCCCGCTCCACCCGGCCCACGGCGATGCGGCCCACATACTCGTTATAATCGATGGAGGACACCAGCAGCTGCAGGGGGGCATCCACTTCGCCGCTGGGGGCATCGATATAGTTGACGATGGTTTCAAAGAGGGGGGTCAGGTCGGTGCCGGCTTCATCGGGGCCGTAGGAAGCAGTACCCTGACGGCCGGAGCAGAACACGGTGGGGGAGTTAAACTGGTCGTCGGTGGCGTTCAGGTCCAGCAGCAGCTCCAGCACTTCGTCCATGACCTCGTGGATCCGGGCATCGGGCTTGTCGATCTTGTTGACGGCAACGATGACCTTGTGGCCCAGCTCCAGCGCCTTCTGCAGCACGAAGCGGGTCTGAGGCATGGGGCCCTCGGCGGCGTCTACCAGCAAAATGACGCCGTTTACCATTTTCAGAATCCGCTCCACCTCGCCGCCAAAGTCGGCGTGGCCGGGGGTGTCTACGATGTTGATCTTAATATCCTTATAATATACGGAGGTGTTCTTGGCGAGAATGGTAATGCCCCGCTCCCGCTCCAGATCACCGGAGTCCATCACCCGTTCCACGGTGGCCTGATTCTCCCGGTAGATGCCGCCCTGCTTCAGCATTTCATCCACAAGGGTGGTTTTGCCGTGGTCAACGTGGGCGATGATGGCAATATTACGAATTTTATCCTGAGATACCATATTGGGTCGCTCCTTTTCGGTTGTAAACAATAATTCCAACACAAAAGTATAACACATATACAAAATAAAAGCAACGAATTTGCACAAAATCACAAGAAAAAGTTGCATTTTCTCAATTTTCGCCCGGTTGCGCGGGGGAATTTTTTGTGGTATAATCGCAGTACCTTTCAGGAGGTGCGATTATGAAGCTGATTCATCTTACGCCGGCGGACCTGGAGCGGACTATGGACCTGTTCTGCAGCTGCTTCCGGGACGATGGCTATTATCTGGCGCTGTTTTCGGGCAGCGGCGACATAGAAAGCCGGATGCGCCGGGAATTCTCCGGGGCGGTCGGCTATTGCCTTGCTTCCGGCAGCTGCCTGGGCGTGGAACAAGCAGGCAAACTCACAGCCTTTTTCCTGTGCTTTGAATATACCCGGCTCCGGGAGGACGAAGCCGCATTTTCCATGATCTTCGGGCAGGAGGCCCAGCGGGATGCCATTCACAGCCTGCTGCGGGGACTGCCGGGAAAAACCTTATACTGCCTTTCTGTGGCGGTGGACCGGCCTCTGCGCCGCAAAGGCATCGCGTCGGCGCTGCTGGATGCCGCCTCGGCCATGCATCCGGACTGGAATGTGGCGGGAGATGTATCCAACGAAGGCTCACTGGAGATCTACCGCCGGCGGGGCTTCCGGGTGACGGAGCTGGAAAAAGACTATTTTCTGGTGTACCGCGAAAGCGCCGACCCGGGCAATACGGTGCAGGTGGGGCAGACGGTGCGGCTGCTGCTGCCGGAAACCGACTATTTTGCAGGCCGGGGCATCGAACTGCGGCCCTGCAAGGAGCAGGTTGCCCTTTGCGGCTATGAAAAGGCCGTCAGCTACGGCGTTCCCTTCTTCCGGCGGGCGGAGGAGGGGGTCTGCTTCGGCACGCTGGTGGAGCTGGACTACAGCCAGTATCTTGCGTGGCAGCGGCTGGTCAATGTGTCCCACTACGATGAGCGGGCGGCGGCGGACTATCTGTTCTATTCTCTGATCCTGCCCTATGACCGGCTGCCGCTGATGAATACCCAGCTGCAGGAAATGCTGCCCAACCGGCAGCGGGAGTGGGGGCTGATCCCCGATATCTATGTGTCGATCCCGGTGTCTTACAGCGATATCGGCCTGCTTCTGCGGCAGGAATCGGATTCAAAGAACAAGCATCTGCTGCAGCAGCTGGATTTTCGCACCCATTATGAAGCCGGTATCCCCTCGAAAAGGAAAAATGTGGACGGCCAGGCTGCCTTCAAGGGCCGCATTCAAAGGCGATATCTGGGAAAATTGCCGGTGCAGATCTGCGGCGAAGTCACCTCCGACAGCTACGAGCAGGTGGGTCAGGCCATCGGCCAGCCTGCCTGGGTGGATCTGTATATTTCGGTGGACACCCAGAGCAGCTGCGCGGTGCTGACATGGTACAGCCTTTCCGCACCCTTCCTGACCAGCCATCTGCTGGACAATGTGATCCGCAATCAGCTGATGGTGATGCAGGACCGGCAGCTGACCAATTTCTATGAGTACATCAGCCATACCTACGGCATCACCAAGCAGGGAACCGCCAAAATGCTGGTAGTGATCCCCCAGGAAAAGTCCTGCCTGGACCCGGGGCAGGTGGCATCCCTTCTGGCGGCGGAGACCATCTATCCCGACGGCGAGAGCTTCGGCAGCATCATAGAGCCGGAGCTGATCGAGGCGGCGCGGTCGGCGCAGGGCATGGGGCAGTATGACCGGGCGTGGCTCAGCGCTTACACCAATGTGATGCTCCAGTTCGACCCGGACCTGCGCTGCAGCCTGATGGACCGGCTGGCGGAGGAATCCATTCCGCTGTTCTTCATCGAGCTGCTGCTGATGGAGGAGGCGGCCATCCAGATCGCCGACAAGCAGATGGTGCAGCTGCTGGCCTCCGAAAGCGTTGCCGACCCGGTGGATTTTCTCAAGCAGGTAGACGGCATCTACGATAAGTATTCCCGCACCATCGATTTCTGGGATATCCAGATGAACTACCCCACCTCCCAGAAATCCATGCAGATGCTCCGCAGGGCTTTCCGGATTCAGGAACAGCTGGAACGGATGCAGCGCAACCAGAGCCATCTGGAGCGGGTGTTCGATATTAAGTGCGACATCGTCGACCGCCGGGAGGGCCGGCGAATGGATACCTCTCTGGCGCTGATCTCCCTGTTTGCCATCTTCTCGGCGTGGGTGGACAGCCACGCATTTATCGCAACCTGGTCGGATCTGCTGCAGCCGGAAACCATCCTGCTGCTGCAGCGGCTGGTGTTTACCCTTGTGCTGTTGGTGGGCATCTACGCGGTGGTGCA
Source organism: Faecousia sp. (assembly GCA_045532755.1). GTDB lineage: Bacteria > Bacillota > Clostridia > Oscillospirales > Oscillospiraceae > Faecousia. Next base: position 10,312 of record JAZSGN010000047.1, read on the forward strand.
TCTGTTCGGCGGCAAGGTGCGGCAGCTGCTGAAGAAAAAACGAAGAAAATAACCAAAAAACGGAGGGAAAATCCCTCCGTTTTTTCCATGCATTTTTGCACAATGGTTCTTGACCCGCCGCCGGGTTTGGAGTATATTATAGGGTAAGAAACTATTATCCCAAAGCGCAAAAATCTACGAAACATCACTGTTTTTTACTATTATGAGGAGGTAAATTCCCATGGCCTACTACTACCCGGAGCCCAGCCACACCTTCAGTGAGTATCTGCTGATTCCCGGCTACACCTCGGAGGAGTGCATTCCCGACCGTGTGTCCCTTCGCACCCCCCTGACCAAGTACCGCAAGGGCGTGGAAGAGCCCGCCATTTCTCTGAACATTCCCATGACCTCTGCCATTATGCAGTCGGTCTCCAACGATACGCTGGCCATCGCCCTGGCAAAAGAAGGCGGCCTGAGCTTTATCTACGGCTCTCAGTCCATCGAATCCCAGGCAGCCATGGTGGCGAGAGTCAAGAGCCACAAGGCAGGCTTCGTGGTCTCCGCCTCCAACCTGACCCCTGAGGATACCCTGGCCGATGTGCTGAAGCTGAAGCAGGCCAACGGCTTCTCCACCGTTGCCGTTACCGAAGACGGCACCGCCACCGGCAAGCTGCTGGGCATCGTCACCAGCCGCGACTACCGGGTCTCCCGCATGGACGGCAGCGAGAAGGTCTCCACCTTCATGACCCCCCGGGAAAAGCTGATCACTGCTCCCGCTTCCACCACTCTGAAGGAAGCCAACGACATCATCTGGGACAACAAGCTGAACTCCCTGCCCATCGTAGATGACGACGACCACCTGATGTACTTCGTATTCCGCAAGGACTACGCTTCCCACAAGGCCAATCCTCTGGAGCTGCTGGACAGCCAGAAGCGCTATCTGGTAGGCGCGGGCATCAACTCCCGTGACTACGCCCAGCGGATTCCCGCTCTGCTGGAGGCCGGCGCCGATGTGCTGTGCATCGACTCCTCCGAGGGCTACACCTGCTGGCAGCAGAAGACCATCGCCTGGGTTCGCGAGCACTACGGCGACAGCGTGAAGATCGGCGCGGGCAATGTTGTGGACCGTGACGGTTTCCGCGTCCTTGGCGAGGCCGGCGCGGACTTCGTAAAGGTTGGTATCGGCGGCGGCTCTATCTGCATCACCCGGGAAACCAAGGGTATCGGCAGAGGACAGGCTACCGCTCTGATCGAAGTGGCGGCTGCCCGGGATGAGTACTTCGAAGAAACCGGCATCTATGTGCCTATCTGCTCCGACGGCGGCATCGTTCACGATTACCACATGACCCTGGCTCTGGCCATGGGCGCCGACTTCCTGATGCTGGGCCGCTACTTCGCCCGCTTTGACGAGAGCCCCACCAACAAGGTGATGGTCAACGGCGCTTATATGAAGGAATACTGGGGCGAAGGCTCCAACCGCGCCCGGAACTGGCAGCGCTACGATCTGGGCGGCGCCAGCAAGCTGACCTTCGAAGAGGGCGTAGACTCCTATGTTACCTACGCCGGCTCTCTGCACGACAATGTGGAAGCCAGCCTCTACAAGGTTAAGAGCACCATGTGCAACTGCGGCATGATCAATATTCCCGATTTCCAGAAGGGCGCCAAGCTGACGCTGGTTTCCTCCGTTTCCATTGTGGAAGGCGGCTACCACGATGTCACCCTCCGCTCCGCTTCCCCCACGAAGTAAATTGAATCCCCATATCTGCTGAAATGAACAAAAGGGCGTGCCGCAAGCTGCGGCACGCCCTTTTTCGCAGGATTTGTAGGGGCGGATGTCCACATCCGCCCGGAAGAAAAGGGGAATACGGATTGCCACGGGCCTGACGGCCCTCGCAATGACAGCGGGGTAGCGATAGCCGGTTGTCATTCCGAGGGAGCGGAGCGACCGTGGGAATCCGTTTCTTACAGCGGCGGGCAATGCCCGCCCCAATAAGAAACCGCTCCGGCTGTATAGCTGGAGCGGTTATTCTTCGGTGAATTCCACGATATCGTTGGGGGTGCATTCCAGAACCTTGCAGAGCTTTTCCAAAGTGTTCATGGTGATGCTTTTGTTGCGTTTCAGGTTGGTGATGGTATACGCGCTGAAACCCATCTTGTAGATCAGCATATATTTGGTAACGCCCTTTTTTTCCATGGTTTTCCACAACGGCCCATAGCTGATCATATTTTCACCCCACTTTCCAATAGATAGCTATATTATCTACTGAAAATTGCATCTTGAATATTAGCAAAAATTTGCCTATACTATAAGGGAGAACGGATTATAGGGGGGCATGAAAATGGAATGGATCGAAGCGAATCCGCTGCCTGAGGAATGCCGGAACTGCCGGGAGGAGGATTGCTACAACTGCGATACCGCCGGAAAGCGGTGGTATTTGTCCCCGGAGGAGGAACTGCGGTTGCGGCGAAAAAGCCTGAAAAAAGCCATGGAGCGCTTGCAGCGGGAACAGCGGGCCGGGGTGATCACCGGCTCCTGCGAGGGGATTACGGATTGCGCCCTGAGCGCGCAGCGCGAGGAAGTGCCCTTGGGGTGCCACGCCAGTGTGAACGCTGGCTCGCAATGACAGAGGGGGGAAGAGGCCGGTCTTTGCAGAAGGTCTATTGGCTACTATGAAATATTTATCCGATAAAATGTAATATATACTTGACATTATGGAAAATATGTTGTAGAATGGCAGCAAAGCAAAGGAGGTGCGGTGTGAAAAACAAAAGACTGAAGATCGCGCGGATCGAAAAAGATCTGTCCCAGGACGATCTGGCGAAGGCCGTTGGGGTCACCCGCCAGACCATCGGCGCCATTGAAAACGGTAGCTACAACCCGACGCTGAAGCTGTGTATCGCCATTTGCAGAGCAACGGGGAAAACACTCAACGATCTCTTTTGGGAGGAAGAAGAACATGCATAACGGTATGGACGAAAGACAAATGCAGATCAACACCAAAGCGGTTGCCTTTGGCGGAATTTTTTTGGCGGTTTGCGTGGCGGTTTCCATGATCGTCCGGCTGGTTCGCACAGAGGAACTGGGCTGGGAATTCTGGGCGCTTCTGGGAATGAGCGGCGTGATCGTGGCGGCAGGCTATTTTCAGGGGGATGTGGAGCAGCCTAAGAGCATCTCCGGAAAGGCGCTTCCCACCGGCAGCAGCCCCGAGGAGCGGAAGCTGCGGAATAAGGACTACGCCCTGCGGGCGCTGGTCTTTGCCGCCGGGTTCTCCGCGCTGGATGCGCTGGTTCTGGCCTTCAGCGAAAACGAAAACTCCGAGCTTCAGCTGGCCCAGGCGCTGTTTCCGAAGCTCAGCCTGCCGATGGCGGTGATCGCAGGAACGGTGATCGGCTTTGCGGGAATGTTTCTGATTTCCTACGGCATCGACTGGCTGATCGGAGAAAAATTCAAGGTAAAGCGCTACAACCAAATGATCGCCTCACTGGAAGAGGAATAAAAAGAGGAAAATCCCATCCTTGGAGGACCGTCCGGGAGGTCGGTTCCGAAGAAAAGTAGTGCGTATAAAAAACGGATTGCCACGGGCCTGACGGCCCTCGCAATGACAGAGGGGTAGCGATAGCCGGTTGTCATTCCAAATAAAGCAAGCCGCCCGGGAGGGCGGCTTGCTTTTTATGCAAACAACGCTTCGATGGAGGCGAAGCGGTAGCCCATGGCCTTCCAGCGGGTCAGCAATTCGTCCAGGATCGCCGCGTTGGTCTGGGAAGTGGAGTGGAGCAGCACCACCGCGCCGTTGTGGGTCCGGGGCAAAAGCTTGGAAAAGGCGTATTCCGGCGTGGGCTGGGCATCGTTGTTCCAGTCTACATAGGCAAGGCTCCAGAATACCGTGCGGTAGCCCAGCTCCTTTGCCATTTGCAGGTTGCTTTCCGAGTATGTGCCCTGAGGCGGGCGGTAATACTTGGGCATTTTCTGCCCGGTGACGGATTCGTACAGCCCCTCCAGCTCCGTCAGCTCCCGGGAAAAGCTGTCCGGGTCCCGGATGCGGCTCATATCGTAGTGGTGCATGGTATGGTTGCCCACGATATGCCCCTCGGAAACCATGCGGCGCACAAGGTCCGGGTTCTGCTGCATATAATTGCCCACCAGAAAAAAGGCGGCGGGAACTTGGTGCTTCTGCAGAATATCCAGAATTTTGGCGGTGCAGCCGTTTTCGTAGCCGGCATCGAAGGTCAGGTAGAGCACCGGCGAATCGGCGCTGCCCAGGTAGGCGGCGTTGTATTTTTTCAGTGTGGCGGCATCCGCCGGGCCGCTGGGGGGACGCCCCGTCTCCCGGAAGCTGAGCCCCCACGCGCCGGTTGGCACGGCTTTGAAACATTGGCTCAAAACCAGGGCAGCCAGCGCCCCGACCCCCAGAATCAACAAAAACCAGCCCCGTTTGCTCATAGATGATCCCCCCTCTGGGACAATCTATGCAGCATACAGGGCCGGTATGTCCAAAAATTAGGTTTACATAAAACAGAAGGCCGCAAGCTGCGGCCTTCTGTGTTGGGATTTAGTTGTTCTGCAGGAAGCGGTGGATAGCGGCAGCGCCCTTCTTGCCGGCGCCCATAGCCAGAATGACGGTGGCAGCACCGGTAACGGCATCGCCGCCGGCGAACACGCCCTGGCGGGTGGTCATTTCGTTCTCGTCCACGATCAGGCAGCCCTTGCGGTTGGTTTCCAGACCGGGGGTGGTGGAGCGGATCAGGGGGTTGGGGCTGGTGCCTAGGCTCATGATCACGGTGTCCACATCCAGAATGAACTCGCTGCCGGGGATCTCCACGGGACGGCGGCGGCCGGAAGCATCGGGCTCGCCCAGCTCCATGCGGATGCACTTCATGCCGCAGACACGGCCGGTCTCATCGCCCAGAATTTCGATGGGGTTGCACAGAGTCTTGAACTCGATGCCCTCTTCCTTGGCGTGGTGCTGCTCTTCCTTACGGGCGGGCATTTCGGCTTCGCCGCGGCGGTAAACGATGTAAACATGCTCAGCGCCCAGACGCATGGCACAGCGGGCGGCGTCCATGGCCACATTGCCGCCGCCTACAACGGCTACGGCGCGGGACTGGATGATGGGGGTATCGGCCTCTTCGGTGTAGGCCTTCATCAGGTTGGTACGGGTCAGGTACTCGTTGGCGGAGAATACGCCGTTGAGGCTCTCGCCGGGAATGTTCATAAACATGGGCAGACCGGCGCCGGAGCCTACGAATACGGCCTTGTAGCCCATTTCAAACAGCTCGTCGATGGACAGAACGCGGCCGATGACCATGTTGGTCATAACGGTAACGCCCTGAGCCTGCAGCTTGGTGATCTCGTTGGCAACGATGGCCTTGGGCAGACGGAATTCGGGAATGCCGTAAACCAGAACGCCGCCGGCGGTGTGGAGCGCTTCGAACATGGTGACCTCGTAGCCCAGCTTGGCAAGGTCGGAGGCGGCGGTCATGCCGGCAGGGCCGGAGCCGACGACAGCTACCTTGATGCCGTTGGGCTCTGCCTTTTCGGGCATGGCGTTGATATTTTCCCGATACCAGTCGGCAACGAACCGCTCCAGACGGCCGATGGCAACCGGCTCACCCTTGACACCTCTTACGCAGCGGGCTTCGCACTGGCTCTCCTGAGGACAGACACGGCCGCTGAGGGCGGGCAGGGCGTTGGTGGAGGTGATGATCTCGTAGGCGGCTTTGAAGTCGCCTTCCTGCACCTTGGCGATGAATTCGGGAATGCGGACATTGACGGGGCAGCCTTCCACACACTTGGGGTTCTTGCACTTCAGGCAGCGGCCGGCCTCTTCGATGGCCATTTCGGCGGTGTAGCCCAGGGCTACTTCCTTAAAATTCCGGGCGCGGATCTGGGGATCCTGCTCGGGCATGGGGGTTTTCACCAGAGTCATATTAGCCATTGTCGCGCCTCCTTAGGGAATCAGGTTCTTGCCCATCTTCTCGATGCGGCAGGTGTGGGTGCCGGAAACCTCGGCTTCGCGAGCCTTGTAAACGGTGTTACGGCTCATCAGTTCGGCAAAATCTACCTTGTGGCCGTCGAACTCGGGGCCGTCAACGCAGGCGAACTTGGTTTCGCCGCCAACGGTGACACGGCAGCCGCCGCACATGCCGGTGCCGTCTACCATGATGGGGTTCAGGGATACCATGGTGTGCACGCCGAAGGGCTCGGTGGTCTTGCAGACGAACTTCATCATGGGAATGGGGCCGATGGCCAGAACTTCGTCGTACTCCCGGCCGCTCTCCAGCAGCTGCTGCAGCTTCACGGTTACGAAGCCCTGCTCGCCGTAGGAGCCGTCGTCGGTCATCAGGTACATATTGTCGGCAACGGCCTTGAACTCGTCCTCGAGAATGACGATATCCTTATTCCGGAAGCCAACGATGACATCCACTTCCGCGCCGGCTTCCTTAAAAGCAGCCGCAGAGGGCAGCGCAATGGCGCAGCCAACGCCGCCGCCTACCACGCAGACCCGCTTCTTGCCTTCCACATCGGTGGGGCGGCCCAGAGGGCCTACGAAGTCGAGGATGTAGTCGCCCTCGTTCAGAGCGCCCAGAGCGGTGGTGGAGAAGCCCACCTTCTGGAAGATGATGGTAACAGTACCCTTTTCCCGGTCGTAGCCGGCGATGGTCAGGGGAACGCGCTCACCCTTCTCATCGATGCGGAAAATGATGAACTGACCGGCCTTGGCCTTTTTGGCAATGAAGGGGGCTTCGATGTCCATCAGGGTGACGGAGGCATTGAGCTCCTTCTTGCGAACGATTTTATACATAATGCGGTCCTTCCTTCCGTTTGGATTGGTTGCAGTTATCAGTCTAACTTTATCTATTATATAGGCTACTGTCCGATTTGTCAAAATGTTTATTCAAAAATTGGGTAAAATGCAGAAATTTCCCGCCCAAACCGGAGTTTTGGGCGGGAATTCAAGCATTATTTATTCTTCAGCAGGTCACGGATCTCGGTGAGCAGAACTTCCTCGGCGGAAGGTGCGGGGGGTGCGGGGGGCTCGGCGGGAGCTTCGGCTGCGGCTTCCTCTTCCTTCTTCTTGCTCATTTCAGACAGCTTGTTCAGGGTTCTTACCAGCCAGAACACTACCAGCGCCAGAATCAGGAAGTTGATGATGGCGGCGATAAAGTTGCCGTAGGTCAGGTAGTTGACCACTTCTTCCTGACCCACAACGGCGCCGGAGGCATCCAGCACATCGGTGTAGGTGGCGGGGACCCAGGGAGCCCGGGGCAGAGGCAGCTTCATGTTGGCAAAGTCGGTGCCGCCCAGGAAAATGTTGACGATGGGCATGATGATGTCGTTGGTCAGGCTCTTGGTGATGGTGGAGAAAGCGCCGCCGATGATGGTACCAACGGCCAGAGCCATGGCGTTGCCCTTAACGGCAAATTCCTTGAATTCGTCCCACCAGGAGGGCTTTTTTGCTTTTTTGCTCATAGGTATGTACTTCCTTTCCTTTTATTCGGCGGGGGCGGAGCTGCCGCCCCTGCGGATTTACTTCTTTTCGATGATCTCCAGACCGCCCAGATACTTACGCAGCACCTCGGGAACCACGATGGAGCCGTCGGCCCGCTGGTTCTGCTCTACGAGGGCGGGGAAAATCCGGGAGGTGGCAAGGCCGGAGCCGTTGAGGGTGTGGAGGAACTCGGGCTTGCCGGTAGCTTCCCGGCGGAAGCGGATGTTGCCCCGGCGGGCCTGATAATCCCGGGCGTTGGATACGGAGGAAACTTCCTTGTAGCCATCCATGGAGGGGATCAGGATCTCGATATCATAGGTGCGGGCCATGGAGGCGGAGCAGTCGCCGGCGGCCAGCTTGACGGTGCGGAAGTGGAAGCCCAGACCCTCTACCAGCTTTTCAGCCTTGGTGACCAGCTCGTCAAAGGCAGCGTCGGAATCCTCAGGCTTGCAGAACTGGAACATTTCCACCTTGTTGAACTGGTGGCCGCGGACCATGCCCCGCTCGTCGGCGCGGTGCGAGCCGGCCTCCCGGCGGAAGCAGGGGGTGTAGGCGAAGAGTTTCTTGGGAAGGTCCGCTTCGCTGAGGATCTCGTCGCGGTAGATGGAGCAAAGGGCGGCCTCGGCGGTGGGCAGCATATAGTGGACCCGGTCGTCGGTGGGGTTGGCGATCTTATAGACCTCGTCGGCAAACTTGGGGAACTGGCCGGCGGTTTCGCCGCACATGTACTCCAGCATGTGGGGCGGCAGAATGAAGTCGTAGCCGTCGGCGGTGTGGGTGTCGATGAAGTAGTTCAGCAGCGCCCACTCCAGTCTTGCGCCCATGCCGGTGTACATCCAGTTGCCGGCGCCTGCCAGCTTCACGCCCCGCTCGTAGTCGATCAGACCCAGATCGGTGCAGAGGTCTACATGGTGCTTGGGAGCGAAGTCGAATTCCGGCTTCTTGCCCACGTAGCGCAGAGGCTGGTTGTTTTCCTTGCCGCCGGGCAGCAGGTCCTCGTCGGGCAGGTTGGGCAGGCTCAGCATCAGGGTGCGGTAGCGGGCCTGCAGCTCAGCCAGACGGGCGGCATCGTCAGCGATGGCGGCATCCAGCGCAACGCTTTCGGCGCTGTTGGCTGCGATCTGGGCATCGATGGCGGAGGTGTCTTCCCCCTTGCGCTCCGCGCCCTTCTTCTGGCCGAAGAGCTTGCCGTTTTCCTTGCTCAGCCGGTTCTTCTGGGCGGTACGGGACTCGGTGGAGGTCTTCAGGGCGCGAATCTCCACATCCAGCTCCAGGATCTGGTCGATGATGGCATCGCAATCTACTTCCTTTGCCCGGAGGCCGGCTTTCACGGCATCGGGATTTTCTTTGATTCTTTTAATATCCAGCATGATGATTCTCCTTTACGGTTATTCGGCTTCAATGTAGCCCGCAGGCTTACGGGGCATGATCAGGGCGCAGACGATATACGCAATGATACCGCAGCCGCCAAAAGCGGAAAAAATGGCCCATGCGACACGGACGATGGTGGGGTCAATGGCGAAATATTCGGCAATACCGCCGCAAACGCCGTCCAGCACCTTGCCCTGCTCGATTTTGTACAGTTTCTTTTCCATGTTTCTACCTCTTATTTCTTTTGCAGTTTCATCAGTGCGTCCAGAAGGACCTGCAGGTCCTCCTGACCGTAGAATTCCAGTTCAAAGCGGCCTTTTTTCTTGCCGTTGACGATCCGCACCCCCCGGCCCAGATGGCGGGACAGGCTCTTTTCGCACTCGGCAATGTAATCCACCGCGAAGCCGGGTTCTTTTTCCGGCTGGGGCTCTTTGGCCATGTTCTTGCAAAGCAGCTCCGCCTGCCGGACGGAAAGTCCCAGAGCGGCGATCTTTTGGGCGGCTTCCAGCTGCTGCTTTTGGGTTTTCAGCACCAGAACGGCCCGGGCGTGACCGGCGGTCAGCGTTCCCTGCCGAAGCTGCTCCAGAATGGGTTCCGGGAGATTCAGCAGCCGCAGGGCGTTGGCCACCGCGGGGCGGGATTTTCCCAGCCGCCGGGCGGTTTCTTCCTGGGTCAGGCCGAAATCCTCCATCAGGCTCTGGTAACCCAGAGCTTCTTCCACCGGGTTCAGATCCTGCCGCTGGAGATTTTCGATCAGCGCCAGCTCCATGGCTTTTTTGTCATCGGCTTCGATGACAACGGCGGGGACTTCCGTAAGTCCTGCCAGACGGGCGGCCCGCCAGCGGCGTTCGCCGGCGATGATCTGATAGTAGCCGGTGGGCAGCTGCCGCACCGTAAGGGGCTGCAGGATGCCGTGGACGGCAATGGAATCGGCCAGAGATTGCAGCTCCTCCTCGGAAAAATCCCGGCGGGGCTGCAGGGCATTGGGTTCTACTTTATGAAGGGGCAGCAGGCGGTAGGGCGTGGACTCTGCCACGGGGTCGCTCAGATCTCCCAGCAGCGCGCCCAGACCTTTGCCCAAGCCTTTGTTGGATGCCATAGTTTCACCTCTTATAATTTTTCAGCGATCTCCTCGGCCATGGCCCGGTAGGCGGCAGCGCCCCGGCTGCTGCGGTCATAGACCGTTACGGGAACGCCATGGCTGGGAGCTTCCGCAAGGCGGATGTTTCTCGGCACAACGGCGGCAAAGACTTTGCCGGGGAAATGCCGCCGGACTTCCTGGGCCACCTGGGTGGAGAAATTGGTTCGTCCGTCAAACATGGTCAGGGCCACGCCGAAGATCTCCAGAGCGGGGTTGATCCGGCGCTTGACCATGCGAAGGGTGCTCATTAAATCAGAAAGGCCCTCCAGCGCGTAGTATTCGCACTGCACCGGAACGAGAATGCTGTCGGCGGCTGCCAATGCGTTCAGGGTCAGCATCTCCAGAGAGGGCGGGCAATCGATAAAAATTACATCGTAGCGGTCCTTCAGGGGCTGCAGAGCGTTTTTCAGGCACTGGTTGGGGTTCGGCATAGAAATCAGCTCCACACCGGCACCTGCCAGGTCTGCCGAAGCCGGCAGCACATCACCGTAGGGGGTGGAAACTATGGCAGACAGAGGATCGTCTTCGTTGATGATCAGATCATACACGGTTTTCTTCAGTTTCTTCTTGGGGATGCCCAGACCGGAGGTTGCGTTGGCCTGAGGGTCAAAGTCGCACAGCAGAACCCGCTTGCCCAGAGCGGTCAGCCCGGCGGTCAGGTTTACGGCGGTGGTGGTTTTGCCTACGCCGCCTTTCTGGTTGACAACTGCAATGATCTTACCCATGTTTCCTCTCCTTTCATACGCAGTAGCGCCCGGATTGTTTCACGTGAAACAACGGCAGGGTAAACTGTTTCACGTGAAACATCAGCCTCCGTTGGGGATCAGCGTGTGGTAGTTTTCGCCGATGGCCTCGGCAGCCTTCTGAAATTCGCTGGACTGAACATACAGATAGGAGATCAGCAGCAGCAAAACCGAAAGCAGCAGGCAAAGGCCCACCAGCAGCTTGATCAGCCGGCCCTGCCGGGCAAGCTGCTCTTCGGCGGTCAGGGGCTTGCGGCGGGAGGCGGATTTCTTACCCGGCGCCTCGGCAGGACGGGGCGGAATATAGGCAACACTGCCCGGTTTTACCGGATGACGGGCCATTTCTTCCAGACAGGCATCGCAAAATACCTGCTTTTCCGGCGTTTTCTTGCCACAGCGCATACACTCCACGGCCTGCTCCCCCTTTTTAATCGATATGCCATACATTGTACTACATCTTTTTCCATTCGTAAAGAGGTTTTTCGTTTTCCTCTTTTCGGAAATTTACAAAAAATTATTAAATTGCTATTGACAATCACATGACCATGTGATAATATCATGCTACCAGAAGAGAGGAGGGTTATGTATGCAGTGGAGAATTCCCGGTACGGTTCTGGAGATTGACCGCAGCGAGGCAGATCATATCGAGCAGGTGTTCTCGGTGCTGTTTCTTGCCGGCGGCATGGTGCTGGGGCAGGTTTCCAGCATTACGGGTCTGGAGCCCTACGCGGTGCAGAACTGGGTGAAGCGGGGCTTCTTGCCCAGCCCGGAGCGCAAGCGGTATTCCATGAATCAGGTCTGCCGGATCATTCACATCAATATGCTGAAGAACGCCATGTCCATGGATAAGATCTGCAGCCTGCTGACCTATGTTAACGGCGTGATGGACAAAGAAGAGGACGATATCATCGATGATGCCCGGCTTTACTTTCTTTTTGTGAAGCTGGCTGCCCGGGCCAGGCAGTTGGATGACGAGGTCGCCCTGAAGCAAGCGCTGGAGGAAGCCCTTGCCGATTACACAGAGCCCGTTCCCGGCGCCCGGGAGCGGATCGAAAAGGCCCTGAAGATCATGCTCACCGCATGGCTGGCCGCCCGGATGCGCCGGGCCGCCGAGCAGATGCTGGAGGAGCTGACATATAATTCCTATTCTAAATAGTGTAAGGAGAACTAAAAATGGACAATAATGGAACCTACCGGTGGTCCGCCGCCGGGAACCCGTCACCGAAAAAGCCGGTGAACGGAAAGAAAGCGGTCACCTCCGTGCTGGTGGTGGCGCTGGTGCTGATTTTGGTGTGGGGCATCGGAACCTGCTTCTACACCGTCGACGACAAGCAGCAGGCGGTAGTCACTACCTTTGGCAGAGTAACGGATGTTACCGATGCCGGTGTCCACTTCCGGCTGCCCTTTGGAATCCAGCAGGTGCATAAGGTAGATGTCCATGTCTACCAGAAGATCGAACTGGGCTACGCCTCCGACAACACCAAGCATGGCTTTGAGGTCAACGAGGGCGAAAGCACCATGATCACCGGCGACTACAACATTGTCAATGTGGACTTCTTCGTAGAATACAAGATCACCGATCCGGTGGCCTACCTGTTCTCCTCCACCGAGCCGGAGCTGATCCTGCGGAATCTGATCCAGAGTCAGGTTCGCAATGTGGTTGGCTCTTCCACCGTCGACTCCGTGCTGACCGACGGCAAGGAGGATATTCAGCGGCAGGTCAAGGAGCTGGTGACCCAGATCCTGCAGGAGTATGACATCGGCCTGACCCTGGTGGATGTAAAGATCCAGGACTCCGAGCCTCCTACCCAGGCGGTTATCGAGGCCTTCAAGGCGGTGGAAACCGCCAAGCAGCAGGCGGAAACCGTGGTCAACGATGCCAAGGCTTACCAGAACGCCAAGCTGCCCGATGCCCAGGCCCAGGCAGATAAGCTGATCCAGAACGCCCAGTATCTGAAGCAGAAGCGTATCAACGAGGCCATTGAGCAGGTGGCCATGTTCCAGGCCATGTACGCCGAGTACGCCCTGAATCCCGAGATCACCCGCTCCAGAATGTATTACGAAGCCATTTCCGAGATCCTCCCCGGTGTGAAGCTGTATATCAACACCTCCGGAGGCTCCGACGTCCAGATGCTGCTGCCTCTGGAGAGCATCGTAGGAGGTAACTAACATGAAAAAAGGTATTGTAATCGGTGTTGTTGTGGCGCTGGTGCTGCTGCTGGCTGCCAACAGCATGTACACCGTAGAAGAAAACCAGTATGCCTGCACCGTCCGCTTCTCTAAGATCATTGAAACCACCGATACTGCCGGCCTCCACTTCAAGGTCCCCTTCCTGGACAGCGTGAAGTATTTCTCCAAGGCCACCCAGTTCTACGACATCCCCCCTTCCGAGGTGCTGACCTCCGATAAGCAGAACATGACCGTAGACTGCTACATTCTCTGGCAGATCTCCGACCCCAAGCTGTTCTACCAGAGCCTGGGTACGACCTCCGTTGCCGAGGACCGTCTGGACGCACTGACCTACAACGAGCTGAAGACCGTGATGGGTACGCTGGCCCAGGCCGACATCATCAACATGGAAGACGGCGCCAAGCGGAATGAAATTTACGAAGGCATTGCCTCCGATGTGGACGCCCTTGCCCGGGCTTACGGCATTCAGGTTACCGATGTGAAGATCAAGCAGTTCGACCTGCCGGATTCCAACCTGAACGCGGTGTATTCCCGCATGATCTCCGAGCGGAACCAGATGGCGGAAAAGTACACTGCCGACGGCAACTACGAGGCTTCCATTATCCGCAACGATGTGGATAAGCAGGTGAACATCATCGTTTCCAACGCCGAGGCCGAGGCTGCCAAGCTGGTGGCGGAGGGCGAAGCGGAGTATATGCGCCTGCTGGCCGCCGCCTACGACAGCGACGACAAGAAGGCCTTCTATGAGTTCACTCTGGCGCTGGATGCGCTGAAGCAGAGCCTGACCGGTGAGGAAAACACCATCATTCTCGACGAAAATTCCGCCCTTGCCCGAATCCTCATGGGCCTGACGGAGTAAAAGCCAAAATTCACCCCCGGCAGAGTGATCTGCCGGGGGTTGGTTATTACGGATTGCCACGGCATCGTCGGAGCAAAGGCTGCATTGTTTCATTTCCCTCAAGAGGGAAATTCCACCCGCAGGCCTTGCTCCTCCTCTCCCCACAAAGGCTATTCGCCTTTGCGGGGTCCCCTTTGTGCCGCCTCGCAAGGACACAGGTGTGCCGATAGCCGGTTGTCATTCCGAGGGAGCGGAGCGACCGTGGGAATCCGCTTGTTCTCTGCAAAAACACGGCACAAGGACAAGCCTTATGCCGTGTTTCCTATTATCTTCTTCGGGAGAGGGGTTCGGTGCGTTCCTGGATCAGCAGCAGGTCGGAGATGAGGCTGTTGGAGATCAGGAAACCCTCGGGGGTGAAATACCAGCGGCCGGTGCCGGTGACATCCGCCAGACCCTGGGTCTGCCAGCGTTCAAAGGCCTCCTCCAGCGGCGCGAAGGGCAGCAAAAACTGCTTTTCGTACTCATCGCCCCGGATGCCGGCGGTGGTACGCAGCCGGGTGACCAGGTACTCCCCTGCCCGCTCCCGGTGGGGAACTTCCTGCACATCCTCCAGAACCTGCAGGCCCTTTTTGATGCCGGTGATATATTCGTGGATATTGGCTTTCACCGTAAACCGCTTGCCGCCGAAATCGGAGCTGGCGTTGGGGCCGAAGCCCAGATATTCGCCGCCGGTCCAATATTTCATATTGTGGCGGGAAATGTTGCCCTTGCGGGCGAAATTGGAGATCTCATACTGGCGGTAGCCCTTGGTGCGGAGGATCTGAACCGCCTGCAGGTACATATCCGCCTGGGTATCCTCGTCGGGAATGCCGCAGATATCCTTGTAGGCGAACATAGGGGTGTTTTCCTCCACCTTCAGCCCGTAGCAGCTCATATGCTCCGGATTCAGGGTCAGCACCCGGCGCAGCGTGGCTTCCCAGCTTTCCAGCGTCTGACCCGGCAGGCCGTACATCAGATCCAGAGAAAGATTCTTGAAGCCGGCCTTGCGGATCCGCTCTACGGCGGTGACCGCCTGGGCGTAGCTGTGGGGGCGGCCCAGTTTTTTCAGCAGCTCGTCATCGTCGGTCTGGATGCCCAGACTCACCCGGTTGAAGCCCTCGCTGCGAAGCCGCCGCAGCAGACCCATGGATACGGAATCCGGGTTGGCCTCAAAGGTGATCTCCGCATCGGAGGCCACGGTGAAGGCCCGGCGGATGGCGGTGAGAATGGAGGCCATGCCGTCAGCGCCGAAGAAGCTGGGGGTGCCGCCGCCGAAATAGATGGTATCCACCCGGTAGGACGGGGCCAGCGCGCCGGCTTCCTTGATATGCTGGCAGATGGCGGAGGTGAAGCCGTCCATCAGCTTGTCGTCGGAGGTGGCCAGAGAGTAGAAATCGCAGTACTGGCACTTGCTGCGGCAGAAAGGAACATGGATATACAGGCCCAGAGGCACTTTGTCTTTTTTCGCGAAAATAGCCATGAAAGTTCCTCCCGGTGATCAGTCTTCGTCCAGCTTCAGCACCGCCATAAAGGCCTCGCTGGGCACGGAAACGGTGCCGAAGGTACGCATACGCTTCTTTCCTTCTTTCTGCTTTTCCAGCAGCTTCTTCTTACGGGTGATGTCGCCGCCGTAGCACTTGGCCAGAACATCCTTGCGGACAGCCTTGATGGTCTCCCGGGCGATGATCTTGCCGCCGATGGCGGCCTGCACCGGGATCTCGAACTGGGCGCGGGGAATGTTCTCTTTCAGCTTTTCGCAGATCTTCCGGGCCCGGGGGTAGGCGTTGTCGGCGAAGAGGATGAAGCTCAGGGCGTCCACGATGTCGCCGTTGAGCAGGATATCCAGCTTCACAAGGCGGCTGGGACGGTAGCCGATAAGCTCATAGTCCAGGCTTCCGTAGCCCCGGGTGCGGGACTTCAGCGCGTCGAAGAAATCGTAAATAATCTCGTTCAGGGGCATTTCGTAGTGCAGCTCCACCCGCTTGGCATCCAGATATACCATATCCTTGAATTCGCCCCGGCGCTGCTGCGCCAGCTCCATCATATTGCCCACATATTCCTGAGGGCCGATGAGGCTGATCTTTACATAGGGCTCTTCCGCCAGCTGAATGTCCATGGGGTCGGGATAGTCCAGCGGGTTATCCACCATGATCACTTCGCCGCTGAGCTTGGTGACCCGGTAGACTACGTTGGGGGCGGTGGTAATCAAATCCAGATTGTATTCCCGTTCCAGCCGCTCCTGAATGATCTCCATGTGCAGCAGGCCCAAAAAGCCGCAGCGGAAGCCGAAGCCCAGGGCGATGGAGCTTTCCAGCTCGTAGCTCATGGAGGCATCGTTCAGCTTCAGCTTTTCCAGCGCGTCCCGCAGGTCCTGATACTTGGCGCCGTCGGCGGGGTAAATGCCGGAATATACCATAGGCTGCACAGGGCGGTAGCCCGGCAGGGCTTCGGCGGCGGGGTTTTCCAGAGTGGTGATGGTGTCGCCCACCTGGGTATCGGCAACGGTTTTGATGGAGGCGGTGATGTAGCCTACCTCGCCTGCGCCCAGCGCATCCCGGGGAGAAAGGCCCATGGGGGTCATAATGCCTACTTCCACCACCTTGTACACCGCGCCGGTGGCCATCATCTTAATATCCATGCCCGGCATGACCGTACCCTGCTTAATCCGGGAGTAGACGATGACACCCCGGTAGCTGTCGTACTGGCTGTCGAAGATCAGCGCCTGCAAAGGCGCGGAGCGGTCGCCGGTGGGGGCGGGAACATCCTTAACGATCATTTCCAGAACGGCGCGGATGTTGATGCCGTTTTTGGCGGAAATTTCCGGGGAATCCTCGGCGGGAATGCCGATAATGTCCTCTACCTCCGCTTTCACCTCGGCGGGGCGGGCGGCAGGCAGGTCGATCTTGTTGATCACCGGCAGCACTTCCAGGCCCGCATCAATGGCAAGGTAGGTGTTGGCAAGGGTCTGGGCTTCCACGCCCTGGGAAGCATCCACAACCAGCACCGCGCCCTCGCAGGCCGCCAGGCTGCGGGAGACTTCGTAGTTAAAGTCCACATGGCCGGGAGTGTCGATCAGGTTCAGGCAGTAGGTCTGCCCATCGTCGGCGGTGTAGGTCAGGGTGGCGGCGGTGGCCTTAATGGTGATGCCCCGCTCCCGCTCCAGATCCATGGAGTCGAGAAGCTGCTCCGCCTTCAGCCGCTGGTCGATGGCGTTGCACTCCTCCAGCAGCCGGTCGGCCAGAGTAGACTTGCCGTGGTCGATATGGGCGATGATGGAGAAATTCCGAATTTTGCTCAGATCGGTCATATTCGTTACCTCAAAACAGGGAAAATATCGTGTATTTTTTATTATAACGAAGATTCCCGAAAAAGTAAACTGTATGTTTTTCGCAATCTTCGGGCAAACTGAAATTCAGAAGCGACAAAAACCGCCCAAAGCTGCAAAATTTGAAAAAAATTCGCTGCAGCACCTTGTCAAAATTTCAAAACCGCTATATAGTCTAACAGCGCGAGAGATTGAGAATACAAAAGAAAGAAGGAATGAGCGATGAGCACACCCAAAAAGAATGCCAAGCCCCAGGAGGACCTGCAGGCTGCCCTGCAGGCGCTGATCGCACAAGGCCGGAAAGACGGCATGGTGCGCGCAAGTGAGCTGAATGCTCTGCTGGAGAAGATGGACCTGACGCCCGAGCGGATCGAAGAGATCTACGACCGGTTTGAGGCCATGAACATTCAGGTGGTCAGCGCGGATCTGGACCTGGATATCGGCGACGATATGGAAGGTCTGCTGGACACCGGATTGGACGGCGATGTGGATCTGGCCGGTGTGGAAGATGAAGAGCTGGTAGACCCGGTGGATCTGGCGGCGGAGTACAATCTGGACGATCCGGTGCGGATGTACCTGAAGGAGATCGGTCAGATCCGTCTGCTTACCGCCGAGGAAGAGATCGAGCTGGCAAAGCGGGTCGCCGAGGGCGATCAGGAAGCCAAGAACAAGCTGACGGAAGCCAACCTGCGTCTGGTGGTATCCATCGCGAAGAAATATTCCGGCAGAGGCCTGCACATTCTGGATCTGATCCAGGAAGGCAACACGGGCCTGATCCGGGCGGTCGACAAGTTCGACTGGACAAAGGGAAACAAGTTCTCTACATATGCCACCTGGTGGATCCGGCAGGCCATCACCCGCGCCATTGCCGATCAGGCCCGTACCATCCGGGTGCCGGTGCATATGGTAGAGGTGATCAACAAGGCCACCCGCTGCAACCGCAAGCTGGTGCAGGAGCTGGGCCGTGAGCCCACCGTAGAAGAGATCGCCGCCGAGCTGGGTCTGCCCGTTGAGAAGATCATCGAGGCAAACCGCACCGCCGCCGATACCCTGAGCCTGGACACCCCCGTAGGTGACGAAGAAGATACCTCCATCGGCTCTTTCGTAGAGGACGAGCGTACCCCCGGCCCTGCCGACGCCACCTCCAACGCCCTGCTTGCCGAGGCGCTGAAGGAGATCCTCGACACCCTCACCGAGCGGGAAGCCGATGTTCTGCGGATGCGCTTCGGTATGTATGACGGCCGCACCCACACCCTGGAGGAAGTGGGCCAGATCTTCGGCGTGACCCGTGAGCGGATCCGCCAGATCGAGAACAAGGCCATCCGCAAGCTGCGCCACCCCAGCCGCGCCAAGAAGATCAAGGACTTCTACTGCTAAAATCCCATAAAAACGCCCCGGCACAAGGCCTTCCTTGTGCCGGGTTTTTTTCAGGAAAGGGTGGCGGGCCACTGGGCCTCTGCCAGCGCAGGCAGCAGGTTGGCGGCTTCTTCGGCGGTCTCGGCAATGGCCTCCGCGGTGAGGGGGTCGAAGAAATACTGATAGCAGAACAGGGATACGCCCCAACAGCGCTCCAGCTTCTGGGTCTGTGCCAGACAGCGCCGGAGAATGTCCTTATGCTCTGTCCATTCCTGCTTTCCGCTGCCTGCCCAGGGGTCTTCGCCGGTGTAGGCCTTTCCAAGGGTCATGCCGATGATCAGCTTCACATGGGGACTTTGCAGCAGGCTCTGCCACTGGCTGCATACGGAAACAAAGTCCAGGGTCTGGTGCTCCAGCCCGAAATACACCTGAGGGCAGATATAATCCAGATACCCCGGCTCAGCGCACCAGGTATAAACATCGGCGTACTGCTTTTCGTAGACATTTTTCAGAATTCCCGAGGGGCTGATGCCGAAAAGCAGGCTGCTGTCGGTCTCCTTGACCATGGCGTACAGCTGGGAAACCAGCGCGTTCAGGGAGCGGCGGCGGAACCGGGCCAGATCGGCTGTGCCGCCGGCTTCCCGGTAATCGGCGTAGGCCGCTTCGTCAAAGGCGGGGTCGGTGGTTGGGTAAAAATAATCGTCCATGTGCAGACCGTCGAAGTCGTAGGTCTGCAGCAGCTCCCGGGCGCCGTCGGTGATCAGCTGCCGCACCGGCTCATAGGCGGGATTCAGGTAGCAGCCGCCGTTGTATACAACGATATATTTGCCCGAAAGCGCCGGATCGTCCATCCATTGCCGGATGGGATAGCTCTGCCCTACCTGCTGAATTTCCTTGGAGGTCATGAGCCGCAGGGGGTTGATCCAGCCGTGGATTGCCAGACCCCGGGCGTGGGCGGCGCGAACAAGGATCTCCACCGGATCATAGGCGGCATCCGTGCCGTAGCTGCCCGTCACATATTTGCTCATGGGATAATACCGGGAGGGGTACATGCTGTCGCCGTTGGGCCGCACCTGCAAAAATACGGTGTTGATCCCAAGGGAGGCGATGCGGTCCATCAGCTGCCCGGCTCTCTCGGCAAAATCCTCCTGCTGCCGCTGAACGCCGCTTTCGGTGTAAATGGGAGAAAGATCGTACTGGCTCAGCCAAAGAGCCTTCATGCCGGCTTCCGGCTCGGTGGCTTCGGTGGGCTGGGTGGCAGGTTCTGTGGGCAGGAGGGTTTCTGCGGGTTGAGTGGTTTCTGCGGGTTGGGTAGTTTCAGCAGGAAGGGTGGTTTCGGAAGGTTGGGTAGTTTCGGCAGGCTGGGTGGTTTCGGCAGGCGGCTGAGCCACGCAGGCGGCAAGGCACAGCGCCGCGGCCAGCAGCCACAGAATCCAAAGGGTTTGTTTCTTCATTCCTGTCGCCTCCTTTTCTTCATTATACTGGGAAAAGCCCCCATATTCAACGCGCGAGGGATAAAAACTCCGGACACAGCGGTGTCCGGAGCTTTCTGACTTTTATACGGCGGCGCGCTCCTTGGCCAGCTTGTCGGCCTTGTGGAACAGCACATAGCCGATGGCAAACAGAATCACCAGCGTACCCACTGCCAGACCCTCGTTTTCCACCGTCAGGCCCAGAAGGGAGAAACGCATGCCGTCGGTGGCCTGGCTGACGATACCCACCACGGTAGTACCCACAAAGGAGGCGCCCTTGCCGCAGATATCCATCAGGCCGTAGAATTCGCCGCTGCGCTCGGCGGGGATGATCTTGCCCAGATAAGACCGGCTCAGAGCCTGAATGCCGCCCTGGAACATACCTACCATTACCGCCAGCATCCAGAACTGCCACTCGGTGGCGAGAAATACCGCGAACAGGGTAATGCCCGTGTAAGCGCCGATGCAGACCTTGATCAGCAGGCCGGTGTCATACTTGGACGACAGCCGCCCGAAGAGAATGGAGAAGGGGAAGGCCACAAACTGGGTCACCAGCAGCGCCAGCAGCAGGCCGGTGGTGTCCAGACCCAGCGCCGTGCCGTAGGCGGTGGCCATGTCGATGATGGTGTAAACGCCGTCGATGAAGAAGAAAAAGGCCAGCAGGTACAGGAAAATGTGCTTTTCTTTCTTAGCCTCCCGGAAGGAGGTATACAGCTGCCGGAAGGTGGCGGCAATGGCGCTGCCTTCGGCTTTGGAGGTTTTGGTCTGCCGGTAGTTTTTCGTCAGGGGCAGGCTGCACAGCAGCCACCAGACGGCGGTGAGGATAAAGGCGATGACCATGGCAGTTCCCTGGGAGATGCCGAAGCTCTCGTAGCCCAGAACCACCACAAGGCAGCCGATGAAGGGGATCACCGAGCCAATGTAGCCCCAGGCGTAGCCGTTGGTGGAAACCTTGTCCATCCGCTCATGGGTGGTAACTTCGGTGAGCATGGAGTCATAAAACACCAGGCTGGAGGAATAGCCTACCTTGGCCAGCACAAAAATGGCAAGGAACATCAGCCAGCTGCCGGCAATGCCCAGGGCGGCGCAGCCAACGCAGCCGATGAGCATGCAGATCACAAACAGCGCCTTCTTCAGCCCGCCCTGATCTGCCAGCGTGCCGCAGATGGGGGCCAGAATGGCAACGATCACCGTGCAGATAGAGCCGGCGTAGGCCCAGTAAGCAAGATAGTCCGATTCGCTGAGGCCGCCGGCCTGCGCCAGCGAGTTGAAGTAGATGGGCAGCAGGGTGGAAACCAGCAGGATAAAGGCGGAATTGCCGATATCATACAGCACCCAATGCTTTTCCAGCGGTGTCAGGCGGAATTTTTCTTTCATGGCGGTTCTCTCTTTCTTTCCGTGATAGTGTTATTGTAACGGCGATTGGGCAAAAAGTAAAGAAATTTCCTTTTCACCGGGGCGGTTGTGTGGTACAATCAAAGAAAAAAACCGGGAGATTGCCATGGAAACCAGAAAACTTTATTATGAGGATTGCCATTTGCAGACCTTTACCGCCACGGTCACCGGCTGCCGGCAGGAAAAAGGCGGCTTTGCCGTCACCCTGGATGCCACCGCCTTCTACCCCGAAGGCGGCGGGCAGGCCTGCGACACCGGCACGCTGGGAGGCGTACGGGTCTGCGATGTGAGAGAAAAAGAGGGAGAGATTCTCCATTTCTGCGACGGGCCTCTGCCGGTCGGCGAAACCGTAGAGGGTAAAATCGACTATGACCGCCGGTTCGACCTGATGCAGCAGCACACCGGCGAGCATATCGTGTCGGGCATTATCCATAAATACTTCGGCTACCACAATGTGGGCTTCCATGTGGGCGCGGAGGGCATGGAAGTGGATTTCGACGGTCCTATCGATGCCGAGGCCCTTGCCAGAATCGAGCGGGAGGCCAACGAGGCGGTGTGGGCGAACCTGCCGGTGGTGTGCTGGATTCCGTCACAGCAGGAGCTGCCGGGGATCACTTACCGCACCAAGCGTCCCCTGCCCTGGCCGGTGCGGATCGTGCAGGTTGGGGATGTGGACAGCTGCGCCTGCTGCGGCGTGCATACGGCGCGCACCGGCGAGGTGGGCATTATCAAAATTCTCTCCTGCGCCAAATTCCATCAGGGAGTGCGGCTGGTGATGCTCTGCGGCCGGCGGGCAACGGATTGGCTTTGCCGGGTATTTGAGCAGAACCGGCAGGTATCCCAGGCCTTTTCCGCCACCATGCTCCAGACCGGCGAGGCCGCCCGGCGGATGAACGATACCCTTGCCGCCCAGAAGCTGCAGTTCCGCCAGCTCCAGAGCCGGCTGTTCGACCGCATCGCCCAGGACTACCGGGATTTTTCCGGCGTGGCGGTGCATTTTGAGCCGGAGCTGGATGGCGGCGGGCTGCGGACTCTTGCCGAAGCCATCGCCCGGGTCAGCGGCGGCACGGCGGCGGTGTTCACAGAAAACAGCGCCGGCGGCTACGATGTGTGCCTCTGCGGCCCTGCAGAGGCGGTTACGCCCCTGGGCAAGGCCATGGGGGCAAAGCTCTCGGGACGGGGCGGCGGAAAGCCCGGCTTCTATCAGGGCCGGGTAGCTGCCGGGCGGGAGGAAATCTGCCGCTTTTTCCGGGAAAGCTTAGAAAATTAAGGGTTTTCGTCTGCAAACATACCAAAAAAATATACGCCAAATTTGCCGATTTGTGCAAAGAAGATACTTTACAAGCCGCAGTTCCTATTGTATAATAAATCCGTGCGGATTTATCGAATAAGCCGCGGAAACAGTGTATCATCCCGCGCTGCGGGAATATGAAATTGGAGGAATTCAACATGTCTGTAAAAGTTGCTATTAACGGTTTTGGCCGTATCGGCCGTCTGGCATTCCGTCAGATGTTCGGCGCTGAAGGCTACGAAGTTGTTGCCATCAACGACCTGACCTCTCCCAAGATGCTGGCTCACCTGCTGAAGTACGATTCCACTCAGGGCAATTACGCTGCCATGGGTCACGAAGTCGTCGCCGGCGAAGACCACATCGTTGTTGACGGCAAGAAGATCACCATCTATGCCAAGGCCAACGCTGCTGAGCTGCCCTGGGGCGAGCTGGATGTAGATGTCGTGCTGGAGTGCACCGGCTTCTATACTTCCAAGGCCAAGGCTCAGGCTCACATTGACGCCGGCGCCAAGAAGGTCGTTATCTCCGCTCCTGCCGGCAACGACCTGCCCACCATCGTTTACAATGTTAACCACGAGACCCTGACAAAGGACGATCACATCATCTCCGCTGCTTCCTGCACCACCAACTGCCTGGCTCCCATGGCTAAGGCTCTGAATGACCTGGCTCCCATTGAGTCCGGCATTATGTGCACCATCCACGCTTACACCGGCGATCAGATGATCCTGGACGGTCCCCAGAGAAAGGGCGACCTGCGCCGTTCCCGCGCTGGTGCGATCAACATCGTTCCCAACTCCACCGGTGCTGCCAAGGCCATCGGCCTGGTTATCCCCGAGCTGAACGGCAAGCTGATCGGCGCTGCTCAGAGAATCCCCACCCCCACCGGCCCTACCACCCCCCAACCCGGAGGCCCAGCGGGCTCAGGAAGCCAATAAACTCTTACAACTCCTTGGCTCCCAGAACGACATGGCTACGATCCGACTTTGCCAAGGCCACCGGCCTGGCCATCCCCGAGCTGAACGGCAAGCTGATCGGCGCTGCACAGCGCGTTCCCACTCCCACCGGCTCCACCACCAAGTCGGAGGCCAAGCGGTCTTAGGAAGACAATAAACTTTTACAACTCCTCGGAGCCCA
>JAZSGN010000007.1:0-21891 GCA_045532755.1 Faecousia sp.
ATTGTCAAGAACTTTTTTCAAGTTTTTTGAACTTTTTTAAGTTTTTGCCTCAGGGTCTGAAATTTGCAGGCGACTTCCGCATTATATATCACCCATACGCAAATGTCAAGCATAAATTTCAAATTTTTCTAACTTTTTTCCACAGGGCTGGGTTGCCCTGATATTATCGGAATAACTCACCCATTTTATACCTCTGTTAAGCCGAACAGCATCAAAAACCGCCGGCCCAAAGGCCGGCGGCAGAATATTATATTGAATACACTCTATGGACCAGCGGTTTAATTGCCATCCTCGATCAGGCCATAGCCGCCGTCGTTTCTGCGATAAACCACAGCAAAGGCTCCCCCGTTATCTTCATCCCGGAAGGCAAAGAAGCTGTGCTCCAGCAGATTCATCTGCAGGATCGCCTCTTCCTGAGTCATGGGCTTGATGGGGAATCTCTTGGTGCGCACGATCTCGAACTGTTCCTCGGGAGCTTCGGGAATGAAGGAGACTTCCTCCCCGGCACTGCTGCGAACAAAGGCGTCCTGGCGGATCCGCCGTGCCAGTCTGGTCTTGTTCTTCCGGATCTGCCCCTCGATGGTGGCCACAGCCGCATCAATGGAGGCAAACATATCGGAGGTGCTTTCACTGGCCCGGAACCAGGTATTCGCCGCGTGCAGGGTCAGCTCAACCTTGTTGCGGTTTTTTTCCACAGAAAAAGCGACAAGTGCTTCCGTCTCACCGTCAAAATAGCGATCCAGCTTTGTTACCTTTTTCTCAGCATAAGCATGGACATTGGCGGGCAGCTTGACTTTCTTTTCACTGTACTGAAACTTCATATGCGGCAGCTCCTTTCTATTCACCGATTCTTCGGTGTACTTACATTATACCATGAATCCTCGATTACGGCAAGGGGGAAGACATCAATCCTCCAGCAAATCCTCATCATCCAGAAGCTCTGTCATTATTAAATTGTATACCAGCTCAGCTTTTTTCTCCAGCAGGCGGCTCAGGCGGACTGCCTGCCGCTGGTCGGGAGCCAGAAGCTCCAGAGTCATCAGGTTGCCGGCCTCATCGTCCAGCGCCATGATCACAGAATAGTCTCCGTTATCCCGGGGGGCTACCTGACTTTTTACCAGACTGCTGCGGCGAAGCTGGCGGTTATACCGGGCCACCGCATCCTCTGCCCGCTGCTTTACGGTAAACGCCAGAGAATCCTCGGTAAGGCTGCCATCGTGGCGGCCCTTTTCGGTAATTACATAACGGTCGGGTTCGATTTCCTTCAAATGGCCGCTTTCCACCAGTTCCGGGATCGCGGTACAAACATCAAAATAGCTCAGGCAATCATCCTGATAACACAGTTCATAGATCTGCTGACCGCTGAGCGGATAGTCGCACCGGCCGGTAACCAGCAGGATCAGGACCTTCACATCCATCATATCATGGATAAATCCCAGTCTTTGCATTACGCCTCACCTCTATAATTATTATACCGAAGCACCGCCAAAAATCAAGCACCTTCCGAGCTTTGACCGCATATTCTGGCACGAAAGGGTGATTTCGTATGAAAAAAATCATAATCCAGTACGCCGGCCACACCGATGCGCTGGGCTATGCCTGCCGGCAGCTGGAACGGGCCGGTCTGCAGCTTCTGGATCATCCCGCGCCGGAGGTGACCCACCTGCTGCTCCCCTCCCCCGCCTTTGACGCCGGCGGCTGCATCAAAGGCGGCGGCAAGCCGGAGGAGCTGCTGGCCATGCTGCCGCCGGGCATTACGGTGATCGGCGGAAATCTATCTCACCCGGCGCTGGCCGGATATGCTGCCATCGACCTGCTGCAAGACCCCTTTTACTTATGGGAAAACGCCGCCATCACCGCCCACTGCGCGCTGACCATTGCAGCGCGCAGCCTGCCTGTTACGCTTCATCACTGCCCAGCTGCGGTGATTGGCTGGGGGCGCATAGGAAAATGCCTTTCCCGGCTGCTGGCCGCATTGGGAGCTTGCGTAACCGTTGTTGCCCGGAAAGCGGAAGACCGGGCCATGGCTGCCGCCTTGGGTTACGAAGTGACCGCCCCCAACCTGCTGCACCGCCGGCTACCGGAGTTTCGGCTGATCTTCAACACCGCCCCCGCGCCGGTGCTGTTTGCGCAGCAGCTGGCGCTGTGCCGCAAGGATTGCGTAAAGATCGATCTAGCTTCCAGCAAGGGCATCGCCGGTGAGGATGTGATCTGGGCAAGAGGGCTGCCGAATATCCACGCGCCGGAAAGCTCCGGCAAGCTGATCGCCGAAACCGTTATCCGCATTCTTCAGGAAAAGGAGCGCCTTATATGAACCTTGGATTTGCCCTGTGCGGATCTTTCTGCACCTATCACCGGGTATTTCCGGTAATGGAAACTCTGGCCCGGAAGCACACCGTTATTCCCATTTTCTCCGCCGCAGCCTACGCCACCGACAGCCGCTTCGGCACGGCCCAGGATCATATCCGGCTGGCTGCCGAGATCTGCGGCGCAGACCCCATCCATACCGTTTCCGGGGCAGAGCCCATCGGCCCGAAGAAGCTGCTGGACGCCCTGATCATCGCTCCCTGCACCGGCAACACTTTGGCGAAACTGGCCCACAGCATCGCCGACGGCCCGGTGACCATGGCGGCAAAAAGCCACCTTCGCAACGGCCGGCCGGTGATCGTGGCGGTGTCCACCAACGATGCGCTGGCTGGCGCAGCGGAGAACATCGGAAAGCTGCTTGCCCGGAAGCATTATTATTTTGTTCCCTTCGGGCAGGACGATGCCGCCGGAAAGCCTACCAGCATGGTTGCGGATTTTGACCGCATCCCACAAACGCTGGAAGCGGCACTGGAGGGCAAGCAGCTGCAGCCTTTACTTCTATAACAAAAAAGGAACGGCGCTGCCGTTCCTTTTTTCAATCAGATATTTGCCAGCTTTTTCAGCTCGTCCGCCAAGTCGGTCTGCTCCCAGGGGCGGTCATCCACACCGAAGTGGCCCTCCCGGGCGGTAGCGGAGTAGATGGGACGGCGCAGCTGCAGCTTGCGGATAATGCCGCCGGGGGTCATATCGCAGGTCTGCCGCAGCAGGCAGGTCATTTCCTCGTCGGAGATCACACCGGTGCCGTAGCTGTCGACTCGGACAGATACCGGCTCTGCCACGCCGATGGCGTAGGCCAGCTGCACCTGCACCTGAGTAGCCAGTCCCGCCGCAACCAGATTCTTGGCCATGTAGCGGGCCATGTAAGCGCCGCTTCTGTCCACCTTGGTGGGGTCCTTGCCGGAGAACGCGCCGCCGCCATGGGAGAAGTAGCCGCCGTAGGTATCTACAATGATCTTACGGCCGGTAAGACCGGTGTCACCGTTGGGGCCGCCGATGACAAAGTTGCCGGTGGGGTTGATATGGATATGGGCCACATCAGCCAGCTCGAAGCCATAGCGCTTCAGCACCGGGGCAATAACGCCCTCACGGATGTACAGCCGCAGCTGATCGATGGCAAAATCGGCGCTGTGCATAACAGACACTACCACCGTATCGATGCCTACCACATTCCCCTTCTCATCAAATTCCACGCTGACCTGAGTCTTGCCGTCGGGCCGCAGCAGGTCATTGCTGGCGATGCAATCGGTGAGGCGGTTTGCCAGCGCTCTTGCCAGCGCAACCGGCATAGGCATCATTTCGGGAGTGTGGGTGCAGGCTCCGCCGAACATCATGCCCTGATCGCCGGCGCCGCCCACTTCATCGTTGGTACCCAGCGCGATATCGGCAGACTGGGTGTGGATGCGGCACTGGATCTGCACCGTATCGGCAGCGAATTCGTCCTCCGGACGGGTATAGCCAATGGAGCGGATGGTTTCTCTTGCCACAGCTTCATAGTCTACCACAGCCTTAGTGGTGATCTCGCCGCAGATCAGGCAGAAATTGGTGGTTACCGTAGTTTCGCAGGCCACCCGGGAGCCGGGGTCCTGGGCAAGGCAGGCATCCAGAATGGCATCGGAGATGGCATCCGCCACCTTATCGGGATGACCGCAGGTTACGCATTCCGAGGTAAACAGTCTTTTTTCCATAGTACTTCCTTTCTCTCATTCACAACATCTTCACAGAAAAACAAAAACCGCACACCGAAGATTCGATGTGCGTATATCGAATCCTCATCTTTCGTATGCCGCCGGATTTGGCACCTTGAATAAACAGGTTGCCGGGTTTCATCGGGCCGTTCCCTCCACCACTCTTGATAAGGCTTGTATGCAGTTCCGATTTATTCTACACGCACAAAGGCGGCTTGTCAACAACTTTCTTTGTTTTTACGGAAAAAAGTTCATAATTCTGCTATAGACATTTTCTCCCGCTGCTGATAAAATAGAAGCACTTTACCAAGGAGTTGAGGTCATTGAAAAACCTTCGCAAGAAATTTGAAATTATGTGCTACCGCAACCGGGATAAGGGCATTCCCAATCTGATGCTGTTTATCTCCATCGGCGTTGCCCTTGTTTACATTGCCGGGCAGTTCACCGGCAGCAGCCTGCTGTATGAGCTTCTGCGGTTCGACCGGGCCGCGATTTTGCGGGGGCAGGTCTGGCGGCTGATCAGCTACCCGCTTACCTACGGCTACGGCTTCAACATTTTCCTGCTGATCATCAGCCTTTACTGCTATTGCTCCCTTGCCGGCGCTATGGAGCAATCCTGGGGCAGGCTGAAATTCAATCTGTTCTACTTCTCCGGCATTTTTCTTGTGGATCTGTTTGCCATGATCTTTGGCAACACCGTTATCATCAACGGTTTTGAGTTTGCTTTCCCCATCTCCGCAGAATACCTGAATCTGAGCCTGCTGATCGGTTTTGCCACGCTGTACCCCGAGGTGCAGTTCACCATCTTCTTCGTAATCCCCATCAAGGCCCGGATCCTTGCGCTGGTGTATCTGGCGATCTCCTTATACGAAGTTTTGAACCTTTCCTTCCCGGTGATGCTGTTCCCTCTGAACCTGATCCCCCTGATCGCCCTTGGAAACTATTTTCTCTTCTTTGGCAAGGATGTTACAAATCTTTTCCCCGTCTCCTGGAAGATCCGGCGGCAGCGGGCAAAGCAGGCGAAGCCGCAGCCTCAGGCGAAGCCCATTCCCTTCCGCAAACCCGACACCGCGCCGAAGAACTACACCCACCGCTGCTCCGTATGCGGCCGAACCGATGCCACCAATCCGGAGCTGGATTTCCGCTATTGCTCCCGCTGCACCGGCTATCACTGCTATTGCTCCGAGCACATCTCCAACCACACCCATATCGAAGAATAAGCAAAAAGGCTTGTACCCCGCTGGGGCACAAGCCTTTTTTCAGTTCTGGGTTCCGTGATGGCAGCCCGGAGCGCCATCGTCAATGGCCTTAAGAACATAGCCGTTTTCAATGCACCATTGGATGATCCGCTCCAGCGCCCGGGCGGTGAGATATTTGCTGTCGTGCATCAGCACCACCGATACCTTCCGCTTTGCGATTCCCTTTGTGACATTCTCGAAAATCTCATCAGAGGAGGCTGCGCCGCCGGCATCGTTGCTGTCTACATTCCAGTCGAAATACCGGAAGCCCTTTTCCGTTACGGCGCTGGTCAGGCGGGTCATAATGCCGGGGTTAAACCGGCTGACGGTATTGGAGCTGCCGCCGGGAAAACGGACATAGCGGGCCCGCTGCCCCGTATAATTATATATCCGCTGGCGAATGATCGCAAGATCGGAGAAATAGGCATCCTCGCTTGCGTAGATCTTATTGTAATTGTGGCTGAAGCAATGCATGGCCACGGTATGGCCCTCTTCCGCCTCCCGGGTCAGCATTTCGGGATACTCGGTACACATGACAAAGAAGGTAGCCTTCACGCCGTACTTTGCCAGGATATCCAGAATCACAGGGGTGTGTTCGGAAGGGCCATCGTCGAAGGTCAGATAAACCACCTTGCCGGTGTTAGCTTCCAGATTCTTCTGGGCAAGCAGCCGCCACTTATCCAGCACCTCCACCGTCCGCTGGGCGGAAACGGTGTTGCCGTGGCTGTCGCTGAGCAGATAGGTCAGCACATATTCGCCGGGAGTTTCCATATCCGGCAGGCCTTCTATCAAAACCCGGTCGGAAATATCTCCGTCGAAATTATCCCAGCCGGTAAAGCCCGGATCCTGATAAGCTTCGCCGGAGAGAACGCTGATTTTGCCCTCTCCCACCAGCGTCAGCACCGGGGGCGTATTGTCGCCGTAGCGGATGGGCCGCAGGACTTCCGCCGTGTTGCCCGCTCCGTCGCTGACCCGGTAGCGCACCTGACCGTTTTCTTCTGTCCGCTCCACTTTGGCGGTCAGTTCACCGTCGTGCAGGTCCACAGCCTGAAAGCCCTCTTCTTCATAGGGGCAGCCGGGCAAGGTCAGCTTTTCCGGGTCGCCGGTCAGGGTAATGACCGGCGGCGTGGTATCCACGATCCGCACCGTTCTTTCCTGAACCGCTTCCAGGGGAATATCGCCAAAGATCGTATGCAGCGCCGCATTGGCCCGATAGGTCACACGGTAGCTGCCCAGTTCTCCCAAACGCTCCTGCCCTTCGGTATGCAGGGTGATCTGCGTGCCCGGCGGAACAAGGAATTCCGCGGCAAAGCCCGTGTTTACTCCCGGGTCCTGCCAGACCGCTCCGTATTCCAACGTAACGGTTTCTCCGCCGATCAGTTCCAGCTGCAGCAAATCATGGCGCAGCCAGAGAAATCCGGCCATTGCCAGCGCGATCACCAGGATCAGCGCCAGAATCCAGATCTGCCAGATCATGGTGCCTCTTCGTTTCACGCCAAGCACCCCCTTTTTTCGTAGGATTGGAATGTTATTGTATCACGCCACAGAAGAAATGCAAATAAAAATGTCGAAATTTGTCTGGAAATTTTTAGAACAAAAAGGCGCCCGGACTGGGCGCCTCCTAAATCATTTTCTTGTGTACAGGCACATCTCATAACCGATGCCGTTTTCCTCGCCGGACAGCAGCACCTGGGTCAGCTCCCACTGGGGGTCTGCATCCAAATCCGGAAAAAAGGTATCCGACCGGGGAGCGGCATGCACCTTGGTGACATAAGCCCGGCGGCACATCGGCAGCATCTGCCGATACACGCTGCCCCCGCCGATGACAAAGGCCCGCTCCGCAGTTTCTGCCAGCGCTGCCGCCTCCATGGGGCTGCAGCACACCGTCACGCCGGGAATTTCCCCACAAGAGCGGCTGAGAACCACATTCACTCTGCCGGGCAAAGGCTTGCCGCCGGGAAAATCCGCCAGCGTTTTTCTGCCAACGATCACCATAGCCCCCCGGGTTGTTTCCCGGAAGAATTTTCGATCCACCGAAAGGGCCACCGGCTGTGTGCCATCGCAGCCGATCCCCCAATCGTCATATACTGCAACAATACAATCCATCTTGCTTCCTCAAATCGCCATGGGGATCTCAAAGTTAAAAGGATGATACCGGTAATCGCTGACCTGGAAGCTATCCTTGGTAAAGGCGTAGAAATCGGTAATGCTTGGATCCATAGAGAATTTCGGGGCGGGATAGCCCTCGTTTTCCAGCATCGCCTTTACGGCAGGGATGTGGCGGTCGTAGATATGGCAATCAGCGATCACATGCACCAGCTCGCCCACCTGCAGCCCGGAGACCTGGGCCATCATGTGGGTCAGCACCGCGTACTGCACCACATTCCAGTTGTTGGCCGTCAGCATATCCTGACTGCGCTGGTTCAAAATGGCGTTAAGGGTGTTGCCGGTTACATTAAAGGTCATGGAATAGGCGCAGGGGTACAGATTCATCTCGTGGAGATCTTCAAAATTATAGATATTGGTGAGGATTCTCCGGGAGGCGGGATTGTGCTTCAGGTCATACAGCACCCGGTCCACCTGATCGAACTCACCCTCTTTATACTTGTGCTTCAGGCCCAGCTGGTAGCCGTAGGCCTTGCCGATGGTGCCGTCTTCGCCGGCCCATTCATCCCAGACATGGCTGCCCAGGTCGCAGATCCGGTTAGACTTTTTCTGCCAGATCCACAGCAGCTCATCTACGGCAGACTTCCAGTAGGTCCGCCGCAGCGTCATAATGGGGAATTCCTCCCGCAGGTCATAGCGGTTGACCACACCGAATTTCTTTACTGTGTGGGCAGGGGTTCCATCCGCCCAGCGGGGGCGCACGGCAAGGTCTGTGTCATAAAATCCGTTTTCCAGAATGTCCAAACAGGTAGCGCGATAAATTTCATCTGCTCTGCTCATGGTAACTCCTCCTTATAAAAATCCCCGGTCCAAAGCCGGAAGCTCCCCGGGTGTTGGCGGCAGGTCGGTCAGAAGCACCGCTCCCATTTGCGCCAGTTCAGCGGCAGCGGCGCTGCCATCGTCAAAGCACAGCACCTGGCTCCAGCCCCGCCGCAGATTCTGCTCCGTTCCGTGCCATGTGCCGCCGATGCCCTGCCGGGCCTGCACAACTACCGTCCGGCTGCTCAGGCCGTGAATCACCCGGTTGCGGCTCAGGGCCCGCTGGGTGGTAAACTCCGCATCATAGCTTTCTTCACTGATCAGCAGCATATTGGGCTGCAGCTCCTGCTTTTTCAGGCTGTCCGCCACCACGCAGATCACCGTGCCGCCTGCCGCGAGGCAGGCATCCTGCGCCGTGCGGTCTGCGCCCCGGGCATTGCCGGACACCAGCGCAAATCCCTGATTAGCCGCCCATGTACCTACCCGCCGGGCAAACTCCCGGTTTTCGCTTTTTAAGTCCCGGCTGCCTACCACAGAAATTCTGGGCATTTCCAGCGCCGACAGCTGCCCTTTCATCCAAAGGCAGCCGGGGCTGTCGTCCCCCAGCTTCTTACGCAGGTTCAGCGGATACCCTTCGCTGACCCGGGTTACCGGAATGCAGCCCACGCGAAGTCCCCGGGCCACATAGTATTCCAGAACTTCCCGATCCTGCAGCAGCGACCAGATCCTTTGCGCCTCCCCTTCGCCATAGCCCAGAGCCAGCAGATCCTGGGGCTGCAGGTTTCTGGCTTCCTTCGGCTGCTCCGCATTTCGCACTCTGGCAGCCAGCGTACGGAACTGGGCGGTGGTCATGGGCTGCCGGTCAGGGTTTCCCAGCCGGCTGGTCAGCAGCAGGAAGCCCCGTTCTCCGGCGTTCAACGCCAGCGCTTCTTCGGCAGCACCGGCGCCTTGACTTCTTCCTCCGTCAGGCTGCCGTCCGCCCCCAGAAGCATGGGCCGGATACAGTAATTCGAGAACTTGGCAATTTCGTCCAGCTTGGCTTTCTCCGGGAAGTTGCCCACCAGCGACCAGGCAACGCCCTTTTTCTTAGCCCGGCCGGTACGGCCGATGCGATGGACATAGTATTCGTTTTCTTCGGGAATATCGTAGTTGATCACGCACTCCACATCTTCCACATCGATGCCTCTGGATGCCACATCTGTGGCGATCAGCACCGCCAGCTTGCCGTCGCGGTAGCGCTGCATGGTCTTTTCCCGCTGAGCCTGCCGGATATCGCCGTGGATAC
The DNA here is from genome assembly GCA_045532755.1 of Faecousia sp. GTDB lineage: Bacteria > Bacillota > Clostridia > Oscillospirales > Oscillospiraceae > Faecousia. The sequence goes on from JAZSGN010000007.1 coordinate 9,501, forward strand.
AATCGCAATCCAGACCTGCCCGCTGAAAATCATCGCACAGCCGCTGGCACATATGCTTGGTATTGCAGAAGATGATCACCCGCTCATAGCCCTGGGTGCGGATCAGCCGCAGGGTGGTCTCCGCTTTCTCAAGGGGCGTGACCGTCAGGCTGAACTGGTCGATGTCGGGCCGGTCTTCTTTCTTGGGCTCCACGGTGATCTCCACCTCGTCACGCTGATACATCCAGGAAACCGTCATGACCTCCTGGGAAATGGTTGCGGAAAACAGACCCAGATTCCGGCGGTTTTTTACCTTGTCGATGATCCGGGTCACATCCTTGAAAAAGCCCATATCCAGCATCCGGTCAGCTTCATCCAGAACAACTGTCTGGATCTTGTCCAGGCGGATGGTCTTGCGGTTATAGTGGTCCATCAGCCGGCCGGGGGTGGCTACCACGATCTGAGGCTTCTTTTCCAGCTGCTTGATCTGGCCGCCGATGCCGGCGCCGCCATACAGCACCGCCACCCGGACACCCTGAAAATAGGTCAGCAGCCCCCGCAGCTCGTCGCCGATCTGCAGCGCCAGCTCCCGGGTAGGGGCCAGGATCAGGCCCTGCACCTCCGGCAAATTGGGGTCTACATGCTCCAGCATGGGAATGCCGAAGGCAAAGGTTTTTCCCGTTCCGGTAGGGGCTTTGGCAATTACATCCTTCCACTGCAGAAACGCGGGAATCGCCAGCTGCTGAATGGTGGTAGGATAGCCGTAGCCTTTTTTCTCAAGAGCCTTCAGCATGGCCTCGCTGAGACCCAGTTGGGCAAAAGAAATATTGGAGTCTTGCATAGTTCTATCGGTCCTTTGTTCATAATCTAATCCATTCTAACAGTTTTTGAGGAAAAACGCAACCCGTTTTCCCGTTTATAGAAAATTAAGAATTGAGCCGCCCCCAACGGTGGACAAACCGGGGGATATATGCTATATTATATTGTAAGATTTTATGTCTTTGTTTCGATTTTCAGAAAAATTCGTAAGCTTTTGGCTTTTGAATGGGAGGCTCACTGCAAAATGGGTAAGCTAATTGTAATTGAAGGAACCGATGGGTCCGGCAAGTCCACCCAGTTCCGCCTGATGGCACAGCGGCTCGAGAAGGAAAACCGCCCTTTCCGCAGTTTGGTATTCCCCCGCTATGACCAGCCCAGCTCGGCACTCATCCGGATGTATCTGGGCGGCGAACTGGGTTCGAACCCCGCCGATGTCAACGCCTATGCCGCCTCTGCCTTTTACGCGGTGGACCGCTACGCCTCCTACAAGCAGGATTGGGCGCAATGGTACGAGGGCGGCGGATTGATCTTCAGCGACCGCTACACCACCTCCAACGCCGTGCATCAGGCATCCAAAGAGCCGGAGGCTGACCGCCCCGCCTTCTTGCAGTGGCTGTATGAGTTTGAGTATGACAAGCTGGGCCTTCCCCGGCCGGACCTTGTGATCTATCTGGATGTGCCGACCCACTTCACCCAGCAGCTGATGCGCCACCGGGAGCAGGCAACCGGCACCCAGGCGGATATTCACGAGCGTGACAGCGCCTATCTTGCCACCTGCCGGGAAACCGGCCGGGCCGCCGCCGCCTATTACGGCTGGACCGTGATCCAGTGCGTGCGTGACGGCAAAATGCGCACCATCGAAGACATTCACGAAGAAATCTACCGCCACATTCTGGCGTGTCTGGAGGATTGAGTATGGTTTATGTGCTGCTTGGAACGGGCTTTGAAGAAATGGAAGCCCTTACGCCGGTGGATCTGCTTCGCCGCGCCAAAGTCTGCGTTGCTACCGTAGGCCTGAACGGAAAGACCGTTTACGGCGGCCACGGCATCGGTGTAGAAGCGGACATCCTTCCGGAAGAAATGGATCTGACCGATCTTCAGATGATCGTTGTTCCCGGCGGGCTGGGGGGCGTTGCCTCTGTGCGTGCCAGCCGGCTGGCAATGGATGCTCTGCAGTTTGCATGGGACAACGGAAAATTTGTTGCCGCCATCTGCGCCGGCCCTACGGTGCTGGCAGATCTGGGCATCACTGAACATAAAAACGCCACCTGCTATCCCGGCTGCGAGTCCGGCATGGGCAATGCCAACATGGTTGCCGATGCCGCCTGCGTGCGTGACGGCCAGCTGATCACCGGCACTTCCGCCGGCTGCGCTACTGCCTTCGCGCTGGAGCTGATCGCCGCGCTGAAAGGAGAGCAGACCGCCAAAACCGTCGCGGAGCAAATTGTGATCCGCTGACAGGAGGTACAACTATGGATAATTTGAACCCCGACATCCCCATGGACGATTCCGGTATCCCCACCGACGAAACTGCCGTTCCCACCGACGAAACTGCCGTTCCCGCTGACGAAACCGCTGTTCCCGCCGATGAAACCGCTGTTCCCGCTGACGAAACCGCTGTTCCCGCCGATGAAACTGCCGTTTCCGGAGAAACCGACGATCTTTCCTGGCTGGACGGCATTCTCACCGCCCCCGAGCTGGGCGACGAGCTGGGTGTGGATGAAACCGCCGTGTTTGGCACCGGTTTGACCCATCCGGAAGAGCCGGGCGAACCCGTCCCCCTTGACGATTCTCCCGCCGTTCCCACCGCCCAGAGCGAACTGTTTGCAGATGATGAAGTGCAGGATGTGTTTGGCGGCTTCGACCAGATGGACCGGATCTTCGAAGAAGACCCGGATACCGACGAAGACCCCGACGATCCGACCGAAGAGGACACCCCCGTGAAAAAGAGAAGACCCGCTCCCAAAAAGGGTTATGGCCTGTTTGGCATCCCTCATATTCTTGCCACCGCCGTATGGCTGGGTCTGGCAGTTCTGATCGGCATTTCCCTGGGCCGCCTGCTTTGGGTGTGCGCCGCCGATGTGCTGGCCTTTGGCCGGGAGGATCAGGAGATCGTCATCACCATCACCGAAGACGACACCATTGAAACCATCGCCCAGAAGCTGAAGGAAGCCGGCCTGATCCGCTATCCCCTGCTTTTCGAGAAGTACGCAGAGATCACCGATGCCGAAGAGGACATCAGCCCCGGCACCTTCACCCTGAACAGCCTTTATGACTACCACGCGCTGGTAAAATCCATGACCTTCCATTCCTCCGCCCGGGAGGTGGTGACGGTACTGATCCCCGAAGGCTACACCTGCGCCCAGATTTTTGCCTTGCTGGAGCAGAAAAATGTCTGCACCGCCGCCGCGTTGGAAGAATATGCCGCCAACGGCGAGATCAGCGACTACTGGTTCTTGGAGGGCGTGACCCGGGGCGATAAGTATTGCCTGGAAGGCTATCTGTTCCCCGACACCTATGAATTCTATACCAACGATACCCCCGGCCGTGTTCTGGGCAAGATGCTGGGCGCTTTCGACTACCGCTATACCGATGTGATGAAGGAAAAGCTGGAGCCCCTGAACGAGCGTCTGGCAAAGATGATGAAGGCCAACGGCCATTCTCAGGAATTCATCGATGCCAACAAGATCACCATTCGGGAAATCGTGATCATCGCCTCCATGATCGAGAAGGAAACCTCCGGCACGCTGGAAAGCTATACCATTTCCTCGGTTATCTATAACCGTCTGGCATGGGATGAGCCCCGGTATCTGAACATCGATGCCACCTTGATCTATGCGCTGGGGGGCAATATCGACCCGGTCACCGGCGACACTAAGCCTCTGACCGAGGAAGATCTGAAGCTGGACAGCCCTTACAACACCTATACCAATCTGGGTCTGGTTCCCGGTCCCATCTCCAACCCCGGCTCTTCCAGCCTCAATGCGGCCCTCGACCCCGACGACACCGACTATTACTACTATGTTTACAGCCCCAAGGCCGGCTGCCATCTGTTTGCCGAGACCTATAAGCAGCACCAGAAGAATGTTGCCGCTGTGGAGAAGAATTAACATGAAGAAAATCGAACTGCTCTCCCCTGCCGGAGATATGGAGCGGCTGAAAATGGCCGTACTCTACGGCGCCGATTCCGTATATCTGGCAGGCACAGCCTTCGGCATGCGGGCCTTTGCCGGAAATTTCTCCGCCGAAGAACTGCCTGCGGCAGTGGCCTATGCCCACAGCCACGGCGTGAAGGTTCATGTCACCGTGAATACCATGCCCCGCAACGAAGAGGTAGCCGGCCTGCCCGACTACCTTGCCCAGCTGCAGGATGCGGGCGTGGATGCTCTGATTTTGGCAGATCTGGGCGCGTTTATGCTGGCGGGCAAATATGCCCCCCGCTGCGCCCGCCATATTTCCACCCAGCAATCCATCGCCAACTACGAATGCGCCGCCGCATGGCATGATCTGGGGGCGCAGCGTGTGGTTCTGGCCCGGGAGCTGAGCCTTGCGGAAATCGCTGAGATCCGGGCAAAGACTCCCAAGTCGCTGGAGATCGAAACCTTTGGCCATGGCGCCATGTGTGTCAGCTACTCCGGCCGCTGCCTTCTGTGCAACTATATGACCGGGCGGGACTCCAACCGGGGCGCCTGCGCCCAGCCCTGCCGCTATCAGTACGCGCTGATGGAAGAAAAGCGGCGCGGCGGATACTTCCCCGTATTCGAGGACGAAAAGGGCACTTACATCTTAAATTCCCGGGATATGTGCATGATCGACCACCTGCAGGATCTGCACAGCGCCGGCGTGGATTGCATCAAGATCGAAGGCCGTGCCAAAAGCGCCTACTATGCCGCCATCGTCACCGGCGCTTACCGCCATTGTATCGACGATGCGGCAGCCGGACGGCCCATTGATCCCGTATGGCGGGACGAGGTGGAGCATGTTTCCCACCGGGTCTACTCCACCGGCTTCTACTACGGCTTCCCCGGACAGTACACCGAAAATTCCCGCTACATTCGCCAGTGGCAGGTTTGCGCCATTGTGGAAAGCTGCGACGAAAAGGGTCTGGCCCTTTGCAGCCTGCGCAATAAGTTCTGCGACGGCACCGAGCTGGAAGTTGTCGGCCCGGACCTGCGGCCCTTCTCCGTGACCGCCGGCAGCATGACCGATCTGGAGGGCGCTCCCCTTTCCGAGCCCCGTACCCCGGAAATGCGGTTCTACATGCAGCTGCCCAAGGCCGTTCCTCCTTACTCCATCCTCCGCAAAGCGGTGGACCTTTCTGCAAAATAAAAAATAAGCTCTGCAGCGATGCAGAGCGTATTTTTTATTCCTCCCGGGGGAAATAGATGTTGATGTCCGTTTCGCCGGAGATGCCGGGAACCGTGCCGGTGCAGGTATACTGCCACATGTCAAAATAATAGGGATGGGTCATCTCTTCTTTATACAGCGCCAGCCAGATAGGATAGTCCACCAGCTGATCCCGGTGCATATTGCCAAACCAGGGGCTGTAGTAGATCATAGCCTCCCGCCCCGCTGCCCGAATGGTATCGCAGAAGGCGATGGCGCAGGCAGTGAGGGTGTCAGCATCCACATGGGCGGTGCGGGCGGTTTCGCTGACATACTCCCAATCGAATACGATGGGCAGCTCCAGCTCCCAATCCTTCGCCAGTTTCAGGGCGTATTCCGCCTCTTCTACCGCCTCCTCCACCGTAATGGCTTGGGAGAAGAAGTAAGCGCCAATGAGAAAACCTGCCTTTTTGGCATTTTTGTAATGGGTTTTGGCCATATCATCCGCGTACATTCCCCCGGACTCGCCGTAGCCCCGTCCCCCCAGGCGGATCATCACAAAAGAGAACCCGGCATCCTTTACCTGCTGCCAGTCCACCTTTTTCTGGTACTTGGAAACATCGATTCCCATCAGGCAGGGCTCTGTCAGGCAGGTCAGGTATGTACCGCCTTCCGCATAGCCGAAGTCCTCTGCGCCGAACCGGTTCAGCGGAATCGGCGGTTCTGTGGGCGGCTCGGTGGGCGCTTCGGTGGTGGGCACAGTAGTCGGCTCGGTGGTGGGAGCAGCGGTTTCCGTCGGCGCGGTCGTAGCGGCGGTGGTTTCCGCAGGCTCCGGCGCAGGCTGCAGCCGCTGCCAGGTAAGCCACACCGCAAAGGCCAGCAGCCCCAACAGCACCGCAGCCAGTACCGCCACCAAAATTTTCATTCCATTTCGGGATTTTGTCTCTATCATAGGCGAAAAATCAGTTTTTCAGGCTCTGCAGCGGCGCGGGGATTCTGCCGCCCCGGCGGATAAAGTCTTCGCTGGAGGGCGCATACACCGGCATCACCGGCGCGCTGCCCAGCAGGCCGCCCATTTCCACCCGGTCACCCACCACCTTGCCGGGGGCGGGAATGATTCTGACGGCGGTGGTCTTGGAATTGACCATGCCAATGGCCGCTTCGTCAGCAATAATGGCAGAAATGGTGGCGGCGGAGGTATCGCCGGGTACGGCGATCATATCCAGACCTACGGAGCATACGCAGGTCATGGCTTCCAGCTTGGCAAGGCTCAGCACTCCGGCTTCCGCCGCGGCGATCATGCCTTCGTCCTCCGACACGGGAATAAACGCGCCGGACAGGCCGCCTACATGGTTACTGGCCATAACGCCGCCCTTCTTCACAGCATCGTTCAGCAGTGCAAGGGCCGCGGTAGTACCGTGGGTTCCGCAGACCTCCAGCCCCATTTCCTCCAGAATCCGGGCAACGCTGTCGCCCACCGCCGGAGTCGGCGCAAGGCTCAGGTCCACGATCCCGAAAGGCACATCCAGCCGGCGTGATGCCTCCACGCCTACGATCTGACCCATGCGGGTGATGCGGAAGGCGGTCTTTTTAATGGTCTCCGCTACTACATCGAAGGGCTGTCCCTTTACGCTCTGCAGGGCATGATACACCACGCCCGGGCCGGAAACGCCCACATTCAGCACACATTCCGGCTCGCCTACGCCGTGGAACGCGCCGGCCATGAAGGGGTTATCCTCCACCGCGTTGGCAAACACCACCAGCTTGGCGCAGCCAAGGCCGTCATTTTCCGCGGTGATTTCCGCGGTCTGCTTGATGATGCGGCCCATTTCCGCCACGGCATCCATGTTGATGCCCGCCTTGGTAGAGCCCACATTCACGCTGGCGCACACTCTTTCGGTGGCAGCCATGGCCTCGGGGATCGAGCGCATCAGCACCCAGTCGCTGTCAGTACAGCCCTTCTGCACAAGGGCAGAAAAGCCGCCGATGAAGTTCACGCCGCAGGTCTTTGCCGCCTGATCCAGCGCAATGGCCAGCGGCACATAGGAGTCGGTCCGGCAGGCAGCGCCCACCAGAGAAATGGGGGTGACCGCAATGCGCTTGTTTACGATGGGAATACCGAATTCCCACTCAATGTCCTGCCCTACCCGAACCAGATTTTCTGCCCGGCGGGTAATTTTATCATAGATCTTCCGGGCGCACACCCGGACATCCGGATCCATGCAATCCAGCAGCGAAATACCCATGGTAATGGTTCGGATATCCAGATGCCGCTTGTCGATCATATCCTGCGTGTGCAGGATGTCTTTTCTGTTCAGCATGGCAAGCTCCTCACACCCGGTGCATGGCTTCAAAAATGTCTTCTCTCTGGACCCGGATAGAAAGCCCCATTTCCTGACCCTTGGCATCCATTTCCCGGCAAAGCTGAGCCAGCGGCAAATTGCAGCCGGAAACATCCACTACCATCATCATAGTAAAATAGCCCTGCATAACGGTCTGGCTGATGTCCAGAACATTGACTTCAAACGCTGCCAGCTGGGTACATACCTCGCCGATGATGCCGACCCGGTCCTTACCCACAACGGTTACAACTGCTTTCATAGGATCACCTCATGCCTCATAGTCTGCGCTGACGCGCTGCGCCAGAAAATGGTGGAAATGCTTCTTGGCCTCCAGATGCAGCGGATGCACCGCATAGTCCGCCAGAGCCTGCCGGCTCTCGAACTCGGAATACAGCGCATAGTCCATGCCCTGAAAGGCCTGCCGGATCTCCATGTGGAGCAGGCCGGGGATCTTGCCCACCAGCGGCTCCAGCACGGAAGCGATCAGCTTCACTGCGGCAGCCTTATCCACATCCTCTTTCAATGTGTACATTACAATATGCTTAACCATGGTTTCCTCCTGTATCTTCCAAACCAAAATACCGGGACCGGCAAAAGTCGGTCCCGGTATGTAGGGATAGCTTATTCAGCGTCAGCGGGCTCTTCGTCGGTCTCGGCGGGAGTCTCCAGCAGAGCGCGGATGGACAGAGAGATGCGCTTGTGCTCAGCGTCCACCTCGGTGATCTTGACCTGAACTTCCTGACCCTCGGCCAGAACGTCCTCGGGCTTGCCGATGCGGCGGTCAGCGATCTGGGAGATGTGGATCAGGCCGTCAACGCCGGGCAGGATCTCGGCGAAAGCGCCGAAGGTCATCAGCTTGACGATCTTAGCGGTAACCACATCACCAACATTGTAGTTGGTCATGAACTGGTTCCAGGGATTCATCTCAGCGGTCTTGTAGCCCAGAGAGATCTTGTGCTTGATGGGGTCAAAGGAGATGACATAAACGTCGATCTCGTCGCCAACCTTCACAACCTCTGCGGGGTTCTTGATGCGGTTCCAGCTCAGCTCGGAGATGTGAACCATGCCGTCAACGCCGCCGATGTCCACGAATGCGCCATAGGAGGTCAGGGACTTGACCACGCCATGGTACTTAGCGCCAACTTCGATCTCGCTCCAGATCTTCTCTTGAGCAGCCTTACGCTCCTCGGAGGTAACGGCGCGGATAGAGCCGATCACACGGCGGCGAGCGCGGTTGACTTCGGTCACCTTCAGCTTCACGGTCTTGCCAACCATACCGGCCATGTCGCCGCCCTTGGCAACGCCGGACTGGGAAGCGGGGATAAATACGCGGATGCCCTTAACGGTGCATACCAGGCCACCCTTGTTCTCTTCGGTGATCACACCTTCGATGGTGGTCTTCTCTTCGGCATAGGTCGCCATGTCGTCCCATACCTTCAGGCCGTCCAGCTTCTTCTTGGAGAGCTGTACAGTGCCTTCCTGATCGTTAACGCGAACTACGAAAACTTCGATCTCGTCGCCAACCTTCAGCACATCCTCAGGCTTTACAGAAGGATCAGCGCTAACTTCATCGTAGGGAATGTAGCCGGCGTGCTTGGTGCCCAGGTCTACCTGGACTTCGGTGTTGCCGATTCCGGTGACGGTACCGATGACCTTATCTCCTGTATTTAAAGTCTTGATGGACTGCTCGAGAAGCGCAGCAAAGCTTTCCTCCTGCATTACATCAGCATTTACAATTTCGCTCATAGTCTTGTTGACCTCCTTTATAATCCACGCCGGTGTCGAAGCACCAGCCGTGATTCCAACATCAGCCACACCGCGGAAAAAGTCCGGTTCCAGCTCGGTGGCGTTATCCACCAGCACGACCTTACCGCAGTGCTCCCGGCAAATCATGGCGAGACGGCCTGTGTTGGAACTGCTTGTGTCACCTACAACGACCATGGCCTGACAAATTGAACTCAATTTTGCCGCTTCGCTTTGCCGAAATTCAGTTGCTTTGCATATTGTATCAAATATTTTTAAGTTAGTAAACTGTTTTTTTGCAATTTTTACGCACTTTTTCCACAAATCTTCGGTAGATGTGGTCTGGCATACCATGCAAATGGGAGTATCGGGGGAAATTTCGCCGCTTTGCACCCACTTTTCCAGCTGTTCGGGGGAATCGAACACCCGGCAGCTATGGCACCAGCCGGCGATTCCCTCCACCTCCGGGTGGGAAGGCGTGCCGATGATCAGGGGCAGCTGCCCCTGTTCCTCCGCCTTTCTGACGATCTCGTGGATCCGTTTTACGAAGGGGCAGGTGGCATCGATCACGCTGACGCCCCGGCTGCCCAGAGCCTCGTACACCGCCTTGGATACGCCGTGGGAACGGATGATCACCGTCATGCCCGGCTGGGCATCCTCCGGCTTCTGCAGCACCTGAACCCCCATCTTCTCAAACTTCGCCACCACATGGCGGTTGTGGATGATGGGTCCCAGCGTTGCCACCCGGCAGCCCTCCGCGGCAGCTTTTTCCACCAGGTCCACCGCCCGGTTCACACCGAAGCAGAAGCCGGCGCTTTTGGCTACCGTGACGCTCATAGGGGAATCCTTTCGGCGGCAAGGGCCTTGATCTTTGCCACAACGCCTTCAATGTCCAGATTGGAAGAATCCACCAAAATGGCATCCTTGGCCTGCTTCAAAGGCGCGATGGGCCGGTTCATATCCTGATAGTCCCGCTGCTGAATATCCTTCAGCACCTGATTAAAGTCGGCCTTCTGACCCTTGGCCAGCATTTCGTCGTAACGGCGCTGGGCCCGAACCTCCGCGGAGGCTGTCAGATAGATCTTCACCGTTGCCCGGGGCAGCACCACGGTGCCGATGTCCCGTCCGTCCATGATCACGTTGTGGCGTTTTGCCAGGTCACGCTGCAGATCCAGCAGCATATCCCGGACCACCGCGTGGGCGGAAACGGTGCTGGCCTTCATGGAAATGTCCGGGGTGCGGATATCGTTTGTCACGTCCATGCCGTTCATGATCATGTGCTGGGCCCCGGTTTCGTCATATTCGATCTCCACGGTGAGCTCGTCGATGTAGCGGCTGACGCCGTCAATGTCCTTGGGGCTGATGCCCAGCAGATCCAGGAAATAGGCCACGGTGCGGTAGATGGCCCCGGTGTCCACGTAGTAATAGCCCAGCTCCTTCGCCAGACGCTTTGCCATGGTGCTCTTGCCGGCCCCGGCAGGCCCGTCAATGGCAATGTTTACAGTTTTCGGCATATATAAAACACTCCTGTTTTTTAATTCATAATTACAAATTACAAGTTACAAATGAAACCGATAAACCCAACTTTTCTGAAAAAACAATCATTTGTAATTCGTAGTTTGTAATTTGTAATTCAACCTTTTCTAAGCTTGGCAAGTGCTTCCGCTTCCAGAGCAACCGCCTCGTCTGCCGTAAGGCCCAGCCGCTCGCCTGCCTGCAATGCGGTGAGGGGCTGTCCCCCTTCCAGGCCGAAGCGGAGGGTCAGCAGCTTCGCTTCCCGTTCGGAGAGTCCGGAGAGCAGGTCAGCCACCCGCTGGCGGCTCTGGAACAGAGCGGTATTTTCCACAGCTTGGTCCTCTTCCTCCGGCTCCGGTTCCTTGGGGGCCTTGGCCTTTGCCAGAGCCGAGGCGGTGATGAGGGTATCCCGGTAGGCTTCCGCCTCCTCCACCGTGACCCCCAGCTCCGCGGCCAGCTCCTCCAGGGTAGGATTCCGGCCCAGACGGGTCAGCAGCTCCCGGTCAGCCCGGCGGAGCTTTTCCATACCGGCACGCATTTTCTGGCCCACACCCCTCTGCCGGGCCTGGACAGTCACCGCACGGGCGGCATACTGCCGGGTCCACCAGCCCAGGTGGCTGAGAATATCGCCGCCGGGGTAGTTCAAAATACCCTCCCACAGGCCAAGGCTTGCCTCCTGAATGAGGTCCAGCAGCAGCACCCCACGGCCCGTCATGGCGTAAGCCGCCTCAAGGGCCAGGGACATGCAGACATTGGCAAGCCTTGTCGGAGCGGTTTCATCCCCGGCAAGGGCCGCTTCCGCCAGAAGCTGGGGATCTCCTGCCGCCGGGGTTCCGGCAAGCTCCCGAAGGTACAGCCCCAGAGGGTCATTTTCTTCCAGGTTTTCCAGGAGTCTGCCGGTTTTCACCAGTTTTTCTTCCAAACGGAGCCGCTGCTCCAGGCTGCCGCTGCCGTAGTCCTTGGGCAGGTCATCAACGGACAGGGTGATCTGCCGGTCCTCCAGCTCCCGGAAGGCCTCTTCCAGTTCTTCCTCCCCTTCCCCTTCCGTAAGGGCCAGAAGCCGGGAAGCGGACAGGGTGCTGCCGGACCGCAGGGTATCCAGAAAAGCCCCCCAGGGGCTTTCTTCAAAGGTAATTTCCCAATTCATTCCAAAAAATCCTCCAAACCCAGGTTGGCGCCCAGCTTTTGCAGCCGGTCCATGGCCTGTCGTTCGATCTGGCGTATCCGCTCCTTGGACACGCCGAAGCGGATGCTGATATCCTCCAAAGAATGGCAGGTGCCGTCCTCCATGCCGAAGTGGAGCCGCAGCACCGTCCGCTGCCGATCCGTCAGCATATCCAGAAGCTGTTCCAGGGTCTGCTTCAGCTCCTGGCGAACCAGTTCCTCCTGGGGTGCCAGGGAATAACGGTCCTCCAGCAGCATACCCAGGGTGGCATCCTCACCGGCAGGGGCATCCAGGGAGCAGATTTCCGGGTTCAGCGCCAGAAGCTGCCGGACCCGTTCCGGGGTGTAGCCGCACTTTTCGGCGATCTCCCCTTCCTCCGGCTCCTCCCCGGTTTCCTGGACGAGAGCCGCCCGGGCCTGCAAAACCCGGCGGAGCCTGTCCGCCGTGTGTTCCGGCACCCGGATCAGGGCGGTGTGGTTATTCATGTAGCGGATGATGCCCT
>JAZSGN010000045.1:0-49292 GCA_045532755.1 Faecousia sp.
AACATCATTTTCACAGCGCCGAAATAGGTGCTGAGCACATCCTTCACCTTGGGTCTGGGTCGGTAGGGATTGCGGTTTGTAAGCCGGGAGCCGGTTACATTTGACATATCCGCAACGGTCCTGCCGTCATCGATATAGGTGATCCGTTCCTTTTTCTTCTTTGCCATATTATTCCTCAGTCAGCAGATGGCAGGCTGCAAAGTGACCCGGCTCCACCTCGGTATACTGGGGAGGAATGTGCTTACAGACCTCCCTGGCATAGGGGCAGCGGGTGTGGAAGCGGCAGCCCTTGGGGGGATTGGCAGGGGACGGAATATCGCCCTTCAGCACGATCCGGTTCATCTTCTCATCCGGGTCGGGATGGGGAATGGCAGAGAACAGCGCCTTGGTGTAAGGATGCAGAGGATTGCTGAAAATGTTCTCCTTCGTGCCGAACTCCACCATAGAGCCCAGATACATAACGCCGATCTTATCCGAAATGAACTTGACCACGCTCAGATCGTGGGAAATGAACACATAGGTCAGGTTCATGGAGCGCTGCAGCTCCTTCAGCAGGTTGATGATCTGGGCCTGAATGGACACATCCAGCGCCGATACCGGCTCGTCGCAGATCACCAGCTTGGGATTCACCGACAGCGCCCGGGCAATGCAGATGCGCTGCCGCTGACCGCCGGAGAATTCATGGGGATAGCGCTCGTAGTAATAATCCCGCAAGCCGCACCGGTCCATCAGGTTCAGAACATATTCCTTCACCTGATCCTTGGGAACGATGTTATGGACCTCCACCGGCTCCGACAGAATACCGCCGACGGTGCTTCTGGGAGGCAGCGAGGAATAGGGGTCCTGGAAGATGATCTGCATCTGCTTGCGGATGGGGCGCATCTGGGCGGAGGTATAGTTCGTAATATCCTGGCCGTCAAAGATGATCTGGCCGCCGCTGGGCTGGTGCAGCTTCAAAATGGCGCGGCCCATGGTAGTCTTGCCGCAGCCGGACTCGCCTACGATACCCAAAGTTTCGCCGGGGTACAGCTTGAAGGACACATCGTCCACCGCGATCAGCTCGGAGGTCACCTTGCCCATCAGGGTCTTCTTCAGAGGGAAGCACTTACGCAGGTGGCGAACCTCCAGAATCGCATCGGGGTCAAAGGGCTTCTGCCGGTCCTGCTCGATCTGCTGCCGGCGCTTTTCCAGAAACTTTGCTTCTTCTGCCGCGTCGTCGTAGGGTACGGCGGCCATATCGGGGGTTCTATTCTCTTCAGCCATTTCCGTTCTCCTCTTCGTACAAGTGGCAGGCCACAAAGTGGGTGGGACTTACCTGAATCATGCCGGGGTACTCGCCGCTGCATTTGCCGGTGCATTGGCTGCAGCGCTCCTTGAAATAGCAGTGATTCGGCATATTGATGGGGTTGGGAACATTGCCGGGGATGTTGAACAGGGTGTCGCTGTCGGATTGCAGGGTGGGCTTGGACTTCTGCAGGCCGATGGTATAGGGGTGCATGGGGTTGTGGAAGATCTCCCGCACCGTACCCTTTTCAATGATCCGGCCGGCATACATGACCACCACATAGTCCGCCATCTCGGCAATGATGCCCAGATCGTGGGTGATGAGCATGATGGAGCCATCGATCTTGGTCTTCAGCTCCCGCAGCAGGTCCAGAATCTGGGCCTGAATGGTAACATCCAGCGCGGTGGTAGGCTCATCGGCAATGATCAGCCGGGGATTGGCTGCCAGCGCCATGGCGATCATCACTCTCTGGCGCATACCGCCGGAAAGCTCATGGGGGAAAGCGTTGTAGACCCGCTCCGGCATGGCAATGCCCACCAGATTCAGCATCTCGATGGACTTGGCCTTCGCCTCTTCCTTGGTGGCCTTGGCGTTGAAGATAAAGGTGACCTCGTCCAGCTGCTGACCGATGGTGAACACCGGGTTCAGGGAAGTCATGGGCTCCTGGAAGATCATGGCGATCTGCTGACCCCGGATCCGGTGGATCTCGTGGATGGGCATTTTCGCGATGTCATAGACCTTTTCTTCCATTTCCGGCTTGCCATCGGCATCCAGAATGGGGTTTCCCTTGGCATCCCGCTTGGCATCATAGGCCCGGAAGCGGATCTCGCCGGAGAAGATCTGGCCCTGAGGACCCTGCAGCAGCCGCATGACCGACATACTGGTAACGCTCTTGCCGCAGCCGGATTCGCCTACAATGCCTACGGTGGCGTTCTTGGGAACATCAAAGGACACGCCGTTGACCGCCTTCACAACGCCCTGCTCCGTAAAGAAGTAGGTGTGCAGGTCATCGATCTCCAGAATGTTCTCGTCGGAGCGCATCTGGGTGAGGAATTCCGATTCCTCGGCCTTGCGGTATTTATAGGCCTCCAGCCGGGCCATCACCTTTTTGTTTTCCTTGGCAATGGCACGGATCTCCTTGCCGGAAAGGTAGCCGGCCTTACGGGGTTCTTTCTTACCTGTAAAAATTCCCATAGTCATCTCCTCGCTTTCGGATCAAGGGCATCCCGCAGGCCGTCGCCCACGAAGTTGAAGCCCAGCACGGCGATGACGATGCACACGCCCGCAGGCACCCACACATTCAAATGGTGCTGCAGGATATCCTGATTGGTGGAGATGATGTTGATCATCGTACCCCAGGCGGCATAGGGGGCTTTTACGCCCAGATTCAGGTAGGACAGGGTTGCTTCATAGAGGATCATGCTGCCCAGACTCAGGCTCATCTGCACAATCAGCTGGGGCATGACATTGGGAACCAGATGCTTGAATATCTTGCGGAAGGTGGAATAGCCCATGGCTTCCGCCGCCACCATATACTCCTGCTCCCGCAGGGAGAGGATCTGGCCTCTGACCAGCCGGGCAGTGCCGGGCCAGGAAATGAAGGTCAGGTAGATCATCAGAAGGTAGATGCGGTACTTGGCATCCACATCCGAGGCATCCAGAATGGTGGAAATGATCAGCAAAATCGGCACGCCGGGCAGGCAGATCAGAATATCGCACAGACGCATGATGATATTATCGATGGCGCCGCCGAAGTAGCCGGCGATGCCGCCCATGATCACGCCCAGAACGGTGATCAGGAACACCGCCAGAAAGCTGACGATCAGGGAAATTCTGCCGCCGTACATCAGGCGCACGAAAATATCGTAGCCCTCGTTGTCGGTGCCGAGGATATGCTCGGCAGAGGGGGGCGCAAGGAAATTATCCTTTAAGTAGGTTTCGGTAGTCTGGCGGAGGGTGTACTCCACGCCGTTGACGGTATAGGTGGTCTGGGCGGTTGCGTACTCGGTTTTTCCGCTTTCGTCCAGCTCGATCTCGCCCCAGCGGGTGTACACCAGCGGGCCGGCAAAGCTGAACAGGAACAGACTGATCACCATGATCAGGCCCACGATACTCAGCTTGCTGCGGAAGAACCGCCGCACCACCATACGGGTGGGAGACATGAGCCGCACATTTTTATCCAGAGGCGCTTCGGTATCTGCGGTTTGGGGATTTTCCAGGGTGGTAATTTCTTCCATCTCGCGCCTCCTCACTCAAGTTTTACTCTGGGGTCTACAACGGCGTACATCAGGTCCGCAAGCAGAACGCCCACGACACTCAGCAGTGCCAGGAACATATTGTAGCCCATGATGAAGGGGATGTCGCCCCGGTTCATGGCATCCAGCGCGATGTTGCCGATACCGGGCAGGTCAAAGACCTGCTCGGTGATGATCGCGCCGGAGAACAAGCTGGGCAGCAGGCCCGCCAGAGAGGTGACCAGGGGGATCAGGGTGTTGCGGAAGGCGTGCTTGTTGATGACCACCTGCTCCTTCAGGCCCTTGGCCCGGGCGGTGCGGATGTAATCGGAGTTGAGCACCTCCAGCATATTGGTACGGGTCATACGCATTCTGGCGCCGATGCTCAGGATCACGATGGTCAGCACCGGGATAAACATGTGCCGGGCATAGTCGATCAGCAGGTCGATGCCGGTGTAGGACATGGTGGCGTTCACCAGACCCGAAGCCGGGAACCAGCCCAGCTTCAGGGCAAAGAAGTCCTTAAGCATATTGCCAAAGAAGAAGGACGGCAGCGAGATACCGATCATCACCAGAATGGTGACCACATAGTCCCGCAGGCTGTACTGGTGGGTGGCGGCGGTGATACCCAGAGGGATGGCAATCATGAACTCGAAAATGGTAGCCACCAGAGCGATTCCGAAGGAAATGCCCATGTGTTCTACGATCACATCCGCCACGGGGATACCGTATACGAAGCTGGTGCCAAGATCAAATCTGGCCAACGCCTTGAGCCAGTTGAAGTAACCCTTCAAAATGCCCATAAAGCTGTTGTCCCCCAGCCCGTACATGGTATACATGGCTTGTACCGTTTCCTCACTAACGGTTGCGCCGCCCTGATTGATGGCGTTGATCTTATCCTGAATAAAATCAACGGGCATCAACCGGATGAGGAAGTAAATAATCATGGAAACGCCCAGCAGAATGAGGATCGCAAGGGCGATTCGTTTTACAATATACTTAAACATAGGTCACTCCGAAGCTTAACCGGCAAATTCGATTTCCCAGATGCGATCCAGAGGAGAGGAATAGGGGTTCATTTCGGAGGCGGAGGGCAGGCTGTCGGCATTGATCACATTGGAGTTGAAGGCATACAGCACGCTTCTCTGGTAAACGGGCAGCTCGATGGCCAGCTCCAGGATCTGCTCCATGGCATCCTGATACAGCGCGGCGCGGACGGACTGATCGTTGGTGGAGCGGGCATCGTCGATCAGCTGGCTCAGCTCATCGAGGATATCCAGTTCCTCGGCGGTGCCGCTGGTCTTCAGGTAGTTGTAGCCCCAGGCCAGAGTGGAGGTAGCGGAGGAATCCTTGTGGTAGACCTGATACAGGTCGGGGTCCAGAGCGGAGGACCAGGCAGCAGCCCAGACTTCCAGAGAGCCGGTGTTGATCTTGGTCAGAGCCTGGGTATCGCAGACAACTTCCACATCCCAGCCCAGCTCATTCAGCAGAGCGGCGGCATCACGGAATACCTTGTAGGTGGGGTGATCCTGCAGGGAGGAGCCGGCGATGGTGAAGGTGACCTTCAGCTGGCTGTCACCGGCGCTGACGCCGGCTTCCTGCATGTAGCTTTCGATGTTGTTGATGGCGATCTCCTTGCTCCAGTTGCCCAGCTGGGGATAGTCGAAGCCGTTGTCGGTGGCATCGGGTCCCTTGGGGTATGCCCAGGAAACCATGGACATGGGCCAGTAAATCTGGGAAGCCGTACCGGCGCGGTAGTAGTCCAGCGCCAGAGAGGTGTTCATGGAGCACAGAATAGCCTTACGCAGGTTGATGTCGGTGATCTTGGCGGAGTTAACGCCGATGTAGCCGTAGCCCAGCTGGTCGGTGGTAATGGTGACCATGCCCTTGGACTTCAGGTTCTCCAGCTTCTCGTAGTTATCGGTGGTCAGAGAGGGGGAGATATAGTGGACCGTGCCGCTTTCGAGGGCTGCAATGGCGTTGTTGGAGGAGACGATCTGGTAGCGGATCTTCTCGATCTTGGCGTTTTCGATGCCCTCACCTACGGTGGTGAAGTGCTCGTTGGCCTTGAAATAGACAACGTTGTTGATGTAGAAGCTGCTTTCGGAGGGGGTGTCGCCGTTTTCGCTGTCGGTAGCCTTGTAGGCGCCGGCGCCCATGGGCAGCTTGATGTTGCGGGTGGACTGGATCACATCGGTCATGAAGTCAAAGCTGGCGAACTCGACGCCGAACCGGTTGTTGGCGATGTCCACGCCCACGGAGCTGCCTTCGCCGTAGTAGTGCTGGGGCGCTACGGTAACGGCGAAGTTCCAGATGGCCTTGGGGTCGATGCCCTTAATGGTGATCTGCAGCACATCGTACTCGCCCGCGTTGGCAACGGTGCCGTCGGCATTGTGGGCGGAGGCAACGGTGTAGTCGGTGCCGTTGACGGTGATCACAGAGCCGGCCTTGTCGGTGTGGCCCAGAGATACGATGCCGGAGATGTTGGAAACAGCCAGAGAGCCGTCGTCAGCCACATTCTCATGGAGAATGACTTCCTTGGCCTTGGCGGTGTAGTCGGTGGTCAGGGTGGCGGCGGTGGCCCAGTACTGCAGGATAATGTTCAGCTCACGGGCGATCTTATCCTTGTAGATGTAGTCCACAGCGGCTTCCTTGGTGGTAATGGATTCGGGATAGAGCTTGGTCAGCTTTTCGATGGTGGTGCGGTCGATCTTGCCATCGGCGCCCTCGGCGTAGTCCACTTCCACATAGCCTTCGGTGTACATGAAGCAGAAGATCTCATCGGCGAACTCGCTGTGGGACTTATAGGGCTCGTCAATATAGGACTCCTGAGCGCTCAGGTAGTCGGTTTCCAGCTCTTCCTTGAACAGCTTCAGGGCATTCTCATAGTCCTCCAGCAGGTTCTGGCTGCTGACTTCGGAAGGATCGTTGGAGATGGCAGACTTGTAGCCGGCGCTGACGGAGTGGGCCTGAATGGCAGCCTTCATGGTCTCGTAGTCCACCTCGTTGGTGGAGGAGGCCTTCAGCTGGGCATTGAACAGGTTCACCAGCTCGTTGATTCTGGCCCGGGCTCTGGTGGAAGCCTGAGAAGAGATCAGGTTGTCGCTGTCGCCGGAGGCGGAGCCGACGGTCTGGGTGCGGTACTCAGACAGACCCACAATGTCGGTGGAGTACAGGGTGTTGGAGCCGGTGTACACCGGGTCCAGATAGACATAGTAGTTGAACAGCACGTCTTCCATGGTCAGGGGGTGACCGTCGGAGAAGAGGATGCCGTTTTTCAGCACGAAGGTATAGGTAGTGGTGTCGTCGGCGTTTTCTACGATATCGTAGTCTTTAACCACAACCGCTTCGTTGTCGCCGTAGGCAACTTCTACTTCTCCGTTCACATACTTGGATGCCAGCATGCCGATCTGGGTCATGGCGACAATGGTGCCGTCCGCCGCAGAGGTGGAGAAGAAGGGGTTAAACAGACCGTCCAGCTGGTCGGTCATGATGACAAAGGCATCTACATCGGCACCGCCGCCGCAGCCGGCGAAGGTGGCGGCCATACCCATGCACATCACCATGCACAGAAGAATGGAAATCAATCTTTTTTTCATAGCTACGCTCCTTTGGGTTGTTTATTGATTAGCCGGCAGCGATTTCAACCGCTACCGTTTGATCGCTTACAGTAATGTGGACCGTTTCAGGTGCATCGCCGGTGGCTTCGCAGGCAATTTCCGCCGGGTCTACGCCGGGAATGCTGCCCATGCCGCACACAAGGCCGATGACATAGTCGTTCACGCCGAAATAGCAGGCGGAGTCGATGAGGATCCGGCTGCTCTTCACAGCCAGACCGGACAGCGCCGCATCCGACGATACGCTGCCGGCAACCAGACCGTAGCAGCTGCCTGCCACACGGGTGCCGCCCTGAATGGTAAGGGTCACATTTTCGAAGGTAACATCGGTGATCTTCGCATTTTCTGTGAGATAGCCAAACAGGCCGGTGTTTACCTTGGAGTTATTGGTTTGGGTCAGGTGGATGTTTGTAAAGCGGAAGCCGTTGCCCTCAATGGTGCCGCTGAAGTTGCCATGCATAAAAGAGGTGGGCCAGTTGACTTCCGAGAAGTCCAGATCGCTGTGGATCACATAGCTGCCCTTTACGCTGGCGTTGTCCGCGAACTGCTGGGCAGTGTAAATATGGAACCACTCCCCTTCCAGATAGTCGGCATATACCTTCAGGCAGGTGTTTTCCGCCGTGCCGGTGGCATAGTCAACTGTGCCGGGGTGGCTGAGGGTCTCGCCGGTGACAGCCTGCGTTCCCTCGGAATCCAGATACAGGGCGCTGAAGGTGCAGCCGGACTTTTCCGGGAACCGGTACATTTCAATAGCGCCGGTTTCCTTGTTCCACGCCGGCAGCTGAATGGGCTCTGCGTTATCCGGCTGGAAGGTGTAGCTGTCGAGATACTCTCCGGTAGAACGGTCGTACACAGCCACTTCAAACAACGGCACCCAGGCTGCGTACAGCGTAAGCACCGGCTCGGCGGCGGTGTGGCTCTGGTTCAGGTCTACCGTCAGGGTGTCGGCAGCAAAATCCCAGGGCTGGGAATAGGTGTAAACGGTGTTGCCCTCGGCATCCAGCGCTTCATCGCGCTGGGCATACCAGCCTGCAAGGAAGCAGCCGTTCTTTACGGCCGTGAAGGCATCGTTGCCCCGCAGGGCGTTATCCGGTGCCAGCAGCGCGATCTGGGCGTTGCCGCTGCCGTCTTTCGGCAGCTGATCCGGATGATAGGTATCCACGATCACGGAAGTATTGGTGGTAAAGACACCGCCGTTGGCATCGTACTTGATGCTGATGTTATAGCCTTGGGCATCGTTGCGGGCGTAGGGAGATTCCTCCGCGCTGCAGCCGGCTGCCAGCACAACACTCAGCATCAGCAAAACCATGGCGATGGCTTTGATTTTCAGTTTCATATCAGGCGCATCTTCCCTTCTGATCTTTCTCCTCACCCCCGGGACGGGATGTCCCGGGGATTCAGTCGATTATTCGGTGGTTTCGGTGTCCTCACCGGGCTGACCGTCGTTGGCTTCTTCCGGGACTTCCGGAGCAGCTTCCTTCTTCTTGGGCTTCCGTCCGGCGAACAGGGTGGCGCCGCCGCCGATCAGCAGCAGGCTGCCCAGACCTGCCAGCAGGCCAAGGGTTCCGTTTGCTTCCGTTTCATCGGGAATCTGCTCTGCGGGAGGCTCCTCGGTGGGGGTCAGGGCGGTGATTCTCTGCTCGGCGGAAACCAGCTCCGCATAGTTGGTGACCAGTGCCTGCTGCTCGGTGGTAGCAATGCGGCTGTACAGGCTGCGGGCGTTTTCTACAATGGCCCGCTCCTCATAAGACACCCGGTCGGGAATGGCGTTGATGGCGGCGATGGCTGCCAGGGTCACATCGTCGGCAGCGGAAGCGCCGTCCACCGTCAGGTCGAAATACTGACCGTAGATATAGGAATCGTAGTTGCGGCCGTTGGCGGGACGAACCATGGTCAGCTTGTTTTCCACATAGCCCACATAGTCCAGGAAGTTGGCGCCGTAGAATACATTGTGGTACAGCCCGTCGGTGGAGTTCCACATAAAGTAGGGGATCAGGCCCATGCCGGTGATGGTCACCTCGGTGCCGTCGTAATCGGGGTAAGTGCCGAATTCGCCGGTGCCGGGGATATGCTGGAGGCTTTCGTAGTAGGTAGGATCGAACTCCTCTTCCAGCGTGGGGGCGTTGAAGCTGCGGAAGACCACGCAGGTCAGCTTGTCGCAGCCGAAGAAGGCCTTGTGGCCGATGGCTTCGACTGTATAGGGCAGGGTCACCATCTGCACATCGGCGCCGGCAAAGGCGTAGGAGGTGATACGCACGGTGTTGTCAGCCAGTTTTACATTGGCGAGGTCGCTGCCGGCGTAGGCGATCAGCTCCAGACCGCCGTTATCCACCACGCAGTACAGCGAGCCGTCTACCACCAGCACGGTATCGCTGATGGTAAAGGTGGCGGCGTTTTCGGTGTAGTCCACGCCGTTGAAGCTGACGGTTTCAGAAACGGTCAGCGGCTCCAGCCGGCACATGGCGAAGGGATTGTCCCCCAACTGCTCCAGGGCGTTGCCAAGCGTCAGCCGGAAGGGAGTTACCGTTTCCTTCAGGAAGGCGTGGTCGCCGATGGAAACCGCGCCGGACAGGTCTGCCTCGGTAATGGCGGTGTAGGCAAAGGCGTAGGCGCCGATGTTTTTGGCCGCTTCCAGAGCCTTCGCGCCGGTCAGCTCTTCGCAGTAGGCGAAAGCGCCCTCACCCAGATCAGTTCCGGCGGCGTTCAGCGCCAGATCCGTCAGAGAAGCGTTGTTGACAAAGGCGTAGTCGCCAACGGTTTCGGCGGAAGTCAGGTGGGCGGCAGGCAGGCCGGACTCCATAAAGGCATAGGCATCTACCTGCTTGACGGCGCTGAGGTCAATACTCTGCAGGGCCACGCAGCCGGCGAAGGCATACTCGGGAATCCGGCTAATGGCGCTATTCAGGGTAACCTCCCGCAGGTCGCGGCAGTAGGCAAAGGCGTAGGCGCCGATGCTTTCGGCGGAGGAAACATCCACAGTTTCCAGCGCCGGGGCATGGTAGGTGTAGATGTAGTAGCCATCGGGGCTGACAGCGGCTTCGTTCATGCTGTCGTCCAGGCAGGCGTAGTACACATCGCCGGAGAAGGCATAGTCTTCGATCACCGCGGCCTTGGAAAGGTCGATCTCCTTCAGGCTGCTGTTATTATAGAAGGCCATGTAGCCGATCTTGGCATTTTCGCCCAGGGTGACAGTCTCCAGGCTGGCGGCGTTCACAAAGGCGTTTTTGCCGATGGTGACATCGCTGCCGATGGTCAGCGACTGCAGGGCGGTGGCGAACTCATAGTAGAAGTAGCGCTTGCCGTTTTCGGTGTAGCTCTCTACCTGGAAGGCATGATCCTTGTCGGTAAAGAAGGCGTAGTCGCCAAGGGTGACGCCGTTGCCGATGGTCACCGTTTCCAGCTTGGCGCACTCGGAGAACGCGCCCTCGCCGATGACCATGCCGTCGGGAATGGTAACTTCCGTCAGGGCGGTGTGAGAGAAGCTGTACTTGCCGATCACCGCATCGGCGCCGAAGGCAGGCAGCTGGGTAATGGGGGTTTCGAAGAAGGCATAGTCGCCGATATCCGTCAGCACGCCCAGCTCTACCCGGGTCAGGCTGTCGGAAGAAGCCAGCGCATACTCGCCTACTGCGGTAACACCGGGCAGGCTCACAGAGGTGATCTCGGTATTGCCGGACAGGGCGCCCTTGGCAAGGGCGGTGACCTGGGCGCCGCCGATGGTGGCGGCGGTCACATCGCCGGTAATGCTGGGAGCCAGCGCCACCAGCGTTTTGCCGTCCGCCGAAAGAATCCAGGCGGCCTTGCCGGCCTTATAGGCCCGGTTGCCCTCTTCTACGGTGAAGGAGGCGATCTTGGTATCCCGGAAGGCGAATTCTCCGATATCGTTGACATCGGGGCCCACAGTCACGGACTCCAGAATGTCGCACTCGTAGAACATACCCTCCGGCAGAACAGCGGCGTTGACATAGAAGCTCTTCAGGCTTTCGCAGCCGGTGAAGGCGTAAGCGCCGTATTTGACCTTTCTGGCGGTGATGGTCACATCCTCCAGCTTCTTGCAGCCTGCGAAGGCATACTCGCCGATGGACAGCAGGCTGTCGGAGGTCACCAGCGCCTTCAGATCCCGGTTGCCGGCGAAGGCATAGTTGGAGATCACGCAGGCGGAGGGCAGCTCCAGCGTACCCTGCAGGTCGCAGTTTTCAAAGGCGTTCTGGCTGATGATCTTCAGGTTGTTCTCTGCGCTGAAGGTGATTTTTTCCAGAGAGGTACAGCCGTAGAACGCGCCGTACTCAATGGCTTCCAGGGTAGAGGGCAGCACGATCTCTTCCAGCGCGCTGAGGTTCGCAAAGGCGTAGGCGTTGATTTTCTCCACGCCCTCGGGGATCACTACCTTGGTAATAGTGGATTCGCCGATGTACCACTGCTTCATGATCTCCGCGTCATCGAAGGCCATTTCTTCTTCGGTCTTCTGCACATAATCGAAGTTGGAGAAGGCGAAGCTGCCGATCTCCGTCAGCGACAGATCGGCGGGAATGGAGACCAGACCGCCGTTGCCGTAGTAATGGGTCAGGATCGCGCCGTTGGTCACATAGGGGTCTTTGACCTCCACGGTGACGGACTCGGAATAGTAGGTGTTCTTGCCGTCCATCATCAGCTTCACCGTTACCGAGGCAAAGCCCTCGGCTACGGCGGTGACATTGCCGTAGTCATCCACTTTCACGATGCTCTCGTTGCTGGATTCGTAGGCAACCTCGGTATCACCCGGGAAATAGGCGCTGAGAATGTGGTTCAGCCGGACAGATTCCGAGGGGTACATGGACAGGCTGTAGTTGCCCTCAAAGAAGCGGGTGTCGCCGGTATCGCCCAGTTCCTTATCGGAGCTGGATACCATGTAGAAGGCCTTGCCGGTCTGATAGCCATCCAGCCGGAATACATCGGCAACAGGCTTATCGAAGCGGCGGTAGCCCTCGTCCCCTTCCTTCAGAACCGTAACCTTGAAGGTCATGCTCTTGCCGGAGGCGGGGTCGCGAACCTTGATAACGGCATTGCCGGAGGAAACCGCCACCAGCTTGTTGTTCACCACCCGAACCACGCTGGAACGGGAGGAGGTGAACTCCAGAAGCTCGGCCCACTGGCTGTCGGGGTATACCAGCGGCTCCAGGGTGTAGACCTCGTTGGGGCTGAGGGTCAGGCCCTCTTCCAAAGAGTCAAAATAGAAGTCTACATATTCATCGGGCAGGCCGATTTCAAAGCTGGCGTAGTTCAGGGCGTAGTCGTAGCAGGTCAGCACAAAGGCATTGCCCTTGATGCTGTTATCTTTGATGGTGTAGAGGTAGTCGGTCAGCTCGAAGGTGACGGTGGTCACGCTGTCGCGCTGGGAGTAGATCGGGGTCAGGAACTGCTCAAAGGCCTTCAGCTCGATGGCGGCGTTGCCGTCGCTGTCGGTGCTGTTGGTCACATAGCCCAGCTGGGCAGCCATGGCGTAGTGGTTATCGTAGATATCCACCTTGGCATAGAGCCGGTTCTTCTCCAGAGTCTTGTCGTACTCATAGTAGTAGGACACATCGGTAACGGTGGGGGCTTCAAAGTCGATGACCAGAGGGAATTCGAACACATTCTTCTCGTTGGTCTCCAGACCGCCATTGCCATAGTCCAGATAGCCCACCAGACGGACGGTGTACTCGGAGTTATTCATCAGATTGTGCTCAGAGGCATCAAACTCGATCTCCACATTGGCAGGATAAATGGAGCCGCCGTCGCCATAGGACTTGCGGACCTGGGTATCCACCGTTTCATACACCACCTCGCCGGTGGCATCGTTGGTGATGGTGATCTCGATGCGCTCCGCGTTGCGAAGCAGGCCTGCCCAGACAAACCGCAGGCTGTGGATGGTTCCAACCTGATTGGAAAGGGCAATGTAGTCCCGGCTGGCGGAGATGACCATGTCGCTGGGGTCCTGCAGGAAGTAGTAGCTGCCAAGGAAGCTGACATAGTCATCCATCACACCGCCGACGGGTCGGCTGGCGTAGGCATCGGCCAGAGTCTTGTCTTCTACCGCGATGGAATCGTCCAGCTCATCGGCGTTGGTTTCGAAGTAGTCCAGGTCGAACAGGGGCGCAACCGTCCAGTCGCCGTAGTAGGCAAGGTAAGGAACGCTCAGGTTCACATCCGTGCCGGAAAGGGCCTTCAGCGTCAGGAAGCCTTCCACATACATGCCGTTTTCAAAGGACTCGTTGAGGTAAGCCTTGTCGGCATCGCTGAGGGTGATAGTCACCTGCACATCGGCCTTGCCGCCGGCGGGAACGGTGATCTTGCCGCCCTCTACGCAGGAGCCGGAGGCCTCTACCTTGGCGCCCTCCAGAATGTAGGCGGCCTCGGTGACGGTCTTTTCGCCGGCGTTGGTCTTGGTGTCGCTGACACCTTCGGTCATCACATACCAGCCCAGCTCATAGCTCAGCTGGCTGCTGCCGAAGTTCTGAACGGTGAACTTCATGTTATACACGCCGGTACAGTCGGGATCGTCCCCCAGCTCCAGCTTGGTCTTGTCCATGGCGCTGCCGTCGGCGTTATAGGTGGTGATATAGGCGGGGGTGTGAATGGCGTTCATCAGGTTCGCCAGACCTGCGCCCTGCTTTCTTACGGAATAGGGCAGGCCGTTGACATTGTTGGCGATATCGGCGGTGGACATCATCAGGCAGTTGACCATCGCGCCCACACGGACATTGTCATCGGCGATCTCCGGGAAATTCTCCACCACATACTGCCGCAGCAGGATCACGAAGCCTGCCAGATTGGGACAAGCCATGGAGGTGCCGGAAAGGCGGTCATAGGAGCCGCCGGTTACGGAAGAAAGGATGTTGCCGCCATGGGCGGTGATTTCCGGCTTGATCTGCAGGCTGGGAGAGGGGCCCCAGGAGGAGAAGTCGGAAATGAACGGGCCGGAGGTCTGGCTCTTGCTGATGGTCAGCTTTCCGCCGCCTTGGGCTGCCAGCATCTCGCCGTCGTCCTGGGTGATGGAGCAGACCGCCAGCTTGGCATCGCCCACATTCATCTTGATCTCGCCGGAAACATTGTTGTAGATAATGATACCGGCTGCGCCCTGGGCCTCGGCGATAACCGCCTTTTCTTCAAAGGTGTTGGAGCCGCGGCGAACCAGCGCGATCTTGCCGGTCACATCCAGACCGGTATAGTCGGCGGTACGGCCTACGCCGGGAACTACCACATACTCCAGCTCGATGGAGTCCTTGTCTCCCAGAAGGGTCTGGCAGAACTCGTTTTCCTTGCTGGTGCCGTTGGTGGATTCTTCGAAATAGATAATGGTATCGTTATAGAGGATATAGGGGGTCTCCACGCCGTTGATGGAGGCAACCGACAGTGTGCCGGCGTAGGTACCGGGAGAACCTACCGTGCCGGTGTCGGGGTTGGAAGTCAGGCCAAGGTTGCCGTTTTTCTCGGAGCCATAGGCCGAGGAGTAGCTGTTGGACGCCGCTACCACCAGGCTGATGCCTGCCTGACGCAGCTTGTCGTAGATCTCGCCAACAGATTCCTCGTCACTCTCCCGGCTGAAGCCGCAGGCAGTGCCAAGGGACATATTGACCACATCCACATTCAGAACCACGCAGTCTTCCAGCGCCGCAAGGATCCATGCCGTACGGGCGGTGTCTACCACATCGGAGAACACCTTCATGGAAACCAGCTGGGCATTGGGGGCAACGCCGGTGATCACATCGTCCTTGCCCACGATCACGCCGGAAACATGGGTGCCGTGGTTATTGTGGGTGGAGTAGACATCGGGGTCGTTATCGGCGTAGTCGTAGCCGAAGGGAACTTTCTCGTTGATGTACACATCGTCTACCGTCAGGCCGCCGGAGAGCCGGTTGGCAGCCGTCTGGGACACCACCGCCGCCACATCTTCATAGCTCAGACCCAGATGGGTGGAGGTGAAGTTCTCTACGGAGAAGGCGGTATGATTGGAGTCCAGACCCGTATCCAGCACGGCAACCACCATGCCGGAGCCGTCGTAGCCGGAGTCGGCGCTGTTGAAGATGCCGGTGGGATACATGTTCACGGTGTTTTCCACCAGCTGGGTCTCAGAACGCCGGTAGGCCTCACCGATGATGGCCCGGCAGCCGCTGCCAAGAGCCTTGACGGTGTCGGCGTAGCGGTCGGCAGGAATGAGGATCTCAAAGCCCCGCAGCAGAGTGTCATAGGTCTCGCCTGCGGTGTATTCGATGCCCTGCTGGCTGAGCCGGGTCAGGCAGGCTTCCATCTCCGCCTGCACGGCGGCACGAATGGCATCGCCCTGCTTGCCCTGAGAAAACTGGGCAAGGCTTTCCTTTTTGGCGGAGGCTTCCCAGGCATCATAGATGCCTGCGCCTTCCAGCCGGACAATTACAGAAATCTCGGTATCGCTGCTGACACCCTCCGGCAGCCGGAACATGACCGCCTCGTTCAGATACTGGGTATAGTCCACTTCAACAGACTCTTCCAGCGGACTGACATAGGATGCCTGATAGCCGGTCGCCTGCACGCGGGGCATCGCCACTACGCCAAGCACCAGCGCCGCTGCCAGCAAGAGAGCCACTGTCAGCTTAGATACATTCAGACGCTTCTTTTTATTCATGTGTTTTTCGCCTTTCTCCCGGGAATTTCAAACCCTTTTACGCCAAAGCCGGAAGCCGCCTTTCGGCGGGATCGAGCCGTGGGCAAAAGTCTGCATAGGTTCTAATATTATATCGTATTTTGCCAATAATTGCAAGGATTTTCCGCAGGAAAGCGGTTCTCTTTCCAAAGCTTTTTCCGCATTTCTCTCCCCCGCCGCCGCCCTTTCGCATTTACTTTTGGGAAAAAGTATGTTATAGTAAATTGTAAGATTCTGTCCCTTGGAGGCGAAATTATGACCAACCAACAAAAAGCCCGTGTCCTCAGGATCTGGGGCATTGCCACCGGTGTCGGCTCGGTGGCTGCCGGGCTGTGTCTGATGGGCGGCTGCCTGAAAATATACTTAAGCGGTGACCAGCCCTACTCCCGGGAAGCGGTGGCCCAGGCCTTCCGCCCCATTGCCCCGGTGGTGTACCTCTGTCTGGCGCTGATCGCCGGCGGGCTGCTGCTGCATTGGCTGCTGCCCCTTTCTTCCAAAGAGCCGGTGCGGATTCCCCCGGAGCTGCCTCTGCGGCGGCTGCGGCAGACTACCGACCTGAGCGCCTGCCCTGCCCCGCTGGCGGAGCAGATCCGGCAGCTGCGTAAGGAAGCCGGCGTTCTTGCTGTGATTTGCGGCGTACTTGTGGCCATCTTCGCAGGGATCCTGCTGGTTTACAGCCTCAACGGCAGCCACTTCCACCGCAGCGATATCAACGGCTCGGTGGTAAAGGCTATGCAGCTGCTGCTCCCCTGCCTGGCTGTCCCCTTTGGCTACGGCATTTTCGCCGCCTATCGCACCCAGGCGCTGGCCCGTCAGGAAATGGCGCTTTTGAAGCAGGCCCGCTCCCAGGGTGCAAAAAAGCAGCCCCAAAAGGCTGAAAAAAAGCCTGCCATCCGGTGGGTGCAGGCTGCGTTTGTGACGGTTGGCGCGATTTTGCTGATTGGCGGTCTGCTGACCGGCGGCACAGCCGATGTGCTGACCAAGGCCATCAACATCTGCACCGAGTGCATTGGATTGGGGTGAGGCTATGAAGGAAAAACTGAAAAAATGGCTTCCCTCCCGGCGGAAGCTGATGCAGCTGTACTTTGCGCTGCTGTTTAATGTGAACTTCCACGGCTTCAAATCCGGCAATATCTATCAGGGAAGCACCAAAGTCTTCTGCGTTCCCGGCATCAACTGCTACTCCTGCCCCGGCGCGGTGGGCGCCTGCCCCCTGGGCTCGCTGCAGGGCTCATTCAGCGCAGGCCGCAGCACCATCTACTATGTTTGCGGCATTCTGGTGCTGTACTGCGTGCTGTTCGGCAGAATGATCTGCGGCTGGCTGTGTCCCTTCGGGCTGATCCAGGAGCTGCTCCACAAAATCCCCACCCCCAAGCTGAAGAAAAGCCCGGTGACCCGGCTGCTCAGCTGGTTCAAATATGTGGTGCTGGTGTTCTTCGTGCTGATCGTTCCCATTACCTACGCCTTCCGGGATACGCCGCTGCCCGCCTTTTGCAAGTACATCTGCCCCGCCGGCACGCTGGAAGGCGGCCTGATGCTGCTGGCCAACAAGGTCAACGCCAGCTACTTCTCCATGCTGGGCCCGCTGTTTACATGGAAATTCCTGGTGCTGGTCAGCGTAGTGGTAGGAAGCATCTTTATTTTCCGGGTCTTCTGCCGTTTTATCTGCCCGCTGGGTGCGCTGTATGGTCTGTTTAACCGCATCTCCATCTTCGGCATCCGGGTAGACGACAGCAAATGCACCAACTGCGGCCTTTGCGTAAGCAAGTGCAAAATGGATATCCGCCATGTTGGCGATATGGAATGCATCAGCTGCGGCGAATGCGCGGAGGTATGTCCCACCAAGGCCATCGTTTGGAAGGGCTCCGGCATCCTGCTGAAAAAGAACGAAATTCCGGAAAAATCCGGCAAAAAGCGGCTGGCGATCCGCGTTGCCATTTGGGCTATCCTGCTGGGTATTCTGGTGGGTGCAGCCGCCCTCTACTGGCACGAAAGCTCCACTAAGATCTACGCCACAGAAGGCAACGCCATCGGCGACCTTTGCTACGGCTACGACCTGCAGCGCATCAACGCGGAAGGCATCATGGATCAGACCGTTAACCCCACCGCCACCGGCACCGCCGTTACGGTCATCAATTTCTGGGGAACCTGGTGTACCCCTTGTGTCAACGAGCTGCCCTACTTTGACCGGATCGCCGAAGAATACGCCGGCGAAGTGACGGTGATCGCCATTCACACCTCCATGATCCACGAAACTGCCCCCGCATTTCTCGCGGAGTATTACCCTGACAGCGCCATTCTCTTTGCCAAGGACGATACCCTTAACGGCATGGAAGCCTACTACACCAGCCTCGGCGGCCGGGGAACTTACCCCTACACCCTGGTTCTGGACGAAAACGGCATCATCACCCATGTGTTCTTCGAGGCTCTGGAATATGAAGACCTGAAGACCGCTGTGGAAGAAAATCTAAGCTAAACAACAAAAACCGCCCCGGAAGGGTCTCCTTCCGGGGCGTTTTTTGCGGCCGACACAGCGAAAACGGATTCCCACGCCGCTAACGCGGCTCGGAATGACAGAGGAAACCTCCAAATTGACCTGTCATTGCGAGGCTTGCTTGCAAGCCGTGGCAATCCGTCTGCTCTTTCAAAAGAGGACCCCGCCGGGTGGCGGGGTCCTTGGGGGTTAGTGCTTAGTGGTTGTAGTTGTAAGCAGCTACAACGTACTTCATCAGAGCAACATAGATGTCGCCCAGAGTAGCGCTCTGGCGAACCAGATAGCTCTCGATGGAGTCGGCGCAGGAAGCAACCAGAGTCTCGCCGTCGTAGATCTCAACGTTGACAACGGTGAATACGTCGGCAGCAACCAGGGTGTCGACCATGATGCCGTAGAAGCCGGTCAGGTCGGTGTTGAAGTCCCACTCCTCGACCTCGTAGGAAACTTCGTTGCCGCTATGGTCGGTGTAGGAAACAACAGCCTTCAGGCCGTCGGACTCAATCTCGGCGATCTCGTTGAAGAAGATGCCCAGAACGATCTTGTTCTCCAGAGCCAGGGTGGTGCCCATGTAGCCGGTGCCCTTGACCTGATTGTTCTCATAATCAGCCCAATTCAGGGAAGCGGTGGCGTAAGCCTTCTGAGCATCGGTCAGGGTGGAGTTAGCCAGGTCAGCCTTGTTGTAGTTGAACTGATTCTGAGCGGCAGCGCCGAAGTTCAGCATGTCAACGATAACGGTGAACAGCTCGGTCTTGCCGGCGTTGGCGGAGCTGGTCAGCTGACGGACAGCGTAGTCACGGATGGAGTCGGTCCAGGTGTTGGAAACCTGAACATGGCTCATGGAGTAGATGGTAACTTCGACCTTGTCGGCCATCTGCTTGGCAACCAGACCGTCCAGAACGATCAGCTTGTAAGCGCCCATATCCTGCCAGGTGTAGAAGTACTTGTCGACCTCGGTGGTGGTGCCATCGGGGTTGTACATCACGATCTTGGCATAGTAGTTGTTGTTGATCAGGTTGCTGCCCAGAACGGCGAAGTTCATGGTCAGGTCGCTGCCCAGAACAACGTTAGCGCCCATCAGGCTGAACTTGGAAACAGCAGCGGTGCTGCTGGTAACCTTCAGAGTGCCGGCGGGATTGTTGTAGTTCTCGTCCACAGCGGTGACAACCTGAATCTTCAGGACATCGCCAGCGTTCACGATGGCGGAAACGGAACCGTTGGAGCCATCCTCAGACAGGGAAACATTCTCATAGCTGTTCTGATTGGCGATCATGATGTCGCCCTCAACGCCCTCGGTCAGGGAGGTCAGGCTCAGGGTCAGAACGCCGGCCTCGGTAACGGTGTACTCATAGTAGTAGCCGTCGGAATCGCCTTCAACCAGATCCGTGGTGATCTCGTCCAGGCTGGTGATGACTTCGGGGTTCTGGTAGTGGCCCAGAGGATAGGTCAGAACCATGTCAGCGGTGATGTCCAGCTTGGAGGTGTTGCTGATGGCGAATACGCAAGCGCCACGCAGCAGGGGGGAGGTGTACAGAACGGTGGTAGCAGCGCCATCCACAGCAGCGATGGTCTCGGTGCCATTGATCAGGGAGTAAACGCCGGCAGCGCCCTCAGAGTCAACGCCGGTAACAGCCAGAGTCATGCCATCGGCATAGGTCTGGAAGTAAACAGTGGTCTCAGCGGGGATCACATACTGGTAGGTCTCGCCGTAGAAGTTTACGGGGTTCTGCTCGGAGCCAACAGGGTAAGCAAAGTTGCCAATCAGGGTGAACTCCAGGCCAGCTTCGTTAGCGGGAACAACAACGGTGATGATCAGCTCGTCGCCGCCGACTACGGGCAGCTGCAGCTCCAGGCCCCAGTTGTCCACGCCGTCAGCAGACAGAGTGTAGGATTCGCCGGTAGCCTTGTTGGTGACCAGGATGTCAGCACCCTCGGGAGCGCCGGACAGGTACATAGTAGCGGTGCCGGTGCCTTCGGCGATGTAGCTGTAGGTAACGCTGGTGGTGCCGGCGGCCAGAGCCACATCGTTCCAGGTCATTGCGATGCTCTCGGGAGCAACGGGAACTACGGTAGCGGCGGTGGTGGTTTCAACGACCTCAACGCTGGCAACGCGGGTGTTGCGCTCGGAGCTGGGGTTGACCACATAGTAGGTGCCGGCGGTCAGGCCTTCCCAAGTGAAGGCAACATTGCCGGTGCCGGTGACTTCGCCGACAGTGCCGACGGTCTCGCCGGCAGCGTTAACCAGAGCGATCTGGGAAACGTTGGAGCTGCCGGTGGAAGCAGCCATAACGGTGACATCAGCAACGCCCAGAACGGTGAAGCTGACGGAGCCGGAGGCGGACTTGCCCAGCTCAACAGCGTAAACGCCGCTGCTCTTGCTGCGCTCGGTGACTTCACGGTTCAGGGTGAAGTAGTCGGAAGTGCCAACCTTGGTGCCGTTGACCAGCAGAGCCTTGTCGGTGCCGACGGTCAGGCTGGAAGCGGCGAAGGTGTAAGTGGTGTCAACAGCGGTCTCGTCTCTGCCGCAGGCGGAGCAGATGCCGTCAACATAGGTGTGACCGGCAGCTTCGGTAACATCATCCACATAGGAATGGCCGCACTCACAGGTGTAAGTGGTGTAGCCGGCGGTCTCACAGCCGGGAGCGGTAACAACCGCCTCGTAGCTGTGGGTGTGATCGGAAGTCTCGGAAACTTCGATGCTCAGGACGCGGGTGCCACGGTTAGTGTTGGAGCCGCCCTTGGACTGCACGGAGTAGGTGCCGGCAGGCAGGTTGGTGAAGGTAACAGCGGTGAAGCTGGTGCCGGTAACGACAGCAACAGTTTCGCCATTGTCATTGGCTACCAGATTGCCATTGGTATCCGCCAGGGACAGATCGGAGTTGTTGCTGCTGCCGGTGCTGGAAGCCATGATGGTAACGGTATCAGCAGTACCCAGAACGGTAAAGCTGATGGCGCCGCCGCCATTCTTTGCCAGCTCGACAGCCTTAACAGAACCGTCGCTGTTGGTACGCTTCTGAACAGTGCCGGAAGCAACATAGTAGTTGTCTGTGCCCAGCTGGGTGCCATCTGCGATTGCTTCCTTGTCCGCAGCTGTGGTCAGGGTGGTGAAATCGATAGTGTAGGTGACGGTTGCAGCGCTGGCGGACAGGGCTCCAACAGGAATCAGAGCCAGGACCATAATCAGAGCCAGAGCTGCTGCTACAAATCTCTTCATTGTGTATCCTCCTAAATTTTATTGGCATTTTTGGATCAGGCAAGCCGCTTCGTCTTTCCCGAAGTCAGCCCGTAACCATCTCCCATAGAAGCGTCGGAACTTCCGTGTCCCTGCCACAGTCCCGCCCCGACGGGGAGGGTGCAAAGAACGGATTGCCACGGGACTTGCCCCGGCAACGCCAAGCCTTATGGGTTGGAACGCAGACACAAGGCTCGTGGCAATCCGGAACCGGCAGGGCTTTCGCCCCCGCACCGTCCGGATCCCTCGCGCTCCTGTCTGCTCCCCGCAGACCGTACCATGGCGGCACACCGTCCTCCCGGCGGCCTCCACAGAAGATGGCTGCGTGCTGCCTGCGGCAAAGCCTCGGCAGAGTGCGTCATCCATCCATGCCGAAAACCCCTTTGGGGTCTTCTCAAAGTTATTCCGCGGCTTTCAGGGTAATGGTGAGCGCGGTCTCACCGTCGGCAAAGTAGAACTCCTGGGCATCGCCGGAATAGGTATAACCCGCCGGCATCGACAGGAAGGACACCTTGTAGCTGTCTGCGTCCAGAGTGAACTCTACAACGCCGTTGGAGCCGGTCATACCGGGCAGGCAGGTATCCTTGCACATCTGCACCATAGCGCCGGAAATGGGGTTGCCATTTTCGTCTGTTACGGTGATGGTGTAGGTAACTTTTCCGTCATCGACGGGCTGTGTATAAACCAAGGTTTCCACGGGTTTGGTAGACCGGGTAGCTTCGGGTTCCGTTTCTTCCGGGCCGTTTGCTCCGCAGGCGCACAGGCTAAAAGCCATAGCCAGAACCAGCGCAGCGGCCAGCAGCCGTTTTGCGTTCATGTGGGATTTCTCCTTCCTTTTGGCAGCAAATGCAATTCCTGCCAATTATCCAATTACTCTCTAAGTTTAGCACTTTCCCATGAATAAAGCAAGTATTCCCATTAAATTTTTTAGCAAAAACCTAGGCAAAGGCGGCAAAAAAGCGTGCCGACGGATCATCGGCACGCTCTTTTTCCATTAAGGTAGCTCGTAGCAGCAGGCAAACATCCAGACCAGCGTCTCGTTGATGGTGGGATCGGGGTTACCCTCTTCGTCACGCACAAGGAAGCTGGGGTGGGTCTTATCGTTCCAGCCTTGGAACTCGGTGCCCATCTGCAGCACATAGGCAAGCTGCTTGGTCAGCGGATAGTAGCCGGTAGCAGCATCCGCGCAGCTGACATAGTTTTTCATGAGAACGGTGTAGTCCTCTTTGATGTAGTTGCCCTGAGCGTCATAGTAGGCAGCCCGGAACGCGGTGCCGCCAATGGCGCCCTCGCCGTTGACCATCTTGTCCATGGAGATATAAGGCGCTCCCTTGCCCAGATTGACCATCATCTTCGGGCCGTCGGCAGTCCCCAGATGGTAGCAGCCATCGGCCGGATTATAGACCAGCGTGTAATCGGCGGTCTTGCCGGTCAGGTCCACATAGGCCACTTCGCCGCCGGTATACCCGAAGGACTTGGGCGTTTCCGTACCCTTGTATTCCTCCCAGGGCGCCAGCGAGGGATTGAAGCCCACATCCGCCACCCGGGTGATGACCAAAGCCGTCTGCTTGACCCGGGTGCTGCCCTTTACGCCGATGAACCATACGCCGCCCAGATTGGCATCGTAGATATCCAGCGTGAAGGAGTTGTCCTCCTGCACTACATCGGACTGCTCGGTAATGTAGCTGCTGTTGCCGCCCCAATAGCTGATCTTCGCCTTGGAGTTGCTGGTGGTAAAGCGGTAGATTCCGGACTGGGTAGGAATGAACATAAAGAGATTCAGCCGGTTTTCGGTGATATAGCCCTCATGGCTGCTGCCCAGATTCACAAGGCTGCCGCCCACGGGAACAAGATAGGCCAGACCGCTGTCGGTCACATAGGCATCACCGGTGTCGCCGGAAAGGGGCGCTGCTGCCAAAATCGTCAGCTCGGTGACGGTGGCGGAGAGCTTCCCGGCGCTGGTTTCGTAGAAATAACCGATTCCTGTAGCAGAGAAATTCAGGGTAACGGTATAGTCGGCATAGTCCAGCTCGCTGGTGAACACGCCCTGCGCATCCGTCATGCCGGAGGCCACCAGCGCGTTGGCGCTGTCCTTCATCAGAACCATAACGCTTTCAATGGGCGTGCCGGAATAATCGGTAACGGTTACGGTATACACGCCGTAGTCCGGCGCAGGCTCTGTGGAGGGTTCGGTAACTTCGGTAGAAGGCTCGGTGACTTCCGTAGAAGGCTCGGTAGCCTCGGTGGAAGGCTCGGTAGCTTCCGTGGAAGGCTCGGTAGCCTCCGTGGAAGGCTCGGTAGCCTCGGTGGAGGGTTCGGTAGCTTCCGTGGAAGGCTCGGTGGCTTCCGTGGAAGGCTCAGTAGCCTCGGTGGAGGGTTCGGTAGCTTCCGTAGAAGGTTCGGTAGCCTCGGTGGAAGGCTCGGTAGCCTCGGTGGAAGGCTCGGTGGGTTCGGTAGGCTCTGCCACTGTCACATCGTAGGACTCCCGGGCGCTGCCTTTGTTGCCAATGGCCAGATCCGCGCTGTCCCCTTCCGGAACGGTCAGCTCCAGAACGCCGTTTCCATCCGGCTCATAGGTGACAAAGTTACAGATCACATACACATCGGCATCGGCGATAGTCAGCAGCTTGCCCGCTGCGCCGGTGAGCCGGTAATGGACCTTGCTGCCGGCGGAGATCCGCTCGGTAGTAAAGCTGCCGGAAACCTGGATGGGATTGTTTTCCGTGCCGGGTTTGTAGACCAGCTTCACCGTAACCGCGGTTTGTTCCGCGGCGAGGGTGTAGTTGGCGGCTTCGGTGGCAAGATCTGCGGCAAAGCCGCTGACATACACGGTGTACGCCCCCACCTCCAGATTGGCGGCTGCAACACCGGCTTCGTTAGTATAAACCATGGTCTCGCCGATCAGCACCATGGCGTTTGCCACAGGCTGCCCGGCGGGGTCCAGAACCGTAACCGAGTAATCCGCCATCGAGATGACCTGCTCGGTCAGGCAGATGGTAACCGAAGTTTCGGTTTCGGTCAGGGCATAGTCGGTGGTTTCGGCGGTATAGCCTGCCGGCAGTGTAACGCTGACGGTGTAGCTGCCGGGAACCAGCTTCACCGTTACAGCGCCCTGCGAACCGGTGCTGACGGTCTGGCTGACATCCTGGCCGGTGATCAGCAGGAACACACCCGCAAGGGTGTTCCCTCTGTCATCGGTAACGGTAACGGTGTAGTCCACAGGCTGGGTTTTTTCTTCCTCGCCGGTATCGCCGCCTGCGGTAAATTCCGCAAAGCTGCGGATCGTTCCGCTGGGATAGTTATGGGACTTGTCCGGCAGAGTGTTGATGATCAGCTGCACCCGCTGACCCTTCTTCATGGGAACCGACAGTGTTGCCAGCCCGGTTTCCGGGTCTACAGAGCCATCGGCTTCCAGCGTGCGGTAGGCATAGCTGTTGAGGTTATACAGCACATAGCCATAGTCGGCGGTGGCGCTGAGATTGCGGATCGTCAGCGTGCCGTCCTCGGTGGCCTTGTACTGGTAATACACGCCCTGATCGTTGCCGGAGGATACCTTGGTGGTGAATTCTCCCAGCTCCAGCGCGTAGGGATTGCCCTGCGTACCCCGTGCGAAGACGAATTTCACAAGAATGGTCTTTTCCTGAGCGCCATCGTTGCGGATGGCCAGACGAACCGGAGTGTAGGTGTCCGGAGATTCCACCCGGACACTGATCTTTCCCTTTTCGGTAGTGTAGGTTTTTTCGGCGTAGGTGGCAGAAACATCGCGTTCGCTGATCTGCATATACATGCCGGAGACCTTGTAGACATCGCAGTACACCGTCTGACCGGGCTGAACCGTAACTTCAAACTTATTCACGCCGCCAAACACCAGCGGGTTATCTTCTGTTCCCTGCACCACCTCCGGCAGCGCCAGCGAGTGGATATCCTCCACCAGGGCAGGCACATAGTCATCGGCAGTGAAGAAGGTGAAGGCATCGGAGAACACCTTGGCATCGGGAATGCTGCCGGTGTGGATCAGGCTGATGTTGCCGCTGCGGTCGATCACAACGGTGGTGGGGTAGCCTGTCAGCTGCATCATCTGCGCCCACGCCGGGTCACACTGGGCCATGGGGAAGCTGATGCCATGCTCCTGCCGGAACTGGGCGATCATTTCATCGCTGCCGTCCACCGGGTTCAGCGCCAGAATCTCCAGCTTGTCCTTGTGCTGCTGATAGGCTTCCTCCATGTGGGGGAACTCTGCAACGCAGGGGTTGCAGCTGCTGAACCAGAAGTTCAGCACCACCGCTTTTTTCTGCTTCAGCAGCTCCGACAGGGTGTACACCGTGCCGTCGGGGGTAGTGACGGAGAAGTCCAGCATGGTATCGCCCAGCTGATAGCGGATGTTCTGCATATTGTCTTCGTTAAGGCTGGAGGCAGACAGAACGATTTCAGTCTGCTGGCCGGTGAGCGGATACTGCTCTTCGGACAGATATTCCGCAGGAACGCCATTCAGCACCGCGATCATCCCCTCGGCGGGAATTTCCGTGAAGCGGATGGTGCCGTCGGCACCGGTCTTATCGAACCAGACCAGCTCCGTCTTGGTTTCGTCGGTATATACATAGATACCGATGCCCTCAATGCCCAGACCGCCCTCGTTTTTCACCGCGATGACATGCTCTGCCTTGGCGGCGGCAGTGGGCTGGGTGGAAGGCTGGGTCTCGGTGGGCTGGGTGGGCTGGGGGTCAGCCTTGCAGCCGGGCAGCAGCAGTAAGCTCAGCAGCAGGCAGGCAGCACACACCAGCGACACATATCGTTTGCATTTTGTCATGGTTTTTCACGCTCCCAACATTGGTTTGCGGACAGTGGGCCCGGTGTCAGTTCTCCAGATAGCAGAACAGGAACAGCCAGGCATTTTCCAGATTGATATTCGGCAGAGGGATTCCCTGATCGTCCTTGAACAGGAAGGACGCGCCCTTCGGGTCCCACCAGCCGGCGTATTCGCCCCGCTGGGTCAGCATATACATCAGGTCCTCCGTCAGAGGGTACACGCCCTGCTCTTCATCCAGATACTCGCAGTAGGTCAGCAGGCACTCGGTGTAGCTTTCCTTTTTGAGGAAAGTGCCGTTCTCATCGTAGAAATACTTACCCATGCCGGAGTATTCCTTGAGGATCACCTCCACCGCCTCCAGATAAGCGGTGGGCTTGCCCAGACGGGCCAGCACCAGCGGGCCTTCGGCAGAATTCAAATGGTAGAAGCCATCGGCGGCATTGAACACCAGATTGTAGGTGCCGGTGGGAGCAGAAAGGTCGAATTCCCGAATCACTGCGCCGGCAGGCAGGGTATAGGGGGACAGGGTGGCGGTGGGCTGGTAGATCAGCCAGGGCTCATCGGCAGCGCTCCACCGGGGATCGCCGGTTCTGCGTACCGAAAGGATGCAGCCTTCGGCGCCTGCGGCGTCCAATCCGATCACATACACGCTGGTTCCGGTATCGCTGGTGCCGATCATGCCGGCGCTGACAGAAACGGTAATGCAGTTGTCCACAGCCGGCTCGATGCTCTCGCTCTGAACGAAGTAGGGGCTGCCATAGTAGCCCAGCGTGGCTTCGCCGCTGACCAGCCGGAACTCATAGGTGCCGGCCTGAGTGGGGGTGAACAGATAATAGGTTCTGCCGTCGGCAGCAACGGGTACATAGGTGCAGCCGGTGCCGATTCTGTAGGCAGGCCGGTCGTTCAGCTGGCTGCCGCTCTCCCCTGCCCCATAGCACAAGGTAACGGTCAGATCGGTCTTGTCGGCAGACAGCGTCAGGTCAGCCGTATCATAATGGTAAAGGGTTTCGGTATCGGTAAATGCCAGCTCGACGGTGTAGTCGCCCTTGGGGAGGATCTTCTGGGCAACGCCGCTGGCATCGGTCACCTGCATGGCAACCTGCTGTCCGCCCTGCAGGAAGCGGACGATGATGCCGGCAGGCCAAGGCTCGCCCAAAGGATCAGCTACCGTCACGCAGTAGGCAGCTTCCGTGGAAAGGGTAGTCTCTACCGGGGTGGTGCTGCCGGTCTCCTCCGGCACCTCGGCGCCGCAGCCGGCGAAGCACAGCAGCATCGCCGCCAGCATAAGTGCAATGATTTTCTTCATGATTTTTCTCCTTTGTGTGGGGTTGCGGCGGGACGGGGGCAGTTAGCCCTCCGGTCCCAGATGATCATAGAAATAGCACAGCTTCAGCCAGGACTGCTCCACACCCTTGAAGGTGTACTTATCCATCAGCAGCTGCAGAATCTCGGCAAGCCGCTCCGTCAGCACCACGCAGCCCTGCCGCTCAGAAGAGCCGGTGGTGATAATATCGTCCAGATAAGTCCGCATTTCTTCGGTCAGGTCGGGGCCTTCGCCATGGAAGCGGCCGGCATAGACATCCTTCAGCTGATAGATCTCGGCGTAGCCATCGTATTCCTCGCCCCACAGCTCCCGCAGGTAGGCATCGGTGGCGGCCACATCGTTATCGTGCTTCTTCATCAGACCCAGAACATACAGGTCTTCTTCGGTCTTGCTGAAGTCAAAGCCACCCAGATCGATCATGCCGCTGACCATAACAGGGTTGCCGTTGGTGTCCAGCTTCAGGCTGCCATCGGCATTGTAGGCCTCCACCGTTGCGATGGGAGCGCTGAACAGGCTGGTAACGCCGGTGAAATCCGCATAGATCAGGCTGCCGTAGCGCTGCTTGCCGTTTGCGTCCTTGCCAAGGTCCTCGTAGTACTTACCATCGGTTCCCAGAACCGCCTTGATGCCGCCTGCGATCACATAGTACATGGTGTCGCCGGTGGCATCGGCGTCATAGGTGAAGTAGCCGGGAGAGCAGAGGCGGAACAGATCCAGCTCCTTACCCAGATACTCGATGTCGTAGTAGATATAGCCCACTTCATAAGGATCCCAGAAGGCAATATCGATAAAGTAGGGCTTGCCTGCCTCCATGTAGTAGACCATGGAAACCTCGCCGCTGTCTGCGAACATTCTCTCACTCTGCTCGTAGACCATCAGCTGCTGGTGGTTCTCGTCGAAGATCCAGCCGTCCACGCCGTTGGTAGACTCGTTACGGGAGGTAATGCGGTAAACACCGGACTTCTCCGGCACAAACTTGGCCAGCAGGCCGCGGGGCATGATGATCCGGTCATAGTAGAAATAGTTGGTTTCCACATTCTTGCCCAGCTTGGCTTCGTAGGCGGAGAAAGTACTCAGACCCTTAATGGGGTCAATCAGCTGAGCATCACCGGAGCCATAGACCTGATAGTAGCTGCACAGCCGCAGCCACTCCCGGTCATCGGCTTCATCAAAGCCAGCCATCTTGTCGTAAGCCTGCAGAACCTTTGCCAGCTCCTCGGTAACAGGGCAGTAGCCGTTCAGAGAGGCGTTGGATGCGTAGTTGCTGTATTCCTCAGCCTGAGGGGCGTAATCCACGCCATCAACCGTCAGACCATTATCATAAACATACAGCCACATGCTCTGCTCTTCGCTGAACTGGGTATAGCCCAGCAGGTTTGCCAGCAGCAGCGGGCCATTTTCGCTGCCAACATGGTAGTAGCCGTCCTGCTGGTTGTAGAACACTTCCACATAACGGTACTCAAAGCCGTCCACGCTGGTGGCGGCGAGGCGGGGAATGTAGCTGACGGTGTCGATCTCGGCTGCCTCCACTACCCGCATATTCTTGATATAAACGGTATCGTCGCCGGCGCTGTCGCCTTCGTCTTTCAGGTAGCACAGAGCCAGCTCATAAGTGCCGTCCTCTTCGGCCACCCAGGGGTAGCAGGATTTCCAGCCGTCCTCCCCGGACACGCCGGAGATCTGGTAGATATCCTCATCGTCCACAATGACGAACAGCACATCGGAAGCCTGCTCGGTGGAAGAAAGATAGTCGAAGCCAATGGCCTGACCGGCCTTCAGCTGCACATCGGCATAGAGGATGGCAAAGGAATCGTCGATACCCTGATTGGAGGCCTTCAGCACCTTGCTGCCGCCCAGCTCATCGATAATAAAGGGCCAGCTGTACTCGGCGCTTTCGCCCTCTTCGGGGCGGTAGGCCACCTGAATGTCGCCGCTGTTGACAGCCGCGCCGATCTCCTCAGAGGAGGCCATGGTGTAGGTGGGTTTGACGTTGGTCATAATGTCGGCAACGCCGCCGGCGCACAGCTTCTGCTGATAGTCATCGCCGGTAAAGTGGTCAAAG
Source organism: Faecousia sp. (assembly GCA_045532755.1). Lineage (GTDB taxonomy): Bacteria > Bacillota > Clostridia > Oscillospirales > Oscillospiraceae > Faecousia. The sequence continues at coordinate 29,691 of JAZSGN010000045.1, forward strand.
AGGCTGGTGAAGGGCCGCAGGCTGGTCAGGGCGCCAACTTCGATCAGGCAGACCACGCCGTAGCGGTCGATCATCACAGAGGTGGGATAGCCGGTAACGCTGAAGGCGTTGGCCCAGCCCGGCTGGCAGGCTGCCATGGGGAAGCTCAGGCCCATTTCCGCCTGGAACTTCTGGATCTTGCCGTCATCATCAAAGGGGTTAATGGCAACGATCTCCACCTTATCTTTGTAGAGCTGGTAAGCCTGCTCCATATAGGGGAACTCGGTGATACAAGCGCTGCAGGTGGTGTACCAGTAGTTCAGCAGAACCGCTTCTTTCTCCTTCAGCAGCTCCGACAGCTTCACCGTTTCGCCGGCAGGGGTAATCACGGAGAAGTCATACATCACGTCGCCCAGACTCAGCACCGCGCCGGACAGGCCTTCGCCGGTGATCAGCGAGGAGGCCAGGGTGATATTGGCGGCAGTGCCGGTGAAGCCATAGCTGGCTGCCACCTCATAGCCCTCCGGTACGCCCGCCAGCACAACGGCATAGTCGCCGCCCACAGCCAGAGGGAAGCTGACCTGACCGTTTTCGCCGGTCTCGCCGTACTGCTTCAGGTCGCTGAGGCTATCGTCGGCATACACATACACGGCGATGCCGCTCAGTGCCATACCGCCGGCGCTTTTCACCTGAACGGTATAGGTTTTGGTTTCATCAGAGGGGGTAGTCTCCACCGGCGAAGTGCCGGGGTTCGTCTCCCCAGGCTGGTCTGTGCCGCAGCCGGCCAGAACCGCCGTCATCGACAGCAGCATGGCTGCCGCCAGAAGCAAGGTTACGCATCTTTTCAGCATAATCGTTTCTCCATTTCTTGGGCAAAAGATTTTTGAGCATCATGGTAGGCATAATTTCTCATTATCTATCCTATAGTAACATATTTCCATTTTTCCGTCAACCGAAAAGGCAAGGATTTCCTTGCATTTCCCGGCGGAGGGAATTATAATGGAAAAAGATTTCAGGAGGTGTTGGAATGGACCACAGTGTAAAGGCAGCGGAGCTTTTTCTGCAGGGCTATAACTGCGCCCAGGCGGTGACGGTGGCGTTCTGCGATGTCACCGGGCTGACTCCGGATTTTGCCGCCAGAGTGTCCTCTTCTTTTGGCGGCGGCATGGGCAGAATGCGGCAGGTTTGCGGCGCGGTCAGCGGTATGCTGACGGTGGCAGGGCTGCTCTATGGCTACGAAACCCCCGGCGACGATGCCTCCAAAAAGGAGCTTTACACCATCGTTCAGCAGCTGGCGGAAAATTTCCGGGAGCAGGCAGGCAGCATTATCTGCCGGGAGATTTTGAAAAATCCCCCTTCTGACCCCAATCCCACGCCCCGCACCGAGGAATTCTACAAAACCCGGCCCTGCGCCCGGATGGTGGCGCTGGCAGCCGCCGTTCTGGACGAATACATGGCAGCCCACCCGGTAAAAATCAAAGGAGCATGACAGCCGTCATGCTCCTTGCTTTTTTATTGGGGTTCGCTAAAGTCCTTTTTGCCCCGGGAACGGTACTGCAGTTCCTGATTTTTGATGGTCACGGTGGTGCCGGGGGCGATGGAGGCGGTGATAAAGGCGTTGGCGCCGATCACCGAATCCGCGCCGATCACCGTGTCGCCGCCCAGAATGGATACGCCGGCGTAGATGGTCACATTGTCCTCGATGGTGGGATGCCGGCGTTTGCCCCGCAGGCTCTGGCCGCCCCGGGTGGACAGGCCGCCCAGCGTAACGCCCTGATAGATCTTCACACGGTCACCGATCACCGTAGTTTCGCCCACAACGATGCCGGTGCCGTGGTCAATGAAGAAGTACCGGCCGATGGTGGCGCCGGGGTGGATACCGATGCCGGTAACGCAATGGGCGTGTTCGGTCATGATCCTGGGGATCATGGGAACGCCCAGCCGGTACAGCACATGGGCCAGCCGGTACACCGTAATGGCGAAAAGCCCCGGATAGGAGAAAATGATCTCCGCCTTGCTGGTGGCGGCAGGGTCGCCGTCGTAGGCAGCCTGCAGATCGGTCTGCACCAGCGCCCGAACCTCGGGAATGCTGCGGAAAAACTCCAGACTCAGCTGCTGCGCCCGCTGCTTTGTATCCTCTTCGCCGGCGCCCTGAAGCACCAGGGCGATCTGCCGGGTCAGGTTATACATCACATCCTCGATCAGCATGGAAAGATTGTGCTTGGCGTTGTATATCCGGTAGGTCTTCTCCGTAAAATAGCCGGGGTAGACGATGCGCCGCAGCTTATCGAGAATGTCGATGATCACATCCTTATCCGGCTGGCGGGAAAGGCCGATGCTGTCGATATCCCGGCCGTGGCGGTAGTCCTCCAAAATGGTGTCCACTACGCCTTCGATCTCAAATTCAATGGAATTCATAGCGATCCCTCCTAAAATTGCTATAGTTATACCACATACCGTGGGCAAATGTCAATGCGCCATTGACATTCCCCGGTCATTGGGGGTATAATCCAATCACTACATTCTATGGGAGGCTGCAAAAATGGGGAAAATTTACACAACTGCCCTGCAGCTCATCGGCGGCACGCCCCTTGTGGAGCTGAAGCGGCTGCAGGAGGAAAACGGGCTGAAGGCCCGGCTGCTGGTAAAGCCTGAGGGTCTGAACCCCGGCGGCTCTGTGAAAGACCGGGCGGCCCTGGCCATGATCCGGCAGGCAGAGCAGGATGGGCGGCTTCTGCCCGGCGGAACCATCATCGAACCCACCTCCGGCAACACCGGCATCGGTCTTGCCTGGATCGGAACAGCCCTTGGCTACCGGGTGATCATCGTTATGCCCGATTCCATGAGCCGGGAGCGCCAGCTTCTGATGAGGGCCTACGGCGCCGATGTGGTGCTGACCGAGGGACGGCTGGGCATGACCGGCGCGATCGAAAAAGCCGGGGAGCTGCTGCAGCTGTATCCCGGCAGCATCCTTGCGGGACAGTTTGACAATCCCGCCAACGCCGACGCCCACTACCGCACCACCGGGCCGGAGATCTGGCAGGATACCGGCGGCGATGTGGATATTTTTGTAGCCGGTGTCGGCACCGGCGGCACCCTCACCGGCACAGGCCGGTATCTGAAAGAGCAGCGCCCGGACATCCGGGTGGTGGCAGTTGAGCCTGCCGACTCTCCCCTGCTCTCCGGCGGCAAAGCGGCTGCCCACGGCATTCAGGGCATCGGCGCCAATTTCATCCCCGCTGTGCTGGACCGATCGGTTTACGACGAGGTGATGACCGTTTCCACCCGGCAGGCCTACGCAGCCGCCCGGCTGCTGGCAAGATCCGAGGGACTTCTGACCGGCATCTCCTCCGGCGCTGCCCTCCACGCCGCCCTTGTTTTGGCCCAGCGGGAGGAAAACGCAGGGAAAACCATTGTGGCGCTGCTGCCGGATTCCGGCGAGCGGTATCTGTCCACCGACCTTTACGAATGAAAAAAGAGCTTCTGCCTGCAGGCAGAAGCTCTTTTGCTTATTTATTCTTCGCGCCGGATATCCGCGCCAAGGGCGGTCAGCTTTTCGATGATATTCTCGTAGCCCCGCTCCACATAGTGGATATCTTCCACGCAGGTGGTGCCTTCGGCAGACAAGCCGGCAATGATCAGCGCCGCGCCTGCCCGCAGATCGTGGGCATACACCGTAGTGCCGTAGAGCTTTTCCACGCCGGTGACCGTAGCGGTTTTGCCGTTGATCACAATGTCCGCGCCCATGCTTTCCAGCTCGGTGCAGTAGCCGAAGAAGCGGGTCTCATACACGCTCTCCGTCAGCCGGCTGACGCCGTTGGCCAGCGCCATGCAAACGCACAGCTGGGCCTGCATATCCGTGGGGAAGCCGGGATAGGGGCGGGTCTTGACGGTGGTGTTCCGCAGCCGGCTGTTCACCCGAACCCGGATGGCATCGTCATACTCCACGATCTTTGCGCCCATCTCCTGCAGCTTGGAGGAAATCCGCTCCATGTGCTTGGGGATCACATTCTTCACCAGCACATTGCCGCCGGTAGCAGCGGCTGCCGCCATATACGTACCGGCCTCGATCTGGTCGGGAATGATGGCGTATGTACCGCCCTGCAGGCTGCTGACACCCCGGATCTTCACCGTGTCCGTACCGGCGCCGGAAACCCGGGCGCCCATGGTGTTCAGGAAGTTGGCAAGGTCCACGATATGGGGCTCTTTGGCGGCGTTTTCGATCACCGTCTGGCCGGGGATCCGCACCGCTGCCATCATAATGTTGGCAGTCGCGCCGACGCTGGCCATATCCAACGTGATCTTGCTGCCATGGAGGCCGTTGGGGCCGGGCTGCAGCGCCACATAGTCCTCCGCTTCATCCACATCCGCACCCAGAGCCAAAAAGCCCTTGATGTGCTGGTCGATGGGGCGGGAGGCAAAATTGCAGCCGCCGGGCAGCGAAACATGGGCCTTTCCAAACCGACCCAGCAGCGCGCCCATCAGATAATAGCTGGCCCGCAGCTTGCGGACAAGGGTAGAATCCGGGCAGGTGCTGGCAACATCGGTGCTGTCAATAATCACCACATTTCGACTTTCGTATTCAATTTTTGCACCCATGCCTTTCAGAATCTCCAGCAGGATGCGTACATCGGAAATATCAGGCACGTTCTCGATCCGGCAAGAACCGCCAACAAGAATAGACGCAGGCAGAATTGCAACAGCCGCGTTTTTTGCGCCGCTGATGGTGACCTCGCCCATAAGGGGCGTGCCGCCGGCAATCACATATCTGGCCAAGGAAATCACTCCTTGCGACAAAATTTCAATGGTTTCTCGGTTGCTGATTATATCACAGTTTTGGGATTATGTAAAGCATTATTTCCCATTCATCGGCGAAGTCCCTTGGGATAGTGGTTTTTCAGCACCTGTCCGTCGCCCTTTCCCCAGCCGATGGAGTAGCCGTCGGCGCACACCAGACACCAGCCTTTTTCCGCCGATGCCACCACATCTCCGTGGAGATACCCGGCCATTTCCCGGCTGTCCGCCGGCAGGCTCACCTTTACGGCGCAGTCGCGCAGCCACAGCGCCAGCGCGTGGGCAGGCTCGAAGCGGTCTTTTTTGATCTGCCCCAGTTCCAGACCGGGGCGCTCCACCTTCAGCCCGGAAAGCTCCGGCAGGTCGTTGGGGGCAAAGTACAGACTCTGGCGGAAGGTCAGGAATTTGCCCTTCGGCAGGGTGATGCCCAGCTGCCGGGCAAAGCTCTGCCACAGCCGGGGCTCTGCTTCCGCCCGGGCAAGCGGGGCGCTGGCTGCCTCCTGCCCGCCCTTTTTTCGCAGCACCGCCACAAAATGCCCCTCGCCCAGCAGCTTATGGGGCCACAGCCGGTACTGCCCCGGCCCGGCTTCCGTAAACCAGGGGGCAGCCACTTCCTCCGCCCCGAAATCCGGATGCTCCGCCAAAAAGGCCTGAACCGTTTCCTCGTTTTCTTCCGGCGAGAAGGTGCAGGTGGAGTAAACCAGCCGGCCGCCGGGGCGCACCAGCCGGGCGCCGGAGCGCAGGATCTCCCGCTGCCGCCGGGCGCACATAGCCACCGCCTCGCAGCTCCAATCGGTGACCGCCGCCTCTTCCTTGCGGAACATGCCCTCACCGGAGCAGGGCGCGTCGATCAGCACCCGGTCGAAAAAGCCATCCAGCCGCTGCGCCAGCTTCTCGGGGTGCTCGTTGGTCACCAGCGCGTTGGCAATGCCCATCCGCTCGATGTTGCGGCTGAGGATCTTGGCCCGCTTGGGGTTCAGCTCATTGCACAGCAGGAAGCCCTCCCCCGCCATCCGTCCGGCGATCTGGGTAGATTTTCCGCCGGGGGCGGCGCACAGGTCGCAGATCCGCTCACCGGGCTGCGGGTCCAGAAGCGCCACCGCCGACATGGCACTGGCCTCCTGCAGATAGTATACGCCCGCTTCGTGATAAGGGTGCAGGCCGGGGCGGCTCTGGGGGTCATAGTAAAAGCCCATAGGCTCCCACGCAACGCTCTGCTGCGCAAAGGGCAGCCGGGGCAGCTCCCCTTTTCCCGGATTCAGCCGCAGCGCCACCGCCCGGGGGCGTTCCAGACTTTGCAGATACGCCGGGTATTCCTCCCCCAGCTGATCCTTCATTCGATTCAGAAAAGCCTCCGGCAGCATGGCGTTCCCTCCTGACGATTTTCTTTACTATAGCACAAAACAGCCGCCCCCGCAAGAGGCGGCCAAAGATGCAAAAAAGCCTCTCCCCCAAGGAGAAGGCTTTGGCAGGTAGATATCGCCCCCCGGGAGAGGGTTTTACGGGCGATCGGTGATCGCCCCTACGAAATGATTCGATGGTGCATGTAGGGGCGGATGACCACATCCGCCTGGGGGTAGGCTTTTGGGCGGGGATAGGGATATGCCCTATCCCTGCTCAAAGTGAAAACATTGCATTTAGAATTTAGTACTTAGGACGGAAGTCACCACGCAGTACCGTCCCCTGTGACACCCTGTGACATTACGCTCTATTGTTCCATTTTCTGCGCATATTCCTCGCGTTGATAGAATCGATATGTATATGACTCTCCATGTGTGTTGTCTGCATAGTCCGCAGAATATTCATTAACGCTTACAAAGTAGTCATTCTCCTTTGTAGAGATCCAAATACAGGCAGGTAATACATCTGTATATACAAAAACGATATGTTCCGGTTCACCATCAATTCCGTTCATAGACAGGACCGCAGAAACCCAATCTTTTGAACCCCAAGATTCAATCAAAGAAGCATACATGGGTGTGTAAGAGAGCCTATAAACACCTTCTGGATACGCATCTAGAATCTCCGATCCTTCGCTATTTCTGCGTTCTATTATGGCTGGATCACTTGCGCAGAGCGAATAAATATACTTGCCACCAAGGCTATCAAGGTATTCCCGATCCGGATTATGAAGAAATTCATGGAAGGAAGCTGGTGGTATCTCGTATGTAACAATCATACTTCCATCGCCGTGCTGATCAGGCAGAGTTATAATATGGTTAACATCATAATCAGTTGATATAGTACTATTTTCTGGAATAGTAGCCTCTCCCGAACCGATTCGATCACTACATCCATAGTGAAATGAAATACACAAAAACAAACACAGGATACAAATGGCCATTTTCATATAGCTTCTCCTTTCGTATGTCACAGGGGACGGTTCTGTGTGTTATTTCGCATTTTTAATAACATTGAAACTGACACCTGCGACACCAGAACCGTCCCCTGTGACATTCCGTCCCCTGTCTTGCTGGCGGGTATCATAGCCATGTCATGTGAGGATCATTTAGATAAAGATTATGTGGAATAAACTCCAAAAGTTTATTCTTATCCAAACCATCCGCAGAAATTACTAAATCATATGGGGGATCCGCAGTTGGCTTTTTGTTTGGAGATTCGTTAAGCCACACCTGAAGTGACCTTCTGCCAAACCACCCATCTGTATGGAAAGAGATCAATGCGATGTCATTCCACAAATATTTCTCACTCTTATTCGTTACAGTATTTGAAATCTCTATTCCCCGATGCGAGATGACTATCTGTTGATACATAACTCCTCTTATAGATTTCAAAATCAAACAGGAAACGAGAGAAACTGCCAGTGGGAAGAGTATGCTATACCAGGGTGTTTTACGTGAAATATCGTCAAACAATTCCCAGAAATAAGGTAGTATGGCAATTAGTGCTGTGACACAAACATAGACTATACCGATTTTCCCATATGAATATAGCGGCCAGAATGTGATATCCTCATTGCGATACACCGTTCTCTTTTGCATATTAGCATATACCTCCTATAAACCTTCAGCCATTTAGTTTGGTAACTGTGTCACAGCAGACGGTTTCCGGTCAGGTCTGCGCGCAAAATACTATATCTGTTCCAACAATCTCCACATCACTTTCTTCTACCGGAACAATCGCCCAATCCCTTCGCGGACACCAGGCATAGACACGGGGAGTCCCCTTCCACGGATAGATCCCCCGCAAAGGAATTGCCGCCATTCCCGGATAAAGCGCCGGCTGAAGCATCCGCTTCAAAGCAAGCGCATCCGCTACAGAATATTGCGTAATCGATTTCACCGACCGCACAAGCAATGCGCCGGAAGAAAGTATGCGGGTTTGCACATCTGCAGATAATTCCGGGGAATTTCCTTTTCCCACAAGTTGTTTCGTCAGCGGCGAAAGAATATTCAGCCACTCAACACCGCGCAAATAGCAGGGCGAATCCCATTCCTCAGGCAGATGCCCATCGCTTGCAAGGGCATCCCCGCCAGCAAAACCCTTGCCAAAGTAGCGCATATACGGACTGCCGTCGTTGCCTGCCCATGGCTGCAGGCATACATGTATATTAAGCCGCACAAAGGATTCCGACAGGTTACAGGCAAGCAGTTCCAGCTTTTCGGCAAGACAGTCGATAGTTCCGTCTAGGCAAAAAGCGCTGAAGGAGATATGGGCAAAGCCATAATAGCTCTGGGGATTTGATTCATGGGCCTCTGCCGTTATTCTGCCAAACAAATCCGGGTGCTCATGGAACGACAGATGCCTGCGTTCCGATTCATGGAATATTTTAAGGATATTTTCCTTTACTCGGTCATTTTCCAGCCGTTCCACAGGAAACAGTGTATCAAAATACGGCGGATAATCCACAGAACAAGAGTCCGCAAACGACCGGATGTTGTGGATATGCGCATATTGCGGATAGAGGTCACGCAGACTTTTCTGATAACGCAGGATTGACGAGGGGTTGCGGGTAACCGGGTTATGAACATAGGCGTCAAACTCCAGCTGATAATCCTTTGCCTTGTCAATGCGCCCGTCCGGGGCGCGGGTAGATTTCCTATTTTCATGCCAGCGAAAACAGAAAGAATCTTCTGCGGTATCCCGAATCCATTGGAGCAGCCGCCCTGTTAGCTGAGAAACCGCATCCCTTTCTAAATCAGCAAAGCGGACAAACATTGTCAGGCGGCGGCAATCTATCGGTTCGAGGATGCTTTGAACAGCAGACCGCGAGAATATAGAAGTCATAAAATCACTCCGATCAATAAGCGGGACAAGAGAACCGTCTTCTCAGAACACCTCATCCAGGGAATCCTGGTATCGAATCAGCACGAAACTCATCAGCATCGGGCCAAAATACATTACCATATATCCGGTTATGTTTCCAACCGCAGGCACGTAAGTATACAAGACAAACTGTATCGTCATGATAGGCAGTACGGAAACTAACGCCCAAAATCCACCTTTGAGGGTTTTTCCTATGGGTATGTCTACGCAGGTACAATTGTATAAGTAAATAAACAAGTTAAAGAGATTGATAAAAGGGAGAAACATCAACTTCTTTTGCGTATCCAAGGAAATTGTATTCATCTAAAATCTCCTCCAATTAGCTCCAGGAAACAGAAATTCCAGCTCCCAAGCCTGAACCGAACCCTGTAGCGCCCAGGGGCTGCGGTCAGCATACAGAACTGTCCTTTTTGATCCTCGCGGTAACGCAGTGAAAAGAAACCAAAATAACAATGCTGATAATAACATCCGCAATAGCCAAATTGAAACCATACTGGTTATTGACCATTAAGCAATAAATAACGAGAGCAACAGAAACCAGAATGTCCAAGATCGCAGAGATCCATAGCAGAAGGAAGTGGCTTTTCAACGCAAGAATATAGGCAGCAATCAGCACAACAGGAAAAAGGATTGTCCACCCAAATGCACATAACCCCCAAAATTTGCTTACTGCAGCGCTTAAGAATACGCCCAATGAAATGTAGATTGATGTAGCTCCAACACTAACAAAGCCGAGCGCTAATTCATACGCAGGCATAAGCAGGAGATATCCAATAACCGTGCAAAGCATATATCCGTGTGCGAAGTATCGATTCATTGTGTCTTTTTTCACTTTGCTTCCTCCTCGTTTTGTGTTTCGTCAAAGGACGGATTGCCACGCCTGCTTCGCAGGCTCGCAATGACACGGTAATCTGATGGTTTTCCCTGTCATTCCAAGCCGACGCAACGGGGACCCCGCAAAGGCGAATGGCCTTTGTGGGGAGAGGAGGGGCAAGGCTGCGGGAGGAATTTCCCCCTTGGGGGAAATGGAACATTGCAGCCTTTGCGACCACGACGGCGTGGGAATCCGTTCCCCCCAAGGGAGAGGGTTTTTCGGGCGATCGGAGATCGCCCCTACAAAATGGTTCGATGGTGCATGTAGGGGCGGATGACTTCATCCGCCCGGGGGTAGGCTTTTGGGCATGGATAGGGATATGCCCTATCCATGCTCAAAGTGAAAATGTTACATTTAGAATTTAGTGCTTAGGACGGAAGTCACCACGCAGTACCGTCCCCTGTGACATGTGACACGCAAAACCGTCCCCTGTGACACTTGGACCAGCCGGAAAGGACAAAAGTTAGCACTTAGCGCTGCGAGGTCAACATACAGAGCAGTCTCCCTATGACATGCTTTTGGCATCTCGTCAAGATAGGGAACCGCCTGCAGCGCCATCTTTTTTGGACAGTCTGGCAAGTCTAACAAAACTAATTACCGTAATACAAGCAATAAAACCTATAGAGGATGTTGCTACCCGTGCACCTTTCGACTGTTTCAGTATACAAATTTTACCTTCCGGCAAAACCCGCCAAACAGAACCACCCTTAACTTCGTAATGATCGAAAGACTGTCGTGGTACAAACTCGATATGTGATAGAATTTTGTCTGCCTCCTGCTTTTCAAGAAAACTGTCAAATTCCCCTCCAACGAAAGTATATACATTGCTGCGTTCATCGCGTACATACAGCGTATTCCCTTCTACCGCAAGCGTAAAGCCTCCGTTCATGTGGCTATAGAAAAAAATAGTTTTCCGGTAGTTTCCGCTCAAATCACATACCTGAACAATCCCGCGATTATTCGTATACAGAATATAGACATAGCTTCCATCATCAACAACTTGCATAACATTCAAACCAGGGTTAGGATAATCCGTTGAAATGGCAGGTATCCCATAATAAGCTTCTGGTGCATTATATGAAATACCGGTTTTCAAATTCAGGAATAGGGTTACGATAATGAACACACAGAGCACAATAATCGCAATCTTTTTTCCCATAAGTATCCCCCCTTTGTATCAGGCTCCAGATAGCCCCCCATTGTGCAGCTGATAAATTATGCATCTCCCTTGGATTTTCTGTATACCCAACTTAGGATGAATCCCCCAAGCAACAGCAGGAAACGAACAAGGGACGATAGATACAACAGAACATCCCCGCCCGTTGCAATTTCATATATGGCATCCAGCCCCGAAAGCACAACAAGCACTGTAAACACGATTTCAATCGGCTTCATGTCCTTTGTCTCCTTTTCCGAATACGCATGCTGTCACAAATTCCTGCACGCAAATATGTCTAAAGCGAATTCCGCCCTGAGCGCACAGCGCGAGGAAGTGCCTTTGGGGTGCCACGCCGCTGCGCGGCTCGGAATGACAGACAAAGCTACCAACCTTCCTCTGTCATTGCGAGGCGGAACAAAGGGGCCCCGCAAAGGCGAATGGCCTTTGTGGGGAGAGGAGGAGCAAGGCTGCGGGAGGAATTTCCCCCTTGGAGGAAATGGAACATTGCAGCCTTTGCGACCACGACGCCGTGGCAATCCGCCTCTAAAGCCTTCTCCCGAGGGAGAAGGTGGCACGCCGCAAGGCGTGACGGATGTGGGGAGCACGCCCCGCCGGCATTTGGGTTTACATCGCGCCCAGTTTTTTCTGAAGCGCTTTTCTGTTTGCTTCCAGCCGGGCATTTAGTATAGGAAGATATTCCTCGCGGCCTCCTTCTGCAAGCGCCGCCTTACGCAATTCCCATTCGTTAAGGGCTTCGCGCAGAGCACGCTTGTGGGGTGCAGCGGCACAGCGCTTTTGCGACTGCTCTATGTGCCGTTCTGTGCTTTCCATGCAATAGGGGTAGACTTCGGAATCGCCAACATAGATTGCTTCATCAATGAATACACCGGCGACGGTACGAAACTTTGTTGCAACATTCTCGCAGTAACCGCGCAGGCGGGAATCCTTATGCATCTGATAGCACGCTTCAATGGAGGCTGCCTGCTTCATTTTAGGCAGAATGATTCCGTCTAATGTGTAGATTCCTCTCCCGCCAACGCCGGGGACCATTACCGGGATGTCATGGGAGAAATTAGAATAGCACATAGAATTAACGGGATAATCTTCAACCAGCGCCTGTTCGCAAAACAGCTCAGATTCAAAGGGTCTGTCCTTGAAAACCGCAGAGGCTGTGAAGACCGGGTTTTGGAACAAGGGGTGAATACTATAGCCCGCAAATAATACCAAAGGGGACGACCACACAGAGTAGAAAATAATGGAATTCACGATGTTGTCATTTGTAACGCGATACCAGCACAGAAGCTTATCGTCCGGGCAGACAAATCCCTCTTCGCGAAGTCTGCCTGCGAACACGGCTTCTACATACCGTTTTACATGGTTGTTAGCCATAAGTTTACCAATCATAGTTTCCTCCAATCCTTTATACGCCCCGGGCGTTATAGCTGCCCCTTTGCGGCGAGAGCAAGCCCATAGGCGGATCATCGCTGCCTCAAAAGGCTGCTTTAAGCGCTTTCTTCAGTTGCATTCTTTCGAATTCTCTGGTTTCTGGCCATCAAAGCGAATAATGCAACGAGGCGGATAGCGGCAGCAATATGTGGATTTCGATTGCCTATCATTTACGGACGATGCGCCGATAAATCCCAAACGATAACCGGAGAGGGTTGCACCGGATCCTTTGGGTTAAATGGGTCTGGCAGACAATAATCGTTTTGCTTTTTTGTATTTTTGGAAACTCTGTCCGGATTTCTCTTCTGGCACAATTGGCAATACTCGTTATAGTAAAATACACCGTCCACCCACTGATGATCGTCTGTCCTCGGAAAAACTCTCCAGTATCTGTGGCCGCAATCAATGCAGGTCATTTCCTGCGTCCCATTGCTGCTGCAAGAGCTGGGACGATAAGGGCCTGCCTGGTAGTTATGGGGCAGCTGCGGATATGTACAGCTTTGGGTAAAGTCGCAGCGGGTGCAGGTGATGATGCCTTCGCCGGGGGCGGTGCAGGTAGCCGCCTGCAGCACCGTTTTTTCCAGCTGGTGAACGCCGTTGGTTTCGAGGATCTCCACCACATAAACCGCGTGGCACACGATACACTCGGCAGACATTTCGCCCTGCTGGGAGCAATTCGGGCCTTTGCTGAGGAAAGGTACGCCATCGATATGGCCGGTTTTTGCGATTTCCTCCGTTTTCTGCGCGCCGCAGCCGGTGCAGGTGTGCAGCCGCTTTCCCAGCTGTATGCAGCTGGGCTCGGTGACGACAACGCCTTCATCGTAGCTGTGCTCCAGCAGCGGGGCCGGTACGGTGTAGCAATACTCGCAGAGCCGGCAGGTCCGCATCTCCACGCCCCGCTCCGTGCAGGTGGAGCTTACGGTGATCCGGGTCACATAGTCATGGCTGCAGGGCACGGGGTTCGTAAGGAAGCACACCGCCGTAACCGTACACGCCGCCACCGAAGCAAGGATCAGCCAAAACGCCGGCTTTTTATAGCTGAGGATGCCCTTGATCCTCGTCTTGACCCCCACCTCGCCAAAGGCTACGGGGCAGGCCATCACCATCCGGCGATGGACACTGCAGGCCAGCAGCGCCTCAGAATAGGCCCGCTTTCCGGCATTGTCCATGGCGGTGATCACCTTTTCATCGCAGGCTCGCTCAATATCCCGGCACAAAAGAATATAGGCCACCCACAAAAGCGGATTAAACCAGTAGACGCTCAGCAGTAAAAAGCCCAGGGGCTTCCACCAGTGGTCGCCCCGCTTCAGGTGGGCAGTTTCATGGGCCAGCACATACTGCAGCCGCCCCTGCTCCATGCCCGAAGGGACATAAATTCTGGGAAACAGCGTTCCGAGGATGAAGGGAGACCGCACCTCGTCGCATTCATAAACATTCTTTTCGCAGCGCAGCGATACCCGGACCTGCCGGCGCACCTGCCAATAGGAAACCGCGCCGTAAAGCAGCAGGATTCCCACGCCCGTCAGCCACACCGCCGCCGCTGCCAGCAAGGTCTTTTCCAAAGGGTTCTCCCCCTGAAGGACCTGGGTTGTCAGCGCGGGGTTGACTACGCTGTTCACCGCAGGAATGCCGCTGTGGATCGCCGGCGTATTGGACACCGCGATATTTTGCGGGATCACCTCGGCGCTGGGGATCAGGCTCAGCACGCTCTGGGGCGCAAAAGGCATAACAAGCCGCAGCGCCACAATGCCCCACAGCAGGCAGCTGACCCATTTCGGGGTCTTTCTCAGCAGAAACCGCAGAAGCAGCACCGCCACCACCAGCCAGCTGGCGGAGAGGCTCATGTTCAGCAGCTTCAGAAACAGATCGGTCATACAGACTCATCTCCAAACATATCGATCAGTTTTCGGATTTCCGCCAATTCTTCCGGCTTGAGGGCTTTGCGGGTGGCAAAGGCCGCAAGGAACGCCGGCAGAGAGCCCTGGAAATTGGTTTCCACAAACTGCTCACTCAGAATGGCATGAAATTCCTCCTTCGATAGTAAAGACGTAATCACGCTGTTTTTTGTGACAAAAATTCCTCTGTCGCACAATTTTTTCAGAACGGTGTAGGTGGTGGTGCGTTTCCAGTTCAGTTCCTTCGCGCAGATCGCCACCAGTTCTTTCGTTGTCAGCGGCGCATTGGCCCAGATAATATCCGCAAAACGCGCCTCTACCATTCCCAGTCTCATTTCTCCCATGATAAATCCCCTCACTTATTTATTTTTTACCAACTTTAGTCTACCACACATAGACGGTATTGTCAATATTTCCCATTTCTATGCAAAAAGAACCGACCCGGGAAGGGTCGGTTCTTTTTATAATCAGTCGTCGTTTTCCTTGGCTTCGGCAATGATCTTCGCCTGGTTGCCCTTGGGCACTTCCTCGTAGCGCTCGAAGGTCAGGGTGAAGGAGCCTCTTGCCTGGGTCATAGCACGCAGGTCGATGGCGTAGCTGCTCATTTCAGCCATGGGAACTTCCGCCTCAACCACGGTGTTGCCGTCGTTATCGGGGTTCATGCCCATGACGCGGCCGCGGCGCTTATTCAGGTCGCCGATGACATCGCCCATGTAGCTGTCGGGAATGGTAACTGCCAGAGAGCCGATGGGCTCCAGCAGAGTGGGGTTGGCGTTGGGCATAGCTTCCTTGAAGGCCAGGATCGCAGCCAGCTTAAATGCCATTTCGTTGGAGTCGACGGGGTGGTAGGAGCCATCGTACAGAACGGCCTTCAGGTTAACCATGGGGTACCCTGCCAGGGGGCCCTTCTGAACGGCTTCCTGAATACCCTTTTCAACGGCGGGATAGAAGTTGCGGGGCACGCTGCCGCCGAAGACTTCCTCGGCGAAGATCAGCTCATCCTGCTCTTCCTGAGGCTCGAAGCGGATCCACACGTCACCGAACTGGCCGCTGCCGCCGGTCTGCTTCTTATGACGGCCGTGAGCTTCTACCTTCTTCTTGATGCGCTCGCGGTAAGCAACCTTGGCGGGGCTGAGGACAGCGTCCACGCCGAAGCGGCTCTTCAGCTTGGCTACCAGAACATCCAGCTGCTGATCGCCGGCGCCGGAGATAACCAGCTGCTTGGTTTCGGGGTTGCTGAACAGAGAGAAGGAGGGGTCTTCGTCGTTCAGGCGGTTCAGGCCGGTGCCGACCTTTTCTTCCTGACCCTTGACCTTGGGAGCAATAGCCATAGAGTAGCAGGCAGGCGCATAGGGGATGCCCTTCAGGGAAACCACCTTGCGGGGGTCGCACAGGGTATCGCCGGTCTTGACCTTGTCCATCTTGCCGATGGCGCCGATATCGCCGCAGGTCAGTTCCTTAACTTCGCTGTTCTTCTTGCCGCACATGGTGTACAGACGGCCCAGCTTCTCGGTCTCGCCGGTGCGGGCGTTGACCAGGGTGGTGTCGGAGTTGATCACGCCGGACAGAACCTTGATGTAGGAATACTTGCCGTACTGGTCGGAAACAGTCTTCCAGACGAATGCGGAGGGAACGCCGCCGGGAGATACTACGAACTCTTCCACAGTGCCGTCAGCGGCGGTAGCCTTATGATAGTTGCCTTCCACGGGGTTGGGCAGCAGGTCGATGATGTGATCCATCAGCATCAGGCTGCCCAGGCAGGTGACGCCGGAGCCGCACAGAACGGGGAACAGGCTCAGATCCTTAACGCCCTGATGCATGCCCTTGATCATCTCGGCATAGGTGAAGGGCTCTTCCGCGAAGAACTTGTCCATCAGCTCTTCGTCGGTCTCGGCGACAGCTTCCATCAGAGCATAGTTGAACTCTTCGATGACGTCTTCCTTGTCGGCGGGAACGGCGATCTCCACTCTCTTCAGCTTCTGCATCTCGTAGGCGCGCTTGTTCAGCACATCGATGATGCCGGTAACCTTGCGGTCAGCGCCCCAGATGGGAACGACCACGGGAGCAATCTTGTTGCCATAGCGCTCACGCAGAGCCTCGAAGGTGGCGTTATAGTCGGAGTTTTCTTCATCTACCTTGGAAATGTACACAAAGCGGGGCATATTGCGCTCTTCGCAATACTTCCATGCCTTCTCAAAGCCAACGGTAATGCCGTCCTTGGCGGAGCAGACCAGAATGGCTGCATCGGCAGCGCGGAGAGCTTCCATCACAGCGCCGGAGAAGTCGAAAGCGCC
Organism: Faecousia sp.; assembly: GCA_045532755.1. Classification (GTDB taxonomy): domain Bacteria; phylum Bacillota; class Clostridia; order Oscillospirales; family Oscillospiraceae; genus Faecousia. The sequence goes on from JAZSGN010000045.1 coordinate 46,419, forward strand.
GGGGGTATCCAGCACATTGATCTTAACATTGTGATATTCCAGAGGAACGACCGCAGTGGAAATGGAGATATTGCGGCGGATCTCTTCGGGATCGTAGTCACAAACGGTGTTGCCGTCGGCATTCTTGCCCATACGGTCGATGGCACCGGTCATGTAGAGCAGGCTCTCAGCCAGGGCAGACTTACCGCTGCCGCTGTGACCCAGCAGACAAATGTTGCGAATAGAATTAACAGTGTACATGGTTGTTCAATCTCCTTTCGGGAAGGCACCGCCTTCCGCTGCTTGGCTTGGGTGCATAACACCACAATGAAGACATTATACACGAAGCAAAAGGATATTTCAATGTTTATTTTAGTTATTTTTTCTTTTTGTGGAAAATGTGTGGAACATCTGTCCGCAAGGGGCAGTACAAATAAGAAAAACCCTCCGGACAGCCGTCCGGAGGGCAATTTATCAATGGAAAAATTCGTAGGCAGAGCGGGAGAATTTCAAAACAGCGGAATAGATGTCATCGCCTGCCGACATTCTCACTACATAGCCTTCCATAGAATCGGAGGCAGAGGCTACCAGCTCATCGCCGTCGTAGATCTTCACCGTTACCAGCTGGCAGCTGTCTGCCGCCACCAGCGTGTTGACCCGGATGCCGATATAGCCCTCGGGCGTATAGTAGAAGTTGGCTTCGGAGATGGTGGAGCGCACCGCGTTGCCGTAGTGATCGGTGTAGGTCACCTCGGCGGTCATGTAGTTCTCCGACAGGATCTCATCAAACAGGAAGATCAGCACGATCTCCGACTCCAGGCTCAGGGTGCTGCCCAGATACTTCTGCCCCGCTACCCGGTTGTTGCTGTAGTCGGCAAGATCAAAGTCCTGGGTCCCCCACGCCTTTTGCTCATCGGTCAGGGTGCTGTTGGCCAGGTCGTCGGTGCCGTAGTTGAAGAACTTCTGGGCTGCCGCGCCGTAGTCCAGCATATCCACCAGAACGGGATACACCGCCTGCATCTGGGGGTTGTTCAGCAGCCGGACGGCATAATCCCGCACCGAGTCCACCTTGGTGTAGCTCACAGCCTTCCCCTCGCCGTTGTAAACGGTTACGCGGATCTGGTCGGTCATCTCCTTGGCTGCCAGATCGTTGACCGCCACCTGATACATAGTGCCGTCGAAATCCAGCCAGTAGTCGCTGGGGATCTGGGAGGTTTCCTTGTTGCCGTTGGCATCGGTGACGGAGATCTCCATGTAGTAGTCGCTGCCCGGAACATCGGATTTATTGACATAGAAGAACATGGTCAGGCTGCTGCCCAGCGCCATGTTGGTGGCGGCGATGGAGAACTTCTCCTGCCCGTAGCCGCACTTGCTGCACACATCCCCTTCCAGCGGAGAAGCGCAGCTGTGGGTATACACCGCCGAATCCCGGGTCTTGCAGCGGTAGAGCTTATAGCCATCGCTGAAATACCGGCTGTCCAGCTTTTCCAGATTGTACCGTCCGCCCACGCCAAAACGGGTCTTGCGGGCGCAGGCATTGTTCACATCGGCATTGGAGCCGGCCTCGGAAATTTCCAAGCTGTTTACATTGCCCTCGGCATCATAAGTAATATCGGAGATCAGCGCCGCATGGACACCGGGCTTGCAGAAGCTGTCGCCCACCTCGCACAAAAGCAGCTTTTCCGCCAGCGAAAGTTTGGAGCTGACAGAAATCTCTGTAGCGGCGTCGATCAGATTGCCGGAATGCTTCCGGCTGGGAATGCCCCACGCCCAGGATACAAAGCCGCTGCAATCCAGCGAATAATAGGGGGCCCGCTTATTGTAGGTGGAATAATCGGTGTACATCAGGCTGTCGGGATCGTTGACCGCAGCCAGAAATCCGTCCAGGCTGGTCTTCCAGGGCACATAGCTGGCGTGTACCGGCTGGCCATAGGGAACGCCCGTGTAGGTAGTGCCGGCCTTATAGGTAATATTGTAGCCCCAACCGATAATGTCCTGCACCGGTGTCCACTGGATGGAGGTCATCTGGGTGGCCCGTTTGACGATGTTCTGAACGCCCTGCGAATAGGTTCTGCGGTAAACCTCCTGCTGCGCGCCCTGGGTAGGCTGCGGCAAAACCGCAGGACACAGCAGCAAAACCATTACTGCCGCAAGGCAGCCGCTGATGCACCGTTTCCAAAATTTTCTGATCATATAGCCCTGTCCTCTGCTCTCGATGATTACAATTAGTTACAAACATCTTCATTATAGTTACACAAAAAGAGGATGTCAAGGGAAAATTACAAATCCGGAAGAAAAAGGTTATCTGTCCGTCAGGCGTGGATTTTTCTGTTATGTCCGCAATGACAAAGAATGCCGGAAGTTTCTTCTGTCATTCTGAGCCTGCGCAGCAGGCGTGAGAATCCGCGACCTTACGGGGATTGCGGATTGCCACGCACCTGCGGTGCTCGCAATGACAAAGAAATTCGATGGTTTTCTCTGTTATTCCGAGGGTGCGGAGTGAGCACGGTGCCCCAATGTGTGAAAAATCCCCGCCATGTTGGCGGGGATTTTTTGATTAGGAATTAGTGGCTGTAGTTGTAGGAGGATACCATGAACTTCATCAGAGCATCATAGATGGGAAGCAGGGATGCGCTCTGGCGGACTACATAGCTCTCCATGGATTCGGATACGGAAGCAACCAGAGTGCTGCCGTTGTAGACCTCCACGGTGACCACCTGATAGACGTCACCGGCTACCAGAGTGTCTACCATGATGCCGTACATGCCATTGGCTGCATAAGTGGCATCAAAGTCCTTGCCTGCTACTTCGTAGCTGACGGCGTTGCCGTTGTGGTCACGGTAGCTGACCTTGGCGGTGTAGCCTTCATAACCGGTGCCCTTGAAGAACACGCCC
>JAZSGN010000060.1:0-23125 GCA_045532755.1 Faecousia sp.
AATCAGCATCATAGGGCTGCGGATAGCCATGCGGATCATCATCTGGAAGGTCATCTGCAGGTTGGCTACATCGGAAGTCAGCCGGGTCACGATGGAGGCCGAGGAGAATTTATCGATGTTGCCGAAGCTGAAATCCTGCACCCGGTGGAACATATCGTGGCGCAGGTTTTTGGCGAAGCCGGTGCCTGCCCGGGAGGCAAACCATGCCGAGGCCACGCCGAAGGCCAGCGAAGCCAGCGCGCACAGCACCAGCTGCAGCGCCTTGGAAAGCACCACACTCTGGTTCTGCAGCACAATGCCGAAATCGTAAAGATCGGCCATCACCAGCGGAATGGTCACCTCCATGGCCACTTCGCCAATCATGCACAGGGGGCTGAGGATCGCCGCCCACTTGTATTCCCGGATACACCGGGCCAGCCGTTTGATCATAGGCTGAATTCCTCCTTCTGAGAAAACTTCTATCCTACCATTTTACCGCAGATTTTCCCCCCGCGCAACCCTGTCACAAATTTTTTACATTTTCAGTACGCTCCTAAGGCCCCCTTGTGTAAAGGGTAAGCGAAGCGCAGTCGCGGTAGTGAATGGCAGTCCGGTGGACTGCCAGAGCCGCGACCGGGCCGCCCGCAGGCGGCTGTCACCGCTTTGCGGTGACTGGGGGATTGTCATCCCCCGCGGGCGATCGCAGATCGCCCCTACACCCGCCATCGAACCTTTTCGTAGGGGCGAACTGTGTTCGCCCGCCAGCGCCCCCGGCGCAGAAAAACAAGCTCCCCGTACTGGGGAGCTTGCTCTTATTCCGTTACCAATTCCTTTTCCCCTGCAAATACATCCTGCAGGAAATCCATGCAATCCTCGCAGCCTACGCACAGCGGCGTATGCTCGTCCTCAGGACACAGCATCCGGATGCTCTGCTTCAGCAGCTTGATCCGCTGCTGCCGGGCCTGGGCCGGCTCCATATTCAGGTTGATCCAGCACATGATGCTGGCGCAACACATGGCCTTATCGTAGGACTGGAAATCCGAAGTGGATTGGATATCCTTGGCAAAACCCGGCAGCTGCTCATAGGAGCGGATGCAGCCGTGGCGCTTGCCGTTGGGGTCCCGGTGGTCGCCGCCCTTGGGGATCTGGTCCGCAGGGTACACCACCCAGCCATCAATCAGCTGGAACATGGTCCACCGGCGGTGCTCCAGCCGGTGGAGCTTCGGCGCGTGGGCAGCCATGGCCTTCATCACCACCCGCAGGGCATCCGTATCGGCATTGTCGGCGGCGGCATCGGCGGTGAGCCCCGCTGCCAGCAGGGCATCGCGCACCTTATACACCGTGTGCAGCGCCACCATCTGATTGGACCGCTGGTTCACCACCTTCTGCCGGAACAGCTTATGGCGGATCTGGGCCGCCACCTCCTCCGGGTGGCCGCAGAGCCGGCGCATATCCAGACCGCCCTCGGTAGAATCGTAGCAATCGTTGAACATGGCGGCAGCCTGATCCATTTTCCGCTCCAGCACGCCCTCCACGCTGTAAATTTCCGTGCTGCAGCCGAAGCGGTGGATATTCAGCTTCTGCTTCCGCTCCAGAACCGCCATGGAATCGTAGTGCTCCCGGTTGCGGATGGCGGCAAAGATTTCCGGCCGGTTTTCGCCGGGATGCTCCCGGCAGTACCACCGCCGCAGGAACACCGCGGTGGTCACATTCAGCTCATCGTCATCGGTGCAGACTACAATATAATTGCAGTCGCCGCAGTGCTCTTTCAGCACCTTGTCCATTTCCTCGGTGCGGACATCGGCGGTATGGAATTTCGGCTGGATATCCCGGCCGCCGTCCTCCTCGATCACCTCGGCGTGGCAGTAGAGGCCGGGGCTGTCGTGGCGGAACCGGGATTCGATAAGCTTTGCATCCCGGTCGATCACCTGAATTTTCATGGTGCAGCTGTCCATCACGCCGCTGATCATGGCAGCGGCGGTAATTTGCGTACCCAGATAGCCGCAGCCTACCACCAGCATGGAAATATGGCCATCCTTCTTCATATCCCCGGTTTCAAACAGCGGGTGCTCATACAGCAGGTTCTGGGCCATGATCATGGTCTCGTTCACCAGCCGCAGCTGGAAGGCGTAGACCTGCTTTTTTTCCTCGTCCCGGCGCATCCGCTCCAGCTCGTTGTCCACCAGCAGTACCGTGGATTCCAAAGTCGAGAACAGATACATCTGCCGCTCCGCCTGCAGCCGCTTCACCGGCGTATCCAGCAGGGGGCGCAGCTTCAAAAAGGCGGTGTTGATGGTTTCCTCCTTCTGGTCGATGAGGAACACCGTCAGCTTATGCAGCCGCAGCTGATTGATGGGAACGCTTTGGATAGGGTCGGCATAGAACACCGCCCCCAGCTTTTTCGCCTCGGCGGAATATGGGCCTTCGCTCTCCGCGCCGCAGAACACCAGCACCGGCCGGCTCTGCAGCAGCGGCGCAGCCTTCCATCGGCGGAAGATGCTCTGGGCCAGATACAGGGATTTTTCGTTCAGCTCGGAAAAATAGTACATGGGCCGGAACAGATGCAGCCAGCACTGCAGGTGCCACAGCCGCCGCAGCAGGGAGAACACCGCCGTAAAGGTGCAGACCGGGGCCAGGAAGCACAGCGCCGCGTCCAGCATCCGGAAGGCGGTATCGCTTTCGCCTCCCAGACCCATCAGCTGGTATTCCATATTCATGGTAAAATACCGCAGCACATCCACCGCCGCCATGACCCATGCCTCGCCAGCGCCGTAGGCGCCGCCTTCCGGCAGCAGGCCGGTGCGGTACAGTGCCAGCCGCACCGCCAAAATCACCGCCGCCACGCCCACCGCCGCCACCGGCAGCGGATAGCCCCGGCCGGACTTGCGGCTTCGCAGCAGGCTCAGCAGCCACAGCGCTCCGGCGGCTGCCGCCAGAGTAAATACCAGCGAATACCAAAAATCGGGTGTATTCATTCGTTAACCTCCTTGCTTTACGGAGTCTGTCTTTCGTCCCTGCTCCAGCTTCCGCAGCACCCAAAGCTGCACCGGCACGGCGCAGGCGAAGGTCAGCACATCCGCCAGCGACTGGGCCATCTGCACGCCGGTGCGCTCCAGCAGCGCCGGCAGGATCAGCACCGCCGGAATAAAGAACAGCCCCTGCCGGGCCACCGAAAGGAAAGTGGCGGGGACGGTCTTTCCGCAGGACTGCTGCAGCATATTGCTGGTGACGATCCAGGCCTGCAGCGGGAAGGTGCAGCACTGAAACCGCAGCGCCGCCGTGCCGAAAGCGATGACCTCCGGGTCATCCCGGAACAGGCCGATCAGATCTCCGGCAAAGAAATATCCCGCCGCCGCGATCACCGCCAGCGAAGCCGTTGCCACCTTCACGCAGAACCAGAACCCCCGGCGCACCCGGTGGTACAGCCCCGCGCCGTAGTTGAAGCCGCAGACGGGCTGGAAGCCCTGACCGAAGCCCAGCATAGCCGACGCGCCGAACATGGTGATCCGCTGCACAACGCCCATGGCGGCAATGGCGGCATCGCCGTAAACGCCGGCGGCATGGTTCAGGCAGATGGTGGCAAGGGAGGCAAGGCACTGCCTTGCAAGACTGGGCAGGCCGCCCTGAAAGATATTTTTATAATAGTGGAATTTCAGCCGCAGATTTCTAAACTGGGGGCGGATATTGCCGCCCTTGTGGCAGCCGATGAGCAGCAGGCAGAAGCTGACGGTCTGGGAAATAATGGTTGCCCATGCCGCGCCGGCCACACCCAGCTCCATGCCGAAAATAAAGATGGGGTCGAGGATAATATTCAGCACCGCGCCGGAGGTCATGCCCACCATGGCATAGGCAGCGCCGCCCTGAAAGCGCAGCTGGTTATTCAGCACGAAGCTGCCCGCCGCAAAGGGCGCGCCCAGCAGGATCACGGAAAGATAGCTTTTTGCGTGGGGCAGAATGGTGGAGGTAGCGCCCAGCCAATAGCACAGCCGGGTCAGAAACAGCTGCCCCAGCGCGCACACCGCCACGCCTGCCGCCAGGGCAGAAAACAGACCCGTTGCCGACATGGCGGCGGCTTCTTCATAGTTCTTCTTGCCCAGCATCCGGGATATATAGGTGCCGCTGCCCTGCCCGAAGAAAAAGCCGATGGCCTGGATCACCGCCATCACCGAGAACACCACGCCCACCGCGCCGGTGGCGGCGTTGTCGTCCAGCTGTCCTACGAAGAAGGTATCGGCCATATTGTAAAAGGATGTAACCAGCATGCTGATGATACAGGGCACCGCCAGCCGGAGGATCAGGCCCTCCACCGGCGGCTCGGTCATTTTTCGATATTTTTCTTCCTGCAGATCCATGGCGCACCTCCTGTTTTCGTCAATTATACATCGGTTTCCCGGGAAAATCCACCGCTTTCAGCGCTTTACCGGAAATTTAGTTGCCAATTTTCCGCCGGGTTGCTATAATAACGGATATACCCCGTAATACCAACCCAATCAGGAGGTTTGCCATTATGAAAATTTTCATTGCCGGCGGCGGCAAGGTGGGCGTGACCCTCGCCCGTCAGCTGGCCGCGGAAGGTCACGATCTTACCCTGATCGATGAAAACCGGGCCGTGCTTTCCGCCCTTGCCGAGCAGCTGGACATTATGACCGCCGAGGGCAACTGCGCCGCCATGGACACCCTGGTCAGCGCCGGCATCCGGGATGCGGAGCTGCTGATCGCCGTGACCAATCTGGACGAGGTGAACCTGCTGTGCTGCATGACGGCGCACAACCTGAACCCGAAGCTTCACACCATCGCCCGGATCCGCAACCCGGAATACACCGATCAGATCTTCAAGCTCCGGGATGCCTTCGGCATTTCCCTTACGGTGAATCCGGAGCGGCAGGCCGCCATCGAGATTGAGCGGCTGCTGAAATTCCCCGGCTTCCTGCGCCGGGACACCTTCGCCAAGGGCCGGGCGGAGATCGTGGAGCTGCGGATCAAGGAGGACAGCCCCCTGTGCAACGCGGCGCTGCTGGATATGTACAAGCTGCTCAAGACCCGGGTTCTGGTGTGCGCGGTGCTGCGTGACGGCACGGCCCACGCCCCCAAGGGCGACTTTGTGCTGAAGGCCGGCGACCGGATCTTCGTTACCGCCCCCACCCACAACCTGACGGTGCTGCTGAAAAACCTGGGCATCATCACCCGCCGCACCCGCCGGGTCATGCTCTGCGGCGGCGACCGGATCGCCTATTACCTGACGGAGCTGCTGCTGAAGGACGGCATCGCCGTTCACATCATCGACCAGCGGCCGGAGCGCTGCCGGGATCTGGCGGAGCAGTTTGCCGAGGCTACCGTAGTCTGCGGCGATTGCTGCGACCGGGAGCTGCTGGAAAGCGAGCAGCTGGCAAGCTGCGATGCCGTCGTCACCCTGACGGGTCTGGACGAAATGAACATGGTGGTGTCCCTCTACGCCGCCTCCCGGGAGGTGGGTCAGGTCATCACCAAGCTGAGCCGGCAGGAGAATATCCAGCTGGCAGGCGACCTGAACACCGGCAGCATCATCTGCGCCCGGGAGCTGTGCAGCAACACCATCGTGCGGTATGTGCGGGCCATGCAGAACCAGTCCGGCGCCGCCGTGTCCGTCCATACCATTGCCGACGGTCAGGTGGAAGCGGTAGAATTTCTGCTGGATGAAACCGCCGAAAACTGCGGCAAGCCCCTGAAGGAGCTGAAACTGAAAAAGGATATGCTGATCGCCAGCATCACCCATGGCTCCGGCGCCATCGTTCCCGGCGGCGACAGCGTGTTCTACCCCGGCGATACGGTGGTAGCCGTTACCAGCAGCCGGGGCAGCCTGCGGCAGTTCAACGACATTTTCGCCTGAGCCGCTGCGAGGTAACGCCATGAATTATAAAATGATGGGACGCTTTCTGTCCCGGATTATCGCCGTAGAGGCGCTGTTCATGCTGCCCGCCCTGGGAATCAGCCTGTTCCGCAGCGAGTGGGCGGCGGTGCGGGGCTTCTGCGTCGCGCTGGCAGCCTGCGCCGCCGTGTCGGGGCTGCTGGCGCTGCTGTGCCGCAATGTGAAGCAGGCCTTCTCCGCCCGGGACGGTCTGGTATGCGTAGGCATCAGCTGGATCGTATTAAGTCTTTTGGGCTGCCTGCCCTTTATCTTCTCGGGGTCGATTCCCCGGTTTGTGGACGCGCTGTTTGAGACCGTGTCCGGCTTTACCACCACCGGCGCCTCCATTCTTTCCGATGTGGAGTGTCTTGCCGGCGGCATCCAGTACTGGCGCTGCTTCAGCCACTGGCTGGGCGGCATGGGCGTGCTGGTGTTCCTGCTGGCCATCGCCCCCGGCGAAGGCGGCCGGGGCTTTACCATGCACCTGCTGCGGGCGGAAAGCCCCGGCCCCGATGTGGGCAAGCTGGTGCCGAAAATGCGGCAGACCGCTTCCATTCTCTATATCATCTATATCGCCATGACCTTCGCAGTGTTTGTGCTTCTGCTCTTAGGCGGCATGAACGCGCTGGATGCGGTATGCACCGCCTTCGGCACCGCCGGCACCGGCGGCTTCGGCATCCGCAACGATTCCATGGCCTCCTTCAGCCCCTATATCCAGTATGTGGTCACCGTAGGTATGTTCCTCTTCGGTGTCAACTTCTCCTGCTACTACCTGCTGCTTCTGCGGCAGTTCAAAAGCGTGTGGAAGGATGAGGAGCTGCGGCTGTATGTGGGCATCGCCGTTACCACCGCCGTGCTGATCACCCTGAACATCCGCCATCTGTACCCCACTTTGGAAGAAACCATTCGTCACGCCACCTTCCAGGTCAGCACCATCATGACCACCACCGGCTTCGCCACCGCGGATTTTGACCTGTGGCCCAGCTTCTCCCGGGGACTGCTGATGATGCTGATGATCATCGGCGCCTGCGCCGGCTCCACCGGCGGCGGCCTGAAGGTGGCCCGGCTGCTGATGCTGTTTAAGATCCTGCGGCGCAACATCCGGCAGGTGATCCACCCCCGGAAGGTGCAGGTGGTACGCATCAACGGCAAGGCGGTGGACGAGAGCGTGCTTGCCAACTGCAACGCCTTCCTTGCCGCCTATGTGATCATTATCGTGCTGAGCTTCCTGATTATCTCTCTGGACGGCTTCTCCATCGGCACCAATGTCACCGCGGTGCTGGCTACCTTTAATAATATCGGCCCCGGCATGGAGGCCGTAGGCCCTACCTGCAACTACAGCGCTTTCAGCGACCTGAGCAAGCTGGTGATGTCCGCCGCTATGCTGGCAGGCCGTCTGGAGATCTTCCCCATTCTGGTACTGCTGTCCCGCAGCACCTGGCGCCGCCGCTAACCGGCGTGCCGCCGGAGTCAATCCGTGATTGGCTTTCTACTAATCGCTACTTCCCTGACCCGCTCGGTAACGCTACTCCTCTGTCATCAGAATTTTTTATTCCGTGCCGCCGGAGTCAACTCGCACCAACCCTTCTGCGAAGGTCGTTACTTCCCTGACCCGCTCGGTATCGTTACCTATCGGAATGACAGCCAAAGCACCAAATTTCCTCTGTCATTGCGAGGCTTGCACCGCAAGCCGTGGCAATCCGTCACCCCCAATAAAAACACGGGACACCCGTTGGGGTGTCCCGTGTTTTTTTGCAATTTTTACAAGCTATCGAGCACCAGCTTAAACGCGCCATAAGCGCCGGCATCGTTGCCCAGCTCCGCCAGCGCCAGCTTCACCCCGGCGATGGCATGGAACAGATATTTGCCGCTGTGCCGCCGGATGCCCTCCAGCAGCACCTGCCCCGCCTTGCTGACGCCGCCGCCGATGACCACGATCTCCGGGTCCACCACGCAGCACACATCGGCGATGGCCTCTGCCAGATGGTCGTAAACGGTGTCAAGAATCGTAAGGGCCACCGGGTCTCCCGCCCCGCCGGCATCGAACAGGTCCTTGCAGGTCATATTTTCGCCGCTTCCGAGGCAGCTTTCCCGGCCGTCGGCAGCCAGCATGGTCTTGGCGGTGTTTACGATTCCCGTAGCCGAACAATACTGCTCCACGCAGCCCCGCTTGCCGCAGCCGCAGACCCGGGTCTCATGCCGGTTCAGCACCAGATGGCCGATCTCGCCGCCGGCGCCGTGGGCGCCTGCCACCATCTGGCCGTTCACCAGAATGCCGCCGCCCACGCCGGTACCCAGGGTCACCAGCACCATATTGCCGCAGCCCTTGCCGCCGCCCCGCCAGCTTTCGCCCAGCGCCGCCACATTGGCATCGTTGCCGGCACGCACCGGCAGCCCCGTCAGCGCCGACAGCTCCTTTTCGATATTGAACACGCCCCAGCCTAAGTTGACGCAGCGGTTCACCGTACCGTCCCGGCTCACAGGACCCGGCACGCCGATGCCGATGCCCAGCACCTGCTCCTTGCCGATGCCCTTTTCCGCCAGAAATTCCTCCACCGCCCCGGCGATATCCGGCAGAATTTTACTGCCGCCGCCGGAGGTATCCGTCGGGATCTCCCACTTGTGCAGAAGCGCCCCCTCCCGGTGGAAAAAAGCCAGCTTGACGGTAGTACCGCCCAAATCGATTCCGAATCCGTACTGCATAAGCCTGCCCTCCTTTTTCTGCCTCCATTATACGCCATTGCCGCCCAAAAGCAAAGCTATTTTTTGGGAAACTTTCCGTATGCCCCTTGCGTTTGCGGCGGTTTTGCGGTAACATAGAGCCATGAGATCCTGATAAATATTGAAAGGACGGATAATGTTATGATCAAGGTAGACCTTTCCAACGTATGGGGCGAAATAACTCTGCCCGACCTGCTGGCTGTAGAGAAGGAAGTCTCTGCCGCCCACATGACCCTGACCGAGCGCACCGGCCCCGGCAACGACTATCTGGGCTGGCTGGACCTGCCCGTCAGCGAACCCACCGGGGAGATGGCGCGTATCCACGCCGCCGCTCAGCGGATCCGGGAAAGCTCCGATGTTTTCGTTGTCATCGGCATCGGCGGCAGCTATCTGGGCCCCCGCGCTGCCATTGAGCTGCTGCAGGGCGTAAACCACAACATCGGCAAGGGCAAGGGCAATCCTCAGGTCTTCTTCGCCGGCAACGGTCTTTCCACCCGGGCGTGGAACGAGCTGCAGCGGCTGCTGGAGGGCAAGGACTTCTCCATCGCCATCATCAGCAAATCCGGCACTACCACCGAGCCCGCCATCGCCACCCGGGCCCTGCGCTGGATGCTGGAGCGCAAGTACGGCACCGACGGCGCCAAGAAGCGGATCTACGCCATCACCGATCCCTGCAAGGGCGCTCTGCGGCAGATGGCCGAGGAAGAGGGCTGGGAAACCTTCGTAATTCCCCCGGATGTGGGCGGCCGCTACAGCGTGCTGACCGCCGTTGGCCTGCTGCCTCTGGCAGTGGCCGGCATTGATATCGACGCCATGATGCGCGGCGCTGCCGAAGCCAAGAAGCTCTACGACATCCGCTCCTTCGAGAACCCGGTGTGGATGTACGCCGGTGTCCGCAACCTGCTGTACCGCAAGGGCAAGGTCATCGAGCTGTTTGAGTCCTTCGAGCCGGGCTTCAAGATGTTCGGCGGCTGGTGGCAGCAGCTGTTCGGCGAGTCCGAAGGCAAGGACGGCAAGGGCATTTTCCCCGTTACCGCCGAGTTCACCGCCGACCTCCACTCTCTGGGTCAGATGATCCAGCAGGGCGAGCGCAACATTTTCGAGACCATGGTCCGCTTCGCGCCTCCTGCCCAGCAGGCGGTCATCGGCTCCGACTACAAGAATCTGGACGGCCTGAACTATCTGGCCGGCAAGACTCTGGACTTCGTCGACGAGAAGGCCTACCTGGGCACCCTGGCTGCCCATGTAGACGGCGGCGTTCCCGTCATCACCATGGATATGGGCGAGCTGAACGACGCCAAGCTGGGTGAAATGTTCTACTTCCTGGAGCTCAGCTGCGGCGTATCCGCCTATATGCTGGGTGTGAATCCCTTCAACCAGCCCGGCGTGGAGTTCTATAAGCGGAATATGTTCCAGCTTCTGGGTAAGCCCGGCTATTGAGAAAAATATTCACAAATTAGTGGTTGCAAATTGCTGCGTGAAATGGTAGAATTACCACATACCCAGTAACACCGCAAAGGAGGAACATTCCGATGATTCATGTAATTATGGGCCTGAAGGGCTCCGGCAAGACCAAGAAGCTGATCAGCTCCATCACCGATACCGTTGCCACCGCCGCCGGCGATGTGGTATGCATCGAGTATGGCAGAAAGCTGACCTACGACCTGCCCCACCGTGTGCGCCTGGTCGACTCCAAGGAGTATGGCATTTCCAATTCCGATATGCTCAAGGGCCTGCTGAGCGGCCTGCATGCCGGCAATTTCGATATTACCCATGTGTACATCGACAACCTGTATAAGACCATCGGCAATGACCGGGCGGAAGGCGAAGCTTTCATCACCTGGTGCGCCCAGTTCGCCGAGGCCAACAGCATGGAGATCACCGTAACCGTATCCGATGATCCCGAGCAGGCTTCCGACGCCATCAAGGCTTATCTGTAAGAGATTGCCCAACTTCCCAATGGGAAGTTGGGCAGTTTTATTCGCCTTTCGGCGAGTGATATTGCTTCGCAGTTGTATTTGTCTTGCGACAAGTGATATTGCCTGCGGCAGTTTGCGGCGAATAAAATACCACGGAAACCCAAAGGTTTCCATATCACGATTGCGCAGCAATCCTATCACTCCGACGAAGTCGGAATAACACCAAAACAATCCTGAGGTGGCATCTATGGCTAACAGTATTTTAAGGGATAAGGCAAAAAATTTTGCAAAAACAGTTGTTTTTGTCTGCCGGGAAATGAAAACAAATCATAAAGAAGCGGTTTTAATCAATCAACTTCTTCGCTCTGCCACTTCAATCGGGGCAAATTTGCATGAAGCGCAATACGCCCAAAGCATACGGGATTTTATTTCCAAGCTGGAAATTGCGCAAAAAGAAAGTTATGAAACCGAGTATTGGTTGGAACTTCTGTTTGAAACAAATTGTATGGCAGAAGACACTTATAAGACACTGCAAAACGATTGTGGAGTGATCCGCAGAATGTTGATCTCCTCGCTTAAAACGGTTAAAACGAAACATGGTCTGACAGATACCTCTTTATGAAATAGGACGCACCTCTTTGTGTGTTGGGCATATATCACTTTCCCGGCAGGGAAAATACCACTGGGAGTTGTGAAAATCCCTTTTTGCAACTCCCTTTTAGAGGTGCTTTTTTTGTTTGAACTTTAACAAAAGCTTAATTTGCCCGGCTGCAGAGTCTGTGTTAGGATATATAGGACACAGAAAGGAGGCCGCCATGAAGCAAACAAAAAAGAAGCTTTCCCCTAAGCGCCTCGCCCTGATCTGCCTGGTTGCGGCAGCGGTTTTGGCGTGCCTGATTGCCGGCGTGCTGTTCGCCTGCAGCCATCTTATGTCCTACGGATTCGCCCGGGAAGTGCCGGAAGCCCAGCGGCAGCAGCGGCTGGAGCTGGTGGCGGCGGCCCAGGCCTATCTGGGCTGCAGCGAAGCCGATGGCTCCCATCAACAGATTATCGACTTGTATAACCGCCATACCCCGCTGGCGCAGGGCTATATGGTACAATATTCGGATAACTGGTGCGCCACCTTCGGCAGCGTTGCGGCCATCGATTGCGGCTTTACCGACATCATTCCCACCGAATGCGGCTGCCAGCGGCAGATCGGCCTGTTTCAGGAGCTGGGCTGCTGGGTGGAAGAAGATGACTATGTGCCGCTGCCCGGGGATTACATATTCTATTGCCGCTCCGACAGCGGCATCGGCGATTGCACCGGCTGGAGCGACCATGTGGGCATCGTGGTAGGAACTGCCGGGCCTTTTATCAAGGTGATCGAAGGCAACTGCGCCAATCAGGTGATGGAGCGCATTATTCGCATCGACGCAAAAACGATCCGGGGCTTCGGCATCCCGGCATACGGCTAACCGCAGGACAACCCTCCTGCGGTTTTTTCCATCTGACCATTTTCGCCCCCTTGTAGGGGCCGGTGACTACACCGGCCCGCGGGCGATTGATAATCGCCCCTACAAAAAGGTTCGATAGCGAGTGTAGGGGCGATCATGGATCGCCCGCCAAGCCTTCTCCTTGAGGAGAAGGTGGCTGCCGGTCGGGCAGACGGATGTGGTGCAGCGCTAGTCACTCCCCGTGTCGCCCAAAAGGCCCCCTTGTTAAAGGGGGCTGGCACGGCGCTAGCCGTGACTGGGGGATTCGCAGTAGTGAGTTACGGCCTGCAGCCGAGTTGGGCGAAGCGAAGGGAATCCCCCTCTTCCCCATGCATAAAAAATTTTTGAAAAAATAGAATTTCCCTGTTGACAAATCCCTTTGTCCATGCTATTCTTTAGATGTAAATAAGAATTATTCGCATTTAGGAGGTATCTATGGAAGCTTCTCAAAAGCGTTTCCGCAAACGGGATGCCATCCTCCGCTGCCTGCGGCAGACGGACACTCACCCCTCCGCCGACTGGGTGTACGCCCAGCTGAAGCCCCAGATCCCGGACCTGTCCATCGGCACGGTCTACCGGAATCTTGCTCTATTTAAGCAGCAGGGGCTGGCCACCAGCGTAGCCACCGTCAACGGCGTCGAGCGCTTCGATGGCAACACCGAACCCCATGTCCACTTCATCTGCACCGGCTGCGACGCGGTCATCGACCTGCACAGCGTACCGCTGCCCGGCAATCCCACCCCCGACGGCTGCCGCATCGACGGCTGCCAGCTGTCCTACACAGGACTTTGCCAAAACTGCAACAAATAACTAGGAGGAACTGCTATGAAAACTTATGTATGCACCGTATGCGGCTATGTCTACGAGGGCGATTCCCTTCCCGAGGATTACGAATGCCCCCTTTGCGGCGTTGGCCCCGAGCATTTCGAAGAAGAAGAAAACTAAAATAATTTTGAATATATGGAGGAAAACACTATGAAAAAGTTTGTATGCCCCGTTTGCGGTTATGTCCATGAGGCCGAGGAGATGGCTCCCGACTTCCGCTGCCCCCTTTGCAACTTTCCCGGCTCCAAGTTCAAGGTAATGGAGACCGCCACCCTGGCCGCCGAGCATGAGTTCGGTGTCTACAGCGCCACCGTTGAGAACAACCCCGACATCCCCGATGCCGACAAGGCCGCCATCCGTGAGCAGCTGTTCGCCAACTTCAACGGCGAGTGCAGCGAGGTTGGCATGTATCTGTGCATGGCCCGCATCGCCCACCGGGAAGGCTACCCCGAGATCGGCCTCTACTGGGAAAAGGCCGCATGGGAAGAGGCCGAGCACGCCGCCAAGTTTGCCGAGCTGCTGGGCAGCACTCTCGAGCCCAACATGAAGGCTACCACCAAGGACAATCTGGCATGGCGGGTTGACTGCGAGTACGGCGCCACCGCCGGCAAGGTAGAGCTGGCCACCCTGTGCAAGAAGTACGGTCTGGACGCCCTGCACGACACCATCCACGAGATGGCCCGGGACGAAGCCCGCCACGGCAGAGCTCTGGAGGGCCTGCTGAAGCGCTACTTTCGCTGAGCAGGAGAAGCCTGCCCAAGACCCGGCGGCCCTGCGGAAGTTGACCTATGGCCTCTTTCTGCTGACCGCCCAGAGCGGCAGGGATAACGGCTGCATCGTCAACACTGCCTTTCAGGTGGCCAGCGACCCCACCCGCATCGCCATATCGGTGCAGGAGGGGAATCTGACCCGCCGCCTGATCGAAGAAAGCGGCAAATTTAACCTCAGCGTGCTGACGGACAATGTCCCCTTCGAGACCATTCGCCATTTCGGCATGCAGTCCGGCCGGGACACCGACAAATTCGCCCACTTCGTAGGCTTCAGCCGCAGCCATAACGGCCTGATCTACCTGACCGACCACGCCAACGCCATGTTCTCCTGCGAAGTAAAGGAGCGGATCGATCTGGGCAGCCATGTGCTGTTCGTAGGCGAGGTGACGGAAAGCCGGGTGCTGAGCAAGCAGCCCCCCTGTACTTACGCCCACTACCACGCCGCCATCAAACCCAAACTCTAACCAAAAAAGAGATGCTGCCCCGGCAGCATCTCTTTTTCAATACGCACCAAGCCTTCTGCTATTCGTTACTTCCCTGACCCGCCCGGTATCGTTACCGCTCCTTCATCGAAAGGGGGCTCCGCCCACAATATCGATTGTGCATCTTTTTTCAATTCGCACCAAGCCTTCTGCTATTCGTTACTTCCCTGACCCGCCCGGTATCGGTACCGATTCGTCCTCGATATGGGCCTCCGGCCTCCGTATCGATGCCGCCTAAGCCTTCTCCCAAGGGGCTGCGCCCGCAGGCGCGTTTCGGAGCGCAACCGCCGAAGGCGGCTCTTAGCGCGTAGATGAAGGTGGCACGCCGTCAGGCGTGACGGATGTGGGGTAACGGATTGCCACGGCGGCAAGCCGCCTCGCAATGACAGGTCAATTGGAAAGTATCCTCTGTCATTCCGAGCCGCAAAGCGGCGTGGGAATCCGTCCCCCCAAAGCCCTCTTGCCGAAATGTAGGGCAGGCCCTTGCTCCCACCGGCAGCGCTCGGGTCGCTCTCCTGTTGCGGTGCCCAAAATTTCTTGTTCGCTATTCGCTCACGAAATTTTGACCGCTGCCACTCGCTCCCCCATTTATTGACTTTTCCCCGAATCCTTTGTATACTTCTCTCAAAAGAAACGCAAAGGGGTTTTTCGTATGCACAGCATTTTCATCAGCTACAGCACCAAGGATACCGCCTTGGCAGAAACCATCCGGGATCATCTGGAAAATGGGGGTCTTAAGTGCTGGATGGCGCCCCGGGATATTCCCGCCAGCTCCAACTACGCCCGGGAGATCCCCGCCGCAATCCGAGGCTGCGCCGCATTTCTGCTGCTTTTGTCGGACAACGCCCAGAATTCCCCCTTTGTCCGCAAGGAGCTGGATTTCGCGGTCAGCAACAACAAGATCATTTTGCCCTTTTTGCCCCGTTCCCTTTCCCTGAACGATGAATTTATGTTCCTGCTTTCCGGCTGCCAGTGGTTCAGCAGCTGGCTTTACCCGGACGGCGGTCTGGATGATCTGGCCGAACTGCTGCGCCGACTTACCGGAAGCCCCGCCCGGCAGAAGTATGTCTGCTCGATATGCGGCTATGTCTACGAGGCGGCAGAGCTGCCGCCGGACTTCCGCTGCCCCCTTTGCAAAGTTCCCGGCTACAAATTCAAACCCCTCCCCGGCTGAACATAAACGCCGCTGCCACAACACAAGGAGGACACTATGAAATCAAAAACCAGAAACGCCGTTGTATGGATTCTGATCGTGGTCATGGCGGGTTGCCTTGCCGGCTGCGGCAAGGGTTCTGATATGCCCTATAGCGGGGATATCCGCTTTCACGAAATGACCGCAACCATTCCCGGCAGTTTTGTTCGGGACTCCACCCAGAGCCGCGAGGATTTATGGATTTTCGAGAAGGGTTTCTATTCTGAACTGATCATCCTTTCTCGCAGCGATATTACAGGCGATGTTGGCGCTTCCCTTGACGATTATGTTGCCTACATGAAGGAACAGGGCGCAGATTCTCAGCGGGAAACCTTTCTGCAGATGGAGGCCGTTTCCTCGGTCTATACCAAAGACGGCGTATTTTGTCAGGAAATGCTGTTTGCATATAACGGCTCTTTCTATGCGATTGCCCTGCGGGGCGGCACGGAAGACGAATTCCAGTCCCTTTTGAATACGATCCGCATATTGACCCCCCAGTAAAGCCCGCCGCGTCAATGGTCTTATGCAAACAGGAGGTAGAACTATGGCCGGTATTCCTTCCAAATGCCCCAAATGCGGACGAACCAAAGCATGGCAAGAAGAAATCAATGCCTTCACCAGCGGCATTCCCCTGGGAGGCGGACTTAGGATCGGTTTCGGTGGGAGAGGATTATTTGCAGGGCCCATCAAGAAAAAACTTGGTTTTAACAAGGTGAAATACCGCTGTAAAAACTGCAAATTTGAAGCAGCCTACGAATTGCCCCGATAACCGGCTCTCCGGGCGGATGCAGTCATCCGCCCTACAAAACCTTTTGTTTTCATTGTAGGGGCCGGTGACCACACCGGCCCGCAAAAACCTGTCTTATATAGCGCATATCTGCTTTTTACGTATTTTTGTGTATAGAACGAGTCGGGAGGATTCACCATGAAAACCATCGACGTTTACAAGCAATATTTTTCCGCCGAATGCTGCTTCAACGGCGTAGAGCGCCGGGGCGCGGCGGTGTGGCTCACCGCGGAAAGCGACAGCGGCATCCTCCGCTATGAAGTAGGCGTAACCTTCTTCCCCCACCGGGACGAAGAGGATTTCGGCATCAGCTACGATGCCTGCGCCCTGAAGGAGCTGCTCCGCACCCAGGGGCGGCGCTCCAAAAAGCGGGATGCCCAATATCTTGAGCAGGTGCAGGCGGCCGCCGACCAGCTTGCCGCCGGCTTGCAGGGCGTGATCCATTGGGACAAGCCCCTTCGCCCCGCCCAGTACGGCTGAAAACCCTTCACCTAAAAAAGGGATGCACCCCGGTGCATCCCTTTTTCAATTCGCACCAACCTTTTTGGGAAGATCGTTACTGCCAAAGGCCCCCTTGTGTAAAGGGGGCTGTCACCGCGCCAGCGGTGACTGGGGGATTGTCATTCCACCCGCTATCGTTACACCTCTATCCTCGACACTTCCCTCCGGCCTCCGTATCGATGCCGCCTAAGCCTTCTCCCAAGGGGCTGCGCCCGCAGGCGCGTTTCGGAGCGCAACCGCCGAAGGCGGCTCTTAGCGCGTAGATGAAGGTGGCACGCCGTCAGGCGTGACGGATGAGGGGTAACGGATTGCCACGGCGGCAAGAAGCCTCGCAATGACAGGGAAATTGGAAGGTTTTCTCTGTCATTCCGAGCCGCAAAGCGGCGTGGGAATCCGTTCTTGGCGGGCGGATGCAGGCGGCAGCCCCTACGAGTTCTCTGTAAACAAGGCCGTCAGTTCCTCCATGGCTGCAAGGGGCAGGAAGCAGCTCTGATTATTGGAGGCCCGAATAGTCTCCCCGGAGGCGTAGACCACCTCCAGCCGGATGCCGAATCCCGGCGGCAGGCCGCTGACGGTATAGTGCCGCCCGTTATGTTGGGCAAGGTCATAGCGGGCAACCAGCTGCTGCAGCTGCCGGAAAAATTCCCCATCCGGCCGGAAGCTGCCCTCTTCCAAAACCTCCGTCCGGGTATGCAGGCAGAAAGAGGCCGCCTCCCGGGTTGCCCCCAAAGTAACGATCTTCCCGGCAAGGGGCGTATCCTCCCGGCAGCGGTCCAGCGCGGAAAACTCGCAGGCAAAAGAAAGGATCTCGGTGGATTGAATCACCTTCGGCGCACCGGAATCCTCTAAATGGCGCACGCCGCCGTCGATCTGCGGCCCGGGCTTCGGCCTTTTTGCCCAAAGCAGCGCCCCGGCCGCCAGAATCAGCAGCCCCGCGCCGATATACCAGTATTTCATGCAATTCCCTCCGATGTTCTGAGCCTTCCCCTATTTTCAAAAAGAGGAGACCGGGGGGTCTCCTCTTTTCTGTCAGGTAACGGAATTCACATAGGCCTGCTGCTCCATCAGATACCCGGCCCGCCGGGCATCCACTTCTACCGCTATGTAGGTGTACTGATCGCCGGGGAGGTCTTCGCCGTCGTAGCGGAAGATCGCCTGCACCAGATTATTGTTCTCGTCGTATTCATACTTGTAGGCGTTCTCTACCGAGGAATCCAGATAGCTTTTCTTCGTAATGCGGCCATCTTCCACAAGGCATTCGTAGATTTTGCTGCCGGCGCCATCGTCGCAGGAAACCGCCTTCAGCCGGCCGTTTTCGTAGGTGTAGTATACGATGGAATCCAGAAGGCCCTCGTAGTATTCCCGCTTTTCGGTGCGGTTGCCTGCGGCATCGTAGGCATACTGGTAGCCGGTGTAAACGCTGCCGTCCAGCTGCTCCTGCAGCAGCTTGCCGCCCTCGCCGTAGGTCAGGGTGCGGCTTTCGCCGTAGTCCCCGTCTGCCCACTTGGTGCGGACCACGCCGGCCATGCCGTTGGCATCCCTGCTTTCGAAGAGGGTCTGGTACATGGGGGCGTTCTCAATGGTAAACACGGTATAGGAATCCAGATTGTAGTTTTCGTCGTAATGGAATTCCATATAGCCGCTGTCATAAAAGTCCACTCTTGTCAGCAGATACACGGTGACCGTCTGGGGCTCGGTGGGCGCTTCCGTAGGCGCTTCCGTGGGAGCGGCGGTAGGTTCGGTGGGCGCCTGGGTGGTTACGGGGACCGTAGCTTCCGTGGGCGCAGCGGTGATTTCAGGGCTGGTGGGCGCCTCGGTAGTGGGATTTACATTGGCATTTTCGCAGCCGCACAAAAGCAGGCAGACCAGCACAGCCAGCGCAAGTAAGCTTTTCATTTCGAAGAATCCTCCTTTTCGATCGGCCTTCCCACCCGGCAGGCGGAGCAGACGATCCGTTTTCTTTCATTCTACAGCATCGCGCCGGTTTTGTCCCCACCCTTTCGGAGAAAAAAGTGTGGGAAAGGGGAGTTTTTCCACAAAAATCAAGCAGCCGCCCCCCTTTAGAAGCAGCTGCTTGCAGGATCAATATAGAGTATTCCGGTGCCGCAGAATTGCTGAAGACATCCAGCTGAAGCGGTTGGTCAATACATCAGGATGGTCAGTATGTTATTGTCCTCCTTTGTGGTTGCTGCAACAAAGAATCCCAGCTTTTTTGCAAGGGAATCAAGGCGGCCCTTTTCTTTCAGGCTGGTGTCAGCCTGCTCCAGCAGACGCATGTCCGCGAACTTGATTTTAAGCTTGTTGCAGTTGTTCTGCGAAACATACTGCTGAATTATATTCAAAATCTCTGCTGTATCTACACGGTCCAGATACAGCCCTTCTTTGGCATAGTAGCAGCAGCGGGTAGCGTTGCAGACAATATGCTCCGTCAGGAAATCCATTGACTCATGCATCGCAACCATCTCATCATCTGTCAGGCCCAAATATTCGTAACCAAATACATGGGAGTCTCCCCAGGTGACATCAACATGATAGTAGTCCCCCTCCAGCTTGGCGCAGGCCCAGGCGTGAAGCTGGCCCAGCTTGCGGCCGCCGGTCCGCATAACGCAGGGAATTCCCAATTCGTGCAACAGGTGCGTATATGCCAGCGCATAACCGGTGCAAACCACTTTCTTCTTTACAAAGGCGCCATAAATATTGCGAAGATCGTCGGCCGTCACGCTGTCATATTGACGTTCTTCCTGTGCCTTGAGGCCGGCGCTGTCGTACTCCACCGCAGAGGCCAGCCATTCATAGGCCAGCTTTGCTTTTTCATAGTCGCCTGCCTGAGGCGAAACGCTTGCAAGGAAGGGTCTCACCGCAGCATTGATCTGCCGCTGCATCTGATCCCGTTGTTCTTTGGTAATGGAGTAAACTTTTGTAAGGGAACCCTCCAGCATATACAGTCCCAGTTTTTTCCAGTTAACCCAGAAGATTTCCGGATAGTCCGCTTCCAAAGCTTTTTCAACAGAATGCACATCTACCTTTTCCAGAGGTATGCCTGTCAGGCTATACCGGCATTCCATTTGCATCAGCGCTTGCACGACCACACTGTATACCAGCTTATTTTCCGGAGACAAGGCTTCATAACCAACACGGTAGTGGTTGCCGGGCAAATCCTCCGAACGTACCGGCCGCAGAGTCCGGAAAGCGCTGCCGGGTGAACGCAGGGGAATTCCCGATTGGCCGGCATATTGCGCGGCTACAGAATCCGGCTGCGCAACGATTACTGCCCAGGGGCTGCCTGACAGGCTGTCCTGCAGACTGCGTACCGACGAAGGGATGTGAATGGTATGCAGCGTGTCGCAATCACCAAAGGCCTGTTTGTGTATGTACCGGAGTCCCTCCGGCAGCCGCACCTCTCCCAGCTTGGTGCCGGAAAAGGCCTGCGCTTCAATCGTGACCAGTTTTTGGGGAAATACCACCTGCTCTAACCGATAACACCGGTCAAACGCATTTTTCGGAATGCTCTGCAGGCTGTTGGGCAACCGCACTTTTCGCAGGTGTTCGCAGGAAGAAAAGGCAGCTGCGCCGATTACGCTCACGCTGTCCGGAATATCCACCCGAACAATATTTCTGCAGTTTTTGAAAACGCCTTCCTGAATCTCTTTTGTCCCGGCCGGAATGACCACATAGGGATCTTTGCCTGTATAGCTTTTCAGTACACCGTTTTCGATAACAAAGTCACCGGCTGTCTCGTGCGCTTTTCCATCGATCAAGGAACAGGCAGCGCCCACCTGCCGGGCTGCAAAATACGCGCTGCTGCCGGCATAGCATCGGACGGTTGTTTTTTCGTCATAGCCGAGAAAGAACGGGAGCACATCTGAAAATTCATTGCATAATTGCACGAGGCGGGGAATGGTAAAGTCCCGCAGCTTTGCGCAGTCAGCGAAAGCAAACAGCGCCACCTTTGCCGCACAGTCTTCGTCAAACGTCACGCTGGTAAGCTCCGGGCAGCTTGCAAAGGCCTTACTGCCCAGAGTTTTCAGGGATTCGGGGAAACGGACCTGTTTCAGACTTTTGCAATAAAGAAATGCATTATCCCCAATGGTTTCCAGACTCTCCGGCAGATCGATTTCCGCCAAACGAGTACAGACAGAGAAAGCACCCGCCTCGATCGTCCTCAGTGTGTCAGGGAAGCGCACGCCACGCAGGTAAGTGTGGTTTGCAAAAGCATTTTCCCGGATGGTGGTTACACCCTGCGGGATCTGAATATATTCGTGATGCTCCTTGCACCGGATCAGCTGCGTGCCGCTGATTTCAAAAATATCGCTTCTGTAAACAGGGTGGGAACCATGCTTCGGCGGCGTAGGCGGCAGCGGAAGAATATCTTCACCCTCCTCTTTGCCTTCGTCACCTTCTTCCTCTTTCTCTTCTTCGTCGTCTTCTTCGTCCGCCGGTGCGGAAGCCTCTTGCGCACTTCTGCTCTCCGAAAGCATCTCGCCGATAACCGCACCCAGAAAGCCCCATCCGGCAGCCCACAGAAGCGCAGTCCAGAAAGACCCTCCACAGAATAATACACTCAAAAATGTGACGATAGGTCGGCCAAATAACATCAGACCGTCAAACTCTTCGTCATCCTTGAAGTACCGCACAATCTCGGCGATCAGCAATGCGGCAAACAGTAAAATTCCGATCATGGCAATTATCCTCTCTTTCTCGGCTTCACAGATGCTCCAGACAAAGCATTCTGTATCCAATTTTTATTATAGTTTGGGCAGCAACGGTTGTCAACAGTGGTCTGATTCCGACCAAAGCAGCCCTGCTCTGATTTTTGGAGGAGTCTCACCGAAGAAGGATCCGCAAAAACGGACCATCAACAAAATATCCCCTGATGCAGAATAACAGCATCAGGGGAGTGTTATGAACAAAAGAGGATGCCCGGCGCAACGCTAAATCTCACGGCATTGCATTCCGGAAACGGCGGATTGCCTGGCAACCCTTAAAACCACGGAAACTCCAATTCAAAATACGCTCTGTCCGCGTATCCGTCATTGGGAGAATAATACCCCTCAAGACAATCAAGGCCCTCAAATTGAATCCAATATTGAAAGCCGTCAAATTCAATGGACTGAAGCACTTTTCCGACAAAGCAATTTCGTATGCGTTCCGGAACCTGCAATTCCTTTATGTTTTTTCGGGGCGGAACGATGGTCGGGAGGCCGTCAACGGAAATGTAAATCCTGCTTTCCCCAAATTCGAAAACGGTATATCCAAATTGCCCGACCGAAAAATCTGTGCCCCAAAGATTGGGCGTAAAGTCAAATTCGTCAACGCCGTACGCCTTTATTCCGGTGACGGCTTTGCCTGCAAACTGTTTCAGAATGGCTGTTTTTGTGTTGGCAAAGCCTGTTTTCCAGTTATATACGAACACCTCGGTTTCCATTTTGTCTGTTTCGGAATTGCCCCACCACACGTCACGCATTTCCCAATCGTTCATAAGCTCAAGCACAGCCGGATGATATGCTCTGGCGCAGCGTACATTTTCAATATAGGCCGGGTTTGTGGCAATCGCGCGGTGCTTTCTGCCGCCTCTGGTGATTCCGATCACCTCAATGGTTTCCCCGGACGGATCCCAATGTTTCCCGCAAAGATACACTCTTGTTCCCCCGGTAAAGGCAGGTGTGCCATAGCGCAGAATTCCCTTTTCATCCATGTGGGATTTTGTAATGTTTCCAACCACGCAATACTTCCATTCTATAGATTCCGCCATAGCGATCCCTCCTTTGTGTTTTCATTCTAGCATGGGAACTGTCCAATAAACAAGTACAATTAAAAAGATAACCGACCCTAACTGACACGATTGTATCAATAAGGGTCGGTTAAATGGTGCCGGTGACCGGGATCGAGTTGCATTTTCGCCCTTGGCGAAAATTATGGTGTTGCCGCCGTCCAGCCGGCGGCAAGCGGCAGTCCCCCGGACTGCCGCAACGAATGGGTTCGATCCCGAAACCTATACCAACAAAAAGAGAGAGGTTTCGTTTCGGGATTTGAGTCCCACGCATTTAATATATAAAATCAACCCCGAAGGGGTTACATTTTCTCTTCACTTTTCTCTCTTAACTTTTCTCTGAAACGACAGCTTGTAGAGAAAAAGGGAAAAATGAAGAGTGAATAGAGAACAGAACAAAAGAAACGACAACTTTCTGTCGAAAGCTGTCGTTTCTTTTGGCACATCACCCGACGATTGATACAATTCGCAATTCTTCTGGGGATGGGTGCAAATCATTTCTTATACCAAACAGCATTTACGGTTTCCTTATGAATCTGTTTGCATTCCGCTATGGAATCCCACAGCCAATCCTGTAACACATGGTAATCTTCGTCACACCGAAAAAATTGAATCTGTCGCTGCCTTCGTATTGGCAAATCGCAACATAGCAGATTTCTTTTGCCGTTCCCGGGTTCTCATCATCCCACGGATCGACTGTAACAGCAAAGTTGCCCCGCTGTGTGTATTCAATGACTTTTGCCCCATCTAAATAATCCGGAAACATCATTGATTCCCCTTTGCTGTGTTTATAGATGCTATCAGCAACACGCGTATGCTT
>JAZSGN010000066.1:0-22849 GCA_045532755.1 Faecousia sp.
CCTCACGCCGCAGCCGTTCGCCCCCAAGGTATCGGTGAATATCTGATCGCCTGCAAGGGCACAGCGCGACCGAGGCAAGCCGTATTGGGCAAGGCATTGACGGATACCCCTGGAGAAGGGCTTCCTGGCGTGGGTTATGCAATCGATGCCCCAGGCCTTACAGAAGATCTTCACCCGGTCATTATGGCTATTGGACACCACACACAGGCGGATCCCGGAGGTCTTCATCTTCTCCAGCCATGCAGCAACCGTGTCAGTTGATTCATTTGTGGTGTAGGGCACGATGGTGTTGTCAAAATCCAGCATCAAAAGTTCAATGCCGTTTTTTTGCAGGTAGTCCGGCGACAGGTCTGTGACCGCGTCGGTAATGACCCACGGCAGCAAGGAAAACCGCATAACCCTCACCCCACTTTCATAAATATAGATAGATTATAGCATGGAAGGAGCGGTTTGTCCATGTCTTTGCCGGTATATCTTGCCCGCACAGCGGCAGAATTTGGTCCTGCCCTGCCCCGAAGCTGCGCCTACATGGCCTGCCACTTTTCTCCCTACGGCACGGGGCTTTCCAATCTGCCGGACACGCTGCCGGAAGGAAGTCTGCTGCTGGTCAACGACCGGATCCCCCTGCGCCGGCACGAAAGCCGGCTGGTTGCCCGGCAGCTGAAGCAGGCTGTGGAGCAGCACAAATGCTGCGGCGTTCTTCTGGATTTTCAGCGGCCTGCCGTCAGCGAAGCCGCCGACATGGTGCAGGCTTTGACCTCGGCGCTGCCCTGCCCCGTAGGGGTATCCCGGCTTTACGCCGGCGACGGCGATTATCCGGTGTTCCTGCCGCCACCGCCGCCGGACACTGCGCCGGAGAACTATCTGAAACCGTGGCAGCACCGGAAGATCTGGCTGGATGCCTCCTTGACCCGGCTGCAGATCACCGTCACCGCCGAAGGCGCCCGCTGCGCCTGCCCCGATACCCTGCCCCCTGCCCGTCACGAAAGCCGGGAGCTTTTCTGCCATTACGCCCTGTCGGTACAAAAGGACCGGGCCATTTTCACCCTTTGGCGCACAAAAGAGGATCTGACCGCCCTGCTTGCCCATTGCGAAGGCTTGGGCGTTACGCTGGCAGCGGGACTCTATCAGGAGCTGCAGCCCGAATAAAGCGCAAAAACCGCTCCGGTTTCCCGGAGCGGTTTTGAGCATTGTTCAAGAGGGAATTAATAGAACTTTCTCTTGTTCTTACGGGCAGCTTCAGACTTCTGCTTACGCTTCAGGCTGGGGCTGACGTAATGCTCGCGCTTCTTAACTTCAGCGATGACGCCCTCCTTGGCGCAGCTACGCTTGAAGCGACGCAGAGCGCTCTCCAGAGATTCGTTCTCCTTTACGCGAATTTCAGACATGGTTTTCCCTCCCTCCGATGGCATCCGGCTCATTCCTGGATGCTTTCAGGGCCTGACTATCAGGCTCGAGTATTATATGCTTTTTCTGGAGAATTGTCAAGGGGTATTTTTCTCATTTCCGGCATTATGCCGCAAAAACCGGGACTTTACACCGGCAAGTCCACCGGAAGTCTGCGAAGAAGCCCACGGGCAGCCTCGTTATCCGGCATTGTAACGACTGTTTTTCCTCCGGCATAGATGGCGATTCGTCCGTTCTGTTTTGCAGCTTTCTCCACCTGGGAAAAGGGAATGCGTTTTTCGGAGAACCCCAAATTATTGATCACCAGCTCCCTATCCTCTATGCGGGCATAGGAATTGAAAATCAGCAGCGTACAGGGAATCGCACCGGAAAACAGCCACACAACGGCAATGATTGCAAATCGGGGGGCAATCTCCGAACCCTGCACAAACATCATCACTGTTACGGCGACCATACCCAGACAGCATCCAACCATCATGATAACCATTTTCAGCGTCACGGGGTCTTTCAGTGTCCGGGGGGTTCCAACCCGCAGATATACCTTATTCTCCATTTTGGGCTCCTTACTTTACGATCAGGTTGACCAGCTTGTTCTTGACTACGATGGTCTTGACAATGGAGCCGCCCTGCTTTTCCAGGAACTTGGCGATCTTTTCGTCGGCAACCACATTGGCAACCACGGTATCGTTATCCAGGTCCGCAGCCATCAGCACGGTGCCGCGCATCTTGCCGTTGACCTGCACCGCGATATTGATCTCGCTGTCGCGGCACTTTTCCTCGCTGTAGGTGGGCCAGCTTTCATAGGCAATGGTATTGTCATGGCCCATGATCTGCCACAGCTCCTCGCCCACATGAGGGGTGATGCAGGAGATCATCTTGATGAAGCCTTCGGCATACTCTCTGGGGCAGGTGCCGTTCTTATAAACCTCGTTGACGAACACCATCATCTGGGCGATGGCGGTGTTGAAGCCCAGAGCCTCAAAGTCGGAGGTCACCTTCTTAACGGTCTGGTGATAGATCTTGGTCAGCTTGCCATCGTCGGTATCGGTGATGTTTTCGCTCTCGGAGAAGAAGTTCCACACACGGTTGATGAACTTCTTGGCGCCGGCTACTGCCGTAGTGCTCCAGGGCTTGGAAACCTCCAGCGGGCCCATGAACATCTCATACAGCCGCAGGGTATCCGCGCCGTACTCTCTTACCACATCGCTGGGATTGACCACAAATTCCGGGAAGCGCTTGCCCATCTTGATGCCGTTCTCGCCCAGGATCATGCCCTGATGGACCAGCTTCTTGAAGGGTTCTTTTACCGGGGACAGGCCGTTATCATAGAGGAAACGGTTCCAGATTCTCGAATAGATCAGGTGACCCACCGCATGCTCCGGGCCGCCCACATACAGGTCCACCGGCATCCAGTGCTTCAGCAGCTCCGGATCGCAGAAAACGCTGTCGTTGTTGGGGTCGATATAGCGCATATAGTACCAGGAAGAACCGGCGCTGCCGGGCATGGTAGAAGTCTCCCGGATACCCCGGATGCCATTTTGGTTGTACTGCTTCCACTCGGCGGCGTTTTCCAGAGGAGCTTTGCCGCCCTTGCCCTTGTAGTCCTCCAGCTCCGGCAGGATCAGAGGCAGCTCTTCATCGGGCAGGAATACGGTCTCGCCGTCTTCGGTATACACGCAGGGAACGGGCTCGCCCCAGTATCTCTGGCGGGCAAAGATCCACTCACGGAAGTGGTAGTTGTTCTTTCTTCTGGCAACGCCCAGCTTTTCCAGCTTGACGGTAATGGCTTCCTTGGCTTCTTCTACGGTCAGGCCGGTGAACTCCTCGGAGTTGATCAGCGTGCAGCCCTTGCCCAGATAATCCTGCTTTTCAAAGGCGCACTCGCTGACATCCCGGCCGGAGATCACCTGAATCATGGGAATGCCGTGAACCTGCGCGTACCCAAAGTCCCGCTGGTCGTGGCTGGGAACTGCCATAACCGCGCCGGTGCCGTAGCTGGCAAGCACAAAGTCGCCGATGAATACCGGCACTTCCTTGCCGTTGACCGGGTTGATGGCATACACGCCCTTCAGCGGGCAGCCGGACTTGGTCTTGTTCAGCTCGGTGCGGTCCATGTCGCTCTTCTTGACCGCCTCGTCGATGTACGCCTGCACTTCTTCGGGGTTCTGCACCCGGTCCATCAGGCTCTGCACGATCTTGCCGTCGGGCGCCAGCACCATGAAGGTGATGCCGTAGATGGTTTCGATGCAGGTGGTGTAGATGGAGAACTCGCCGCCGCCAACCAGCTTGAAGTCTACCTCCACGCCCACGCTCTTGCCGATCCAGTTGCGCTGGATCTCCTTGGTGGACTGGGGCCAATCGATCTCTTCCAGACCCTCCAGCAGCTTTTCGGCAAAGGCAGGCTGGTCAATGACCCACTGCATCATATTCTTCTTAACAACCGGGTAGCCGCCCCGCTCGGACTTGCCGTCGATGACTTCGTCGTTACTCAGAACCGTGCCCAGCTCCTCGCACCAGTTTACGGGCATTTCCACACGCTTGGCATAGCCGGCCTCGTAGAGCTTTTTGAAGATCCACTGGGTCCACTTGTAGAAAGAGGGGTCGGAAGTAGCGATCATCTTCGACCAGTCGTAGTCAAAGCCCAGCTCCTTCAGCTGCGCGGAGAAGGTCTTGATGTTCTCCTGGGTAAAGCCGTTGGGGTGGTTGCCGGTGCTGACGGCGTACTGCTCCGCCGGCAGGCCGAAGGAATCGTAGCCCATGGGGTGCAGAACATTGTAGCCCTGCATCCCCTTCATGCGGGACATGATGTCCGTAGCGGTGTAGCCCTCGGGGTGGCCTGCGTGCAGACCTACGCCGGAGGGGTAAGGGAACATATCCAGCACATAGTATTTGGGACGGGAGAAATCCCACACATCGGTGCGGAAGGTTTCATGCTCTTCCCAGTATTTTTGCCATTTCTTCTCAATGGCCGAAAAATCATATTGCATGGCCATGGCAATCAGACCTCCTCAATCACGATATCTTTCAGATCGATCTGCTCGGCATCTGCCCACAGACGCTCCAGATCATAGAATTTCCGGGCCTCGTCGGTGAACACATGGATCACCACGCTGCCGTAGTCCAGCAGCTCCCAGGAGTTGCCCCGGTGGCCTTCCCGGCCCAGCATGGGCTCTCCCAGCTGCTCCATCTCATACTCGGCATAGTCGCACAGAGTCTTGACATGGGTGTTGGAGGTGCCGGTGCAGATTACGAAATAGTCGGCCAGACTGGATACCCGGTCGATCTTCAGCAGCTTGATGTTCATGCCCTTCTTGCTGTCGAGAGCCTTGACAACAGACAATGCCACTTCATTTGCGCTTAACATAGTCATCTTCCTTTCTTATACGAAAACGCCGTTTTCTTCCAGATAGCGGATCGCCGCTCCGGATTCCGGCGAAATATCCCGTTTTTGTTCCCGCAGCAGGCTCACCGTCATGGTCAGCCCCAGAAGCAGGGCTTTGTCGATATCTTCGGCTGCCAGCTGCCGCAGGCGTTCCACGCCGGGAAAATCCCGGTTGGGCTCCATATAGTCTGCCACATAAATGATCTTTTCAAGCAGATTCATCGCCGGCTTGCCGGTAGTGTGGCTGGCAATGGCGCTGACAACCGCATCATTCTCTCCAAACACCCTCCGGGCCACCAGAGAACCGGTCAAAGCGTGGAGCGTTTTGGGATTTTGGGTGGAAAAAGTATCCAATATGATACCATACTCCCGGCACAATGTCAATTGCAGGGGGCCGTCCAGAGCCTTGGTAATATCGTGCAGCAGCGCCGCCCGCTCCGCATCGGTCACATCGGCGCCATGGCGCTTTGCCAGCTCCGCCGCCGCCTGCCGGCAGCCCAGAACATGGTTGACCCGCCCCGGCTTCAGCAAGGCGCAGACCTGCTGCTGCAGCGCGTCTATGGGAAGCTGTTCCCAGTTTTTGGCGGTATCATACAGCCCCTGCTCCCGGATGTAGGCCAGCACCGGTTCCGGCAGAAATTCCCGGCCGCAGCCGAAGGCCAGCAGCCTGCGAAGCTGGGTAGAAGAAATTTCCTCCACCGGGTTATCCAGCATAAGCCAGTCTGCTCCCAATCTCTCTCCGGTCGCCCGGGCCGTTTCCCGCTCCTGCCGGTCGCCCCGGCACAGCACCGCAGGGGTAACCAGCCGCAAAAGCCGGTCCGCTCCCTTCCATTGGGGGAGCCTTGCAAAGGAATCCGAGCCCAGCAGCCAGAAAAGCTGTTCACCCGGATACTGCTGCCGGACCGCCTCCGCCGTTTGGAAAGCATAGGTGGGCCCTTCCGATTCAGAAGGAATTTCCCACACCTCCAAAGCCTTGCTCTCCCCTGCCGCCAGACGGGCCATAGCAAGCCGCTGGGCATAGGTCGCAGCGCCTGCGCCCAGCTGCTTGTGGGGCGGGTCCCGGTCAGGGATCAGCAGCAGCTTGTCCAGCCGCAAGGCCTGCGCTGCCCATTGAGCCGCGCGAATATGGCCGGAATGGATGGGATTAAAGGTGCCCGCGTAGATACCGATGCGCCCCATAGCTGAGCCTCCCCGCAAAAAATGGTTTACTGCTGTTTCCGAAGCTGCTTTTCCCGCTCCCGCTCGATGGCCTTGTCAATGGCCTGCTGGCGGAAGTATTCGTTGCGCTGCTCCCGCTGCTGCCGGGCAGCCTGACGGCGGGCTCTTGCGCCCTTACGCACCGGGTCTGCCTTGGATACCGGGGTGGGCTTGCGCTTGGCCCGTCCGGTCTGATTCCGCTCCGCCTGACATTTTTCGCTGAAGCGGTAAATAACAAACTTGGTGCCGATCACCGCAACGCCGTCGGCGCCGGTGGCCTCACAAATGGCATCGCTGACTTCCCGGGGCGTCATCAGCGCGCCTTCCAGCACCTTGCCCTTCACCAGTTCCCGGGCGGTCAGCTGATTCTCCGCCTCAGCGATCACCGCATCGGTAACGCCGCCCTTGCCCACCATCAGGGTAGTTTCCAGAGTATTTGCTTTGGAACGAAGCTCCGCACGCTCTTTACTTGTCAGCATGGATAAGCCTCCTTTAATTTCTCATATAGTAATTTCAGCGCAACCGCCCGGTGGGACACCTGATTTTTCAGATCCGGCTCCACCTCGGCAAGGGTCTTGCCGAAGGGCGGGTAGTAGAAAATGGGGTCATAGCCGAAGCCGTTCTCCCCCACAGGGCTGCGAAGCAGCTCTCCGTGGACTTCACCCCGGGCCTGAATGACAGTTCCGTCGGTATTCACCAGGGTGA
Source organism: Faecousia sp. (assembly GCA_045532755.1). GTDB lineage: Bacteria > Bacillota > Clostridia > Oscillospirales > Oscillospiraceae > Faecousia. Next base: position 6,692 of record JAZSGN010000066.1, read on the forward strand.
TCACGCACACAAATTGGGCCTGCCGCTGGCCGTCGGGCACATGCTCGGTATTTTTCAGCAAAAGCTGCAGCCGCCCCCAGTCGTCCAGCGAATCATCGAAGCCGTAGCGGGCGGAATAAATGCCCGGTTCGCCGTTCAGGGCATCCACCGCGATGCCGGAGTCGTCAGCAAGGGCAGGAAGCCCCGTAGCCTTCATTACCGCCTCCGCCTTCTGGAAGGAATTTTCCTCGAAGGTAGTGCCGGTTTCCTCCACATCGATGTCTACCCCCAGCTCGCTCTGCAGCACCAGCTGAATATCCAGCTGCTCCAGAATCCGGCTGATCTCCACCAGCTTGTGCTTATTCTTGCTTGCCAATACTACTTTCATAGAACCCTCTCACAGCAGCGCGTCCACAAACTCTTTCGGCTCAAAGGGCATCAGGTCTTCCGCCTGCTCGCCCACGCCCACGAACTTTACGGGGATCTGCAGCGCATCGGCAACGGCGATGACGATGCCGCCCTTGGCAGTGCCGTCCAGCTTGGTCAGCGCCATGGCGGTAACGCCGGCGATCTCCTTAAACTGCTTTGCCTGAATCAGGCCGTTCTGGCCGGTAGTGCCGTCCAGCACCAGCAGCACCTCCCGGGCAGCGCCGGGAAGCTCCCGCTCCACGATCCGGCTGATCTTGTTCAGCTCGGTCATCAGATTGGTTTTGTTGTGAAGCCGTCCGGCGGTGTCGATGAGGATCAGATCCACGCCCCGGGCCTTGGCGGCCTGAATGCCGTCGAACACCACGGAGGCCGGGTCAGCGCCCTCATGCTGGCGGACAATGTCGGCGCCGCTTCTGCCGGCCCAGATCTCCAGCTGATCCGCCGCGGCAGCGCGGAAGGTATCGCCTGCCACCAGCAGCACCTTCTTGCCCTCTTTGCTATAGCGGGCTGCCAGCTTGCCGATGGTGGTGGTCTTGCCCACACCGTTGACGCCGATTACCAGCACTACAGAGGGGGTGGTGGACAGATTCAGGGCGGTATCGCCCACATTCAGCATCTCCACCAGAATTTCCTTCAGGGCCTCTCTGGCCTCCTCGGGAGTCTTCAGATGCCGCTCCCGGATCACCTTGCGAAGCCGGTCAGTGGCCTTAACGGAGGTATCCACGCCCAGATCCGCCAGAATCAGGCTCTCCTCCAGCTCATCATAAAAATCGTCATCGAGCTGACTGAAGCCGGAAAACACGCCGCCCAGCGTAGCGCTGAGGGCATTTCTGGTTTTGGCCAGACCGGCTTTGATCTTTTCAAAAAATCCCATTGCGGTTACTCCTTAGAAAAAATGTGTTATTCCACAATACCCAGATATTCTTCCATCTGGTTCAGATCCAGCCGCAGCAGCTTGGAAACACCCTGCTCCTGCATGGTAACACCGTAGAGCACATCGGAGGCTTCCATCGTGCCTCTTCTGTGGGTGATTACGATAAACTGGGTCTTCTTGCTCAGATTCCGCAGGTAGGAAGCAAACCGTTCCACATTCCGGTCGTCCAGAGCGGCATCGATCTCATCGAGCATGCAGAAGGGCGTAGGCCGCACCTTCAAAATCGCAAAATACAGCGCAATGGCCACAAACGCTTTTTCGCCGCCGGACAGCAGCGTAATGGTTTTGACCTGCTTTCCGGGGGGCTGCACCCGGATCTCGATGCCGCAGGTCAGCGGCTCCTGCGGATTCTCCAGAATCAGCTGGCCCTTGCCGCCGCCGAACATCTCTTCAAAGGTCTGACCGAAGTACTTGTCGATCTTCTGGAACTCGGTAACAAAAATGGTGGTCATCTCCTGGGTAATGCCCCGGATGATGCTTTCCAGCTCCCGCTTGGAGTTCAGCACATCGTCCCGCTGGGCGGCAAGGTAGGTGTACCGCTCGTTGACCCGGGCGTACTCCTCAATGGCGCCCAGATTGGGCGTTCCGAGGGCACAAATCTTCCGCTTCAGCTCCGCCACCCGGCGGGCGCCTGCGGCAGCGGATTCGATGGGCGCCGCCTTGGCAGCCGCTGTGCCGGGGGTCAGCTCATAGCTTTCCCACAGCCGGTCGATGATCTGCCGCTCTTCCATGGCGGTGGTGACCTTCTTCTGCTCAAGCAGCGCGCAGGCCCGCTCCATGTTGACGATATCCTTGCTCTTTTCCTGTGCCTGCCGCTCAGCACGGGTTTTGGCGGCCTCGGCCTGCGCCCGCTCGTAAAGGGCCTTTTCCATGGCGTTCTTCATGAGCCCCGCCTCGGCAGCGTTTTCCTCCTGCCGCTGCAGCAGCTGGGCCAGTTCGGCATTCAGCCGCACCGTATCCTGACGGATCAGGTCGATCATGGCCAGCTTCTTGTCCCGGTCGCCCTCCACAGCGGAGCGCAGGACCTCCAGATCCCGGATATGGGCAAGGGCGGTCTGACTTTCTGCCAGCAGCGCCGCTTCTTCGGTCCGCAGCGCGGTCATGGTATCGGTGAGCCGGGCGGTGGCCTCGGCGGCTTCCGTCTGGCTGCCCTCCAGCAGCTTCAGCCGGCTTTCGGTCTGGGTAAGCTGGGTGGTATACACCTGCACCTTGCCCCGCAGACCTGCCAGCCGCTCCCGGTCGGCATTCTCTCTTGCCAGCAGCGCCGCCTGCTCTCTCGCGGAGGCTTCCAGCGCATCGGTAATGGCCTGCAGCAGAATCTCATGCTGCTTTTCCTGACCCTGCAGCCGCAGCACCTGATCCTGAGCCTGCCGGAGCTGATCCTCTGCCGCGGTCATCTGGAACTGAACTTCGTCCACCAGCCGCTGGGCCTCCTGCAGGTCGGCCTGCAGAACCAGGATCTTGTTCTGCAGCTGCCGCTCCTGCGCCGTCAGCTTTTCCAGCTCATTGGCCCGGGACAGAATGCCCGCTTCCTTGTTGACAGAGCCGCCGGTCATAGAGCCGCCGGCCTCCTTCACCTGACCGTCCAGCGTGACGATCCGGAAGCGATTGCCGTATTTTCTCGACATGGCGATGGCGGCATCCAGATTCTCAACGATCACCACCCGGCCAAGGAGATACTCCACGATATCCCGGTAGGTATCCTCGGTGCGAACCAGCTGGGAGGCAATGCCCACATAGCCGAAGCAGTTCTCCAGACCCGTTTCCTTCAGGCTCCGGCCCCGCATTACGCTCAGAGGCAGGCAGGTGACCCGGCCGTTCCGGGTGCGCTTCAGGTAGTCGAAAACAGCCTTGCTGTCTTCTTCGGTATCCACTACGATCTGCTGCAGCGCACCGCCCAGCGCGATCTCAATGGCAACCGTGTATTCGTCATCGGTGCGGATCAGCCGGGAAACCGGGCCGTGGATATTCCGCAGGCCGCCCCGCTGGGCCTCCTGCATCACCACCCGCACAGATTTATGATAGCTTTCGTAATCCCGCTCCATGGCCCGGAACACCCGCAGCTTGGCCTGCACGCTGTCCAGCTTGGCGGTGTGCTCCCGCAGGGCCTCCTGAATTTCGTCACGCCGCTTGACGCGGTTGTTCCGCCGCAGCGTATAGCCGGCGATCATGTTGCCGGCGGAGGTGGCTTCCTCCTGGGCCTTTTTCAGAGCGGCGCGGCATTCTTCCAGATTTTTCAGGACTTCCTGCCGCCGGGTCTCGCCGGCTGCAATGTCCTCTTTCAGCTGCTGAAGCCGCTGGGCGGTCTGAACCATGCTGTCCTCCAGACCACGGATATCCGCTTCCAGACCTGCCAGCTCGGCGGTCAGGTCGGTCTGCTGCCCACGCAGCTGCAGGAACTGCCGGGTCATGCCCTCGGCGTTGGCGGTCATGGCTGCCAGCTGCTCTTTCAGCTTGTCCAGCTGCTGCCGCTTTTCCGTAAGGGTCTGCTCGATCTGGCGGATGCGGGCCTTGGCCTGCTCCATCTGGGCGGAAATGCCGCCGCTGCGATCCTCCGCGCCCTGCAGTTCTTCTTCGATGCGGGCGATGTTGGCATCGTTGTTGGCAATGTTGCCCCGGACAACGGCAATCTGGCCTTCCAGCTGCTGATGCATGGATTCCAGCAGATTGGCCCGGATGCGGGTATTTTCCAGTTCGCTGTCCTTGCCCCGCAGAGCCTGGGACAGTTCTTCCGACAGAGCATACAGCTTATCCAGCTCTTCGTGAGCCTGCTGCAGCACAAAAGCCGCGGAAGTATAGTCCTCCTCCGCTTTCTTGGCGGCGGCGGACAGCTTGGCCAGGGTTTCCAGCCAGACGGCGATCTCCACGCCCTGCAGCTCTTCCCGCAGCTCCAGATACCGCTTTGCCTTTTCCGATTGCACCTTCAGCGGCTCCAGCTGCAGCTCCAGCTCGGAGATCAGGTCGGAGATTCGGGTCAGGTTGTCCTCTGTGTGGCCCAGCTTCCGCTCGGTCTCTTCCTTGCGGTGGCGGTACTTGGAGATACCCGCCGCTTCCTCAAAGATCTCCCGGCGGTCGGCGCTCTTCAGCGAGAGGATCTCGTCGATGCGGCCCTGACCGATATTGGAATAGCCCTCTCTGCCCAGACCCGTATCCATGAACAGCTCGTGGATATCCCGCAGGCGGGCAGACTGGCGGTTGATATAGTATTCGCTGTCGCCGGAGCGGTAATACCGGCGGGTGACCATCACCTCGTCGGCATCATAGGGCAGCGCCCGGTCGGTGTTGTCCAGCGTAAGGGTCGCCTCGGCAAAGCCCACCGCAGACCGCTTCTGGGTGCCGCCGAAGATCACATCCTCCATCTTGGCGCCCCGGAGCGTTTTTGTGCTCTGCTCGCCCATGACCCAGAGGATCGCGTCGGAAATATTCGATTTGCCGGAGCCGTTGGGGCCGACAATGGCGGTGATATCGTCGCCAAAGCGGATCAGCGTCTTATCCGGAAAGGACTTGAATCCCTGCACTTCCAAACTTTTTAAGTACACAATAGAACCCCTTATACCAAGTAGTTATAAATAATCAATTTATTATACTGGGAAAGACGGGAAAATGCAAGAATTTCTTTTGTCCTCGGTTATAGATGTAGGGGCGGCCATTGGCCGCCCGCAGGTGATGGATCATTGAATGTAAAAATAAAACCGACAAGTCGAAACTTGTCGGTTTTATATGCGAGGGGGACTTGATTTGCATTTTTGCTTTCAGCAAAAATTAAGGTGTTGCCGGCGTCCAGCCGCCGGCAAGCAGATGTCCACCGGACATCTGCATTGAGATGGGTTCAAGTCCCCTTCCTCTTGACCAAATAAAAAAAGACATCCTTTCGGATGTCTTTTTTTATTTGAAGAATGTTGATAATAATGATACGGTTTCAAATGGTTTCATTTGATTTCAAATTCAAGTGAAACCCTATGCCAAAAAATTGAAACCATATTCCTGAATGAAATGATTTTTAATGTTGTGAATATATTCCCATGCCCCCTCTTGTAACATTGCTCCAAATTCGTAATGCTCTTTATACTGCTTTAAAGATAATTCTCGATGATGTAATTGTAAAATCAATAATTCGACACAAGAATTATCCAATACGAAAGGGGCGCTCCCTCGTGCTTCGCAGAATTTTTGCTTTTGAATATAATCAAAAGCAGTCATAAATTCAAACAAATTCCCTTTAAGTAGCGTGATCAAACTTTTGGAAAATGTTTCACTAATGGATTTGTCTTTTTCATAAGTACGAAAAATACAGGAGTACAGTATGCCTCCCCGATCCGTAGAACAAATTCCATCACGATCCGGAATAACAAAACTATCATATCCGCATAAAAAATCGCAAAACGAATCAGTTTGTATTGCCAAACTCATTTTTTGATTCGCATATTCAATCATACCCATAATTAATACCCCAAAATGAAATATTATTTTAATTATCATAACACATAAGGAGATTTAGTGCAATAATTTACACGTTAAAACTTTTATAGGGTACAATGAAACTAGTCTTATGTGCTGAGGTGCCACAATCCATTGTGTCTCAATGGGTTTCGGATATAGAAAAAGCACGATGGTTTCATATCAAAACCACCGTGCAAATATGGTGTGCAAGGGGGGACTTGATTTGCATTTTTGCTTTCAGCAAAAATTAAGGTGTTGCCGGCGTCCAGCCGCCGGCAAGCAGATGTCCACCGGACATCTGCATTGAGATGGGTTCAAGTCCCCTTCCTCTTGACCAAAATAAAAAAACAGACACACTTTCGTGTGTCTGTTTTTTTGGTGCGCGAGGCGGGACTTGAACCCGCACGTCCGCAGTGAACACTAGAACCTGAATCTAGCGAGTCTACCAATTCCACCACTCGCGCATATCGGTGAGCTGTCGCTCAACGCTTGAACATAATATCACGGCACTTTTCATTTGTCAACACAATTTTAGACTTTTTTCAAAAATTTTTCCTGCCCCCTGCCACTTCCCTTTTTCGCCCCAAGGTGCTATACTGTAGAAAACACCTCAGGAGGTCCGCCCATGGATTTTCTTCCCATTTCAAAACAGGATATGCTGGACCGGGGCTGGGAGCAGTGCGACTTTGTGTATGTGATCGGCGATGCCTATGTGGATCACCCCTCCTTCGGCCACGCCATTATCAGCCGGGTGCTGGAAAACGCGGGCTACACCGTTGGCATCATTTCCCAGCCCGATTGGAAAAATCCCGCCTCCATCCAGGTATTCGGCCGACCCCGGCTGGGCTTTCTGGTATCCGGCGGCAATATGGACTCCATGGTCAACCACTATTCTGTTACCAAGCACCGCCGCAAGACCGATGCCTTCACCCCCGGCGGCATTATGGGCAAGCGGCCGGACTACGCCACCGTAGTCTACTGCAACCTCATCCGCCGTACCTACCGGGATGTCCCCATTCTCATTGGCGGCATTGAAGCCAGCCTGCGGCGGCTGAGTCACTACGACTACTGGTCGGAATCCATGAAACGGTCTATTCTGCTGGATTCTCAGGCAGACCTTTTGATGTACGGCATGGGCGAGCGCAGCATCGTAGAGATCGCCGACGCGCTGAACTCCGGCATGGAGGTGCGCCACATCACCTACATCGACGGCACGGTTTACCGCACCGATACCTTGGACGAAAGCCTGCCCACCGTTGTGCTGCCCAGCTTTGAAAGCCTGAAAGCCAACCGCCGAAGCTATGCCGAAAGCTTCCGCATCCAGTACGCCAACTGCGATCCCTTCACCGCCAAGCGGCTGGCAGAGCCCTGCGGAAGCGGCTATGTTGTGCAGAACCCGCCCCAGAAGCCTCTGACCACCGAGGAAATGGATGCGGTGTACGCCCTGCCCTATGCCCGCGCGCCCCACCCCAGCTATGAAAAACTGGGCGGCGTTCCCGCCATTGAAGAAGTAAAGTTCAGCCTTGTGAGCAACCGGGGCTGCTTCGGCGCCTGCTCCTTCTGCGCGCTGACCTTCCATCAGGGCCGCATCATCCAGACCCGCAGCCACGAATCCATTCTGGCAGAGGCGGAGCTGATGGTCAAAGACCCGGATTTCAAGGGCTATATCCACGATGTGGGCGGCCCTACCGCCAACTTCCGCCACCCTGCCTGCCAGAAGCAGCTGACAAAGGGCGCCTGCAGCGGGCGGCAGTGCCTCTACCCCACCCCCTGCAAAAATATGGATGCCGACCACAGCGACTATGTTTCCCTGCTGCGGAAGCTGCGGAAAATTCCGGGAGTCAAAAAGGTATTTGTCCGCAGCGGCATTCGCTTCGACTATCTGCTGGCAGACAAAAAGGACACCTTCTTCAAGGAGCTGGTGCAGTATCACATCTCCGGTCAGCTGAAGGTAGCGCCGGAGCATGTATCCGATGCTGTTCTGGCCCGGATGGGCAAGCCCAGAAACAGCGTGTACAACCGGTTTGTGGACAAATACTATGCGCTGAACAAGCAGTATGGGCTGAAGCAATTCCTGGTTCCCTATCTGATGTCCAGCCACCCCGGCTCTACCCTGAAAGAAGCCATCGAGCTTGCCGAGTATATCCGGGAAATGGGCTACAATCCCGAGCAGGTCCAGGATTTCTACCCCCCCCCCTCTACCCTCTCCACCGTTATGTACTACACCGGTCTGGATCCCAGAACCATGGAAAAAGTGTATGTTCCCACCGACCCCCACGAAAAGGCCATGCAGCGGGCGCTGATCCAGTACCGGAATCCCAAAAACTACTATTTGGTAAAAGAGGCGCTGATCAAGGCCCACCGGGAAGATCTGATCGGCTCCGGGCCCAAATGCCTGATCCGGGCCGTACCGCCCCGCCCCCAGACGAAACCGCCTGTCCATCCTCCCGCCAAACGCCCCACCGTCCGCAACGCAGGCAAGCCGGGCGCTTCCAAACCCCGCCGCAAGTGACCATTCCCCCGCCGGAAATCCTTCCGGCGGGGTTCTTATTTTCCCATCGCCACATAGGATGTTCCATACAACTGAAACTTGAGGTGGTACTATGGAACATACATCCAACTGCATTACCGTTCGCGGACAGCTTGAAAACCTGCCGGAATTCTCCCACGAAAACCACGGCCGGCGATTCTATCGCTTCACGCTGGAAGTCTGCCGGCTCTCCGGCGCGGCGGACCATCTGCCGGTGATCGCCGAGGAGGGGCTGCTGCACAGCATTGATCCCTGCGGGGGCGATATGCTGACGGTAACCGGGCAGATCCGCTCCCACAACAACCGGGTAGGCGGCGTGCGGCATTTGCTGGTGTTTATCTTCGCCGCATCCATCACAGTGGAAACGGGAGAGCCCATCAACGAAGTGGTTCTGGAAGGGCCGCTGTGCCGGGAGCCCGTCTACCGCAGAACCCCTCTCGGCCGGGAGATCTGCGATGTGATGCTGGCTGTACCCCGGGCCTTCCGCCGGGCGGATTACCTGCCCTGCATTCTTTGGGGGCGCACTGCCCAGGAGATCTCTGCCTGCCATGTGCGGGACTGCATCCGTATTCAGGGCCGCCTGCAAAGCCGGCTCTATACCAAAATTACGCCCCAGGGCCCGATAGAGCGCACAGCCTATGAAATCTCGGCGCTGTCGGCTCAGATCCTGCTGGAGGATACCAAGCCGGGGCTGTGAGAGTTCACAGCCCCAAAGCCAACCGCGGCGCAATGCGCCGGGCATTGCCTATCTCATTTTATTAACCGCGCCATGTTTTGTGCGGCAGGACTTTCTTTTTTCTCAAAGGTATGATAAACTGTAGAAACAAGGAGGTGCCGCCATGGAAGAAAAGGTTCAATCGATTATCGATATTCTCAAGCATTGCTATCCCGATCCCCAGTGCGCGCTGCACTACAGCCGGGATTATGAGCTGATGATCGCGGTGCGCCTTTCCGCCCAATGCACCGATGCCCGGGTCAATCTGATCACCCCGGCGCTGTTCGCCGCCTATCCTACGCTGGAGGCTATGGCCGCCGCCCCCATCTCCCATGTGGAGGAGCTGGTGCATTCCTGCGGCTTCTACAAGCACAAGGCCCGGGATATCGTTCTGGCCTGCCAGATGCTGCTGTCGGATTACGGCGGGAAAGTACCCGGCACCATGGAGCAGCTTCTGAAGCTGCCGGGCGTGGGCCGGAAAACCGCCAATCTGCTTCTGGGCGATCTTTACAAAGTTCCCGGCAGCGTGGTGTGCGACACCCACTGCATCCGCATCTGCGGCCGGCTGGGTCTTTCCAGCGGCAAAGAGCCGGAAAAGGTAGAGCAGCAGCTGCGCTCCATTCTTCCCCCGGAGGAAAGCTCCGACTTCTGCCACCGCATCGTGCTCTTCGGCAGAGATATCTGCACCGCCCGGAAGCCCCGGTGCGGCGAATGCCCTCTGTCACCCTGGTGCCGGGAAGTAAATTGATAACAAAGGAGGACACCGCAATGCCGGAAGAAAACAGCTTGTTCCACGCAGAATATATCCATGACCTACCTACGCACAAGGAGTTCCTCAAAATCAGCAGACAGGCAAATACCATAAACACCGTCATAAGGTATCTGATGACGGGATCGATCTTATTTTACTGGATATTGGCTTATGTAATGCTGGACAGCCCTGAATCCTTTTCGAAAGGGTTTTTATTTATTACCGCCATATATCTTGCAACCCAGCTGTTCACGGTACTGCGGGGGAAGAACGGTGATCTCCAATTCCAGCGCATGCTGTTTTCCAACGGAGGAAAGCCGGTCAGATATAGGTATTCCTTTGATGCCGAAAAAATCCGTTTGCACAATCCCGACAACGGAAACGACACCAGCTATGATTATGCGCAGATTCGTTACCTGAATGAAAGTGAGCATCTTCTGACTCTGGAAATGCCGCATCGTCTGTGCCTGATTATCAGCAAGGATACCCTGACCGGCGGCAGTTTCAGCGAGTTTACGGAATTTCTCCTATCCCGATGCACCGGCATCCGCAACAAAAAGGTACGCCGTGGTACTGCCGGAAAGCTTGCACACTGGATATTTGCAGTTGTGATCATTCTTGGCATCGGACTGGCTGTGTTTCACCTGCCTGCCGTACGCCGCTTTGCCGACTCCTTCCGTCCCATCCACAACGGAATGAGCTATCTCCAGATCGCGCAGGAACTGGAATCCATGGGCATTTCCTGCGAAGATGACATTATGCTCCGGGAGCTGGAAGACCGCTACCAAGAATACCGGGATTATTACACAGCCGACTACAGCAAAACCATGGATCTGCTAAGTTGGATAGGCTACGGAGATTATGATCCCGACACTTGGGAATGGACACCCAGCACCAGCGGCGTTTACTGGTTTGACGGGGAGATCGTTGCGGTTGACACCATGTACACAGACTTTCTGCGGGGCATTTGCGCCGCCAGCAAAGGGCAGCTGCAATTTACCGATATCCGGGAGGATACCTCCCGCGTAAATTGGGATCAAGGCACCGGCACGCAGGCTGTGACCTTTATCTGGAACGGTAAGAACTATCGTCTGGAGGGTGAAGTATACTACGACTGGTTTGACACCCAGGTCGCCAACGAGTTAAACGAGATTCTCCGCGCACAGAATCCTGAAAAGCAGCTCTACTTCGCCTATGATGGCGGGCAGGGTTATTTGGTTTTCTACTGCGACAGCCAGTGGGCCCGGACGTTCGAAAAAAGTACCGGTATCGATCTGCAAACAAAGCTACCTGTTTACTCAGACAGTCTGTTCTCCTGAATCCGCGTTCTATCACCCCCCTTGTCCGCATAGGCTTCGGACAAGGGGGGATTTGTTTGCGCCGTAAGTTGCCGATTTTCTATAGCGCCCTGCTGCTGACCGGCGTGAATTTGCTGCTGCGGCTGGTATCCACCTCGTTTCAGGTGTATATTTCCGGCCGGATCGGCGCAGCCGGGGTGGGTCTGCTGCAGCTGGTGATGTCGGTTGGCGGACTGGCTATGACCGCCGGCATGGCGGGCATCCGCACCGCCGCCATGTACCTGACCGCAGAGGAGCTGGGGAAAAACCGCCCGCAGGCCATCAGCTCGGTGCTGCGAAGCTGCTTCTGCTACAGCCTTTGCTGCAGCGGCGCTGTTGCCGCTGCTCTCTATGCCGCCGCGCCCCTGCTCGCCGCCCGATGGATCGGCACGCCGGAGGTGGCAACCGCCATTCGCCTGCTCGCCCTTTTTCTTCCCATCGTGTGCCTCAGCGGCTGCATGAGCGGCTATTTTACCGCCACCAACCGGATCGGGACACTGGCCCTCGTGGAGATCGGTGAACAGCTGTGCTATATGGCGGTTACCATGGCCGCCCTTATTCTCTACGCCGGCGCTGACCCGGCTAAGGCCTGCCGCTGCGTGGTATTCGGCAGCGGGGTCAGCGCGCTGTTCACGCTGCTGTGCCTTCTATCTTTGCGGCGCGCTGAAAGGCCGGGCAAAAGCGCCCCCGTTCCCATGGCTTCCCGGCTGATAGGGATCGCCCTTCCGCTGGCTGCCGCCGATGTAGTAAAAAGCGGCATCAACACCGTAGAAACCCTGATGGTTCCCAAGCGGCTGGCCTTATTCGCTGCCGTAACCGCGCCGCTGGCGGCCTTCGGCACGGTAAGCGGCATGGTGTTTCCGGTGCTGATGTTCCCGGCGGCGATCCTCTTTGCCCTGGCGGAGCTGCTGATTCCGGAGATGGCCCGCTGCCGCGCCGCCGGCAGCATCCGTCGGATCCACTACTTATCCTGCAGAAGCCTGAAGATCGCCCTGCTCTACGGTTGTCTGTGCGCGGGGCTGATTTTTCTTCTGAGCGACCCTCTTTGCCTGCGGCTCTACAAAAGTCCCGAGGCCGCCCGGCAGCTGCGGCTCTACGCCGCTCTCGCTCCCATGCTCTACTGCGATGCCATTGTGGACGCCATGAACAAAGGCCTCGGGCAGCAAAAGATCAGCGTGCGTTACAACATCCTGACCTCTGCCATGGATGTGGCATTTCTGTTTGTTCTGCTGCCCCGCTGGGGCATGATGGGCTATTTTTTCAGCTTCCTTGTCACCCATCTGGTGAATTTTCTTCTGAGCCTGCGGCTGCTTTCTCGCACCACCGGAAAAGTCCCGGCGCTGCACACCTGGGCGTTGGCTGCCGCCGCTTCACTGGCGGCTGTGGCAGGCGCTTCCAAAATGGTATTCCCGGCAGGCAAAATCGCCGCTTTTCTGGGGCTGTTTGCGGGGCTTTTGCTGTTATTTGGCATCGTGGGGCGGGAGGATTTGCGCTGGCTTCGGTCGCTGGCAGCAAAAAAGTGACCTGCCCGAAGGCAGGTCACAAGGAATCTTACAGATTTTTCAGAATTTCCAGCAGGAAGTTCCAGGTACGCTCGGTGGAGGCGATGCCCAGCCGCTCCCGGCTGGTGTGGATATCGTGCATCTCCGGTCCGATGGATACGCAGTCCAGCCCCGGCAGCTTCTCAGAAAGCAGGCCGCATTCCAGACCTGCGTGAATGGCCACCACCTGCGGCTCTTCAGCAAACATATCCCGGTAGAGCTTCACCATGGTGCTGCGAAGGGGAGAATCCTTTCTATATTCCCACGCGGGATAATCGCCGGTCTGGCTGTAGCTGCCGTTATAGAACAGCGCCAGCTCCTCCAGCTTTTTCAGCAGTTCCTGCTTTTCCCGGTTGACGGAGCTGCGAACCGCAAAGGTCATGCGAAGCTCCTCGTCCAGCTGGGCCACGCCCAGATTCAGGCTGGTCTGCACCAGGCCGGGAATGTCCTCGCTCCAGCTTTGCACGCCGTTAGGCACAGCGTTCAGCAGAGCGATCACCGCGGCGCTGGTCTGGGTGCTCAGCGCGTTGCCGCCCAGCGCGTCCACATCGTCGCCCCGGACAATGGCATCCGGCTCGTCATACTCCCGGCGGATCTGCTGCTGCAGCTCCTCGGCAATGGCGTTGATCCGTTCCAGACCCATGCCCATGGCCACCAGCGTGACCTGGCAGGACCGGGGAATGGCGTTGTCCTTGGCGCCGCCGGACAGCTTGGTAATGCACACCGGCATCAGCTGCTGCACACGGCCCAGAAACAAACCCATTACTTTGTTGGCATTGGCCCGCTTTTTGTGGATCTCCACGCCGGAGTGGCCGCCCTTCAGGCCTTCCACCGTCAGCTGCACACAAGGACCGTATACCGGTCTGCGGTCCACCGGCAGGTGGATCGTACCCCGGGCGCCGCCGGCGCAGGAAACGGTAAACACGCCCTCTTCCTCGCTGTCGATGTTCAGCAAGGTCCGGCCGGTGATCATGGAAAGATCGATGCCCGCCGCGCCGTACATACCGGTTTCTTCGTCCACCGTCAGCACCACCGCCAGGGGCGGGTGGGGAATGGTCTGATCGTCCAGGATCGCCAGCGCATAGGCTACCGCAATGCCGTCGTCGCCGCCCAGAGTTGTACCCTTGGCGTAAACATAGCTGCCGTCATGGGCAATGTCCAGACCCTGGGTCTGCAGATCCAGAGGGCAATCGGCATCCTTTTCGCATACCATATCGATGTGTCCCTGCAGGATCACCTGAGGCCGGTCTTCCATGCCGCAAGTGCCTTCCTGAAACAGAATCACATTGTTCAGTTCGTCCTGAATGTAAGCAATCCCCCGCTCTTTGGCGAAGGACACGATATAATCGCTGATGGCTTTTGTGTTTCCCGAGCCATGGGGAATGGAACACAATTTTTCAAAAAAAGCAAATACGCTTTCGGGTTTCAGCCCTGCCAGCTTCCCGGCAACCATGAAAATCACTCCTTGCAGTTTCGTCTTATAACAGTTTACCACATTTGCGGCAGCTTGTCTATTGCGGAAATATAGAAAGAGACCACAGGAGAAGCTCCTGTGGTCTATCTATCGGAATCAGATCAGGCTCAGGGACAGGGTCAGCACGATCCATGCCAGAGCAATCCACTTGGTGGAGGATGCCAGCATCTTATCCAGACCGGCGCCCTTATTCTTGCTCAGGTAGGTGTCGTTGTTGCCTGCCAGCGCACCGGACAGACCGGCTTCCTTACCGGACTGCAGCAGAACCACCACAATCAGAGCCAGGCTGGCCAGCACTTCCAGAACCGTAAGAATAATCTTTACAACTTCCATCTTTCTTTACCTCCTCCCGATATTGCCCATCGCGGGCAAAGATCGTACACGCCGGAGCGTGGTGAAATCAATAGCCTAACTACTATAGCACAGCAGTTTCAAAAATGCAAGTGCCAATCCGTAAATTTTTACCTTATTTCACAACCCAGTTGCCGGTGGCGGCGCAGGTCAGGTAGGCGTTGATAAAGGGGTCCAGCGCGCCATCCATTACGGCGTTGACATTGGAGGTTTCGCAGCCGGTGCGGGTATCTTTAACGAGGGTATAGGGCATAAATACATAGTTGCGGATCTGGCTGCCCCACTCGATCTTCTGCTGAACGCCCTTGATGTCGGAGATCTTATCCAGATGCTCCTGCTCCTTGATCTTCACCAGCTTGCTGCGGAGCATACGCAGACAGGTCTCCTTGTTCTGGAACTGGCTGCGCTCGGTCTGGCAGGCTACGACAATGCCGGTGGCCTTGTGGATCAAACGAACGGCGGAGGAGGTCTTGTTGATGTGCTGACCGCCCGCGCCGGAGGAACGGAAGACCTGCATCTCATAGTCATCGGGCTTGATCTCCACATCCTGGCTGTCGTCCTGAATGTCGGGAATCACTTCGATGGCAGCAAAAGAGGTCTGGCGGCGGGCATTGGCATCAAAAGGAGACACCCGAACCAGCCGGTGAACACCGTTCTCGCCCTTGAGGAAGCCGTAGGCATTCTCGCCTTCCACCAGAATATCCGCAGACTTCAGGCCCGCTTCGTCGCCTTCCATGTAGTCAAGGATCTTATAGGTGAAGCCGTGGGATTCCGCCCAGCGGGTATACATGCGGTAGAGCATCTGGCACCAATCCTGCGCCTCGGTGCCGCCGGCGCCGGCGTGGAAGCTGACTAGCGCGTTGTTGGCATCATACGGGCCAGTGAGCAGCGTTTCCAGACGGCAGCGCTCCATATCGGCAGTCAGCGCGGCAAAGCCTTCCTTCAGCTCCGGCAGCATGGAATCATCGTCTTCCTCCGCCGCCATCTCGCAGATGGTCATCAGGTCTTCCCAGGCAGCCTGCATGGCTTCGTACTTTTCGATCTTGGCTTCGGTCAGCTTGGCCTTCACCACGATCTTCTGGCTTTTTTCCGGATTATCCCAGAATCCGGGCGCCTCCTGCATGGCCTGCAGACGCTCCAGCTCATTACGCAGGCCGTCCAGATTCAGAGAATCCGCCAGCGCATCCAGCGCAGGCTTCATCTCTCCCAGCTTCTGTTTGTAAAAATCAAATTCAATATTCATAGGTAGTTCTCTCATTTCCTTGATTTTGGCATAGTTAGGAACATTATAGCCTAAAATCTCCACCGTGTAAAGTGGAAATAAGAAAAATTCCTCACAAACCGGGTTTTTGCCCGGTGTCAGCGGTCGCTGGGGTGACCGTCCTCCTCTTCGAAGATCAGGTCATCCAGGTCTACCGTGTAATCGTCACACTCCCGCAAATTTGCCACCTCCTCCATAAAAGCATTTCCTGATAGTATATGGCCGGCGGCAGAAAAAATGTGCGGTATTTTGTTGACAGTGCCGGATTTTTTCGCTACAATGCAGACAATCCCATATGCCTCCGTAGCTCACCTGGATAGAGCGTACGCCTCCTAAGCGTAAGGTAGTGAGTTCGAGTCTCGCCGGGGGTGCCAAAAAAAGCAGCTGCCCTTGGCAGCTGCTTTTTTGGCACCCCC
>JAZSGN010000023.1:0-3538 GCA_045532755.1 Faecousia sp.
TTTTTCGTACGTTTCACAACCATCAACTGCTGTGAGGAAAATAAATCGTTCAAAACCGTCTCCGCGTTTCCAGGAATACCATTATCATACTCCAGCGACAGTGTGCTGTTGAGCAGTGACAGATCCCGAAGTTTACGTCCGTTATTATATACAGTCAGGACACGAATCCCGCTCACAAGTGCAAAATTCAACCGGTCTTTGATCTCCTCAGGTTCCAGCAAATCTCCATCCAATTCAAAATCCAAAAGCTCACAAAAACTTTCTACACCAACAGAGAGCGGCAGCGCAATGGATACAGATGGCCTGGGATTATATCCTTGTGTATGCGTTAGATGTAACCCCGCACGTTTAAAGGCGCGCTGAAACAGGCGCATCAAATCCAGATGGGAGACCCAAACTGCATTCGAGGTTTTACTGAACAACAATCTAGCCATCGCAGGTCGCCTCCTTCAGCAGTTTATTGGCGCCGCAGCCGCTGCAGCCATGCCGGCAATCCGGCGTAACAAGCCCTTGGTAAGCAGTGTGCCGTTCTTTCAGCAAAAATCTCTTACTGATGCCTACATCCATGCAATCCCAGGGCAGAACTTCTTCCTCGCCATAACCTCGAACCGTATAGAAATCGGGATCTACGCCGCAGGCTTCAAAGGCATCCAGCCACGCCTGATAAGAGAAATGCTCGTCCCAGCCATCCAGCCGCGCGCCGCGGTTCAAGGCTTCTTCAATAACCGCGCCTACTCTTCTGTCGCCCCGGGCAAATACAGCCTCCAGCCGGCTCAGGTCGGGAGCGTGGTAGTTATACTCGATGGATTTGGAATAAAAATGGCTCTTGAGCAGCTTGCACCGCCGCAAATATTCCTCGGGGCTGATCTGCTTTTCCCACTGGAAGGGCGTATGGGGCTTCGGGACAAAGTAAGCAGTTGCCACATGCACGCGAAGTCCCCGTTTTTTATTAACGGCACATTCCTTCCATGCCAAAATGATCTTGTACACCAGTTCGGCGATCCCAAGAACATCCTCGTCGGTTTCGGTCGGCAAGCCCAGCATGAAATACAGCTTTACATTATTCCAGCCGCCGGAGAACGCGATGCGGCAGGACGAAAGGATTTCTTCTTCTGTAAGGTTTTTATTGATCACATCCCGCAGCCGCTGTGTTCCGGCTTCCGGAGCAAAGGTCAAGCCGCTCTTACGCAGAGTCTTCAGCTTCTGCATCAGCTCCCGGGAGAAGTTATCCGCCCGCAAAGACGGAACCGACAGATTGATCCGATTCTCCGCGCAATATGGGATCATGGCATCCGTCAGCTCTTTCAGCTCCCGGTAATCCGAGGTAGAAAGGCTGGAGAGTGTGATCTCATTGTTTCCGGAATCCTCCAGAGTATCCACAGCCTGACGGTAGAGAACCTGAGCGCTCTTTTTCCGTACCGGACGATTGGTAAAGCCCGCCTGACAAAAACGGCATCCGCGGATACAGCCCCGGAACACTTCCAGATTCGCCCGATCGTGCACGATTTCCGTTGAGGGAACAATCATCTTAGTAGGAAAATAGGCCCGATCCAGATCTTCCACGATGCGCTTGGTAACAACCTTCGGTGCGCCGTTCAAACTGCGGATCTCCCGGATCGTTCCGTCCTCATGATAACAATGCTCATAGAAAGAAGGCACGTATACACCGGGAATTTTCGATACCTCCAGCAAAAACGCATCCTTGGTCCAATTCTCCGCTTTTGCGCGGTCGTACAGCGACAGAACCTCCGGGGTGATCTCCTCGCCTTCTCCAAGGCAGAAAAAGTCGATAAAGTCCGCCAGCGGCTCAGCATTATAGGCGCACACGCCGCCCGCAAACACAATATTTCTAAGCTCTTTCCGGTCCTTACTGTGCAGAGGGAGTCCGGCCAGACGAAGCATATTCAGAATATTGGTATAGCTCATTTCGTAGCCGATGGTGAAGGCGATCATATCAAAATCCTTGACCGGGTCCTGACTCTCCAGCGCCCACAGCGGCAGCTGATGCTGCACCATAGCCGCTTCCATATCCGACCAGGGAGCAAATACCCGCTCGCACCAAACACCGTCCATTTCGTTCATAACGCCATACAGTATCCGCATACCTACATTGGACATACCAATTTCATAGGTATCCGGAAAACAAAAGGCTACACGAACCCGAACCTGCGACAGATCCTTTTGAATTTCGTTATACTCACCGCCGGTATAGCGGGCCGGTTTCTGCACGGTTGGCAGAATCCGCTGCAAAAGCTCGTTCATATGTTGTACCTCGCATAGAATCACTTTTTCTATTGTACTCTTTCTTGCAATTCTTTGCAAGGGATTTTTCCTTTTTGCATGATGTTCCATAAGAATATTACCGCCAGCAGCGGCCAGCATCCCATTCGCCATAGGAAAACAGCTGCAAGTCCGGCAGCCGTTAAGCAGCCGAGCAAAACCCATTCAGCGGTGCCGACGTAAGTTAACGCCTTCTGCTCCCCTACCGCCATTGTCAATGCGCTTCGCAGGATCCGCGCACCATCCTGCTGTCCAATTGGAAGCAGATTGTAAAGTCCATGGAACAAACAGCAAAGCGCAAACCGTGGAAACCATTTGATCATGCAAACACCAAGCAGGCTGGCAGCAGGACCTGCCAAGGCACACAGCAGTTCCTGAGAGGGATGATCAAACCGTGTTTGAATCTCTATACCCCGAACCGATATTTTCACCCTTCCCATGGAACGATCCAATGCTCTCATAGCAGCAATATGAGCAGCTTCGTGAATTGCCATGCTCAAAATCAGAGCTGCAACCCATCGCAAGGGAATAGCCAGCAGCCACATTGCTGCAAAGACCCAGAGAAGTGCCGAGATATCAACCCGGGACACCGGAAATCACCTGCCGGCAAAATGCATGGATCGCCTCCCCCACCGGCTCACCTTCTTGTATTTTTAGCGCTGCCATTTCAATTTGCAGAAATACATCCTTCCCTCCCGGAAACAGAATTTGCTCCAAAGCCGCTGCTGTTTCAGAAGACATGAAAAGTAACACAACCAATGTTACCGCCAGAAAGATTGGGCCGGTCCATCCAATATGCCTGCGCCTTAGTTTCGTTGGATAGCGCTCCCCACCGGAATAGATTATGCGATACGCCACACTGCATCCCCCCATATCGGAATATGCAGGAAGAAGAAAAATATGCAGGAAAAATTTACAGTCCGAACACCCTCCTGCGACCATAAAAATGAGAGAACAGCAAGCGCTGTTCCCGCAATATAGGTCTTGCATATAAATAATAATTACTTCCTGTCCACACCCCAAAGGGGTGCATCCAGGAAGTAATGGATTCTCCCCCGGGCTAAAAAACATGCCACCGGCATGTTTTTTCCCGCCACTTCGTGCCGGCCGCCCTCTTCGAATCCCGAACGACGATAAAAATTGCGGGAACAGCAAGCGCTGTTCCCGCAATATAGGTCTTGCATATAAATAATAATTACTTCCTGTCCACACCCCAAAGGGGTGCATCCAGGAAGTAATGGATTCTCCCCCGGGCTAA
>JAZSGN010000061.1:0-28364 GCA_045532755.1 Faecousia sp.
TTTTTTCGACCGCTGCACTCCAATATGTCCTGCTGCTTCCGCCACCGGCGGCGCAGGACATATTGGGCCAGTCTCGAACGGATACGGCTTTTACCCCAAGGGTTTTTATCCCCTTGTGTCTGCCTGTTCCACCACACCGGCGTGGCATTTATACTACCACAGTTTTTTCCAGCCGTCAAGCCGCCGGGCGGGTTTTATGCCTTTCCCCGCAGCACCCGGATATCGCTGCCCACAAAGGTCAGCCGGGAGAATTCCCCATACAGCCGGGAGGCGATCTGAGGCGAGTACCGCTGGCCGGCCTCTTCCACCGTCAGGTTGGTGGTGATGATCATGGGCAGCTGCTCCAGCAGCCGCTCGTTGAGCAGGCTGTAGAGGGCGGCGGTGACGAACTGACCCGGCATTTCCGTGCCAAGGTCATCGATGATCAGCAGCTGGGCGTTGCGGATGCGGTCCGCCTCCCGCTGATTTTCCTCGCTGGGGGAGAATCTCGCCCGCTCCAGCTTGGAAAACAGGCTTGCGGCCGGCTCGTACACCACGCCGTAGCCCTTGTCTGCCACTTCAGCAGCGATGCAGGCGGCAAGATAGGTCTTGCCCAGACCGGTGTTGCCGATAAACAGCAGATTGCCGGCGTTTTCCGTAAAGCCGGCGGCGTAGCGGCGGCAATTTGCCAGCACCTTCTCCATAACCGACCGGGGGGATGCCCGGAAGGCAGGCTCATAGCGGTCGGAATAATAGTCCAGCCGGAAATTGGCGAAGCTCTCCGTACCCTTGGTCAGGCTGCCCAGCGCCTTTTTCTGCTCCTGCCGGCACAGCTCCGCCAGGCAGCCGCACATGGCGCTGCCCAGATATCCGGTGCCGCCGCAGACGCCGCACACCGGCTGCTCCTGCAGCCAGCCCTCGGGGTACACGCCCCGCAGCAGCTCCTCCCGCCGGGCGGCGAGGGCCTGATTTTCCTTGCGGGCGGCTTCGATGGCATCCGCCGCGCCCTGACTGAAGGCCGCCCGGGCAGCCTCGGCCATATTCCGGCGCATCTGCAGATCGATCTGCTGCACCTGGGGGATGCGGCTGTAGCACTGGGCCAGCCTTGCCCGGTATTCCGATTCCCGTTCCGCCCGCAGGGCGGCCAGCCGCTCCGCGGCCCGGGTAATGATCTCGTGGCTGTATGCCATGGTTTAGTCCTCCTGCATCATTTTGCGAATGGCCTCCAGCTCGGCTTCGCCCAGCTCTCCGGAAGCGCCCTTGGGAACGGTCTTTTTCCGGTCGCCATTCTTCACCGCATCGGCGGTGTGCCATCCCGCCTCATGCCAGCGGGTCAGAATTTTATTCATGTACGCCCAGCTGAGGCCGCCGGTGTTCAGGCAGGTGCGCTCGTAGGCCATGGCGATGGTCTGCATATCGAAGCCCATTTCCAGCCAGCTGCGGGCATATTTTTCTTCGCCGGCGGTCAGATTCCGGCCCCGGATCTGCAGCTGCTTCATCAGCTCGCCCAGACGGCTGGTTCGCAGGTTCTCCGCCTGAATGAAGGCAGCCGCCTCCTCCAGGGTGTCGATGCCCTGCTCCGCCCATGCGTAGGCCTCTTTTTCGATGGTCCGCAGGCTGGGATTCCGGGGATTGCCCCGGCGGCGGTTGCGCTCCTTGCAGTAGCACACCAGCACCGAGATCACATCCGCCGGCATACCCAGATACCGCACGAAGCCCAGCAGGATTTTCAGCTCCTCGGTGTTCAGGGTCTTGCCCAGCAGCCGCTGCACCTCGCCGTAGAGGCTGCGGAAGTCGGTATCGTAGTCCATGGCGGTGAGTACATCGGTTTCAGAGTAGTCCGGCCGCTGGCCGGAAACAAAGCCGGCAGTCTTGGCGGCGTAAAGACCCATCTGCCGCAGCGATGCCACCGCGCAGCTGACCTGGGTAGAATTCAGCCGCAGATCCTTGGCTGCGGACTCCTCCGGGTTGCCCGCCTGCAGATATAAGTACACCAGCGCCGCCTCGGGGCTGGCCATGGAAAGCAGCCGCCGCAGCTGGGGCTCGGCAATGGTAAGTTCGGTAGTGTTCATGGCAGTTCCTCATAAATCGTCAGTTACCGCCATTATAGCACACCTGCCGGCCGGAACACAACGCCGCTGAGCATAGGATTTTCGCCCAAAAATCCCGCCGCTTTTTGGCAGACAACAGCATATTGTGTTTTTTTCCGGCCCAAGACCCAAGCTGCCCGAAAAAGTGCCGCCGGAGCGAATGCTCCGGCGGCGGGATCTTATTCCATAGGCTTGACCTTCTGCCGCCAGATCCGGCGGAAGAAGATCAGGGTAAAGGTCACGCTGACCAACTCGGCAATGGGAAACGCCCACCAAACCATATTCACATTCCCCGACAGGCTCAGAAGATAGGCCGCCGGCAGCAGCGCCACCAGCTGGCGGCAAAGGGAAGTGATGGTAGAATAAATGCCGTTGCCCAGGGCCTGAAAACTGGCGCCCAGCGCAATGCCAATGGCGGCGAGGGGAAAATGGATGCTAATGATCCGCAGCGCCGCTGTGCCGATAAAGAGGAAGCTCTCGCTGGGCTTGAAAATACCCAGCAGCTGCCTCGGCAGCAGTTGGAAGGCCAGAAGGCCTGCGATCATGAAGAACATGGCAGTGCAAACTGCCAGGCGCAGAGTCTTTTTAATGCGCTCCGGCTGCCGGGCGCCGTAGTTGAAGGCCACAATGGAGATGGTGGCATTATTCAGGCCGAACAGCGGCATAAAGAAGAAGCTCTGAAGCTTATAGTAGATGCCGAACACGCCGGCGGCGGTCTCGCCGATGGCATCGAAGCCCAGGAAAATCTGGTTCATGCCGAAATTCATCACCGAGCCAATGGCCATCATAACGATGGAGGGGATGCCCACCACCAGAATGGGGCGAATGACTTCCGCTTTCGGCTTCAGCGCCGCCAGGGAGAAGCGGATATCGGTGTTGTACTTCAGGTTGAAGAACACGCCCACCGCCGCGCCGACCCACTGACCGATGACAGTAGCCACCGCCGCGCCGGCAACGCCCATGGCAGGCACGCCGAACCAGCCGAAGATGAACACCGGGTCCAGCAGAATGTTGGTAATGGCGCCAACGCCCTGGGTGATCATGGAGTACACCGCCCGGCCGGAGGCCTGCAGCAGCCGCTCGCAGAGAATGGACACGAACACGCCCAGGGTAAAGATGCAGCAGATGGAGGTATAGGCGCTGCCGCCCTCCACAGTTGCCGCCACATCGGATTGCATTGCAAAATAGGGCCGGCTGCCGAAGATGCCGAAGAGCATAAACACCGTCATGCCCACCAGCATCAAAAATATGCCATTGCCGGCAGAGGCGTTGACCCGTTCCCGGTTGCCCTCGCCCAGAGATTTACTCAGCAGGGAGTTGACGCCTACGGCAATACCGGTGGCGCAGCCGATCTGCATATTCTGCACCGGGAAGGCCAGGGAAAGGGCCGTTACGGCGCTTTCGGAGATCCGGGAAACATAGATGCTGTCCACCACATTGTACAGCGCCTGCACCAGCATGGAAAGGATCATGGGCGCCGCCATAGAAACCATCAGCCGCCCTACGGGCATCGCACCCAGCTTATTGGGAGATTGGGACATCAAACATTCCTCTTTTCATAAAAATCAGTAACCTTTATATTATATACCGGTTTTTTCGTAAAAGCAAGTCCACGCCAGCAGCGATCCGCGATTGGATCCAAGGCCCCCTCTGACGAGGGGGCTGTCAGCCGAACAGGCTGACTGGGGGAGAGATTTTTCTCTTCCCATTTCTCTCCCTCCGTCAAAAATCAAAGATTTTTGCCACCTCCCTCATCAGAGGGAGGCTTATGGCGAACCCCTTCTAAGCCCACCGAAAAAGGACGCGGCCTTCGCCGCGTCCTTTTCTCGTTCTTTTTATGCCTTGTCGATGGCCTGCTGCAGGTCGGCGATCAGGTCTTCCGCGTTCTCCAGGCCGCAGCTGAGGCGGATCAGGTCGGCGCCTACGCCGGCGGCTGCCAGCTGCTCATCGTTCATCTGCCGGTGGGTGGCAGAGGCGGGGTGGAGGCAGCAGGTGCGCGAATCCGCCACATGGGTCTCGATAGAGCCCAGCTGCAGGTGCTTCATAAACACCTCGGCAGCCTTCCGTCCGCCCTTCAGGCCGAAGGAGATGACACCGCAGGAGCCATTCGGCAGATACTTCTGACCCAGCGCGTAGTCCTTATCGCCGGGCAGGCCGCAGTATTTGACCCATGCCACCTTCTCATGGGCGGCAAGGAACTCGGCGATCTTCTGGGCGTTGGCGCAGTGCTGCCGCATCCGGAAGGGCAGGCTTTCCAGACCCAGATTCAGATAGAAGGCGCTCTGGGGGGACTGGACACAGCCCAAGTCCCGCATCAGCTGGGCGGTACACTTGGTAATGAACGCCCCTTCCAGACCGAACCGCTCCGTGTAAGTCACGCCGTGGTAGCTTTCGTCGGGAGTGCACAGGCCCGGGAACTTATCGGGATAGCGGGTCCAGTCGAACTTGCCGCTGTCAACGATGACACCGCCCACTGCCACGCCGTGGCCGTCCATATACTTGGTAGTGGAATGGGTCACGATGTCCGCGCCCCACTCGATGGGGCGGCAGTTGATGGGGGTGGGGAAGGTGTTGTCGATGGTCAGGGGCACGCCGTTGGCGTGGGCCACCCGGGCGAACTTCTCAATATCCAGCACATTCAGGGCAGGGTTGGCGATGGTCTCGCCGAACACCGCCTTGGTGTTGGGACGGAAGGCAGCCTGCAGCTCCTCCTCGGTGCAGTCGGGGCTGACGAAGGTGGTCTCGATGCCCATGCGCTTCATGGTCACGCTGAGCAGGTTGAAGGTGCCGCCGTAGATGGCAGAGGAAGACACGATATGGTCACCGCAGGAGGCGATGTTGAATACCGCGAAGAAATTGGCAGCCTGACCGGAGCCGGTGAGCATGGCGGCCGTGCCGCCCTCCAGGGCAGCGATCTTGGCAGCCACCGCATCGCAGGTGGGGTTGGCCAGACGGGAATAGAAATAGCCGGAGGCCTCCAGATCAAAGAGCTTGCCCATATCCTCGGAGGTGGCGTATTTGAAGGTAGTGCTCTGGTAGATCGGCACCTGCCGGGGCTCGCCGTTGCCGGGAGTATAGCCGGCCTGAATACATAAAGTTTCGGGGTGCAGCTTGGAACTCATGGAAAATCACCTCATGTAAAAGATAGAAATATTGTAAGGCCTTCCGCCGGTTTTGTCAATGCGGCAGAAGGCCTTGGGTTCAGCCTTTGTCAATGACCCGGGCGCCCTGGAACTCCACATGCAGGGGCAGCACCTGCCAGTTGGCGGTGGTGCAAGCGGGGAGCTTCTCCTTCAGCTTGTCCTCCAGCTTTTCATCCAGGGTGATGCACAGCAGGGTCGGGCCTGCGCCGCTGAGGCAGAAGGCCGCGCCGGTGGTGCGGACAAGGGCCTCGATCCGGTCGTAATCCGGGATCAGGCTGCGGCGGTAGTTCTGATGCAGCCGGTCCTGCATGGCAGTACGCAGCAGCTTTTCGTCCCGCAGCTCAAAGGCCTTGAGCATCATGGCGCCGTGGGCGATGTTGTAAATGGCATCCTCCCGGGGGATCTGGGTGGGCAGCACGCTTCTTGCCAGGCTGGTGGCAAGATTAAAATCCGGGATCAGCGCCAGAAATTCCCAATCCGGGTGGAGGGGGAAATTCACCGTCATAGGCAGGCCGTTGTCTACCATGGAGGCGGTCAGGCCGCCGTAGAAGGCGGGGGCCAGGTTATCCGGGTGGCCTTCCATGGCGTTGGTGATGGTCAGCAGACCCTGGGTGGACAGCTTGCTGCCCCGCAGCACATTGGCGCCCATAGCGCCGGCCACCAGCAGGGCGGCGGAAGAGCCGAGACCCCGGCAGATGGGGATCTGGGCATCGATGTGGATCTTAACGCCCCGCACCTCTTCGTTCAGGGAAGCCAGCACCGCGCAGTAGGCGGTGTAGGCCAGATTGTCCGGGCCGGCGTAGGCCTCGTCGCAGCCGGTGATCTCCAGACCCTCTTCGGTCTCCTCGAAGGTCACATCGGTGTACAGGCTCAGGGCGCAGCCAAAGGCATCGAAGCCGGGGCCCAGGTTGGCGGTGGTGGCGGGAACGCGAATGGTAACTCGTTTCATAGGTCTATCTCCTTACATATCCAGAACCAGCTGCAGCATTGCATCCTTGGCGATGACGCCGGTATGCTTCTCCGGCTTGCCTGCCAGGCCGGAAAGGTTGGCGGGAATGGGGGCGGCGGTGATGGCCTGCAGCCGCTCCATCTGGGCGAATTCGTCGCCGGACATATCGCCGCCGATGGCCTGCAGCACCGCGGCGGGGAACTTATAGGCGGAAGCGGTGGACAGCACCACCATGGGGGCGTTGTCGCCGGTTTCACCCACATACTGCTCCGCCACGGCCCAGCCGTTGGCGGTGTGGGGGTCGCAGAGGTAGCCATGGTCCTTCCAGACCTTGGCGATGGCCTGCGCCGCGCCGGCATCGTCGCAGCAGCCTGCCCAGAATTCTTTAGAAATCGCCTGCTTCAGCTGCTCCGGCACGGTGTAAACGCCTTCGGTGTTCAGGCTCTGCATCAGCCGGGCCACCAGCGCCGTATCGCCGCCGGACATCAGATACAGCAGCCGCTCCAGATTGGAAGACACCAGAATGTCCATGGAGGGGGAGGTGGTCTTATACAGGGGTCTGCGGCGGTCGTAAGTGCCGGTGCGGATAAAATCCGTCAGCACATTGTTGGCGTTGGAGGCGCAGATGAGCCTGCCCACCGGCAGACCCAGCAGCTTTGCCAGATACCCCGCCAGAATATCGCCGAAATTGCCGGTAGGCACGCAGAAGTTCACCTTGTCGCCAAGGCTGATCTCGCCCCGGTCTATTAGATCCCGGTAGGCCTTGAAATAATAGGTCACCTGCGGGGCAAGGCGGCCGATGTTGATGGAGTTGGCAGAGGACAGCCGGAAGCCTTTGCCGGCAAGCAGCTTGCCGTCGCCGCAGGCGGCGAAGATGTTCTTCACGCCGGTCTGGGCATCGTCGAAATTGCCTTCCACCGCCCAGACAGCCACATTTTCGCCCTCCTGGGTCACCATCTGGGCCCGCTGCACCTTGCTGACACCGCCATTGGGATAGAACACGCAGATGCGGATGCCCGGCACATCCCGGAAGCCTTCCAGCGCCGCCTTGCCGGTATCGCCGGAGGTGGCGGTGAGAATCAGGATATCCTCCTGCATCCCCTTGGCGCTCTTCGAGGCGGTCAGCAGCTGGGGCAGCATGCACAGCGCCACATCCTTAAAAGCAGAAGTCGGGCCGTGGAACAGCTCCAGCACCGTAAAAGGCCCTACGGGCCGGGTGGGGGTCAGGTCGGGGGCGGTAAATTTGCCGGTGTAGGCTCTCGATACCAGAAGCTGCATATCGGGAACATCCGGCAGCAGAGCCGAAAGAATGGCGGTTGCCATTTCATAGGTGTCGCCTTGCAGGCAGGCCTGCCAGTCAAATTCCGGCAGCGCCGCGGGCATATACAGGCCGCCGTCGGGCGCGAGTCCCTGAATGACGGCCTGGGCAGAATCAATGGGGTTTTCCAGAGATCGGGTAGAGTGATAAAGCATACTGTTTCCTCCGTGTTTCGGGGCAAATCCTTGCCCAACTGCACAAAATCACCGCAATTTGCGGGAAATACTTGTTTTTTTGGCACTATTGCATTTTGCTGAAGTCTATGATATACTGTTTCTGCTAAAAAAGCAAGTGTCTTTCTGCCAAAAACATTTGTTTTTCGCTAACCATTCTTTTGGAGGATTTACCATATGCGGATCGGATTGCTGGGATTTGGCGTAGTAGGAAAAGGCCTGTACGAGCTGACCAAGGAACGCTCGGATATGCAGGTCGTGACGGTTGTGTGTCTGGAGGATATCACCCTTCCCGATGCCAAGGTCACCCGGGACTTTCAGGATGTCCTGAACGACGACACCATCGATACCGTGGTGGAGGCCATGGGCGGTCTGCACCCGGCCTATGAATTTGTCCGGGCCGCCATGGAAAAGGGCAAGAACATCGTCACCTCCAATAAGGCGCTGATGGCCACCTTCTACGATGAGCTGATCCCTCTGGCCCAGGAAAAGGGCCTGAAGCTGCGCTGCACCGCTGCCGTCGGCGGCGGCATTGGCTGGCTCAGCGAGGTAGAGCGCTCCCGCCGTGCCCAGACCATCACCCAGGTTGGCGGCATTATGAACGGCACCTGCAACTATATTCTCGATTCCATGACCCGTCTGGGGCTCAGCTACGCCGATGCGCTGGCACAGGCTCAGGCTCTGGGCTATGCTGAAGCCAACCCCTCTACGGATGTGGACGGCATCGACACCTGGCACAAGGTGATCCTTTCTTCCAACATTGCCTTTGCCGTAAGCCTGGACAGCGCCACCGTTCCCGTTGCCGGCATCCGCAACATTCTTGCCGAGGATGTGGCCCGGTTTACCCAGCGGGGCTATGTGTGCAAGCTGATCTCCACCGGCCGCCTGAACGACAGCGGCTGCAGCGTATTCGTGCAGCCTACGCTGGTGAAGGTGGGAGAGCCGGAATCCGCTGTACCTTCCAACTATAATCTGATCACCCTTGTGGGCAAGACCTCCCAGCGCATGAGCTTCTACGGTCAGGGCGCGGGACGCTACCCCACCGCATATAATGTTCTGCAGGACTGCATCGACCTGCTCTCCGGCACCGGCTTCTACAGCCCCTACGGCCCCAAGGTCAATGCCGTCAATGGCGATACCCTGTGCTACTATGTCCGCGGCGGCAGCGACGCTTGGCTTGCCGCCAACACCAAAGAAAACTGGGACGGCGCCGTTGTCACCGGCCCCGTATCCGTAGCCGCCATGCACGCATGGCTGAAGGCCAACCCCGGTGCTTTCATCGCCGCCATCGCACCCTGAGAAAGAAGGAAATACTATGCTGAAAGTAACAAAATTCGGCGGCTCCTCCATGGCAGACGCCGGCCAGTACCGCAAGGTGCGGGATATTCTTCTGGCTGACCCGGGCCGCCGGGTCGTCATCGTGTCCGCTGCCGGCAAGCGCGGCAAGGACGACAACAAGATCACCGATCTGCTCTACCTCTGCCACGCCCACACCCTCTACGGTGTGGACTGCGGCCGGGTGTTCGATATGATCGTGTCCCGGTATCTGGAGATCCGGGATGAGCTGGGCGTTACCCTGGATCTGGAAACGGAATTTGCCGAGCTGAAGGCCCGGCTGGATAAGAAGGCCGTTTCTCAGGATGAGCTGGTCAGCCGGGGCGAGTATTTCTCCGCCAAGCTGATGGCAGCCTACTTAGGCTTTGAGTTTGTGGACGCCGCCGATTGGGTGAAGTTCAATATGGACGGCACGGTGGATCAGGATGCCTCCTATGCCGCTCTGCGTAAGCAGGTCAAGGGCAACGGCGTTGTGATTCCCGGCTTCTACGGCGTGATGCCCGATGGCCGCATCCACACCTTCTCCCGGGGCGGCAGCGACATCACCGGCGCGCTGGCAGCCGCCGCGCTGGATGCGGACGTCTACGAAAACTGGACCGATGTTTCCGGCATCCTTATGGCCGACCCCCGGATCGTGGAAAATCCCCAGGCCATTCCCGAGGTGACCTACGACGAGCTGCGGGAGCTGAGCTACTCCGGCGCCCAGGTGCTCCACGAAGGCACCATCTTCCCGGTGCGGGAAAAGGGCATTCCCGTGAACATCCGCAACACCAACGACCCCGATGCCCCCGGCACCATCATTCAGGAGTCCTTCGACACCGATTCCGACCCCGACCGGTTCATCACCGGCATCACCGGCAAGAAGGATTTCTCCATCGTTTCCATGTCCAAGCGGGGCATGAGCAACGAAGTGGGCGTGCTGTATAATATGCTGGGCGTGTTTACCCGCCATGGCATCTCCGTAGACTACACCCCCAACGGCATCGACAATGTATCCGTTGTGGTTCCCACCGAATCCGTTGCCGGCAGCCTCTACACCATTCTGGCAGAGATCCAGCGGGAAGTGAAGCCGGATTCCCTCAGCGTTCACGATGAGATCGCCGTTGTTGCCGCCGTTGGCCGGAAGATGGCCTTCCGCCCCGGTATTTCCGGTAAGATCTTCGCCGCACTGGGTCAGGCAGATATCAACATCCGCATGATCAACCAGGGCCCCGACGAACTGAACATTATTTTCGGCGTGGACAATAAGGATTTTGCCACCGCCATCAAGGTGCTGTATAACAGCTTTGTAAAGTGAGGTAAGGAATATATGAAACAGTATACCGTAGCCATTCTGGGCGCCACCGGCGCGGTGGGTCAGGAAATGCTGAAGATCCTGGAGGAGCGGAATTTCCCCGTAGGCAAGCTGATCCCTCTGGCCAGCAGCCGCAGCGCCGGCAAGACCCTGAAGTTTAAGGGCGAAGATGTTGTGATTCAGGAAGCCTGCGACGAGGCTTTTCAGGGTGTGGACATCGTCCTTGGCGCTGCCGAGAACGATATCGCCGAGCGGTTCGCGCTGTCCATTGTCCGGGCAGGCGCCGTGTTTGTGGATAACTCCTCCGCCTTCCGGCTGGACCCCGATGTGCCGCTGATTGTTCCGGAAGTGAACCCCGAGGATGTGAAGAAGCACCTTGGCATCATCTCCAACCCCAACTGCTCCACCATCATCACCGTTACGGCCGTCAACGCTCTGAATTCCATCGCTCCCATCCGCTCCATGACCGCTTCTACCTATCAGGCAGTTTCCGGCGCAGGCGCCGGCGGCCCGATTGAGCTGATGAACGAGGTGGAGGCCCTGCGTAACGGCGAGACCTACGAGCCCAGGGTCTTCTCCCACCAGATCGCCTACAATCTGATTCCCCAGATCGGCGGCGAAGCCTACGCCGGCTACACCAGCGAGGAAATGAAGATGCAGAACGAGGGCCGCAAGATCATGCACCTGCCGGAGCTGACGGTTTCCTGCACCTGCGTCCGGGTTCCCGTTGTCCGCAGCCACTCCATTTCCGTAACCTGCAAGTTCGATGTACCCGTAACCGTAGAGCAGGTTCGGGAAGTCATCGCCAAGGCACCCGGCTGCCGTCTGGTGGATGATCTGCAGAACAAGCAGTACCCCATGCCTCTGGATACCACCGATCAGGACATCGTGTTCGTCGGCCGCATCCGCCCCGACCTGACCGACCCCAACGCCGTATGTCTGTGGTGCTGCGGCGACCAGGTGAGAAAGGGCGCTGCCACCAACGCCATTCAGATCGCCGAACTGGTCATCGCCAATATGTAAAACCCAAACGGAGCTGCCTCCCCGGCAGCTCCGTTTTCTATACGCATTCGGCTTTCCGGGAAGGTCGTTACTGCCTTTCCTTGCCCGGTATCGTTACCTGTCTAATACCCTCTCCCGGGGAGAGGGTGTCCCCGCGGGGGACGGGAGAGGAATGGCGGCAGAACCAACCATAGATTAAGTCTGATAGTCGCAGAAAACCATCGGCTTTCCGCCCGCATTCCTCTTCAGTCAGCTGTCGCTGACAGCTTCCCCCCGGGGGAAGCGATTTTCGTCCCCCTAAGGGGGCTTTTGCGGGTAACGAAAGCTGCCGAAGGCAATATCACTTGTCGCAAGACAAATATCACTGCGAAGCAATATCACTCGCCGCAGGCGAATAAAACTGCCCAAGTGTTCTTTTGAACGCTTGGGCAATATCTTATAGGGGATTTTGTTTGATTTTGGCAAACCGGCGGGGGTGGGACAAAATCGTATTGCTCCCTGGCTTCGTGGTTGTTGACGGGTGGGCGTGGGCTTGTGCCGGTAACACTTGCCCGGTCCCTGTGCTGCTGGTAACAGCGCCGGGATTTTTTAATTTTGCTGGGTCATTGCTCGGCTGAGTAATTCACGGATTACCGCCGACTTGTTCTCTGCTTTGGTAAGAAGCTCGAACAATTCCGGGTCCTGGTTGCGGTTGATCCGCAGGTTGACGCAGATGGTATTATTCTGCATCCAGGCTCTTTTTGCTTCGCTTTCTGCCATTGACTTTTACCCCCTTTTGTGATATATTGTGAGCAAGGGGCGCAACCTCCTTTCTGGGTGGTAAGCCCTGTTTACTTAGGCATTAAGTAAATACCGAAAACCGTCACTTGGCAGAGTGGCGGTTTTGCTTTTTTACTCTGACCGTGACCGTGTAACCGAATACATGGAATGTCAGCGTAACAGGCATTTATATCACCCCTTCCTATACTGGTTTTGCGATGGTGGTCGGTGATTGCCTGGTAGCTCTTGCGTGGCTTTAGAATAGCATACTGCATCAGGTCTGCTAGTCGCAGAAAACCATCGGCTTTCCGCCCGCATTCCTCTTCAGTCAGCTGTCGCTGACAGCTTCCCCCCCGGGGGAAGCGATTTTCGTCCCCCTAAGGGGGCTTTTGCGGGTAACGAAAGCTGCCGAAGGCAATATCACTTGTCGCAAGACAAATATCACTGCGAAGCAATAGCACTCGCCGCAGGCGAATAAAACTGCCCAAGTGTTCTTTTGAACGCTTGGGCAATATCTTACAGGGGATTTTGTTTGATTTTGGCAAACCGGCGGGGGTAGCAGGCGGGGGTGTGGGCAACCTTTCGCAGCACGATCACCGCGTGGGCCGCGCCGTCGATGGAAAATTCCTTCACCGTTTCCACCTTCAGCCCCAGCTTTTTGATGGCGTTGCGGGACTGCTCCAGCTCTTCCCTGGCCGCCGCGCCCTTCATGGCCAGCACCGCGCCGCCAACCTTTACATAGGGGGCGGTCAGTTCCAGCAGGATGTTCAGCCGCGCCACGGCCCGGCTGGTGGCAAAATCGTAGGTTTCCCGGCGAGTGGCTACCGCCTCCTCCGCCCGGGCTGTGATGTATTGGGCCTCCACACCCAGCGTCGGCAGAAATTCTTCCAGCCAGTGCATCCGCTTGCCCAGAGAATCCAGCAGGGTAAGCTTCACCTGGGGGCAGGCGATCTTCACCGGCACGCCGGGGAAGCCTGCGCCGCAGCCTACATCGATCAGGGTCTTGCCCCGCAGGTCGGCGGTGGCCAGCAGGCTGACGGAATCCAGCAGATGGAGCTTCGCCACCTGCTCGGGATCGGTGATGGCGGTGAGGTTCATCACCTCATTCTGCTTCACCACCCCCTCGCCGAAGGCGCACAGCTGCCGGGAAACCTCCTCCGGCAGGCTAAGCCCCAGCTGGGGCAGCCCCTCCAAAAGGGTACTCAGCATTTTATCCATTGCCGCCTCCCGTAGTAGGCTCGGTTTCCGGGGTTACGGTCAGGTCTACCTTGCTCTCGTCAAAGGGGTCGAACTGGGGCTTTTCCTGCTGGCTCTGGCTGGGCAGCACCACGGTCTGCAGATGCCAGCTCACCAGCAGATGGCACACATCGTTGTAAGAGGCTGTGCCCTGGCTGTCGCCGCTGGTCTTCAGATAGGTATCGTTCACCTTTTCCGCCACTTCGCTGGCCTTATCATCCCGGTTTTCCTGGAAGAAGGTCTGGTAGCGGGTCAGGTCGCTGGTCAGCAGGCTGTTCTGGCTGGCGGCAATCATCTTGGCATCGGCCATGCTCAGCTTGGAAAGGGCGCTGTAGCAATAGCGGTAGGCCATAAAATAGGCGGAATACCGGAATTCCGGGGAAGAATTGTGGCTGGCTGCCAGGAAGGCCGCGAAGTTGGCATCCCGCTCAATGGCAATGCACATCCGGTGGGCCATTTCGTGGCACATGGTAAAGGGCAGGCTCACCACCGGGATCTGGGGATTCACCGCCGCCTCGCCGGTCAGGGGCATGGTCATGCCGGTGATGCCCATGGATGTATACAGATCTGCCCAGCCCAGCTCCTTCACCGGCTCGGTAGAACCGGCAAAAATCGGCTGATGCTGCTGATAGACCATATTCTGGAAACCCTCGCCGGCCTGCAGGGCCAGCTCCTTAAATTCGGGAAACTTCGGGTCAGAATTTCCGTCACGGGGGATCTGCAGGGCCAGCTCGTTGGCCTGATCCCGGTAGTAGGCGGTTGCTTCTTTCAGTTCCTCAAGGGTATATTCCGGGGTCTGCAGCCGCAGGTCGCCCGCAAGGTCGCCGGCATAGTAGTTCAGGCCCCAGACGCCGGTGTGCAGCACAAACAGCAGGCTGGCCACGGCGGTGACCCAGCCTACGACCTGAATCAGATTCCACCGCAGAATGATCATCAGCACGATGGTCGCCAGCAGCAGCACCACCAGGATCACCGCCGCCAGCTGCCACAGGCAGAACTCTACGCCGCCGCTCCAGGCGGCCATGGTGGACTGGTACATCCGGGTCACATAGGGGTACACCATATCGATCAGCTGGCCGTGGCCCTCGGCAAACTTCATCAGCCCGAAGCCGAACAGAAGCAGAATCGCGGCAGTTAAATAACCACGCCAATATTTCAAAGGACAACGCCTCCTTCTGGTTACAGGGTATAGTTTGTTATAGTATAGCATAGTTTTGGCCGCTTGTCTGCCCCCTAATTTTTAATTTTTTCTGAACAGCGGTGTGGGAAAATTCCCTAGGTTTTGCCTCCCGGATATGGTAGGGTGTTGACGCGGGCCCCCTTTTGGGCTATGATACCCTAAAAAGGGGGGATCGCCGTGACCGATCAGGAATATATGGCGCTGGCTCTGGAGCTGGCGAAGGAAGCCGCCGCCGAGGGGGAAGTGCCGGTAGGCTGCGTGATCGTAAGAGGCGGCCGGGTAGTCGGCCGGGGGCGCAACCGCCGGGAGCGCAGCCGCAGCGCGCTGGCTCACGCGGAGATCGAAGCCATCGACGAAGCCTGCCGCAATTTGGGCGGCTGGCGGCTGTGGGACTGCACCCTGTATGTGACCTTAGAGCCCTGCGCCATGTGCGCCGGCGCGATTCTGAACGCCCGGGTGAAGCGGGTGGTCTACGGCGCGTCCGACAAAAAGTTCGGCGCCTGCGGCTCGGTGTGCAGCCTGTTTTCCATGGATTTCAACCATCACCCCCAAGTAGAGGCGGGCATCTGTCAGGAGGAAAGCCAGCAGCTGCTGCAGGAATTTTTCCAGAACCTCCGGTTGGAGCTGAAAACCCGGCCCAAATGGCATCCGCCGGAAACTTAATACCGTAGAGAGATGTGCGGCACAGAATCTGTGCCGCACCTTTGCATTTTTATTGGGGCCGCGGCCACATTTCGACACAGGAGGAAGGGCAATGGAATTGGAACAAAAGAGTATGCGGACAGGCCTTACGGTGATCCTCTGGGCGCTGAGCCTGCGGCTGGCGCTGGGGCTGGTGCAGCCTATGGCGGCCGCCCTCCGCCAGCCGGAAACGGGGCAGCTGCTTTTGTATCTGCAAACAGGGCAGCTGGTTTCTCCCGCCCCGGATGCCACCGAGCCGGAAACAGAAGTCACCGAGCCGCCTCCCCGGCGGCTGCAGTTCACCGCCGCCGACGCGAAAAATATCTCCATTAAAAACTACACCGGCTGCGAAGCAGACCCGGCGGCTCTGCTGCAAACGCCCCTGAACTGGGCGCTTCGGGGCGATGCTCCCACGGTGCTGATCCTGCACACCCACGCCACAGAATGTTACACAGACCCCTCCGGCACTCTCTACGAGCCATCTTCTCCCTACCGCACCACCGACAGCCGCTATAATATGACCGCCTTGGGGGCGGAGCTGGCTGCCCTTTTGGAGCAGGAGGGGATCGGGGTCCTCCACGACACCACCCTCCATGACCACCCGGTTTACAACGGCTCTTACACCCGGGCCCGGAAGACCATGCGCAGCTATCTTGCCAGCTACCCCCAGATCTCTCTGGTGCTGGACCTGCACCGGGACGCGGTAGAGGACACCGGCGGCGGGCAGCTGAAGACGGAAGCGGTGGTGGACGGGCAGCCCTCTGCCCAGCTGATGTTTGTGGTCGGTACGGATGCCGGCGGGCTGGAGCACCCGGAATACGCCAAAAATCTGGCCCTTGCCTGCAAGCTGCAGGCGGTTTTGGAGGAGATGTACCCCGGTCTTTGCCGGGATATCCGGCTGCGGACGGAGCGGTTCAATCAGGATCTTTCCCCCGGGGCGCTGATCGTGGAGATCGGCGGGGCAGGCAACACCTTTTCTGAAGCCCAGACCGCCCTGCGGGCGCTGGCAAAGGGCATCGCCGC
This sequence comes from Faecousia sp., assembly GCA_045532755.1. Taxonomy (GTDB): domain Bacteria; phylum Bacillota; class Clostridia; order Oscillospirales; family Oscillospiraceae; genus Faecousia. Next base: position 16,163 of record JAZSGN010000061.1, read on the forward strand.
CCTTGCCGGCGGCAGCGGCTAGAGCAGATTGCTCAGATCCAGCCGCTGGGTGGCTGCCATGGCTTCCAATAGCTGCAGCAGCCGGCTGCCGCATACAAGAAACCCCTCGCTGTCTTCTCTTTGGGCGTAGACCTCCAGCTCTGACAGCAGCATTTCCGCCTGCTCCAAAGAGCGGTGGTCGCAGAAGGCAGAAGCCAGCAGGCCGCTGCGCTGCCATTGCTGCCGGGCCTGAGCCAGAGCTTTCCGCGCTCCGGCAAAATTATCTTTTTCGGCAGCCTCTGCCGCCTGCTGCACCAGAGCCCCTGTTTGCCGGCAGCGAACCTCCAGCGCCTCTTTTACAAAAAACCCGGCGGCAAGAAAGGCCGCCAGAATCCCAAGGCCCAGCCAGAACCGCTTCACCGCGCGCCCTCCCTTCGGTAGAAGATCAGATGCCCGCTCTCGTCCACCGTCAGCAGAAAGGTATCCTCCAGCCGGGCGTTCAGCTCCTTCAGGGTCTTTTCCACCCAGCGGGCATCCTTGCCGGCTTTTTCCAGATTGGCCTTCATCAGGCTTCCGTCGGAAATAATGGTAATGGGCAGCTTCTGGGCTCTGGCCTGCACCCCCGCATCCCGGGCGCTGGCAGGCCGCTCCTTGGGGTAGGGGAACACGGAGAGATTGCCGTTGGTCTCCAAAATGGCATACTGCACCGCCCGGGGATCCAGCACATCCTTTTCCCGCAGATGGCCGGTCAGCTCATCCAGGGTGACCCGGGTCTTTCGCATATTGTCCTGCAGAAACCGGCCGTTTTCCATGAGGATCACCGGCTTTCCGCACAGCACCCGCCGCAGCCGGACGCTCTTCATGGACAGCACCGACAAAATCAGCTCCAGCCCCAGCACCACGAACATGGGGATCAGCCCCGATATCAGGGGAATGCCCCCATCTTCCAGGGGAAAGGAAGCCAGATTGGCCACCAGCATCGTCACAACGAATTCCGACGGCTCCATCTGGCCGATCTGCCGCTTGCCCATAAGCCGGATCACCAGGATCAGCGCCAGATACAGCACCACCGTACGAACATAGGAATTGAGCATCCGCGCCGCCTCCTTTTTTTCTCAGTTTTCCTCAGGACTGGCGGATTATTCCGCCGGGAATTGAAAACAATCCGTTAATTTTCCCCTGGGGCGGTTGAAAAACCGGGAAACCGCAATATAATGGTTTATACCACAAACACAGGAGGCATGGCCATGGATGGCATCCGCCGCCGCATCGCGGCCTTTATGCAGGGCCGCTACGGCACCGATAAACTCAATACCCTTTTGCTGGGAGCGGGCATGGTGCTGGCATTAGGCGGCATGTTTGTTTCCGTCAAGCCGGTGAAGCTGGCGCTGGTGATCTTGTCTTACGGGCTGATGTTCTGGGCGCTGTTCCGGTGCTTTTCCCGGCAGACCTACCGCCGCTATCAGGAAAACCGGAAATTTCTCCAGCTGATCGAGCGGATCCGGGACCGGGAGCACCGCTATTTCGATTGCCCCAAGTGCCGGCAGCCGGTGCGGGTCCCCCGGAAGAAGGGGAAAATTTCCATCACCTGCCCCCGCTGCGGCGAAAAATTTATCCGCAAAACCTAAAAAATCCGGTGCTGCCGTGTGTTGGTCATAGGGATATGCCCAACACACAGTGATATGGATTTGCTTTGCAAATCCGTGATATACGCTTGACTGCGTGTGATATAGGCTTCGCCTGTGATATGTTTTCTTCGAAAACGTTAAAAATGGACTTTCGCAATTTCTGCGAAAGTCCATTTTATTATTTATATCGTCACGAAGTGACACCGTAACATGCCCTTGGGCATATATCACATTTCCGCAGGAAATATACCACTTTCCCGATAGGGAAAATATAACTGGGCGTTGCGAAAAATTTCGCAACGCCCTTTGCACACCGGATATTTTTATTTACTTCTTGCCGCCAAACAGACCCTTCAGGCCGCCCAGCAGATCGCCGGCCTTATCCAGGCTCAGCTTTGCCTGAATGCCTTCCACCAGAGCCTGGATCTTCTCATCGGGCAGGTCAACGCCCAGCAGCTTTTCCAGAGTCTGAACGGGGTCTTTCTTGAAGCTCTCCATCAGGTTGTTGTCGCCCTTGAGCTTTTCTACCAGTTCTTCGATCTTTTCCTTGATATCCATGGAATTTGCCTCCTTGTGTTTTTGGGGTGCTTTTATTATACCGCGGCGCAGGCGGCAGGGCAAGAAAAAATTTGTAAATATTTCTTCATTGACGAAGCCCCTTCCGCGTATTACAATAGAAATATACAATTCGCAGCGGAGAAAGGATGAACCATATGGATTACAAAATCTTTCGGATCGACCCCAATCTGAAGCAGTACCGGCAGGACATCTGCCAGCGAATGGAAAACTACGAAAACAAGAAGCGGCAGCTGCTTGCGCCGGGGCAGACCCTCAGCGATTTCGCCAACGGACATCTGTTCTTTGGCCTGCACCGCACCCAGAACGGCTGGGTGTTCCGGGAGTGGGCGCCGGGAGCAGACAAGCTCTACCTCACCGGCGAATTCAACGGCTGGAACCGCACCGCCACCCCCCTGACCCGGGAGGAAAACGGCGTGTACACCCTTACCCTGCCGGCAGATGCTCTGCGCCAGGGGCAGGAGTATGCCGTTGTGGTGGAAAAAGACGGCCAGCTGCTGGACCGGATTCCCTCTTATGCCAACTATGTGGTGCAGAACCGCCACACCCACTGGAACGCGGTGGTTCACGCGCCGGAAACCCCCTATGTCTGGAGCGATGCCGGCTTCAAGCCCCAGAAGACCCTTTATATCTATGAGTGCCACATCGGCATGGCTCAGGAAGAGCCCAAGGTGGGCAGCTATCTGGAATTCCGGGACAAGATCCTGCCCAAAATCAAGGCGCTGGGCTACAACACCATTCAGATCATGGCCATCATGGAGCACCCCTACTATGCCAGCTTCGGCTATCAGGTGACCAACCTCTTCGCCGCCTCCTCCCGCTTCGGCACGCCGGAGGAGCTGAAGAGCCTCATCGACACCGCCCACGGCATGGGCATCGCGGTGCTGCTGGATGTGGTCCACTCCCACGCCTCCAAGAACTCCCGGGAGGGCCTGAACCTCTTCGACGGCACCGAGTACCAGTATTTCCACGAAGGCCCCCGGGGCTACCACACCGCATGGGACACCAAGTGCTTCAACTACAATAAGAACGAAGTGCTCCACATGCTGCTGTCCAACCTGAAATTCTGGCAAACGGAGTACCATTTCGACGGCTTCCGCTTCGACGGCGTCACCTCCATGCTCTATCATAACCACGGTCTGGGCGTCAGCTTCGGCGGCTACGGCGACTATTTCAGCATGAACACCGACACCGAGGCGGTGACCTACCTGCAGCTGGCCAACGATCTGGTGCGGCAGGTAAACCCCAACGCCATCACCATCGCCGAGGACACCTCCGCCATTCCCGGCCTTTGCCTGCCGGTGGCATGGGGCGGTCTGGGCTTCGACTACCGGCTGGCCATGGGTGAGCCGGATATGTGGATCAAGCTGCTGAAGGAAGTATCCGACGAAAACTGGGATCTGGGCCATCTGTGGGCAGAGCTCACCAGCCGCCGCCCCAAGGAGCGGGTCATCGGCTACTGCGAAAGCCACGATCAGGCGCTGGTCGGCGACAAGACCATCATGTTCCGCCTCTGCGACAAGGAAATGTACACCGCCATGAACGACGGCAACCCCAACCTGATCATCGAGCGGGGCATGGCGCTGCATAAGATGATCCGGCTGATCACCATGAGTCTGGGCGGCGAAGGCTACCTGACCTTCATGGGCAACGAGTTCGGTCACCCCGAATGGATCGACTTCCCCCGGGAGGGCAACGGCTGGAGCTACCACTACTGCCGCCGGCAGTGGAGTCTGGCAGAAAATCCCTTCCTGCGCTACCGCTATCTCAACGAATTTGAAAAGGGTATGATCGCCCTTGCCCGCAAGTGCGGCGTGCTCCGCGGCGCCGTGCAGTACCTGAATATTGACCACGGCAACAAAATCATGGGCTACAGCCGGGGCAAGGCGGTGTTCGTGCTGAACTTCCACCCCAACGCCTCCCAGCAGAACTATTTCCTGCCCATGCCGGAGGCCGGCGCCTACGAAGTTGCGCTGACCACCGACGAAGGCCGCTTCGGCGGTCAGGACCGGATCTCCACCACCTATGTGTACCACACCGAGGAAAACGAGTTCGGCCAGACCGGCATCCGCCTTTACATCCCCGCCCGCAGCGCTCTGGTGCTGCGCCGGCAAAAGTAAGCAAACTAACCGCCCTCAGGCTTTCCGCAATGCCATGAAGTTTAAGCCTGTCATTGCGAGCACCGCAGGTGCGTGGCAATCCGCAACCCCCGCAGGGACACGGATTCTCACGCCTGCTGCGCAGGCTCAGAATGACACAGTTTTCTTAACTGCATGACATTGGGGCTCTCCGGGGGCGGTTTTGTTGTGAATAAACTGTAAAATAAAAAATTTCCAGAACATTTTGCTTGCTTTTTCTCCGGGTTATGTGTATAATGCCCCTGCACCGAAAAAATCTTAACGGAGGAAAAATGCAATGAATAAGCTTTTTAATCGCGGCATCAGCCTGCTGCTTCTGGCTGCTCTGATGCTTTCTATGGCTGCCTGCGGCGGCGAGGCTGAGCCCACCGATCCCGTAGAAACCACCAACCCGGTTGAGACCACCGCCCCCGTGGAGACTACCACTCCCGTGGAGACCACTCCCAGCGAAGTATCTGCCGTAACCTACTTCTCCATGAGCCTGGGCGAAAACTACGACAACATTGTTCTGCTGACCGCCTACCCGAATGCCGACGGCACCGCTTATGTGGACTACACCGGCAAGGACACCAAGAAGGTTGGCAATCTGGACGCTTCCGTTCTGACCACCATAGCTCAGGAGCTGGCAAAGACCGAGCTGGCAAGCCTGGTGGGTCAGGACATCTTCGGTGAAGGCGAGGCCAATGCCTCCATGTACATCGAGTATACCGATGGCACCAGCATCATGGTCAGCTTCACCGGCCAGATCCCTGAGACCTACACCCAGGGCTTCGCCGTGATGGAGACCTGCTTCCAGCAGCTGACCGCCGACCTGCCCGAGTATGTTCCCACCCCCATGGTCATGGGTGATGTAGATGCCACTCTGCTGAGCGAGCTGAACACCATTCTGGGCAGCTCCGGCATCGAAGCGCTGGACGGCTTCGCCATCAGCGGCATTGCCACCGGTGACGAGTTCTTCGCCTACTCCGCCGGCCTGACCAGCAGCGAGGGCATCTCCGCCGCCGCCAGCTGCGCTCCCATGATGATGACCAATGCTTACTCCCTGGTGATCGTCACCCTGAGCGACGAGAGCAAGGCCGCCGATGTAGCCGCCGATTTCGAGAAGAACATCGACTGGCGCAAGTGGGTTTGCGTAGCTCCCGACGATGCGCTGATCGCGCAGAAGGGCAATATGGTGCTTTGCCTGATCGCCGGCAGCGAGCAGTTCACCCAGACCCGTAACGGCATTCAGGCCGCCGGCTGGACCGAGCTGAAGACCCTCTCCAATCCCGACCGCTAAAATTAAAATCCTCCCTGACCGGGTGTCAGGGAGGATTTTTTTCTTAGTGATTGTGGTCTACCTCGATGTCCAGCAGCTCGCCGGTGTAGGCATCCATGGAATAGGAATACTCATTTCCGTTGCAGCTGAAATACACGGTGATCACGCTGACGCCGTCCACCACCGATACATGGGTATGCATACCGGAAACGGTTTGTCCCTCCAGACCGGCAGCTTCCAGGGCAATCTCCTGAATTTCCGCCTGGGTCAGCGGGCCATCGTCTTTGCAGGCGCACAGCAGCAGCATGGCCGCCGCCAGAAGAAGACAAAGCAGTTGTTTTTTCATAGTATTCGCTCCTTTTTTTCTTTAAGTTTCCTCGGGCAGATGCTCCGCGTTCAGCGCATCCACCACAATATTTGCATAAGGGTTCGCCACCACCGTGCGGTAGCTGTGATAGATCACCATGCCCGGTCTGCCGCTGGCAGGCTTTTTCACCTGCTTCACCGGCGTAACATCCACCGGCACATTCTGGCCGGTTGCAGCCTCGGAATAATAGGCCGCCAGCTGGGCCGCCTGGGTCACGGTGTCGTCGGGCGGGGTCGTTCCGCCGCAGGAGATGATCACATGGCTGCCGTGAACCTTTTGGGCATGGAGCCAAAGGTCATCCTTCCGGGCCAGCTTGAAGGTCAGCTCATCGTTCTGCCGGTTGTTGCGGCCCACATAAATGGGGTAGCCATCGGTGGACTCAAACCGCATAGGCGGCAGTTTGCTCTGCTTCATCCGCTTTTTGCCGGATTCCTGCCGCAGATAGCCGCCGGCCTGCAGCTCTGCCCGGATTTCCTCCAGCGCCTGCTCGGAATCCGCCCGGCCCAGCTCCTCCAGAACGCTCTGCAGGTAGCTCAGTTCCTCCTGACCCAGGGCGATCTGCCGGGTCAGCTCCTTTTCGGCGTTTTTCATCCGGGCATAGTCTTTATAGAATTTGGCGGCGTTTTGCTGGGGCGACAGCACCGGCGACAGCTCAATGGTGATCACCGGCATGGCCTCATCGTAAAAATCCACCGCCTGCAGCTTAGTTTGTCCCTTTTGGATGGCGTGAAGATTGGCCGTTACAATATCTCCCAGCTGCCGCAGCCGCTCCCGGTCATAGGTGGCGGCCAGCTCCTTTTCCTGGAGCAGCAGCTTCTTTTTCAGCCGGGCGCAGAGGTTGCTGACGGTTTTGCGTACCGCCTGACTTTTCTGGCGCATAGCATCCGCCCGGTCACGCAGAACATAGAAGCTGTCCAGCAGGGCGGCGAAGCTCTCCGCCCGACCGCCGCCGCCATACTGCCGGATGGGGCAGAAGGCAAACTGCTTCACCGTTCCGTCGGGCAGGGCGTAGAAATAGGGGGCCGGGTGGCTCAGATGCTCCCGGAAAAACAGCGCCAGCGCGGCAGCGGTTTTTGGAATGTCCAGACCTGCGATCCGGGCATCCGTCTGCCCCGCGGCATACAGCGCCGCCTCCCGGCACACCAGCGGCGAAAGTCCCCCCAGCGTGTCCATCAGCCGGTCTGCCAGCAGGTCTGCCCCGACAGCAGTTAATAGGTTTACATAATCTTCTTCCGTCAGGGAGGTGGGGTCCCGCTTTTCCACCTTTCCCGGCAGCTGATAATAAAGCCCCGGCAGGGCAGGCCGCTGGGTCTCGTCCAGACCCACCCGGCGCAGACATTCCAGAATCCGTCCGTCAGGCCCTAAAAGATAGAGGTTGCAGGTTCGGCCCATCAGCTCCGCCACCAGCTTTTTCTCCACCGGGTAGCCCATTTCGTCGGTGCAGTCAAAGGTAAATTCCGCCAGCCGTTCCATGGCAGGCTGCCGGATGGCAGAAAGCCTTGCGCCGGACAGATGCTTACGCAGCAGCATGCAGAACATAGGCGGCTGGGCCGGATTTTCCGGGCTGGATTGGGTAAAATGCAGCCGCGGCGCAGCGGGATTGGGGGCAAACAGCAGCTTTTCCCGGCCGCCCTCGCAGCGCAGCAGCAGGATCAAAGTGTCCCGGCTGGGCTGGTGGATCTTCTCCACCCGGGCGCCGATGGCCTTTTGCCGGATCTCCTCCAGCACTGCCGACATAAAAAACGCGTCAAATGCCATGCTGCGCCTCCATTCCCAGCAGAAACAGCTGCTGCAGCCGGTCCTTTTCCCCATAGAGCCACAGCGCGCCGAAGAGGGTCTCCAGCCCGGTGGCCATGGCGTATTCCCTGGGGGTCGCCGCGCCGGGGGCGGCGTGGGTGTGGGCGTTTTTGCCCCGGCGGTAGTAGCCCTGCTCCCGCTCCGTCAGGTGGGGCAGGATGGCCTGCATCAGCTTGGCCTGGGCCGGCGCTTTCACCAGCGCCACCGAATCCCGATGAAGGGTCTTTACGGTGCAATCGCCCCGGCAGCAAAGCCAGCTGCGAACCAGCAGCTCAAACACCCCGTCCCCCACATGGGCAAGGCCCAGATTGGAGATGGCGTCCACCTGCTGTTTGGTAAAATTCATTTCAAAAAGGTTTTCCACAATGTTTCTCCACGATTCACAAGAAATTGGGCGCAGAGCCCCGTAAACAGCCCCGTCACGATGCCGCAGGCGATCATCGCCGGAAGATACGCCGCGATAGCCGGCGTACCCGTAACGCCGATGGCCACCGCCATCTGGCCGACGCTGTGGGCAACAGCGCCGAAGCAGCCGGCTACCCAGATCTGCTCCTTCTTCAGCAGCCGGCGCAGGCCGATGGTCACGCCGATGGCGCAAAGACCTCCCGCGGCGGAATAGAGAATGGAGCTGAAATTGCCGGCAAACACCGCGCCCAGAAAGATCCGGGCAAACAAGATCCCCGCAGCCTCTCCCGGCCCAAGGGCAAACACCGCAAACACCGTTACGATGTTGCTCAGCCCCAGCTTCACCCCCGGCAGAGGAACCGGCGAGGGGATCTGGGCCTCCAGCATGAAAATGGTCAGGGCGATGGCGCACAAAAGGGCCATGCGGGTCAGTTTTTTCGTATTCATTGGCTTCGCAGGCTCACTCGGCTTCCGACATATCCACCTGCATCTCGCTCTTGCGGATCAGGAAGCGGCGGGTAGCAAAGAGGCCGGCAATGCAGGCCACGCAGGCCAGGTTGCTCCAGTAATCGTCATGCACCAGAATGACATGGCGGGAGATAGCCACGATCAGCACCTCCAAAGTGTTGGCGGGGGTCATGTCCAGCAGCATTCTGACAAACTCCAGACCAACCACGATGGTCAGGATGTTGTGCAGATAGGTATCCACCGAGCTGAAATAGCCGTCAACGGTGAACATTTTATAGATCTCCAGACCCAGCATACCGATCAGCACCGCCAGTGTCAGCATGGCGATGAGAAATTCCAGCGCATGCAGAACCTTGTGCATAAAGGTCTCGGTTTTCTTATGCATAACCTGTTGTTTTGTTTTGGACATAGCGGCAGCCTCCTTTGAGTGGATAGTTCCAGTATACAGGAATTTGCCGGAAAAGAAAAGGATTTTTTCCGCCAATGGGAATATTCACAAATTTTTCTATTATTTTTCCCGAAGGTATGCTATAATCAGGAAAATGGTAAATTATCGCCTTTTATCACCAAGGAGATTTCTATGAGTATCTTTACAAAAATTTTCGGCACCCGCTCCCAGCGGGAGATCAAGCGCCTGCGCCCCCTGCTGAACCGGATTCTGGATCTGGAGCAGGAATATAAAGCCCTCACCGATGAAGCCCTGAAAGCCAAGACGGAGCATTTCCGCCAGCGGCTTTCTCTGGGGGAAACTCTGGACGACCTGCTGCCCGAGGCCTTTGCCGCCGTGCGGGAGGCCGCCGACCGGGTGCTGGGTATGCGCCCCTACCCGGTGCAGCTGCTGGGCGGCATCGTGCTGCATCAGGGCCGCATCGCCGAGATGAAGACCGGCGAAGGCAAGACTCTGGTTGCCATTCTGCCCTGCTATCTCAACGCCCTGAACGGCAAGGGTGTCCATGTGGTCACCGTCAACGATTATCTTGCCCGCCGTGACTCGGAATGGATGGGCAAGGTCTACCGCTACATGGGTCTTACGGTGGGTCTGATCGTGCCGGGTATGACCGGGGCGGAGCGCCGCAAGGCCTACGCCGCCGACATCACCTACTGCACCAACAACGAGCTGGGCTTTGACTACCTGCGGGACAACATGGCGGTCTACCGCCAGGAGCTGGTGCAGCGTGGTCACGCCTTTGCCATTGTGGACGAGGTGGACTCCATTCTCATCGACGAGGCCCGTACGCCCCTGATCATTTCCGGCAAGGGCGAGGATTCCAGCGCCCTGTATCAGATGGCCGACGATTTTGTCAAGGGTCTTCGCAAGAAGGTCTTTGCCAAGACCGACGAGAAGGAAGTTCACGATAACTTCGACTGCGACTACTTTGCCGACGAAAAATCCCGCTCCGTATCCCTCACCGCCGAAGGCATCGCCAAGGCGGAGCGCCATTTCGGCATCCAGAACCTTGCCGACCCGGAGCATGCCACCCTTTCCCACCACATCAATCAGGCCATGCGGGCCCGGGGTCTGATGAAAAAGGACATCGACTATGTGGTCAAGGACGGCCAGATCATCATTGTAGACGAATTCACCGGCCGCCTGATGTACGGACGGCGGTATAACGAAGGCCTGCATCAGGCCATCGAAGCGAAAGAAAATGTCCATGTGGCGGAGGAGAGCAAGACCCTTGCCACCATCACCTTCCAGAATTTCTTCCGGCTGTACACCAAGCTCTCCGGCATGACCGGCACGGCCCTGACGGAGCAGGAGGAATTCGAGGCCATCTACAATCTGGATGTGGTGGAGATTCCCACCAACCGTCCCGTTGCCCGGCTGGATCACCCGGATGTGGTGTATAAATCCGCGGCGGGCAAGTTCCGCGCCATCATCCGGCAGGTGAAAGAATGCCACGAGAAGGGGCAGCCGGTGCTGGTGGGTACGATTTCCATTGAAATGAGCGAGCTTTTAAGTAAGCTGCTGAAAAGAGAGGGCATCGCCCACCATGTGCTCAACGCCAAGTTCCACGAGCAGGAAGCCCAGATCGTCGCTCAGGCCGGTAAGCTGGGGGCGGTGACCATCGCCACCAACATGGCAGGCCGCGGCACGGATATCATGCTGGGCGGCAACGCGGAATTTATGGCCATGAGCGTGCTTCGCAGCCGCCAGATCCCCGAGGAGCTGCTGGCAGAAGCCAATTCCTACGCCGAAACCTCCGACCCGGAGATTCTGGCGGTGCGAAAGGAATACGAGACCCTTCTGGCAGGCTTCCGTAAGGAGATCGCCGCGGAAGCGGAAAAGGTGCGGCAGGCAGGAGGCCTCTTTATCATCGGCACCGAGCGCCACGATTCCCGCCGGATCGACAACCAGCTCCGGGGTCGAAGCGGCCGTCAGGGTGACCCCGGTGAAAGCCGGTTCTACCTGAGTCTGGAGGATGACCTGATGCGCCGGTTCTTCTCCGACCGGATCCGGGCCCTTGTGGACAGGCTGATGACGGATGAAGATATGCCCATCGACGAAAAGATCCTCTCCGGCGGCGTAGAAAACGCCCAGCGGACAGTAGAAAGCCGGAACTTCCGCTCCAGAAAGAATGTTCTGGAGTACGACAATGTGATGAACACCCAGCGTCAGGTGATCTACGGTCAGCGCCAGAAGGTGCTGGACGGCGAAGACCTGCGGCTGTCCATTCTCGCCATGCTCCGGGAAGTGATCGACGGCGCTGTGGCGGAAATTCTCAGCATCAACGGCGGCCAGCTGGACGAAACCGGCATCCGGCTGCTGAAGGCCAAGCTGGAAGGCACTTATTTCCCCGCCGGCAGCTGCCAGCTGACCCCGGGCCTCGACTCCGAGGAGACCGCCAACCGGCTCTATGCCGCCGCGGCGGACTACTATGTACAGAAGGAAACCCAGATCACCCCCGAAAAGATGCGGGAAGTGGAGCGGGTCATCATGCTGCGGGTGGTAGACGAATACTGGATGGATCACATCGATGCCATGGACGATCTGAAGCAGGGAATCGGACTGCGGGCCTATGCGCAGCATGACCCGGTGGTAGCCTACAAGCAGGAGGGCTACGAAATGTTCCAGGCCATGATCACCGCCATCCGGGAGGAGACGGTGCGCCGGGTATTTGGCGCACGGATCGTCACCAATCAGGAAATGAAGCGGGAAAAGGTGGCAAAGGAGACCTCTACCTCCGGCACCTCCGACAAGACCGTGAAGAAGCAGCCCGTCCGCAAGGAAAAGAAGGTGGGTCCCAATGACCCCTGTCCCTGCGGCAGCGGCAAAAAGTATAAAAAGTGCTGCCGTGACAAAGACATTGCAAACGGCATGAACTGATTTTGCAGGATCTGAAATAACAGGTGACCTTATGGCGATCATAACCGTAACAAAAGAAAAACTGGAATATTTGACTGCCGAAGGCATCGCTGTTCCCCATGGCTTCACCACCCGCTACGGCGGTGTCAGCACCGGCTATCTGTCCAGCCTGAACATCGGCGCAAGCCGGGGGGATGATCCGGAAAATGTGGCGCGGAACTACCGCATTTTAGGCGCTGCGCTGGGCTTCTCCGAAAAGGACCTGGTGCTGACCCGGCA
>JAZSGN010000072.1:0-33468 GCA_045532755.1 Faecousia sp.
CCCCTGGTGGAGATCGGAAAGGTGATCTGCCGCAGCCTGGAAAAAAAGAATGAAAAAAAGGAAAAATAACCAAATGAGGGGAGTCACTATTGGGTGATGTCCTTCTCGGAGAAATAAAATAAGGGTATGGGCATAGCCTGAACTGGCGATAAAAACAGAAGAGAGAGTAACGCGGAAACAAATTTCCGTGAAGCTCTCTCTTCTCTGATTTATATGTGAGTGATATTCTTTGCTACGCAAAGAGTGATATTGCCCTTCGGGCAGTGATATTATTCGGCTTTGCCTCATAGTGATATTTTATTCGCGCCAAAACTTGCGGAGCAAATACCACTCGGCGTAAGCGGAATATCACTGCGAAGCAATAGAACTCGCCGTAAGGCGAATAAAACTGCCCAAGTGATCTTAAGAACACTTGGGCAATGGCAGCCGGTTTTTGCGCCCCAACGTGTTTATCCTACCACACAGAAACCGGAATGTCAATGGTTTTGTGAGCATTATAGCCAAAATCTGCGAAATAAATAAAAGAAACTTGTTTGATTTGTACAATACACCATCTTGCAAAAGGGAAAAAACTGTGCTACATTATAGACACAAAGAGGTGATACCAATGTACAGGTAAAAACCTAAGGTTCAGGCTTCTTCCGGAAGCCCGCACCGATCCAATAGAAACGGAGGTAACCATAGATGTTAGATAATAAGAGTGCAGAGAGATGACCCTTGACTGATGAAATCTACGAACATCAGTCAAGGGTCATTTCTTTTTTCTGCTGGCACAGCAGAAAAAAGCGGCCAAAAGCCGCTCAACGTATTTATTCTATCACAGCCGGAGCCACTCGTCAATAAGAAATTGTGCAATACAGCCAACTTCTGCGAAGTAAATAAAAAATACTTATTCACTTTGTACAAAATTCCATCTTGCATAATGCAGACCCTTGTGCTAAAGTATAGTCAGAAAGGGTGATACCAATGTACAGGTAAAAACCTGACGACTCAATCCTTTCGCAAGCGGGCATTTCAAATATAGGTCAACACAAAACCCAAAACAGCTTGCCGAAGCAACGAGTCAGGGCCGCAGCTTTCGATCAAAGGAAAATGTTCCGACATACAGGCGATTCCCGCTTAGGGAAATGTAATGAGATGATCGTAGATGATGAATGATGCATCGGAATGGATTTTGGATTGAAAGAAAGACTGTGCCACTAAACTGGGACACTGTAGAAAGCGAGGTTAACCAATGATGTTAGATAATAAGAGTGAAGAGAAATAACCCTTGGCTGATTGCTTCGAAAGAACGTCGGTCAAGGGTTATTTCTTTTTTATGCCTTGCAATCGGTGTGCCGTGTGCTAAAATATTGCTAAAGGAGGTGGCGCTGTGGCGAAAACAATGAAAATTCTGACGGCAGCTTTTGCGGCGGCATGGCTGCTCAGCGCAGTGCTGCTGCGGATATTTGACGCAGAGATTTTCTCTGTGCTGGCCATTACCTTTGCCACCACCTTCTACCATTTTGCCATGCGGCTTTGCGTAGGCTATGGGGTGGACCGCATCATGGGCAATCAGGCGAATCCCGACAGCCGCTGGTTTCGCATCCGGCAATGGGAACCCGGGCTATACAAGCGGCTGGGGGTACGCAGCTGGAAAATGCGGCTGCCGACCTATAGTCCCGCCAATTTTTCGCCCCGGGAGAGAACCTGGCGGCAGATTGTTATGGCAGGCTGTCAGGCCGAGGTGGTGCATACGCTGATCGCGGCGCTGAGCTTTTTGCCGGTGGCTGCCGGCGTGTGGTTTGGGGCATGGGCGATATTTATTCTCACCGGTGTGTTTGCCGCCGGCTTTGATCTGCTGTTTGTGATTTTGCAGCGGTATAACCGCCCAAGGCTGCTGCGTATGGCCCAAAAAGAAGAAAAATAAGGGAACGACCAAAAGGCCGTTCCCTATATTTTATTTGTTGCGGACTTCCGCGCCACGGGAGCGGGCGAAAATATCGGCATCCGAGCCTTTCGGGCAGGTGATACTGTAGCCGTCGGGAGAGCGGAGCATATCCGGGTAGATCTTTTCCAGAGTTCCGGGCAGCTGCAGGTCCAGAACCTCCGGGCGGTAGGTGACGAAGTTGCCCTTGCGAATGGTCATAACGCCTTCGGGGATCACGATGCGGCTGGCCTGAAGCTGGCCATAGAAGGCGTAGCGCCAGATGGTGGCAGTGCCGATCTTTACGGATACCGTTCCCGTTTTGGCCTGGGGGCAGAGGATCAGGCTCACGCCGTTTTTGGTGTAGATCAGGCCTTCGTGGGAGGCGTAGGAAGCATTTCCTTCGGCAATCTCAACCCTTTCCAGCGCAGGCAGATTCCGGAACATTTCGCCGGAGAGATAAAGAATCGTAGAGGGAAGGTGAAGCTCCGTGAGGGTCTTGTTGTAGCCGGTATCGGGGGCGAAGGCGGTATCGGTCAGGGTGGTAACGCCTTCGGGGATGGTCAGAACCGGGTCTTGATTCAGGCAGGCGTAGAGCGTGGAGAAATTGCGGGAGTAGATGCAGTTGTTATACATCATAAAATAGGGATTGATCTCGCTGACAGAAACATTTTCCAGATAGTAGGCATCGGCAATGTTGTCCCAGCGGCTCAGCGCTTTGCCTACGGAAAGATTCGTCATCGCGTCCGGCAGGCCGGTATGCCGGTCCATGCTGACTACAGTGTCGGAAAGCACCAGAGATGTGATGCCGTCGCACAGATTCAGGCAATGGAAGGCCAGATGGTTGACCCCCTCGGGAATTCCCAGCACGCCGGTGTAGGTGTAGGCGGCGTGGAGGAACACCGTGCCGGATTTGTTCAGCAGATGGCCGCCGTTGGCGCTGTAGTGGCGGTTCTGGCTGCTGACCTCAAAACGGCCGATGGGGTAGCCATCGAAGGCATCGTAGCCGATGTGGCGTACATTGGGGCCGATGGTTACGGAGGTGACGGGAGAAGCGGTGTTGACGGACACGCCGAACTGACCGAAGGCGCTGTTGCCGATGATCTCCAGAGAATCCGGCAGCTGCAGGCTCTGCAGGCCCAAGGTGTCGTAGAAAGCGAAGCTGCCGATTTCCTTCAGGCCTGCGGGGAAGCTGACCTCCAGCAGGGTCTCAGAGCCTCGGACGGCGCTGCTGCGAATGATCTGCACGCTGTCGGGAATGGTCAGCCGGGTGCTGCCGCCCAGCGGCGCCTGCACCAGCTCCTTGCCGTCGGCGGTCAGCAGGATGCCGTTCACTGCCTTGAAATACGGGCTGCTGCCGTTGGGGTCCAGAGCCACGGTAAAGCCGATCAGCTCCTGGCAATGGGCGAATACGCCGCTGCCCATGTAGGCTACGGAGGCGGGGATATTGGCGCTGACCAGCGGGGTGTGGGCGAAGGCGCTGTATTCGATCCGCTCTATGCCCTCCGGAAGGAAGAGGCTGGTCAGGCCGCTGCGGGAGAAGGCCTCGCTGCGAAGGGTCTTGACAGCGCCCCGGAACAGCACGCCGGTGAGATTCCGGCAGCCGGCAAAGGCCCGGGCCCCTACGGTGTCCAGAGATTCAGGCAGCACCACATAGGTGATATCCCGGTTATAATAGAAGGCTTCCTCGCCGATCTCGGTAACGGGCTTGCCCTTTACGGAGGCGGGAATGGTGAGCTCCCCGCCGGCGCCGGTGTAGCCGGCTACCTTGGCGCGGTCGGCATAGAGGTGGTAGGTGATGCTGTTTTCGCTGTATTCCTCCCAACGGGTGTTGTCGGCGTACAGCGTCAGGGCGGAGGCGTAGGTGTTGCCCTGGGTATCTTTGAGGAGAATCTGATAGTAGAATTCGCCCTCGAGCGCAGCCATGGGGACCTGCTCCAGCCAGAATTCCCGGTCATAGGCCAGCATGGTGTAGTATTCATCGCCGCTGTCATCCCAGGAGGTGTAGGCGGTCAGGTTGCCGGCGTTGTTGCAGGTGGGGAAGAGGGTGGTGTAGCGGTTGGCAATGTATTCCCAGTGGCTTAGCTCCGGCTCGGCGCGTCCCAGAGCCTCGGCATTGTCCATGGTGGTCATGGACAGAATACGCAGGGAGCTGTCGCTGCCCTCGGAGAAATAAAGGCTGATATGCTCGGTGCCGCTGACGGTGTCGGTGGTGGCGGTCAGATAGGCGTTGTCGCTGATATAGTGGACACCACCGGCGGAGCTGACCCGGGTGGCGGGCCAGAGGATGCCTTCCTCTTCTTCATCGGTGCGAAGCAGGATCAGCTGCTGGTTATCGGGCAGGTACACCGCGCCGGCGCTGTCGGGGGTCAGGGGGATCTCCGACAGAACGGGAATATAAACCTTCTGGCCGGAGGACTGATCGATGTCGGCGGCGAATACGGTGTAGGTAACGCTGGAGAGATTGGCAAGCTGCTGGGAAGACAGTTCGATGGCAGCGCCCTCTGCCGGCGGGGTCTGGGGCGCGGCTGTGGGCTGCGTGGGGGAGGCAGGCAGGGAGGGGGTGACGACCTCCGGCTGGGCGACTTCGTGCTCGGAGAAGTTCGCTGCAGGCTCGCCGTTGATCCAGTAGTCGGAGAAGGCGGCAATGAAGTCTTCATAGCCGTCGCAATCCGTCAGCTGGGTATAAAGGGGCTGACCAAGGTTGGTGTACAGCTCCTTGTTGTCATAGGGGAAGTAAACTGCCAGACCGGTAGCGCCTTCCAGATTGGTCACCTGGCTGATCACCAGCTGATTAAGAGCGGTCTGGAAAGCGGCGGTTTCGTTGGGATAGAGGCTGCTGAGGCGTTTGGCCAGATCGCCCATATCGACCAGGTCATAGGGGCTTTTTGCCTTGGGGGCAAACCGCAGAGTCTGCTGCCGGATCTGGGCAATGGCGGAATAGCTGCCGTCTTTTACCCCGTCGGCCATTTTGCTGAAGAGCTTATCGGCGCTTTTGCGGAAGTTCTTCAGCTGGGAAAGGTCAATGCAGGACAGAGTGTACTCCGGCGGGACCTTGTAGATATCCATGGAAAACTCGTAGCTTACCAGAATGGATGCCACGATGGAGAAGAAGTCGGAGGTAGAATTCAGGGTGTTGAGGAAGCTGTAGTCCCAGCCGATGCCGGGTTCGGTCTCTTCGGAGGCGATCAGGTAGTGGGCGTAGCTGCTGGCCATTTCCGCAACCTCCATGGTGGCCATCAGGCAGGCATCAAAGCCCAGAAAATCCAGCTTCTTCTTGGCAAAGGGGGAGGCTTCCAGGGCAGTTTCCATTTCCGGCAGATACAGCCGGTCATTTCCGAAGACCTCGTCAAAGCCATAGCCTGCCAGCGGGCCGGCGCCGTGATCCCAGCAGATCAGGCCATAGTGCTCCGCCGGGTAGTTGCTGTAGGCGTAGTTCATAAAGTCCAGGAAGGTGGAGGGGTCGCCCATGCTGCTGGGGGTCGCGGTGGCGGCAACGGCATTCCAGCCGCCGGGGGTCAGCTCGTAGACCACATTGCAATCGCTGGGGACTTCGTTTTGCCAGTAGCGGGCGCCGCCGGTGTAAACGAGGAAGTTGACCCGGCTGGTATCCAGACCGCTTTTGCGGATCTCCTCCATGTCTTTGGAGGCGCAGCCGCTGTTGCTTTCCAGATCAGAGCCGACCAGATACAGCAAAATGGTGTATTCCAGGGCGCTGCCGCCGGGGGCCCGGGAGGGAAGGCTTTGCAGCTGCTCTTCCTCGGTCAGCGGGTCAAGCACCACTTCCGGGAAGGTGGCAGAGGGGGCGTTTTCCTTGTCCGGGTCTTTGGAAACGGGCGTTTGGCTGCAGCCTGCCAGCAGGCTCAGCAGCAGCGCTGCCAGCAGCGCAAGGGCCATCAGGCGCTTGGTCATCTTCATGGGGACTACCTCTCTTTACAAATGATAATGGGTCAGAAATCAAAGGGATTTGCCGGAAGGATAGCCTTGCTCCGGGCGTCAAAGGCATCTCTGCGTTTGCGAAGTTCCGCGGCGATTTCGGTTTCGCCGGCAGATTCGGAGTAGAGGTCCGCAAAGGTGTAAGCGGAAAGTACATCTCGGCGGGCGTCGTGACTGAGAAGGATTTCAAACATTTCTTCTTTCAGGTCCAAGGCGGCCCGGGCAAGCCTTGCCGCTTCTTTCAGGTCTGCGGGTTCGGAACTTAACCCATGAAGAATTTCGGCAGTGAATTTGTAGAAATTGGCCAGGTGTTTGCGAATTTGGAAAGTGTTCAGCTCCCGGCTCAGCGCCTCGCACACTGCCATGCCTTTCATAAAATAACGCAGAGCCTTGCGCCGATCGGTGGAACTCCAGCGCCGACCCATCTGGTAGTAGGTCAGATACAAGTCTTCCCGGGTTTCTACGGTGTTCAGTTCTTTGGCAAGCTGTTTGTTAATGGCAAGGCTTTTTTCGTACATCTGCAGCGCAATGGCCTGATCGCCATCCCGGTTGACCTGGGAATAGTAACAGGCCATATCCTGATAGCCGATGGAAAGGTTTCTGCGGGCGGCGGCTGTGCCGGTTTCCTCTGCGATCTGCAGAGTGTATTGGTGACTCTCTTCCAACAGGGCATAGGCTTGCCGGGGAGTCATGGGGCTTGTGTCAAGGCTTCCGGAGAAGAAACAGTATCTGGGAATTACATCCGGCTCCTTGTAATAGCTCCGGTAGGCATGCAAATGGCAGTTGAAGATCCGGTTGAGAATATAAGAAAGATCTTCGCGGCTGTTTCGTTGACGAGCCCGGTCCAGCGCCTTATGAAACAGTGTCATGGCTTTCAGATAATGCTTCTGGGCGAAATAGATCTCGGCAAGGGTGGAGTGCAGCTCGAGATAAAGCTGGGTATCCTCCTCGCCGGGCAGCTCTGTGAATAGCTTCAATGCCAGCTGCAGAGTTTTTTCGGCGGTTTCCAGCGCCTTCGGCGTACGCAAACGGCGGTGCGGATAGGCAAGCTGCTGCAGCCGGGTGATAATAAAACGGCGGGCTTCCAGAATAGCAGACTCCTCCGCGCCTTCGTCCATCAGATAATCCCGGTGCAGTTCGCCATGGGTCAGCGCTTCCCGGAAAAGCTGCAGCGCACTGTCCAGATCCGCCTGAGAGCCAAGGTCCATATGCGCGTAGGCTGTTATGGAGGCGCAATTGGAAAGCAGCTTGTGAACGGTGGCAGTATCGTGGCTCTTCGAATATTTGCGGACGAACTCCAGATGCTCCTGCAGCAGCAACAGCTTCAGCTTCTGATCGGTGTAGGTGCCGTTGAAACCGACAGAAATGCTGTCGCGGAAGAACAGGATCAGATTTTCGCCTGCGCCCAGTTCCTCTGCCTGCGCCAGCACCTGCAGCAGCCATGCGCCGCCGTCGAGCCGGGAGTGGGCGATGGCATCTGCCGCGGCGGCTTTGGCGGCGGGGGCGTTTTCGGCGATCGCCGTGGCGTAGCTTACAAAGCCCCGGCGGTCATCGCAGCGGATGCAGTGGAACACAATCTCGGAGATTCGCACAGGATCGTTTTCGTCCAGAGATAATAGATGTAAGTAAATGTTCCGGTGCCGCTCCGAAGAATCGAAGCGGGTCAGCAGACCCTCCCGGAAGCACTTGTGGGTAAAGTCCCAGCGGCCATCCTGCCGCAGGAAGAAGAAATTGCCCATATACCGCAAAAACCGGGCAAAATCCAGGCTGCTCCATGCCGGGCTTTGCCCCTGAAACAGCGCCATCAAGTCGGATTCCCGCAGACCGTAGCGGGCAACCGCCAGATAGCCGGCGGCAGGAATCGAAAGGCTGCCGCCAACACGCCGGGCCGCTTCTTCCAATAGCTGTACGCTCAGCGCCTGCAGGGAATCGGCACAGCCGTCGATCAGCTGCAGCTGCCATGCGGTGATGGCATCCATCTGGCCGCCCCGGGCGTTGATCTGGGCAAAATCCTCCCGATCCATCATGGTCAGCCGCTGTACCAGCAGGCTTAAATACAGAGGATTGCCGCTGCTTTCTTTTTGCCCCATGGCTTCCATGACCCGCTCGTCCAGTTCCCGGTTCATGCCTGCCAGAATACCCCGGATTACGCCGGTGCGGTCGGCATCGTCCAGCTGCCCTACCGGCAGCAGAGGGATTCGGGCGGGGAGAGGGAAGCTGTCGAGGCAGGAGAGCACCAACCGCACCCGCTGGGAAAGGTTGGGGGGAATAAAGCGGAGTTGATCCCGCAGCTCGTCGGCAGCCAGCTGGTCAGCCGCATCCACCAGAATGCACAGCGAAGAGTCGGTATTCTTTTCATACATGGCAACGGTTTCTGCCAGCCGCTCCAGCCAGTGGGCTTCGCCCGTCTTGCCGCTCTCGGCAAAATGGGGCAAAGAAAGGCGGGTCTCCAGATAATCTATAATATAGCGCAGCACATCCATGGCGGTGCAGCAAAGACTGCTGCTGCCGCAGAATATGGGCAGCACCTCCACGCCCTCGTCCTGCAGGGAAAGGGCAAGGCGGCTCATCAGGGTGCTTTTGCCGCTGCCGGTGGCGCCCTGCAGCGCCAGCAGAGGCGAAGTGTTCAAACGGTCTCGCAGCTGGGCGATCAGCTGGCTGCGGCCGGTAAACTGGGCGGCTTTATAGCGGGCGTATTCAAATTGACTCCGCAGGTCCTTTTCCTGGGGGGTCAGAAGGCTCAGCGCTTGCCACTGGTTATGCAGCAGTCCGCTGACATCCCGGATCACTGCGGCGGCGAATTCTTCCATGCCCTGCAGGGATTGGCTGGCACTGTCCCAGCGAACCCGGTAGGTTTTTACATTTCCGCCGGACAGCTTGCAAATCCGCTGCTTCAGGGCGTTCAGCTTTGCGGTGTGCCGGGGGCTTTCCGCCAGATATTCCTCCGGCGGCTGCCCCTCCAGATCCCGGAAATAGAACAGCGTGCGCGCCAGCTGCTGGGGGCGGTTCAGGGCGCCGTATTCGATCTCCAGCGCGGTAACGCTTTTTTCCAGCTCGTCCAGAGCGAAATCCTGCCGGTTTTCCACCGCCTGCCGGATCAGCTCCTCGCTGGGAATCCAGCCGTAGCGCTGACCCAGCAGCACGATCATGTAGGGGCGGCAGCTGTCGATCTCGTTGAGGCAGACCGAAAGAACCTTTTTAGAGCCAGCTTCGCTTTCCAGCTCGGCGGTATTGATGCCCCAGCGCAGGTCGCAGAAGCTGATGCTTTCTCCGTAGCTGCGGGCGATGGCGTTCAGCTCCGGCAGCACCAGCTGCCCGAGAGCATCCCGCTCCTGATTCATATCCCGGAAGGTGCTGGATACAAATATTCGCTGCATGAAAAGCCGCCTCCTTTTATCTCGTGATTATACGCCCATTATATCGGAAAAAGCGGGGAAAAGGAAGAGCTTTTCCCGCTTTTGCCAAAGGAAAAACTGTCGTGCGGTTAGTCTTGCGCCCAGGAAAAGTCTGTGGTATACTATGGAAAAACGGGGAAAGGGGAATTGCTATGACCAAGCTGCTGCTGCGGCTGTTTGCCAAGGGCTACGATGATCCGAATCAGCCTGCCGCCAGAGCCAAGGTGGGCGTGCTGTCGGGGGCGATCGGCGTGCTGTGCAATCTTTTGCTGTTCGCCGGGAAGCTGACGGTGGGTACGCTGGCTGGCGCGGTGTCTATTACGGCCGATGCCATGAATAACCTCTCCGATGCCACCAGTTCCATCGTAACCCTGATCGGCTTCAAGCTGGCGGAAAAACCGGCGGACGAAGACCACCCCTACGGACACGCCCGGTATGAGTATCTGTCGGGTCTGGCGGTGGCGGCCATCATTGTGATCATCGGTTTCGAACTGGCAAAAACCTCGGTAGGGAAGATCCTGAACCCGGAGCCGGTGGAGATCACGCTGCCGGTGATCGGCGTGCTGGCAGGCTCGGTGCTGGTGAAGCTGTGGCTGTGCCTGTTCAACCGCAAGCTGGGCAGCATCCTGAATTCCACCGCCCTGCAGGCAACGGCGGCGGACAGCCGCAACGATGCCATTGCCACCACAGCCGTGCTGCTGGCAGCCGGGGTGGAGGCCATTCTGAAGTGGCGGGTAGACGGCGTTATGGGCCTTGCGGTGGCGGTCTTTATTCTGTTTTCCGGCGCTTCGCTGGCAAAGCAGACCATCAGCCCTCTGCTGGGGGAAAATGCCAGCCCGGAGCTGCGGCAGCTGATCGTGGATGTGGTCAGCAGCAGCGAAGAGATTCTGGGCTACCACGATCTGATGGTTCATGATTATGGCCCGGGGCAGCGGTTCGCCAGCATCCATGTGGAAATGGATCAGCGGGCAGATCCCCTGGTGTGCCACGAGCTGATCGACAATCTGGAGCGGGCCTGCCTGCAAAAGCATAATGTCCACCTTGTGATCCACTATGACCCGGTGGCGGTGGGAGATGCGGAGCAGGACCGGCTGCGGGAACTGGTGAGCGAAATTCTGCGCCGGCATGACAGCCGCATCAGTATCCACGATTTTCGCATGGTTCGCGCGGCGGGCCACACCAATCTGATTTTCGATATTGCGCTGCCTCCGGAGCTGATGAGCAGGAGCAAAGAAGTCAAGGCCCATCTGGATCAGGCACTGGCCAAGCAGGAGGAAACGGTGTATTACACGGTGGTTACCTTCGACCTGGCAGCCTTCAACGGATAAAAAAGAAAGCGGTGAACCCACTGGTTCACCGCTTTGTAAATTATAGGCTGTATCAGCAGCCGATACCGCAAATCTGGCTGAGAATCTGCCAGATGACATTGCAATTAATGAAGCACATCTTGCATGACCTCCTGATTAAGATTTCGTCTCGCGAGGACAAGATGATTGTAACCGATTTGTAATTTGTTTTCAAGCTGTAAATACTGGAAGGCCGGGTGCTTGCGGCAGCGGGACTTTTGTGGTATCATGAATCCATCAACGGAAAGAGGGTGCTGCCATGCAGTATGTCATCTATGATATGGAATGGAATCAGCCGCCTAACGAAGCGGAAACGGTGCAAAGCCCGGTGTATCTCACCGGCGAGATCATTCAGATCGGCGCGGTGAAGCTGGACAGCCGGTTTCAGGTGACGGAGCGGCTGCGGCTGTACATAACGCCCCAATACTATACCCGGATGCACCGGAAGATCGCATCGCTCACCGGGATTCGTAACAGCGAGCTGCAGCAGGGGCTGCCCTTTCCTGAGGCTTGCCGCCGGTTTCTCGGCTGGTGCGGCGAGGATTGCTGCCTGCTGAGCTGGAGCTTGTCGGATCTTCCCATGCTGGTGGAGAATATGCAGCTGCATGGCCTGGATACCGGCGCGCTGCCCCTTTGCTGCGATGTGCAGCGGATTTTCGCCCGGGAAATCATGCGAAGCGACCGTCGGTTCTCTCTGGAGCATGCCCTTGAGGTGCTGGGAGAAAAGGCGGAGGAAGCTCACGATGCCCTTCATGACGCAATCAACACCGCCAAGGTGTGCCAGCATCTGGATATGGAGCAGTATATTGAGGAATATATTGCCAGCGCCTTTGCAACCGAGCCCTGCGGCCGGGAGTTTGAAAGCGTTGCCCAGCTTCGGGCAGACCCGGAGCTGGCCCAGGTGCAATGCCCCTGGTGCGGCGAAACCATTCGGCTGGAAGGCTGGGCGGATTTCTGCCCCGGGGAAGTGATAGCCTACGGTACTTGCCCCCAGGGCGATGAAGTCATCGCCATGCTGGAATGGACCCGCCACCTGCCGGGGCGCTACCGGGTCAAGAGAATGCTGTATGAGGTGAGCCCGGATTTCTGGGAGATCTACCAGAACCGGACAGCAAGCCCCGTTTAACCAAACACTTCGAATGCGCCGATGGCCCGCAGCAGCTCCGGCTCGATCCGCTCCCGGCCGTAGGCGTCCAGAAAACGCTCCCGGTAGGCATCGGTCTTCAGGTTGAACTGCAGCGACCATACGCCCCAGAACAGGTCGATATGCCGGTCGCCTACACCGCCGCAGCCCAGATCGATAAAGCCGGAAAACTGCCAGTCCCGCAGCAGAATATTGGGCAGGCAGTAATCTCCGTGGAGCAGGGTGTCGGCCTGCAGATAGGGGGCGTAGGCGCATACATCCGCCCAGGCCTCTTCTGCGGTCCGGTAGCCCCAGTTATCGGGGAAAAGGGTGCTGTCGTAGTGGCCGGTCTGGTAGTTGCGGCGTGCGGTCTGCAGATAGGTTTCCGTCCGGTTGGCTACCGGGCAGCCTGCAAAATCTGTTTCATGGAGGCTGCGAAGCAGCGCGGCGGTGGTGTCGCAGAGCCGCTTGGGGTCAGACAGATACCGGCTGTGGAGGCCGTCTTCTCCATCGATCCGGCGGGTCAGAAGCCAATCGGCTTCCGCTGTGTGGTAGGAAAGCGCTTCGGCGGAAAGACCCTTGCTGTGGAAATAGCGGGTCAGTTCATATTCGGTTTGTAAAGTTCCCTTGGGGGCGGTTTTGAGGAAAAAACCGCCCTCTTTTTCTATGTAATAGACCCTTGCTTCCCGGGAGCAGCTGCTGTCGTAGAGCCGGGCATTGCGAAGAATGGGGGCAAAGACCTCCGGGAAGAAATCGGGAATTTGGGCTAAGGGTGTTCGCTGCATACTGTCCTCCCCGCTTAGCAGCGGTGGCTGCGAAGCCACTCCAGAAGACCGGGGTAGTCCATAGTGCCGGCGGCTACGGAAAGACCGGCGCAGACGATATCCTCGCAGCTGCAATCCATGGCAGCGCCGTTGATCTCCAGAAAGATCAGCATGATGTACATACCGATCCGCTTGTTGCCGTCCACAAAGGCGTGGTTGGAGATCAGGCTATAGCCCAGCCGGGCAGCCTTTTCTTCGATTGTGGGATAGAACTCCGTGCCTGCGAAGGAGGAAAAGGCGGATTCCAGCGCCGATTCCAAAAGTCCGTGATCCCGGATGCCAACACTGCCGCCGGTGGCATCGGCCATCATCTGGTGCAGGTAGAGGGCTTTTTCTTTGGTAAGTCTGATCATTTTGCCAACTCCTGAAAGGCAGCGAGATACCGGGTCATGACCCGCTTGGCCACCACGTCAATTTTTTCTTCTTCGGTCAGTTCCAGCAGGGCAGACCGGTCCAGGTCCACCAGCATATACTTGGGGCGGTTGTTCTTGAAGATCACTGCCTGACCGTGCCGGTCGGCAATGCGGGCGATGCGGGAAAAATTCTGATTGGCCTCCGTAATGGACACGATGGCGCCGGTGTCAATTTGCATCACGATCCCTCCTTTGCTCCGGATTATACCCAAATTCTAGGATAAAGTCAACCTAGAATTTTACCTAACAAAGAAAAAATACCGGGCGCATCCTGAAAAGGATACGCCCGAGAGTCTATTTAGTCCTTCAGCTCCTGGGCCAGCTGCGCGATGGCGCCGCGGCTGGCTTCGTTCAGCGCGGAGCGAATGGTAACAGTGGAGGCGAAGGTCAGGTTCTTGCAGCCTTCCAGCATTCTTCCCATCACCTTGGCGGCAACGGGAGCCCAAGTGCCGTTTTCCATCAGGGCAACGGTGCGGTTCTGGAAATTGCGCTCGGTCAGGTGGTCGATAAAGGTCTTCATGAAGGGGAAGACGTCGCCGTTGTAGGTGGTGGTGGCCAACACCAGCCGGTCATACCGGAAGGCATCTTCTACGGCCTCTGCCATATCGCAGCGGGCCAGATCGTTCAGCACCACCTTGGCGCAGCCGGCCTGCTCCAGCAGCTGTGCCAGCAGCTTGGCGGCTTCGGCGGTGTGGCCGTAGACCGAGGTGTAGGCGATCATAACGCCCTTGTCTTCGGGAGTGTAGGAGGACCAGAGCTGGTACTTCTGCAGGTAGTAGCCCAGATTTTCGGTAAGTACCGGGCCGTGGAGGGGGCAGATGATCCCGATATCCAGACCGGCGGCCTTCTTCAGCAGCGCCTGCGCCTGGGCGCCGTACTTGCCTACGATGCCGATGTAGTAGCGGCGGGCTTCGCAGGCCCAATCCTCGTCGGCATCCAGCGCGCCGAATTTGCCGAAGGCATCGGCAGAGAAGAGCACCCGGTCGCAGCTGTCGTAGCTGACAATGACTTCCGGCCAATGCACCATGGGAGCGGTGACAAAGGTCAGAGTGTGCTTGCCGAGGCGCAGGGTGTCGCCCTCTTTCACTACCAGCCGGCGGTCAGCATACTCCGTGCCGAAGAACTGACCCATCATGGTAAATGCCTTGGCGGAGGAAACTACGGTAGCCTTGGGGTAGGCCTGCATAAAGGCATCGATGTTGGCGGAATGGTCCGGCTCCATGTGATGTACCACGAGATAGTCCGGCTCTCTGCCGCCGAGGATGTCTGCCAGATTACGGAGCCACGGCTCCCGGAAATTGGCATCCACCGTATCCATAACGGCAACCTTCTCGTCGAGGATCACATAGGAATTGTAAGCCATGCCGTTGGGGACAACATACTGCCCTTCAAACAGGTCGATCTGATGGTCGTTCACGCCGGCATAGCGGATATCTTGGGTAATGTACATACTGGCTGCTCCTTCGTTTTTTCGAGTATTATAGCATTGAATCCGGGGGATTTCAATGCGTAAAAACAAGAAAAATCAGGAAGAGGGCAGGGAAAAGTCCCGGCTTTACATTTGCCGCGGCGGCGGGTATAATATAAGAAAACTATGGCAGAAAAGAGGAAACAGTATGCTGCTCAACGGCTGTCAGGAAGGCAAAGGAACGCCCAGGCTGGTGGAAGTGAAATGCCCCGTCTGCGGTGAGATCGTGGAAGTGTTTGTAAAAATGGGAGGTGCCATCGGCCAGACCGGTACGCTGGTCAGCGACGAGCGCTGCGAGTGCGGCCATGTGCTGAGCGCGGGCAGTCCCCTCAGCGCCTTCGAAAAGGGCTGAGCCATGCATTATGTGAAAGCCAAAGGGATCTTATCGTCCCACAACGGCATGAATCTTTACCGCGGCTGCCAGCATGGCTGCATCTACTGCGATGCCCGAAGCCTCTGCTACCGGATGGACCATGCCTTTGAAGATATCGAAGTGAAGGAAAATGCCGCCCAGCTGCTGGAGGCGGCGCTGAGATCCAAGCGCAAGCCCTGCATGATCGGCACCGGCGCCATGTCCGACCCCTATATTCCGCTGGAAACTCAGCTGCAAATGACCCGAAAATCGCTGGAGCTGATCCATCAGTACGGCTTCGGCGTGGCGATCCAGACTAAATCCAGCGGCATCCTGCGGGATTTGGAACTGCTGAAAAGCATCCACAGCCGGGCAAAAGCGGTGGTGCAGATGACCCTGACCACCTGCGATGAGGATCTGTGCCGCATTCTCGAGCCCAATGTTTCCACTACGGGGCAGCGGGTGGAGGCGCTGAAGCAGTTTCGGGATGCGGGGATTCCTACAGTGGTCTGGCTTTGCCCGGTTCTGCCTTTCCTGAATGATACGCCGGAAAATATCCGGGGAATCTTAGACTACTGCATCGAAGCCGGGGTGAAGGGAATTATCCAGTTCGGCATGGGGCTTACGCTGCGGGACGGCAACCGGGAGTATTTTTACCGCCAGCTGGACAAGCATTTTCCCGGCCTGAAGGAGCGCTACATCCGCGCCTATGGCAATGCCTACGAGCTGCCCAGCCCGTCAGAGCCCCAGCTGCAGAAGCTGTTTCACGATACCTGCGAGCAGTACGGCATCTGGCATGATAACGATACCATATTCCGCTATATGAACCGTCTGGAAGAGCCTGCCCAGCAGCTGAGCCTGTTCTGAGAAAATAAGAATCCGCCGGCAGCTTTTGGGAAGAAGGCTGCCGGCGGAATGTTTACTGCCGGAAAGCGGAGAATATGTAGGGGTTTACAGCAATTGCAGCGGTGTGGTATAATCAGAAAAAACACTTGGGGCAAACGAGATGAAGGTATTAATCGGAACAACCAATCCTGCGAAAGTAACACGGTTCGCGGAGTTTCTGCCGGACAGCGGCATTCAATTCCTTACGCTGAAGGACTTGGGGATCACCGCAGAGCCGGAAGAAAGCGGAAGCAATCCAGAGGAAAATGCCCGGATCAAAGCGGCTTTTTACGGACAGTTCTGCGACCGGGTGATCTGCAACGATTCCGGGCTGTACTTTGACGGTCTTCCGCTGGAGGATCCCCGGCAGCCGGGGCTGCATATCCGCGCGCCTCAGGGACGGCGGCTGGATGATGAGGAAATGATCGCATATTATTCTGCTCTGATTTCCCAATTGGGCGGAAAAACTCTGGCGTATTACCTCGACGGCATTGCGGTGTATCGAAACGGGAAAATCGAAACGTATCTGGACGAACAAGGGAAGGCTGCGGCGTTCTACATGGTGGATACACCCTCGCCCAACCGGCATCCGGGCTGGCCGCTGGACTCGCTTTCGGTTAACAAAAACACCATGACCTACTTTGTCGATCACGGAAACAATATCTATGACGATGTGGAAGAACAGATCATGGTGGGCGAATACCGGCAGCGGGTGGTGGAATTTTTGAAAATGGCATTGGGCATTTAAGGGCATCCGGCGCAAGGAGGCGTGGAAATGAAACTGGTACTTTTGATTGGCAATGGCGCGGTTGGGAAAATGACGGTGGGGCAGGCGCTGATGAAGCGGACCGGCTTGCGGCTGTTTCACAATCACATGACCATCGAGCCGGTGCTGGAGATTTTTGGAGAGTTTCATGCCGGCGCCATTTTGCAGATGCGGGAGATTATTTTCCGGGAGTTTGCCAAGACAGACAACTACGGCATGATCCATACCGTTATGTGGGCCTTCGATTGCCCGGAGGATTGGGATTACATCAACCATGTGGTGGAGATTTTCAAGGAGCACAACGCCGAAATCTACTGCGTGGAGCTGGTCGCGCCGCAGGAGATCCGCCTGCAGCGAAACGAGACCCAAAACCGGTTGACCCACAAGCCGTCGAAGCGGGATCTGGAGCAATCCCGCCGGCGGGTGATCGATATGGACCGCCGGCATCGGTTTGAAAGCCGGCCGGGGGAGATCCCCTTTGAAAATTATATGAGGATCGACAATTCTCACTTGCCGCCGGAGGAAGTCGCGGCAATGATCCAGGAGCGGTTTCAGCTTTAACAGAAAAAGGGGCAGCCGGTATACGGCCGCCCCTTTGTGCATTTACATAGTTTCGAGCAATCCGCTGCAGGCCAGAAGGGTATCTGGGTGCAGGTAGTCCGGCAGTTCCCGGGCGCTGACCCAGCGGCAGCTTACGATTTCTTTTTTCTGCAGAGTCACTTCGCCCCGGACTTCGCCCAAAAACAGCACGACCTGCTTTTTTGTGTGGGGAGGAATGGAATATTCGGATACGGCCCGTAATCCCGGAATCAGCGAAGCGGTCAGCCCGGTTTCTTCCCTCAGTTCCCGCAGAGCGGTCTCGGTTTCTGTCTCGCCGGGTTCCATGTGGCCCTTCGGAAAGCTCCAGCAGCCGTTGGTTTGGAGCAGAATCAGGTATTGGGTTTCCTGCCCGGTTTTCCGGAAAGGGATCACGCCGCAGGATTTTCGCAGAAGCGAGTCAACGGTGCTGACAAAATACTGTTCCTGAAAACGGACCGCTTCCGCGATCTCGCCCTGATGGAAATACACACCATCGGGGGCAACGACTAGCTTGTCCTCGCAATCGTTTTTGCGCCGGATGGCGGCGATCACCCGGCCATCAAAGGAGGTCAGGGGTGTGGACACGCCCAGAATATAGGCATCCTGCGCTTCTCCGTCTCCGGCGAGGATGCCCGGTATGCAGCCGTAGTTAACGGGATATACAATGTCGCCGTGCCGGTAGCCGATGGGGCGGTCGACTTCCACATGAACCATCTTTCCCAGAAGCTCATGCACAATCTGTTCCCGGAGATCCATGGGAAGCCCTCCTTTACATAGAATTTGTGTACACATTTTACCCTAACCGTCTTCCGGAATCAAGCTTTTCTTCCGTGGAAAGCCGCAAAACCTGCTTGTGAACGGCTTTGCGCCGTGGTATAATCAAAAGCAGAAAAGCAGGACACCGCAGGGGAGAGATTGCTATGGAAAATCGGGTGGAACACAACAAGCTTGTCCGGGACAGAATCCCGGAGATCATCGAAGCCAACGGAAAAACCTGCGTCACGCAGGTGCTGCCGGAGCAGGACTATCTTGGGGCTTTGGATGCGAAGCTATATGAGGAACTGGAAGAATATCAAAGCAGCAAATCTCTGGAAGAGCTTGCCGATTTGCTGGAGGTTATGGCCGCGGTGGTGAAAGCCCGGGGCTACACCTGGGAGGAGCTGCTGCAGGTTCGGGAGGAAAAGCGGGCGCGCCGCGGAGGATTCGACGGGCGAATCTTTTTGAAAGAAGTGATCGGCTGACAGCCTGCGAATGCAGAAACAGACTGACCGGAGCAGGGAGGAACTATGACACAGCGGCGAAACAACTATCAAATTCAGGCGCAGCAGGCGAAAGCCCATTTTCTGACCTATGACCAGCAGGAACTGATCGCCCGCTGCGGCCTGCGGTGGGATCAGGATTTTCTGTACCTGACCATGCTGTCAGAGCCCTACCGCATCGCCAGAGCCACCGGCGATATGGAGCGGTTTCACGGCGGCGTGTGGATCGACGGCAACTCCTTCCATGAGGTGATGACCATTCTCGACTGGCTGTGCGACAGCCGCCCGGACCGGTACATCACCGGCCGGTGGATCAATATCGTGTCCCACGGCAACTATTTTCACGGCAGCCTGCAGGAGGAGGGGAATCACCCCAATGCCCGGTTGTTCGACCAAAATCCGGAGGCTTTTGCTGCCGCCTGCCAGGCGCTGCGGGGGGAAAAGCTGCCCGGCGCCGATGTGAGCTACGCCATCGAGCTGCTGGATGGGCTGCGGGTGCTGGTGCAGCTGTGGCACGGCGATGAGGAATTTTCGCCCCGGCTTCGCTGCCTGTGGGACGAAAACACCTGCCGCTATCTGCGCTACGAAACGACCTGGTATGCCATCGGGCTGCTGATGGAACGGATTCGGGAAAATATGGTGGGGGAAAAGGCATGATTCAAAAAGCGGATAAAAAAGACCTGCCCGTTCTGACGGAGCTTGCCTGCCGGCTCTGGCCCGGCCATGGGGCAGAGGAAATGGGCGCAGAGCTTGCCCGGATTCTTCTTAAGCCGGATGCCGCGTTTTTTCTGGCATACGCGGGGGACACTGCGGCGGGCTTTGCCCAGTGCCAGCTGCGGCGGGATTATGTAGAGGGAACGGACTCGTCCCCGGTGGGGTATCTGGAAGGCATTTATGTGGCGGAGGGCTGCCGCAACCAGGGTCTTGCCCGCAAGCTGCTGACGGCCTGCGAAGGCTGGGCAAAGAGCCAGGGCTGCCTGGAATTTGCCAGCGATTGCCAGCTGAGCAATACCCAGAGCCTGCAATTTCACCTGCACGCCGGCTTCGAAGAGGCCAACCGCATCATTTGCTTTACGAAAAAGCTGTAAGGAGGAGATTCTGTGATTATCCTGATTGGCGGCGCTTCCCATACCGGAAAAACCCTTTTGGCGCAACGCCTGCTGGAAAAATACCGGTATCCTTATCTTTCCATCGACCATCTGAAAATGGGGCTTATCCGCAGCGGCCAGACATCGCTGACACCCATGGACGATGATCAGCTGACGGATTATCTCTGGCCCGTTCTTCGGGAAATGATCAAAACCGCCATTGAAAACCGGCAAAATCTCATTCTGGAGGGCTGCTACATCCCCTTTGATTGGGCGAAGGATTTTTCGGAAAGCTATCGAAAGGAGATCCGCTATGTGTGCCTGATCTTCTCCCGGAACTATATCGAGACCCACTTTGCGGATATCCGGAGCCATGCCCGGGATATTGAGGACCGCCTGGATGACAGCGCTCTGGATCTGCAGGAACTGATCAGGGACAATGAACGGAATCTGGCGCTGTGCAGGCAATATGGCTGCGAGTATATTCTCATCGACGAAAAATACGAAATTCCGCTATAAATCAAGCCGGCAGGGGGAGAACCATGGGCATCTATCAGAAGATCATTCGCGCAGAGCCAATTGAAAAAGGCTGGTCTGGCGACCGGAAATACCGCGCCACTGCAGAAGACGGGCAAGTCTACCTGCTTCGCATTTCTCCTGCCGACCGGTTGGAGCGCAAGCGCCGGGAATTTGAAAGAATGGGCGAAGTGGCGCAGCTGGGGATTCCCATGTGCCGCCCGATAGAATTTGGCGTTTGCAAAGAGGGCGTTTATACTGTTCAAAGCTGGATCGATGGTGTGGATGCGGAAGGCAGCATCGCTTCTATGCAGGAAAGCGAGCAGTACCGCTACGGTCTGGATGCAGGCCGGATTCTAACGAAGATCCACAGCCTCCCCGCGCCGGCGGATGCGCCGGATTGGGAGAGGCGCTTCCAAACCAAGATCGACCGCAAGATCGCCATGTATGAAAGCTGCGGGCTGAAATACGAAGGCGGCGGCGCCTTCCTGCGATACATAGCGCAGAACCGGCATTTACTCCGGGGCAGACCCCAGAGCTATCAGCACGGGGACTACCATATCGGCAATATGATGATCGACCGGGACGGAATTCTGACCATTATTGATTTTGACCGGGACGACTTTGGTGATCCCTGGGAGGAATTTAACCGCATTGTCTGGTGCGCTCAGGCTGCTCCTGCCTTTGCCAGCGGCATGGTGGATGGCTATTTTGGAGGAGAAGTTCCCATGGAGTTTTGGCGTCTGCTGGCGCTTTATATCTGCTCCAACACCCTCAGTTCCCTTCCTTGGGCGATTCCCTTTGGGGAGAAAGAAATTCAAATTATGAGAAAACAGGCAGCGCAGGTGCTGCAGTGGTACGATGGAATGAACCAGGTAGTTCCTGCCTGGTATCGGAAGAATTAACGGAGAGTGAGTATGGTTATCGGAATTTTTGGGGAAAGCTGCACCGGCAAGAGCACCCTTGCCGAGAAGATTTCTGCCAGCTTTCCTTGTGAAGTATATACCGGCAAGGACTATCTGCGCCTTGCCAAAAACGAGAACATTGCGAAAGCGATGTTTCAGAAAAAACTGAACGCGGCTGTAAATGGCGAGAACATGATCTATGTGATCTCGGAGAAGGAGCATCTTTCTCTGCTGCCGGAAGGTGCGCTGCGGATCCTTGTGACAGCGGAGCTGGAGCTGATCAAGACCCGGTTCGCTCAGCGCATGCGCGGCAATCTGCCTGCGCCCGTGGCTGCTATGCTGGAAAAGAAGCATGGCTGCTTCGATGCCGAACCTCATGACATTCATGTTGTATCCGGAGAAACGGATCTGGATGCTGTGGTTGAGAAAATCCTTGCGGAGGTGTAAGTTATGCTGTTAACTGAATTTGACCCCACAAAAAGTGCGGTGATCAACCCGGACATTGTGCACCATCCAATTCCAAATTTCCCGGAGACGGTAGTTTCTGTCTTTTCTCACCACCTGTTTCGGGCAGTTTTGGACTTTTTGGGCGGCACGGTGATTGCGGAAACCCATGATGTGGATGGTATTTGGCCAGTTTATGAGGTGACCTACCAAGGGAAACGATTTGCCTTTTATAAGGCTCGACTGGGTGCTCCTGCTTGTGTGGGCTGTTTCGAGGATGTGATCCCATTTGGCGCAAAACGAATCATCTTGCTTGGTAACTGCGGTGTGCTGGATCGGAATATTCAAGATTGCGGCATTATCATCCCCACGAAAGCTATCCGGGATGAGGGCACCAGTTACCATTATGCTCCCGCCGCTGACTACATTGAAGTGAACTCGAAGTATGTGGACGAGTTTACAGCGGTACTGGATGAATTTGGATACCCCTATGTAAAAGGCACAACCTGGACGACGGATGCGTTCTATCGTGAAACCAGGGCGAAGGTGGAAGCCAGAAAGAAGATGGGAGCAATTTGTGTAGAGATGGAGTGCGCCGCCATGCAGGCTATGTGCAATTTCCGGGGCGTTGAATTTTTCCAATTCCTCTATGCGGGAGATAATCTGGATCATTCCAATTGGGATCCCAGATCCCTTTCTGGTAGTTCCCGGTTGGATGACAAAGAGAAGATTGCACTATTGGCATTCGAACTTGCGTGTCGGATTTCTTAAAATAGGAGGATCAAGCAAATGCTTGACAATAGTGAAATACAAAACATATTAAACCACTTTGGATTGGCATTTCAAAGTGTGACGAAGCTGTATGATACATCCCACAGTGAGGACGATAAACGGCTAAATTATATTCTGGATGACCGTTATGTGCTGAAGGTCAATTCCGTCGGCGCGATGTGGGAGCAGCGGCTGCAGGAAATCAGCAGACTGATTGCCCGTTACCGTTCAATCGGCGTCTACTGTCCGGTACTGATTCCAACATTGACGGGCCCTCTCTCATATAACTGGAAGAAAGACGGTAAGGAATATACCTGCTATGTGGAGGAATACGCTATTTATCCGCTGTTTGAGTGGGGCCAGGAACACGACCGTAGAGAGGTCGTTGAACATCTGGGCATTCTGGCGGCGAAATATACCGGGGTGGATCTGTCGGAAACGAAGTCTATGTGGAGCATCATTGACCTGGCGCCTTTGGATGTGGATATTGACGAGAAACAGGAAAACACCAATGCGTTGGTTGCTGCACTTCGGGAAGCTGGATATTCTGATTTGGCGCAGCAGGTGGATGAACTCAACAACACGCTGCGCAGCCGGATCATGACAGTTTTTGCAGATCTGCCCCGGTGTGTGTTTCAGGGGGATCTGAATACTTCGAATGAATTGCACCGGGACGGCCATTTTGTGGGATTGATTGATTTTAACCTATCCGGTACGGATGTTAACATCAATGTGTTCCTGAATGAAACCAACTGGTTCCCCGAGGAAGCGGAATTTGATAAACTATCGGTATCGGAGATCATTACGAGAATGGATACGGAGCAAGCAGATACGCTGTCCGTGATTTGGCGACACTATGCCATGAACGATGCTGAGAAGTACGTATTCCTATACTACAAACGAATTGTTGACTTGTTCCAGTATCCCGATGTCTGCTTGATGGTGAAGTGGCTGAAGGAGGATGCCCGAAAGGGCAAATGTGTTGCGCTGATTCAAGCACTGGTCGACAAACCCATGTAACAGCTATGGAGGATACCAATGATTCGCTTAGTGGATATCGATCCGGATAATTGGCGGCTGGGTTTGAAGGTCGCCCCGTCGCAGAAAACCCATGTGGCGGATTCTGCGACTTTGCTGGCAAGAGCATACGCCTACCGGGATTACCGCAGCCGTGCGTTCGTGATTTATGATGATGAAACACCTGTTGGTATGGGTCTGTACTATGATCTGCCGGAGATGGAATGCTATGATCTGAGCCAGCTTTTCATCGACGAGCGATACCAAGGCAGAGGGTACGGCAAGGCTGCAACGCAATTGGTGTTGGATGCTATGAAGCAAGATGGCAAGTATGGCAAAGTTGCTCTATGCTATGTCGAGGGCAATGGTGTTGCGAAGCAGATGTATGAGAACTTTGGCTTCGTGGAGACAGAACGCGACGGCAATGAAATCGTCATGGAGCGGATTTTGTAAATAGAATCCAATAAGAATAGACAAATGACTGATTTGCTGGATGAAATCAGGTCCAATAATCAATACCCCGCCGGTTTTCAAGAGGAAAACCGGCGGGGTATCTGTGTGTGGTGTGCTGTATCTTTAGCTTTTCAAATTCTCTAAGCGGTGGATCTCCCGCAGGATGCTGTCGACGGACTCGCCTTCGGTGGTCCAGTCTTCTTTCATGATCTGCAGCATCTGCTTTTGGGCTTCGATCGCCCCGTCAATATCCCCCAGAATGACGCAGATCTGGGAGATCGCATCCTCGCAGTCGGTAAACCGGGGCGTCGGCCGCATGGGCTGACATTTTTTGAAGTAGAAAAGAGCTTCCTTGTAACGGCCAAGCTTTGCCAAAATGCTGCCGTATTCGCACCAAACCTGCCACTTGTGGGGGTAATCTCTCAGCATCTTCTGCCACCACTCCATGGCCTCCGGAAGCTTGCATTCTGCCTGGCAGATATAGCCCATGTACATCTCATAGTGGTAAGAATGCTCCACAGCCTTCATCTGAAGGGCGTATTCTCTGGCCTCTTCGGTGCGGCGGTCGGCAATCAGCAGGTCCAGCAGCCAGAAATAATTGCGGATATCCTCCGGGTGCTGGGCTGTGACGGATTTGTAAAATACGATCAGCTCCGCGTGGTTGATGCAGTTCCAATCCTGATAGGGGCCCCGCTCCGCATCGAAAATTGCGTTGTGGGCATCCTTCCTGCCGGGGATCTGCTGCAGGGCGGCTCTTGCCAGAGGCTTTGCCAGCTCGTGGTATTCGTTGGCCCGCTTGTTGTAGAGCATAGCCAGCAGAAGTCCCGCTTCCGCGCCGTGTTCCGGCTTGGTCTGCAGATCCTTCAGGTATCGCTCGTGCTGCGTAAATTCCTCGTGGGACAGAAACCGCACATCATAGAGCATATTCTCAATCCGCTCCATGCGAAGCTCGTCGGTCATGGCGAACAGATCGTCGATAGTCACCCCGAATATGATCGAAAGATCCGGCAGCATCTGGATATCCGGCATGTTGGCGCCGCTTTCCCATTTGCTGACAGCCTGCGCCGAAACGCCCAGCTTCTGGGCGAGCTGTTCCTGGGTCATGGAGCGGCTCAACCGCAGAGAACGGATTCGATTTCCAAAATTGAAGTTCATAACAAAACCTCCTGGCTTTTTGATTGCATTATAGCAGCTATGGGAGCAAAATTCTATGACGGGGAACTTGAACGGAACTTGACGGTTGGTTGAATTTTCCCGGCGTATTCCGGAAATGGCAGCTTACCGCAGGCATGCATAATCGGCGTAGCACACTTCGCCCCGGATGCCCTCCAAGCCGCCGGGGACCAGCTCCTTTACCATCAGGCACTCTGCAGCCGGCAGACCCACCGATTCGTGGGCGGTGATGCCGAAGTCCGCCGAGGTAACAAAGCCGCGGCTGCGGTAGTTCAAGGGATTTCCCTCTACGATCACCGCCTTGTAGCCCAGCTTCCGGGCCTTCTCGAAGCCATGCTCGATCAGGTCTTTGGAAATGTGCTGCCGCTGCAGGCTGGTTTTTACCGCCACCGGGGTCAGAATCAGCAGTTCGTTTTCAAATTTGCCGCCCAGATGAAACCGGGAGAACATGGCGTAGCCGATCACAGAGTCCGTTTCATCCACCGTGATCAGCTCCAGCTCCGGCAGGTAAAACCGCTTGCTGCGAATTTCTTCCACCAGAGCGCGGACAAGCTTGCCCTCTTCCTCACTTTCGTGATCTGTGAATACTGCCTCCACCAGCTCCAGCGACGGCAGCAGATATGTTTCTTCCATTGCTTTTATGATTCGTTTCATTACCAGATCTCCTTCTTTCTCTGCCGGGTGAATTTTGCAAGGCTTTTGTGCCATTCGTTTTTCCGGCGGAGCATTTCTGCCTTGCTTGCCGCTTCCGCCTTCAGCTTCCGATAGCTTTCCCAGCGCATGGCATCCAGATCTCCGGCATCGATGGCGGCCCGGATGGCGCAGCCGGGTTCGCTTTCGTGGGCGCAGTCGGAAAAGCGGCACTTTCCAAGAAATTGCTCCACATCCGAAAAGGCATCTGCCAGACCTTCCCTGATCTCCCACATGCCCAGCTCCCGCATGCCGGGGGTATCGATGATCATTACGCCGGTTTTCAGCCGGATCAGCTGGCGGTGGGTGGTGGTGTGGCGGCCCCTGGAATCGTCCTCCCGGATGCTGCCGACGGCCATAATTTCTTCGCCCGCCAGAGCGTTCACAAGGCTGGACTTTCCTACGCCGGAAGAGCCCAAGAACACAACCGTCTTTCCCGGCTGCAGGTAAGCGTTCAGCCGGTTCAGGCCATAGCCGGTGTGGGCGCTGACCACATGGGTATTCACGCCGGTGGCTACCCGCTCTGTCTGAGTCAGATAGTCCCAGTAATCCTCCACCAGATCGGCTTTGGTCAGCAGGATCACCGGAGCTGCGCCGGATTGCCACGCCAGAGTCAGATACCGCTCCAGCCGCTTGGGGTTAAAGTCCATATTCAGTGATTGCAGGATGAACACATAGTCAAAATTCGCTGCAACTGCCTGATCTCTGGGAATGGGGCCCGGCTCCCGGCGGGAGAAGCAGGTTCGCCGGGGCAGGGTAGCCAGGATCTGGCTGTCGCCATTGGGGATATAGTGGATCATTACAAAATCTCCCGTAGTGGGAAAGTCCTGGGTGTCTACATAGTATTCTTTGGTTTTCAGCCGGGCATGGGTGATGCCGTGTTCACACACGATCTCATACCGCTCTTTATGCACGGCGGTGACTCTTGCCGGGATGCCCGGAAGATTTTCTGTATTCGGCACAAGGCCGTAATCGTGGATATGCAAGGTTTGATTCCTCCAATTTCAGTTTTTCTGGTATTTGCTAACTGAAAAAAGGCGCAAAAATACCGCAGCGAAGCAGCCTTCGTTATGGCTGCGCTCTGCGGCTACCACATATCCGAAAGTTACTTAAAAACGGCGCACCAAAGCAGGAGGCCAACGCCCCCGTTTTTATTCGCGCCCCTATTCAGTTAGCCGGTGACGACCTCACGAACAATCATATTTTTAAGCTCCTTTCCGGTCTGCTCAGGCAGACTCCTTATGAAAAAAGTATAGCACCTCTTTTCCGGGCTGTCAATGCTGTTTTGGGGATGCCCATGGATAGAAATTGCCCCCTCCAAGGAACGTTTGCTCCTTGGGGGGAAGTATAGGCAGACAGTTCCATTTGGAATTTAGCCACCAGGGCGATAGCCTTCCTCGCAAGAAACAGCCTTTCCATTTTCATCGAATGTAATAAAATACAAAACTTCCGGGTCTGTGCCAAGGAAATTGACGCTTGGTTCTTTTATTGTATATCCGCAGGCAGTATTACAGTACAAACCGTCTTCACCTGCCGGCATCCCACAGCAATCAAATGTGCCGAATTCTGCTTCTATTTCAGCAGATGTCTTTCCGATAAAATCCTCTGCATGATATTTGGCATTGCATCCTACAAGTGAGAATAGGAAAAACACACACAAAATAAGGATTCCTGTTTGTGTTTTCATACAATCACACCCTTTGCCAAATTCTCTGAATAAACTATATCATAATCAAGCAGAGATTTCTACCCAAAAAGGGGACACAAAGAGTTTTTTGCGCAATAACACAATACTGCATGCCCCCTTTCACAAACCCGACGATTCGCTTTGTGTTGGATTCGGCTCAATGCATTTTTGACGAGATTACGGATTGCAAATTCAAATGAGATATGCGATAATATATACAAACAAATGAACGAAAGTGGTGCGGAGATGGAAAAACGGGAAATACTGGAGCGCTATTTTGGTTATGGAGAATTCCGACCGGGGCAGGAGGAGCTGATCGATGGCGTTCTTGCTGGGCGGGATGTATTTGGTATCATGCCCACAGGCGGCGGCAAGAGCATCTGCTATCAGGTACCGGCTTTGATGCTGCCGGGCATCACATTGGTGGTCTCTCCTCTGATCTCTCTGATGCGGGATCAGGTGCTGGCACTGAAAGCTGCCGGTGTCCCGGCGGCTTATATCAACAGTACCCTGAGCGGCACACAGATGCAGGCGGTGTACCGCAATCTCCTGGCAGGGAAGTATAAGATCGTATACATTGCGCCTGAACGGCTGGATTACGGCGGATTTGGCAATGTGGTGTCCCAACTGCATATTTCCTTCGTGGCGGTGGATGAAGCCCACTGCATCTCCCAGTGGGGACAGGATTTTCGCCCCAGCTATCTGCGGATTGTCGAATTTATCGACACGCTGCCAAACCGACCTGTGGTTGGCGCGTTTACTGCAACTGCCACCAAGCAGGTTCGTGAGGATGTAGAGCGAATTTTGAAGCTGCGGGAACCCGTGCGTACGGTAACAGGTTTTGACAGGCCGAATCTATCCTTTGAGGTGATCCACCCTGACAGAAAGGATCCGGAGCTGCTGCGCATCCTGGCATCCAGAAGGCGCAAAAGCGGCATCATTTACTGCGCCACCAGAAAGAAGGTAGAAAGTGTATGCGAAATGCTCCAGCAGTCCGGCTATGGAGCTACCCGGTATCATGCCGGTCTTGACGAGGAAGAGAGAACCGCCAATCAGGAAGATTTCATTCACGACCGAAAGACAATAATGGTTGCAACCAATGCCTTTGGAATGGGTATCGACAAATCCAATGTAAGCTTCGTGATTCATTACAATATGCCCAAGAGTATCGAAGCCTACTATCAGGAGGCAGGACGCGCCGGCCGGGACGGTGCCGATGCAGAGTGCATCCTGCTTTATAACAGCTCCGATGTGACGACTGCGAAATTCCTGATCAGCAAGTCATCGGAGAATGAAGATCTGGATCCGGCGGAGCGGGAGATCATTCACCAGCAGGACCTGGAGCGGCTTGCTATGATGGTAGGCTACTGCAAAACAAAAGAGTGCCTGCGGGGATATATTCTGGATTATTTCGGGCAAAAGCACCCGGAAGCCTGCGGAAACTGCGGCAATTGCAAGGGAGAATTTGAATCGGTGGATATCACCCGGGAAGCGCAGATGATCCTGTCCTGCGTCAAGCGTATCCATGATAAGCTGGGATACCATGTGGGGATTGCGGTCATTGCTCGTGTTTTGCAGGGCAGCAAAGAGAAAAAACTGCTGCAATTGGGATTGGAAGACCTGTCTACTTATGGCCTGATGAAGACTGCCGGCAGAACACAGATCCGTGCTATGGCAGATCATTTGGAAGGGCTGGGATACCTGTTGACAGAGCCGGAGCATCAGACAGTACGGTTGACGCCTAAGGCATCCCAAGTGTTATACCGGGGGCAGACGGTGCAGATGCTGGTACGGAAGGAACAGGAAGAGCCTGCCCGCCCGGCTGCGGTTACCAAGCTGTCCGGTGATGAAGCAGAGCTATATGATGTCCTGCGGGAGCTGCGGGGAGAACTGGCCAGGGAGGCAAATATCCCCGCTTATGTGGTGTTCTCCAATGCTACACTGCAGGATATGGCAAAAAAGAAGCCAAGGACCATGATGGACTTCAGGCGGGTGTCCGGCGTAGGCGAGCTGAAAGCATCCTGGTACGGAAAAGTATTCCTGGAGCGGATCCAGGAATATCTGGATTCGCAGTAACAGCCCACAGGACCACATTTGCATTGCACGCAATCCTGGATCGTTGTTTCATATGCCGCCCACCTCACCGGTATGAAGCAAACAGTTTATGTGGGACTTGCACCGCTATAAACAAAGAAAAGTCTTTTCGCTGGCAAGCGGATGTGATAGAATAGGGGCAAAGGAAGTGATACCATGATCCAAAACTTTGAAGATTTCTGTCGGGAGCTGAATGAAAGCGGCTTTTCTATGGGCGGCGGCAAAGCCAAGGGTATCTTTGCGCTGATCGACTACGATTGGCTGAATCAGGATATGCTGGACACCCCGGTGAAGTGGCACTGTGGCGATCCGGAAGTCGATCCCTGGGAATGGCGGATGCGGGTGCTGGAGGAACGGACAGATATTGCCTATTCCAAGGTGTTCTTCAAAACCAGCGGCTTTATCACGAAGGACTGGTATCCCTGTTTCTATGCCATCCGCAGAAATGGAGAGACTTTTGAAGAAGCCTACGAGCGGGGCGGAATCAGCCACACTGCAAAGCGGATCTATGACATTGTGCGGGAAGGTTATGTGGCACTCCATGAGATCAAGACTCTGGGCGGCTTTGGCAAAGAGGATAAGCCGAGCTTTGACCGGGCGATGGTGGAACTGCAAATGGGCATGTTCATCACCATGACCGGCCGCCAGCAGAAGAAAAACAAGTACGGCATTGAATACGGCTGGAACAGCACCGTGTTCACCACCGTGGAGAATTTCTGGGCAGAGCGGGATTTTGAGATCCCGGAACTGGATGCCGAGGAAAGCTATGAGAAGATCCGCCAGCAGATCCTGCTGTTGAACCCTATGGCGGAGGAAAAGATCATTCGGAAGTTTATCAAAGGATAAAGTGTAGGAAACCTAAGGAATTGGCGTTGACAATGAATGTATACGGGTGTATAATCGCATAAAAAGAAAGAAGGAGATTTGACAATGTTCGCGTTTTACTGCAATGCAGTCGATAACAAGTCCGGTAACCCTATGCGCTGGCTGGGATCGGGCTTGCATTGTCATACTCTTTTTTAGGATAATATCAAAGGATATACCATAAAGAAAGATGCAGTGCAAGCTCTGACCCCAAGTAGAGTTTGCGCTGTTTTTTATTTAAGGAGGAAGGAAAATGGATACATTACACGCGCTCACCCAGTATTACGGAAGCTACGATGAAGATAACCGCCTTTGCTCCCGGTACGGTATGGTAGAATACCTGACAACCATGCGCTATATCGAAAAATATCTTTGTCCCGGAATGCGGATTTTGGAAATCGGCGCAGCGACCGGAAGATACAGCCACTATCTGGCGCAGCAGGGTTACCGGGTCGATGCCGTAGAGTTGGTTGAGCACAATATTGAAATTTTCAAACAGAACACAAAACCCTCAGAGAAGATCACAATTACGCAGGGAAACGCAAAGGATCTGCGCGGCTTTCAGGATAACACTTATGATATCACTTTGCTGCTGGGTCCCATGTACCATCTGTTTACCGAGGAAGAGAAGCTGCAGGCGCTCGCGGAAGCTATCCGGGTTACGAAAAAGGGTGGAATTATCTTCAGCGCATATTGTATGGGCGATGCGTCTGTTCTCATGTACGGCTTTATCCAGGGAGAGATCCATAATATTATCGAGAAGTGTATGCTCGACCCGGTAACCTTTGAGACCTTCTCCAGACCCTGGGATTTGTTCGAACTGCATCGCAAGGAGGACATCGATGCATTACGCAGCCACTTTCCTGTAACGCAGCTGCATTTTCTGGCTACAGACGGATACGCAAACCATATGCGAAAGACCCTTGCGGAAATGGATGAGGATACTTTCCAGCTATACTTGCGGTATCATTTCGCCACCTGCGAGCGGATCGATATGGTTGGATATTCGAACCACACCCTTGATATATTCAGAAAGGACTGAGACTGCGATGTTGGCCCATAAAGGAACTCAAACCATAGAAACCTCCAGACTCATTCTTCGCAGAGCGGTCCGGGAGGATGCAGAGCCGATGTTCCGCAACTGGGCATCGGATCCGGAAGTCACAAAATTTCTGACCTGGCCTGCCCATAGCAGCATTGCCGTATCGGAAATAGTGATTGGGAGCTGGCTTCAGGAGTATGAAAAGGAAAGCTACTATCAATGGATGATCGTGCTGAAGGAGCTGGGAGAGCCGATCGGTTCCATCAGTGTGGTTCGCCGGAACGACCGTGTGGAAGAAGCCGAGATTGGCTACTGCATTGGCAGACGGTGGTGGCATAGGGGCATCGTCACCGAGGCGCTGACGGCCGTTATTGCGTATCTTTTTGACGAAGTCGGCATGAACCGTGTGGCGGCAAGGCATGATCCCAATAACCCTCATTCCGGCGGCGTTATGAGAAAGTGCGGCATGAAATATGAGGGTACACACCGGGCCTGCGACCGCAACAATCAGGGTATCTGTGATGCAGCGCAGTACGCAATCCTGCGCGGTGAGTGGAAAAGGCCGGGACACCTTGCTGAGGGTATCGTCTATACCGATGATCTCTGAATGAATGTGCGGTCGGAAATAGGATCGTGTCATTTTGGATTTTTCGCTGACAGAAACACAAAAAAGGTTTTCGCAAGGCGGCGGATGTGATATAATGGCGGATAAGGAAGTGATACCATGAAGAAACTAACCCTGATTTTTCTGGCGGTGTTGCTCTTAGCCGCCTGCGGGCAAGATAAAGAAAATGACCAGGGGGCGGTATATGTGAACATCACAGCAGAGGAAGCCAAGAGAATTATGGACAGCGAGGAAGGCTATATCATCCTCGATGTGCGGACTCAGGAAGAATATGACCAGGGACACATCCCCGGTGCGATTCTGATTTCCCATGAGGAAATCGAAGAAAAGGCAGAGGAAATACTGACGGATAAGGATCAGCTGATCCTAGTCTACTGCCGCAGCGGTCGCCGCAGTAAGATTGCGGCGGAAGCGTTGGCAGAACTGGGCTATACCAATATCAAAGAATTCGGTGGCATTATTGACTGGCCCTACGAAACAGAATAGGAGGTAATAGCTATGCTGATTGCAGCAAGTTTGATAGCAACATTCAATATACTTCTCGGCATAGCCAGTTTTCTTACAAGACAGAAACGCAAGAATTGGGAGCAAGAGAATGTTGTTTATCTGCCGTTTTATATAGCGGGAGTTGGCATCGTCTGCGGTACTATTTTAAGCATTCCTACAGTGGTCTGTGCTATGGATGGGGACTGGATGTTTGCCTTTTTCGGTGTGGTTGTTCTGGCTTGTGATTGTATGATGGCGGCATATTTGAACTGTGTGATCCGATATGATGACAAAGGCTTTATAGCACAGAATATCTTCGGCATAAAACGAGAGTGCGGCTATGGGGAAGTGGAAGGCATTCGTTCCGGGAGAGATCGTCGTATATACTTTCAGGGACACTCAATTATGATCGACGAGATAAGCTGTGGTGCCGATGAGTTTGTGGATGCGCTGGATAAAGGGTATAAACGGGCGACAGGAAAATGGGTGCCGAATTCTACATCCTTTAGAAGAAAGTGGGACCCCATGAATGGTCATTTGGATTACCCGTGGGCATATTTTATTCTGTGGGTTACCATGGGCC
Organism: Faecousia sp.; assembly: GCA_045532755.1. Lineage (GTDB taxonomy): Bacteria > Bacillota > Clostridia > Oscillospirales > Oscillospiraceae > Faecousia. The sequence continues at coordinate 32,691 of JAZSGN010000072.1, forward strand.
TGTTTTGTGCGGCATTGCCTGTGTTTATGTTTTTTGCTATGACCAGCGAAACAGATCCTTCCGATATAGTCATACATGATGTGCAATTTTGCGCGTATGAAATAGATGATGGATCCCTTATGCTATATGTTGAGGGTGAAGAACAGCCTTATGAGATTGGCTATTTCCAGAATTATGGAGAAGTATTGCCTGCACCAGAAGTACTATGCAGCGGTGAAGCGTATTCCGTTGGCGTTGTAGGGGATCGTCGCTATGTGAAAAGTCTGACGGGATCGGATGGCACAAAGTACATAACAATGGAAACGGAGCGCCAAGCCTACCGGGATAGTCAAAGAGTCGCGGTTTGGATTCTTTGCGTGGTGGCGCCAATTGGTGTATATTTTTGCTATTTGGGAATTGCTGTTGCACGGAATCCAGAGCGATACAGCAAGAAGGTGCGGCGGCTATTTTATAAGGACGGATATTTGCATTGAAGCAGGTTAATGGGAGTATGTTATGGATCACTATAAATCTTGGTCAGGACTCAATAAATGGCTCTGTGAGTGCCTGTGCAAGGAACTGAAAGGCAGAATTACATATTTTCTGACCCGGTATCATAAGGTGCATGATTCCTATGGCCGGGCGGCGATCCTACTGGACGGCAAGGAACTGGTGTGCTTTTCTTGGATCGAGCAGTACCGGCAGGAACAGCAAGTTGCGGCAAAACACAATGAGGACAGAAGCAAAGATTGGTTTGGTCTTTATGACGAGATGCAACCTGCCTGGAATGAATCCTGCA
>JAZSGN010000051.1:0-37735 GCA_045532755.1 Faecousia sp.
AAACGGCTTTTTGAGAAGCTCCGCAATGCTCACGATAAAGCCGGAAGATCTCAGCTCTGGGCAGACATTGAGCTTTTCGATTTTGAGGGTGTAGTATATAAAAGTGCTCTTGTGCCCGGTAAGTTCGAGCGTATTCAGAAGCAGATAGAAAATGCAGCTCCTTATGTGGATAAAATCCTCTCGTATCAGTATCTTGGCATTATGAATCCTGCCGATTCTCCGTCCTTTGCAGGTCACCCGGATTCAGTGAAGCTGTATGAGGATTATAAGTTGTATCTCAGTAAATAATACGCAGGCGCCGACTGCTTTTGCAGTCGGCTTTTTCTGCGGGCATCAGGCCGCAGGAAAGTCCTGTTCGCCCCCCAGGCGAATCTGGGTTGCAGCAGTCTTGGTATTGGAGAGAAACCCCCGAAAAATTCGCAGACAGCAGAACAAAAACACTTGCCAAACGAAAAAAAAGATTTATAATATTCCGGTGTCCATCGACTTCAATTTCTCAGAGAGAAGGCCTATACTTTGATTTTCACATCCAAACATACAGCGCCCCATCGGGGCAGCCACATACAGCCCTTTGGCCAGTTGATCCAGAAAAACGCCGTTATGTTCGTAGCCATGCTTGCGGCGTTGGTGACCATGGTGATCGTGCCGCCGGATGCGGCCTACTGGGGGTATTTTGATGTAAAGACCCTGACCTGCCTGTTTTGCGTACTGGCGGTTGTATGTGCGTTAAAAAACATCCAGTTCTTTTATATTTTAGCCAAGAAAATCGTCCTGCTGTTCAAAAATGCCCGGGTCGCCATTCTGGCTCTGGTGTATATCACCTTCATCGGCTCTATGCTGATCGCCAACGATATGGCGCTGCTGACCTTTCTCCCTCTGGGATATCTGGTGCTAAGCACAACCGGAAAGCACAGATACATGGCCTTTACCTATATTATGCAAAACATTGCCGCCAATCTGGGCGGTATGCTGACCCCCTTTGGCAATCCTCAGAACCTGTATCTGTATTCCTATTTTGAGATCCCCACGCTGGAATTCATGCAGATTATGGCTCCGCCCTTCGTGATCTCTGTACTGCTGATCACCGTATGCTGCCTGATCTTTGTAAAGCCCGATCCCCTGCGGATGAACAACGATCCCATCCGGCTGCCGGCAGGCAGAACTGTTCTGTACCTGGCTCTGTTTGCCCTGTCCATTGCCATCGTATTCCGGGGAATTCCTTACGGGATCGGCCTTGCCGTCATTCCCGCAGTTCTGCTGGTTGCCGACCGGAAGGCGCTGAAGATGGTGGACTATCCCCTGCTGCTGACCTTTGTATTCTTCTTCATCTTCGCCGGAAATATGGCACGAATCCCTCAGGTACAGCAGCTTTTCTCATGGCTGCTGGAAAAGAGCACCCTGATCTTCAGCGTGCTTTCCTGCCAGATCATCAGTAATGTTCCCTCGGCGATCCTGCTCTCCCAGTTTACCGACAATTACCGTCACCTGCTTCTGGGCGTGAACATCGGAGGCGTTGGTACCCTGATCTCCTCGCTGGCAAGTCTCATTACCTTCCGGGAATACACCAAGCGAAACCCCGGAAAGACCGGACACTATATCCTGCTGTTTTCCGCCTTTAATTTCGCTTTTTTGCTGCTGCTGACCGGCTTTGCGCTGCTGGCAAACTAACCCGCCGTTCCGTTACCCAAAAACGCCCCGTTCCCGTAATGGCATTAAGTTTAGTTTTGTCATTGCGAGCACCGCAGGTGCGTGGCAATCCGCAATCCCCTATGGGGACGGATTCTCACGCCTGCTGCGCAGGCTCAGAATGACACAGTTTTCCTAACTTAATGACATTACCCTACCGGGGCGTTTTTTGTTTGGATGGACAACCGAACCTGACCGGTCCAAAAAGCGTCCGCCGGACACCTTTCAGCCCGTGGGAAATAAGGGGGAACGCCGCCGGTTTGCCGGAGCAAAACCATAATTCCCTTTCTGTATTACGCAGAATAATGCATATGTTTCTATTTTATCGTTGACATTTACCTAAGGTAAAATGCTATAATCGTATTGAAAGGAGGGGAATGCTATGAAAATCAGGGAAGTTATGGAGAAGACCGAACTGACAGACCGCGCGATCCGTCTATACATTTCCAACGGTTTGGTGACTCCGGAAAACCAAAAGAATTATACCGGTCGCAACAACTATAACTTCACAGAGGATGATGTGACCATGCTGAAGCAGATCGCATTGCTTCGCAAGGCAGATTTTTCGATTGAACAAATCAAAATCCTTAAGCAGGAGAAGGCAGAGGCCAAAAATATGCTGGTTTCCTTTGTAGCCAAAAAGCATACGCTGCTGGAGCAAGACCAGAAGATGCTTGCTGCTTTGGATGAAGCCGTTGCTGAGGGGACGCTGTCAATTTCCGAATTGTGTGAAAAGCTGGAGAACAGTCTGCGCAGCAAACCCGTTCCTGAGGTAGACTTATGGAAAAGCAAGGATGAACGCTACGAGCGGTTCGTATTTTTGCTATTGTCGGGAATCCTGGGCTTTGTTGCAATTTTGATATTCAGCCTTTTTGCTATTATAGATCTTAAGGAATTCCCATTCCCCAAATTCTACACCGAAATAGGAAACTATATCGGAGTGATTGCAGAGTTAATCCCGATCGTTCTGATGCTGATTGTGTTTTTATCCCATATTAAATTGAAATCTCTCAAAAAAAGTCAGAAAGCAATCAGTACGACATTGATCGTAGTGACAGTTCTTCTGCTACTCAGTCCGCTGGATATTGTTTTCCGTATTGCCTCCCCGATATATTCAGAAACAAATGATCCGGCCAACTACTTTCAGTTCGGCAATTGCATCAACGGAAGTATTTTTTTGGATAACGGCTTCTTTCCGGCCGCAATTCCGCGCAGTGCGATTTCGCGGGATTCGCAGTGGTATCCACCGAACAAATTTCCCGAGACAACAAAGTATTATTTTAAGCACGAACATGACTTTGATCCGTACTTTGATATATATGCAGAATGGAGATTAACGGAAGCGGAGTATGGAGCCGAAAAATTCCGCGTTCAAACATTGTATCAGGATGATCTGGAAGCGGAATTTCAGTGGGGAGACTGGGTTTGCCTGAGTTTCACAGATTGTCCGCTGGAGGATGCAGCAACTTCCGACAACTATGACTATATACTGTTTGCCTACAACGATAAAACCCTTGCAGTGCGCTATATTGTATCGTATAGTGTTGATTGGGGAGATCGTGTTGACCCCCATTTTCTTTCTTTAGAATGGTAACACAACGGATGGTTCTGTGTTCTCTTTTGCAAGCCTTTTACCGAAAGGTCGGCAGTGTGCATTCCGTATCAAAGCAGAGTACTCCTTGCAAAAAAGCACTTGCGTTTGCAAGTGCTTTTTAATTAGGTTTGCCCAGCTATATCGCCAAATGTAATTTGGCTGATGACAATCTTTCGGATCTATGGTATCCTAAAGCAAAGGAGCTGATCGTCATGGCGAAAAAATCGCTTTTGCCGGAAAGAGAATCGGGTGTTGACCTGTTTCGGCTTTTGGGCTTGCTGTTCGTAAACGGATTGCACGCATTTTTATATAACGGTTTCTACTTTGAGCCGCAGGTCGGCGCGGCGATCTGGGCTGCCAACAGCTTCCGCTGGCTTTTCTTTGGCTGCAACGGCATGTTCATGCTGCTGACAGGCTACCTGAAAACCACCAAGCCCTGGAACGGAAAATACTACCGGGGTTTGCTGACGGTGCTGGTTGGTTACGTGCTTACCTGCGTTGTATCCTATCCGATCCGATACTTCCTTCTGGGGGAGAAAGACGGATTTATGGTATGGCTGGAACGGTTTTATACCTTCAGCAACTATTCCTGGTATGTGGAAATGTACATCGGCCTGATCCTGCTCAGCCCGGTACTCAATCTGGCACTGGAGCGTATGCGCTCGCCCAAACAGATCTGGCTTCTGACCGGCAGCGTTCTTCTGGCTACCACGCTGCCCACGATCACGCCGCTGAAGCTGCTGCCCGATTGGTGGACAGGGCTGTACCCGGTAGGCTATTACATGATCGGCGCCGCCATTCGCAGAACGAAGCCAAAGATCCCTGCGGCAATGGGTCTTCTCGGCGCTGCTCTGTGCGCCGGGGGGCTGGGCCTTGCCTCGCTGCTGACGACAAACGGCGGAAAATTCAACACCGGCTTCGCGCAGGGCGGTTACGGCGGTTTCTGGACAACGCTGATGGTAACCTGCTTATTTATCGGCGTCTACCGTTTCCGGGCGGGGAAGCGCACCGCCAAGGTGCTGTCTTTCTGCGCTGCCGGCGTGTTTGAAGGGTATATTTTATCCCGGCTGCTGGATGTATGGATCTATAAGACCGTGAAATTCTGGCATTCTCCGGAACACTATATTTTGATATTCGTGTGTATTACGATCCCGGTTTTTCTTGCTTCGATGCTGGCAGGCAGATTGCTTCACAGCGTGTCCGCATGGATCACAGCGCCGAAAAAGCAGAAAACCCGCGCCACGCGGTAATACGGTATCCGGCAAAAAAGCTATGGACAGTTGATAGCAGCGGGTTAGCGCTGTTAAAAACCGACCTTTTGGATTGCAGCAGCCTCCCGTGTATATTTTCGAGAAAGCTTGAAATCCGCAGGGGGGCTGTGGTATCCTGAATATATAGGGGGTGTCTCTATGCCGTTAATTACCAATTCTATTTTTACCGACACCGAAAAGACTTATCTGGAATTTGTTCTTTCCTATGACTTCCCAGAGAAAAGTGATGTATTGGAACAGCTTAACCATATGAAAGAGGCGGACATTACAAGGGATGTGACACCCTATTTTTGGATTCTGGAGTTTCGTCCCAATGGTATCAATCCGGGGTGCGGCCCCATGCGGCTCTATCATCGTGTTGAAGTTTTGCACGGAAACGGCATCGCTCCAACCGAATTCCACTTGTACGAAAGAAACGGTTTTGTGTTCGAGCTGGAAATCTACAATGCCGACAGCTCTGCAATGAATCTTGATACCATTCTGGATGGAGAGGTTCTTTTTCATCCGGAAGGATAACCGATTGTGTCAATGCCGCAGGGCATAACATTCGAAAAGGAGGCTGGATGCTATGGCAGAATACGAAATGGTTCGGGAAATTCAGAATATGTGTCCCAACAACCAGATGCGGGATGTCTTTTTTGAAGAAGTGGAGACCGACGATCCGGCAGAGTATGTCCGGCAGATGCTGAAAGGCCGCGCAGTGCAGATTCATGCCCAGCAGGGCAGCAACGGCGTAGTCACCGTATTTGCCGATTGCAGCGGCATGATCCAAAAGTTTGTTTTCACACCGGTCTGACGCCGATACTTTCTATCCTAACCGGCTCTGCGGTGGCTGCGCCCCAGCCTCCGCAGTGCCTTTTTGCTCAATAAACAAAAAACCGACTCTTGCACTGTGCCATTTTCTTTCCGCAGTTGCAAAATTTGGTGGATTTTGGTATACTGATTTCATTCTTATTTTTAAGGAGGACTTCGCATGAAACTTTCCCTGCTCAAGCGGCTTCTGTCCGCCGCGCTGGCGCTGGTGCTGCTCATTTCCCTGCTGCCTGCAGCGGCGCTGTATGCCGATGCCAAAACCGTAGTCTACACCTTAGACCCCGGCGATCTTGCCACCTTCCACAAAGGCAGCAAGTCTGACGGCGAGCCCATGAAAGCCGGTACCGATGGCTATTTCACCATTTTCTTCAGCGCAACCGCGCAGGTGCAGATGAATGACAAGGATTTCTCCGACGGCTTCACCTCCCGAAACCGCATTCACTACAGCGCGCCCTCGGAGTTCGGTGACACCGTAAAAAACGCCATTCGCATCAAGACCTACGGTCCTGCCACCGTGAAAGTCTGGTGGGGCTGCGGTGACAAGGGCCGGCAGATCGCCATCTTCGACGAGAACGGCGCTGTCGTGACTCAGACTACCGATGCCCTTGCCAAGAACGAGCTTTGCATTTCTGAGCTGACCATTGATGCCGCCGGTACTTATTTCATCGGCAATGTGGAAGGCAACAACTACCACTACAAGATCGAAGTTACCGAGACCGAAGTTCCCGACAGCCTGCCGGATCGGGCCGCATGGAGCAAGGTCTCCCTGCCCAAGATCCGCTCCGCCGCCGATGACGGCGCAGGCAGCATTGCCGTGACCGTAGACGCCAAAGTAGGCTACAACGGCGGCGATGAGCTGGTGGTGACCATGTACGACCAGAACGGCAAAAAGCTGGACTACCGCATCTCTGTTCTGGAAAAGGATCGGCACGTCCTCACCTTTACCCCCGCAGTCTCCGGCAGCTATACCTTTGAAGCGGTGCTGAAGCGCTTTGGCGAGGAGGACAAAGTTGCCAAAAAATCTGTTACCGCCAAATTCCTCTATCCTCTGGCCGTACCCGTCATTACCAGCGCCACCAGCGCCGGCGGCGGCAAGGTGAATGTTGTATGGGAAGCCGTGCATGAGGCGGAGCAGTATGAAATTCTCTGTGACGGCGTTGTAGTCGGCACAACTAGCGAAACCGAGTTTACGGCAGAGGGTCTGACCATCGACCAGAAGTATCAATTCTCCGTCCGGGTCGTCCGGGGCAAGGAGGCGCTGGAATCTGAAGCCATTGGCGCAACAGCCTTCGCCGAAGCCCGGCAGGTCTGGGGCTTCACTGCCTACGGCCCCTCCACCAATGCCGATAACAACGGCTATGTAGGTAACCTGAACGAGGACGGCAAGGTCACCGTTTACTCGGAAGGCGGCAAGGGCAAGATCGTCCCCGCCTCTGTAGACGGCGTAGCCTTCTACTATACCGCCGTTCCCACGGAATACAACTTCACTCTCCGGGCCAAGGTGACCGTAGATTCCTGGTCCTACTCCAACGGTCAGGAAGGCTTCGGCCTGATGGTCGCCGACCGGCTGGGCCCCAACGGCGACTCTGCCAACTTCTGGAACAATCAGTACATGGCCGCAGCCACCAAGATCGAATACCGCTATGATCCCGATACCGAGACCGTAAACGATCTGGACGGCAAGGGTACAAAATACTCCATGAAGCTGGGCCTCGGCACCATTGCCAAAACCGGCGTTACCGAGTTCAATCTGCGCCTGCTGGAATCCAACGATACCGACGCCATCAACCGGCATTTCCGCTCCCAGATCACCTCTCTGGAAGGCGCCGCCGGTTATTGGGGAAAGGATGCCGGCACCTATAACATCATTGGCAACTACACCAACGAGGTCACCGGCTCTATTGAGCACGAACTGCTGACGGAGTTCATTCTGGAGATCCAGAAAAACAACACCGGTTACTTTATTTCCTACTATGATGCCGACGGCACCCTGATCTCCCGGAAGAAATACTATGAGCCTGACGCCCTGAACCAGCTGGACCCCGACTTCGTTTATGCCGGCTTCTTCGCCGCCCGGAACGCCCGGGTCACCTTCTCGGATGTGCAGATGTCTACGATTCTCGCCTCCGAGGATGCCCCCGCCGAAGAAAAGCCTGTCATCCGGATCGAGCCCACCGTAACCCTCCTTTCCCCCACCGTTACCACCAAGCTGGACTACCCCCTGTCGGTGGACACCAATGTCAGCGGCAAGCTGACCATTCTCGTAGAGCGTGAGGTCGTTGCGGAGGATGTGGCGGTGACCGGCGGTGTCCGCTACACAAGCCAGATTCAGCTGAAAGACTACGGCAAAAACCATATCCAGATTCGCTTCACCCCCGATGCCGAGCAGGATCTGGGTGAAGATACCGTTCTTGCCTCCACAGGCACGGCTTACGCCGATTCGGATGTGATCTGCAACAAGGGCTTCTACCACCGCAAGACCATTTATGTATCCCCCGAGGGTCTTCCCAACGGCGCCGGCACCAAGGAATATCCCCTGGATATCCAGACCGCAGTAGACAACGCCGTGGCCGGCCAGTGCATCGTTCTGCTGGAGGGTCACTACAAGCTGAAGCATACGGTCCGCATCCAGCGGGGTATGGACGGCACTGCCGATGCCCCCATCCGCATGATCGCCGACCCCGAGGCTGCCACCCGCCCGGTTCTGGACTTCCAGGGTGAATGCGCCGGCATCGTGCATGGCGGCAACTACTGGTATTTCTACGGTTTCGATGTAACCAACTCTCAGGATGGCCAGAAGGGCTTCCAGATTTCCGGCAGCTACAACACCCTCGACCAGATCCACACCTACAACAACGGCAACACCGGCGTTCAGATCAGCCGCTATTCCGGCACCGATCTGCCCTCCCAGTGGCCCAGCTACAACCGGATCCTCAACTGCACCAGCTACAACAACGCCGATACCGGCTACGAAGATGCCGACGGCTTCGCCTGCAAGCTGACCAGCGGCGAAGGCAATGTATTCGACGGCTGCGTAGCCTACAACAACGCCGACGACGGCTGGGATCTGTACGCTAAAGTAGAAACCGGCTCTATTGGCGCGGTGACCATTCGCAACTGCGTAGCCTACCAGAACGGCTATGTAGTAGAAAACGGCGTGCTGGTAGAAGCCGGCAACGGCAACGGCTTTAAGATGGGCGGCGAAAGCCTTTCCGGCAAGCACATCCTGGAAAATTCCTTCGCCTTCTTCAATAAGGCCAAGGGCATCGACTCCAACAGCTGCCCGGACATCCTTGTGAAAAACTGCACCAGCTACAATAACGGCAGCCACAATGTGGCGCTGTACACCAACAACGCCGCCAACACCGATTTCCACGCCACCGGCATTCTCTCCTTTAAGGACAGCGCCGTTACCGGCGAAGGCGCGCTGGAAAAGGGCGAAAGCCTGAAGCCCAAGGGCAGCCAGGATGCCGCCAATATGGAAAACAGCACCACCTACTACTGGAACGGCGCTTTCTCCTGCAACGCCTCCGGCGCGAAGCTCTCCGCCGATATGTTTGCAAGCCTCCAGTTTAAGGGCGTGATCCGCAACGCCGACGGCACCATTAACCTGCAGGGCTTCCTTGCAAAATCCGCAACCGCTCCCGCCGATGCCGGCGCTGCGGATGCCGGAACCCCCTCCCCCGCCAACACGGCGCTGGAGCAGGACCTTCCCCATACCTACAGCGAGAGCTGGCACACCAAGGATGACATGTTCCATTGGCATGAGTGCGAATGCGGCGACAAGGGCGACTTTGCCGAGCATGATCTCGTATGGGTCATTGAGTTAAAACCCACTCCCGAAACCACCGGCAAAAAGCACCGGGAATGCACTGTTTGCGGCTACCAGCAGTACACCATCGTAACCTACTACGGTGAAGAGGACGAATCGGAAGAAACCTTCAACTACCTGAGTCTGATTCCCATTGCCGCGGCCGTAGCCATCGCCATTGGCGGCGTATTCCTTGCCCTGCGCAAAAAGAAAAGCTAATTGCCCATAAAAAATCCGCCCCGGCAAGCTGCCGGGGCGGATTATTCTTTATCCCATGGAGAAGAGGATTCCCACAACCGCTGACAGCCCGATAAACACGATGGGGTGCAGCCCCTTGGTAAATTTTACCTTATTGCTGAGCAGCCAAAGCACCACTGCCAGGATCCAGCCCTTCCAGTTAATGGCCGCGAGGGTGAACCCCTTGGAAAGGTCCAGCAGGCAGCCCACTACCACGCTGATACCGGCAGCGGCGATCAGGCCCGTGGAGGCCGGCCGCAGGCCGTAAAAGGCCCGGTCTACCCACTTGTTGCCCCGGAAGCTGCTGAGCACCGCCGCAACAATGAGAATGATGATCACCGAAGGAGCGATCAGGCCCAGCGTAGCCGTTACCGCGCCCAGAAGTCCGCCGGCAACGCCATTTGCGTTCACGCCGGTTACAAAGCCCACATAGGTGGCCATATTCACGCCGATGGGGCCGGGGGTGGACTCGCCTACAGCGATCATATTGGAAAGATCCTGATGGGTAAACCAGCCGGTGGCATCGGACATTTTATAGAGGAACGGAATGGTAGCCATGCCGCCGCCAACCGCAAAAAGGCCGGTTTTGAAGAATTCAAAGAATAACCGCAAGTACAGCATCATGCCTTCTTCCCTCCCATCGTCTTCAGGGCAATGCCCGCCGCCGCAGCCGCCAGTACAAAGATCACGGGGCTCAGGGGAGTGAAATAGCTTGCCGCCGCCACCAGAATAAAGATGGCCAGCGTGGCTTTATCCACCACAGCCTTTTTATACAGCTTCACCACCGCGTTGAGGATCAGCACGCACACGCATACCCGAACACCGCCGAAGGCATTCTGCACCCAGGTCAGGTGGGAAAAGGCTTCGATCACGCCTGCCAGAATGGTGATGATCACCAGCGAGGGAAATACCACACCCAGCGTTGCCAGAATGCCGCCGGCAAGGCCCTTGTTTTTCTGCCCGATAAAGGTGGCAGTGTTCACCGCGATGACACCGGGGGTGCATTGTCCGATGGCGAAATAGTCCATCAGCTCCTCCTCGGTGGCCCAGCCTTTTTTCTCCACCACTTCCCGCTGCAAAATCGGCAGCATGGCATAGCCTCCGCCAAAAGTCATAACCCCCACTCTGGCAAAGGTCCAGAACATATCCAGAAGAAGTTTCATAACAATCTCCGTTTCCTGAAAATATTTTGCTTACTCTCCGAAAAATTCCCGCATGGCCTGTAAGTACCGCTCCTTGTCCACCGGGTAGCTGAGCCCATGGCCTGCCCCCGGGATGGTGACCAGCCGTTTCCGGGCAGTGCAGGCGGCGTAGTTTTCCCGGCTCATGTCGCAGGGAACAAAATCATCCGCCTCCCCGTGAAAAAAGATCACGGGAACCGGGCAGCCGGCCATGGCTTGAATGGGCGAGATCTCCTCCAAATGAAAGCCGCCATAAAGCCTTGCGCCCAGCTTCACAAAGGGATAGGCCAGCTCCGCCGGCAGCTTCATGCTCCGGATCACCTTTTTCATAATGGCTTCGGGGCTGGTATAGCCGCAGTCCGCCAGAATTCCCACCACATTGTCAGGAAGCTCCCGGCCCGCCGCCGCCATCACCGTAGCCGCGCCCATGGAGATGCCGGTGAGAATGATCTTCACATCCTCCCCCAGCAGCTGCCGCAGGCAGTCGATCCACCGGAGGCAATCCCGGCTTTCGTTGACACCGAAGGTGATCACCCGGCCATCACTTCTTCCGCAGCCCCGCTGATCTACGATCAGGGCGCTGTGACCCAGGGCAAAGCACCGCTGCACGCCGCCGCACAAGTCCCGCTCCGCGTTGCCCCGGTAGCCATGGAACATCAGCTCCACCGTAGCGCCGGGGGCATATTCATAGTATTTGCCCCGCAGGGTCAGCCCGTCAAAAGAGGTAATTTCCAAATCCTTATGGGGCATTGCCCGGGTTTCCCGGATCCAGGCGATCATCTTTTCCCGATATGGTTCGTAGATCTGCCCTACGGGAATGGGGTATTCTTCGGGGGCTTTCTGCTTTTTGGTTACATAGAAGGCCATGCGGTAGCAGATATACGAAATCAGCAGCGCCAGACCTGCCAGCACCGGCAAAATCCAAAGCAGTTTCATTTCCGTCACTTCCTGTTTTTTCTTTGCTCCATTGTACCACCAATCCCCCCTGCTTTTCAACCGCAACGGCGCAGGAAAAGAAGATTTTTGCCGGTTTTTTCCCGACCTGCGTTGCATTCCCCTCCAAAGTATGCTACGATTATTTTATTATGCAGCCATAGGAGTGTGATCCCATGCCCCAGGTTTACCAGGGAATCGAGCCTTTTATCTTCATCAGCTACGCCCACAGAGACAGCGCTTCGGTGCTGCCCATTGTAGAAGCTCTGCAGCGGCGGGGATTCCGGGTCTGGTATGATGCCGGCATCGAAGCCGGCGCGGAATGGCCGGAATATATTGCCCGGCGGCTGGTGGACAGCAGCTGTGTCATTGCCTTTATTTCCGGCCGTTCCATGGAGTCCCAAAACTGTCGCCGGGAGATCAACTTCGCCATTTCCAAGGGCAAGGAACTGCTGGTGGTGTATCTGGAGGATGTGTCCCTCAGCTACGGCATGCAGCTGCAGCTGGACACCCTGCAGGCGCTGCTGCGCTGGCGCCATATCAGCGACGACAGCTTCCTCGATGCGCTGTGCGATTGCCGGATGCTGCAGCCCTGCCGGGAAGGCGGCGCTCAATGGCTGCAGCAAAATCTGGCGCAGCTGCGCGCAGCCGCCGCTGCCGGCGACAGCGAAGCCTGCTTTGACCTGGGCTACCGCTACCATCTGGGAAAGGGCCTGCCGCAGGACCCGGCCCAGTCGGTAAAATGGTATCGCCTGGCCGCCGAGCAGGGCCACGATGACGCGCAGTGCATGCTGGGCATCCACTATTACTACGGCATGGGCGTGCGCCAAAGCAAGCGGGAAGCGAAGAAATGGTTTACCCTTGCCGCCGAGCAGGGAAACGACACCGCTCTGCAATGGCTGAAGAAGCTGTAAGCGAAGGGATTTTTTGAATCTTTTGCCTGTTTCGCATTGTTTTTGCCGAATAACTGTGTTATTATATTTCTATTATCTGATCAGGAGGAAGCGCCATGTCCAGCGTATACAACGGTAACGAGCCTTATATTTTTATCAGCTATGCCCACAAGGATGACCAGAAGGTACTTCCCATTATCGAGGGCCTGCAGTCCCGGGGTTTCCGGGTCTGGTACGATGCGGGTATCGAAGCCGGTACGGAATGGCCGGAGTACATCGCCGACCATCTGTTCAACTGCGGCTGCGTAGTTGCCTTTATTTCCGAAAATTCCCTTCAGTCCCACAACTGCCGCCGGGAGATCAACTTCGCCATTGAGCTGCGGAAAGACCCGCTGGTAGTGTATCTGGAGGATGTACACCTGACACCCGGCATGCGGATGCAGCTGAACTCTCTGCAGGCTCTGTTCCGCTGGCGCCATATCAACGACAATACCTTCCTCGATGCGCTGTGCGATGCCAAGCTGCTGCAGTGCTGCCGGGGCAGCGCGCCCGCAGACACCTCCACCGGTTCCACCTTCTCCGGCTTCCAGCCCGGCTCCTACATTACCCCCCAGTTCGTCAAGAGCAACCCCGTGATGGCCGAGCCTACTGCCGAGGCAGAAGAACTCTACCAGCAGGGTCTGCGCTATTATAATGGCACCGGCCCCGCAGGCAGAGATTATAGTCAGGCCGTCACCGCTTTCCGGCAGGCCGGCGATCTGGGTCACGCCAAGGCGGTATTCAGCCTGGGTCTGTGCTATGAAAACGGCAGAGGCGTTGCCATGGATCTGTCGGAAGCCATTCGCCTTTACACCAAGTCCGCTCAGATGGGCTATGTAGGCGCTCAGAACAATCTGGGTTATTGCTACGAAGCCGGTAAGGGCGTTGCCAAGAACATGACCGAAGCCATTCGCTGGTACACCATGGCCGCCGAAGGCGGACATGCCATCGCCCAGTGCAATCTGGGCTACTGCTACGAAGCCGGCAACGGCGTCGCCAAGAACTATACCGAAGCCGTCAAGTGGTACACCCTGGCCGCCAATCAGGGCCACGAGCGGGCGCTGTGCAATCTGGGCTTCTGCTACGAAATGGGCAACGGCGTGGAAAAGGACCTGAGCAAGGCCACCTACTACTACTCCATGGCCGCCGAAAAGGGCTACGCCACCGCCCAGTGCAACCTTGCCTACTGCTATGAGTACGGCAGAGGCGTTCCCAAGGACCCCCAGACCGCCGTTATGTGGTATACCAAGGCCGCCGAGCAGGGTCACGCCCGGGCGCAGTCTAATCTGGGTTACTGCTACGAAGCCGGCAACGGCGTTGCCAAGGACCCCTACGCTGCCGCCCAGTGGTACCGCAAGGCCGCCGAGCAGGGCTACGCCATCGCCATGGGCAATCTGGGCTACTGCTATGAAGTGGGCATCGGCGTTTCCAAGGACTACACCCAGGCCGTTCATTGGTACACCCAGGCCGCCAACAAGGGCAACGCCCGTTCCCAGTGCAACCTGGGCTACTGCTACGAATTCGGCAACGGCGTACCCAAGGATATGGGTCAGGCCGTGTACTGGTACACCAAGGCCGCCGAAGGCGGCAGTGCCATTGCCCAGTGCAACCTGGGTTACTGCTACGAAGCCGGCAACGGCGTTGCCAAGAACTACATGGAAGCCGTAAAATGGTACACCAAGGCTGCCAACCAGAACAATCCCCGGGGTCTTTGCAACCTGGCCACCTGCTACTACAACGGCAACGGTGTCATTAAAAACCTGATGGAAGCCGCCAAGCTGTTCCGCCGCTCTGCGGAGCTGGGCTATGCCCGGGCGCAGCATAACTATGGCATCTGCCTGAAAAACGGCAGCGGCGTGATCAAGGATCTGGCCGAGGCAAAGAAGTGGTTCCAGCTTGCTGCCAACCAGAACTACGAGCCTGCCATCAAGATGCTGCAAAGCCTGTAACGATTCCGCCGCCGGGCTTTTGCCCGGCGGTAAATTTTTCCGGAGGTGACTGTAATGCGATCCCCTTCTTCCGATGCCCTTCCCTACGCCGTTTTTGCCCATGCCCCCGCTGATACCCCCCGGCTGCTGCCCCTTATACAAAAGCTGGAGCAAAGAGTCCGGCTCTGGTATGACACCGCCACCTGCCAGGAGCAGATTTTCCCTGAGGAATACGCTATGCGGATGAAAGACAGCCGGATCGTTCTGCTGGTTCTTACCGAGAGCGGTTTTTCTTCCCAGCACCTGAGAAGTGTTGCTGCTTTTTGCGTAAACGAAAACATCCCCCTGCTTCCGGTGATTATGGACGATATGGTGCTGACTCCCGGTCTGGAGCTGATGCTGCACCGCAGAGCCTATCTGTTCCGGGAGCACTACGCCACTGAGGAAGATTTTCTGAACGCCCTGTGCCGTATGCCCTGGGTGGAGGATTGTGTCCTGCCAACCGAATAACAAAACATCGGAGGAAAATCCTCCGATGTTTTTTCTTTCTCCGCATTGCCTTTTGAATTTTTCTGTGTTATGATATACAAGACTATTGCAACAGGGGGTTATTTTATGATCAATATTTACAATGGCGACGAGCCTTATATCTTTATCAGCTATGCCCATAAAGACTCCGCCCGCATCCTTCCCATCATCGAAGGCCTGCAGAGCCGGGGCTTCCGGGTCTGGTATGACGCAGGTATCGAGGCCGGCACCGAATGGCCGGAGTACATCGCCGAGCATCTGTTCCACTGCGGCTGCGTAGTGGCCTTTATTTCCGACAATGCCGTGCAGTCCCCCAACTGCCGCCGGGAGATCAACTTCGCCATCGAGCTGCGGAAAGAGCCGCTGGTCGTTTATCTGGACGATGTGAATCTGCCGCTGGGTATGCGGATGCAGCTCAATTCCCTGCAGGCTATGTTCCGCTGGCGCCATATCAACGATAACACCTTCCTGGATTCTCTGTGCAACGCCAAGCTGCTGCAGGGCTGCCGGGGCAGCGTTCCCACCGCTGCCGCCACCCCCACCCCCGGCGCTTCCGGCTACGGTTTCCCGGAATTCACCTTTACCGCCCCATCCGCCGAAGCTCCCGAAGCTCCCCGGGCGGTGCTGGATCCCCCTTCCGGCTGGACCGGCGAACCTACTGTCAGCGCCGACGAGCTTTCCAGCTGGTATAACAAGGCCTTTGAATATTATCAGGGCGACGGCGTGGATCAGGACTATGTTCTGGCTGCCGTATTCTTCCGCAAAGCCGCCGAGCAGGGCCACAGCCGGGCCCAGAACATGATCGGCTTCTGCTATGACCGGGGTCTGGGTGTCGCCCAGAACCAGGAAACCGCCGTAAAATGGTACTACCGTTCCGCCCTTCAGGGCAACGATAAGGCCCAGTTCAATGTAGGCTATTCCTTTGCCCATGGCGAAGGTGTTGCCAAAGACCCGGAAGAGGCTGTCCGCTGGTACTATCTCTCCGCCGTGCAGGGCAACAAGGGCGCGCAGAACAATCTGGGTATCTGCTACGAATACGGCGAAGGCGTTCCCAAGAACTACACCGAAGCCGCCAAGTGGTATCGCATGGCTGCCGATCAGGGCCATGCCGGCGCCCAGTGCAATCTGGGTCTGTGCTACGATAACGGCACCGGCGTTCCCAAGGATCAGGCCGAAGCCGTCAGATGGTACCGGCTGGCAGCCGAGCAGGACCATGTTTCCGCCATGTTCAACCTGGGTTACTCCTACGCCCACGGCGAAGGCGTAGCCAAGGACGATGTGGAAGCCGTCAAGTGGTACACCATGGCTGCCGAAAAGGGTCACAAGGGCGCACAGAACAATCTGGCCCTGTGCTACGACAACGGCACCGGCGTTCCCCAGAGCTACGAAGAAGCCGCCAAGTGGTATCTGCGGGCTGCTCAGCAGGGTCACCGGGGCGCACAGAACTCCATTGGCTACTGCTATGACCACGGCGAGGGCGTTCCTCAGGATCACGCCGAAGCCGTTAAGTGGTACCGGCTGGCTGCCGAGCAGGGCAGCACCGCCGCCCAGAACAATCTGGCCATTTGCTACGATCAGGGCAAGGGCGTTCCTCAGGACTTCGCGCAGGCTGCCTACTGGTATCGCAAGGCCGCCGAGCAGGGTCACCGGGGCGCACAGAATGCGCTGGGTTACTGCTATGCCCACGGCGAAGGCGTAGAAACCAACTATGCTGAGGCCGTAAAGTGGTATCGCAAGGCCGCCGAGCAGGGCAGCGCCGCCGCCCAGAACAATCTGGCTGTGTGCTACGACAACGGCCGCGGCGTTCCCAAGGACCCCGCCGAGGCGGTTCGCTGGTACCGCAAGTCTGCCGAGCAGGGTTACCTCTCCGCCATGTACAATCTGGCGCTGAGCTACGACAACGGCACCGGCGTTCCCAAGAATCTGTTCGAAGCCGCCCGCTGGTATCGCATGGCTGCTGAAAAGGGCCACAAGGGCGCGCAGAACAACCTGGGCTACTGCTATGATAACGGCGAAGGCGTAACCAAGAACCCCGCCGAGGCGGTTCGCTGGTATCGCATGGCCGCTGAGCAGGGTCACGCCCCCGCCCAGTTCAACATGGGTCTGTGCTATGAGTTGGGTACCGGCGTAGCCAAGAACATCGCCGAGGCCAAGCGTTGGTACCGCATGGCTGCCGACCAGGGCCACGAGCGTGCCAAAGCCAAGCTGCAGAAGCTGTAATACAAAAAACCGGGAGCCGCTTACAAGCGGCTCCCTTTTTTATTCGGTTGGTTTTTTCTCGCCGGAGATGGCTTTGCGGCGGCGGCGATGCCGCTGGGCGCTGCGTCCTTCAGGCTCTGCCTTCTCCGCCCGGCGGGCATAGGCCTGCGCCGCTTCGGAGGTAGCTTCGTAGGTCAGCCGGCTCACCCGGACTGTGCCGTCCGGCTGCTCCGACAGCCGCACCCGAATCAGGAATTTTCCATGCTCCGGGCAGGTGGCCAGATCCATATACCGGCGGCTGGGCTGGGCAAACCAGCGGGAACCCAGCATCTGCCTTCCGCACAGGGGGCATTTGTTCTCCGCGCCGGTCATGGCAGCCAGAGCGGCCCGCTTGTCGGCGTAATCATAGAATACCTTCCGGTCAATGCAGCCGGGAAGCTCCGCGCCGTGGAAGCCGTTTTCATGGTCCTTCAGCGCCTGCTCATATTCCTGCGCACCCCGGCGAAGATCCAGCTTCGCGCAGATCAGTGCGGTGTGGTAGGCATCGCCCAGGGCATCATGGGCAGGGCGGGTAGCCTCAATGCCGAAGATCTCCATGGCGGTTTTCAGGGATTTCTGGGCGTTGGAGCCATCGGTCTGGGCGTTGAAGATCATCTGGGCATTGTACCAGCGCTCTGTCCAGTTCTCCTCCAGGCCAAACAGCCGCAGATTCTCCCGCAGAATGGTGATATCATCGAAGCCCCATGTCAGGAAGATCACTTCCCCGCCGCACCATGCGCGAAACTGCTCCATGGCAGCGGGGAACGGGATTCCCTCTTCCCGGAGCCGGGCGTCCTTAATGCCCGTCAGCTTGCTGACCCGGCGGTTCAGGCGGCGGTAGTACTTGGGCCGCACCATCACCTGAAATTCGTCGGCAACCTGCTGATCCTCCGTCAGCCGCACAGCGCCGATCTGGATGATCTCACCCCGGATCTGCACCGGCAGCACCTTTTTTGCGGAAGGAGAACCCGGCCAGGGCTGATTCCATTCCATATCCAAAACGATGTAATCCATCTTCGAAACCTCAGTTTTCATTTTATCTACCCTATATCATACCATACGGGTATGGCCGATGTAAACACCCAAAACGCAAAAAAGCCTCCGCAAAGCCTTTGCTTTGCGGAGGCGGATGCATTTACAGCAGATCTTCTACCAGCGACAGCGCCGCATCGTCGGCGATCAGGGTGAAGTCCGGGTGCAGCTGCAGGATCGAGCCGGGAGCCTGAGGGCAGATCGGGCCAAAGAAGCAATCCTTAACAGCCTGGGCCTTGTTCTCGCCGTTGACAACCAGCAGAACACGCTTGGCCTGCATGATGCCGCCGATGCCCATGGTGTAGGCATACTTGGGAACATCCTCCCGTTTGGCAAAGAACCGGGCATTGGCATCGATGGTCTTTGCAGCCAGCTCCACCTTATTGGTGCGCTTTACGAAGGCCGGGCCGGGCTCATTGAAGCCAATGTGACCATTGGGTCCCAGACCCAGAAGCTGCAGGTCTGCGCCGCCGAAACCGGCGATCACCGCATCATAACGGGCGCACTCTGCCTCGGCATCGGGATTCATACCATCGGGAATATTGCAGGAAGCAAGGTCAATATTCACATGGTTGAACAGGTTCTCGCGCATGAAGTAGGCGTAGCTCTGGTCATGGTCGGCGGTCAGGCCCACATACTCATCCAGATTGACCGTACGCACCCGGGAGAAATCCAGTTCCCCGGAGCGATATTTTTCAATCAATTCCTTATAAGTACCCACAGGGCTGCTGCCGGTGGCAAGGCCCAACACGCAGTCAGGCTTCAGATGGATCTGGGCAGCAATGATATTGGCAGCCTTGCGGCTGACATCCTGATAATCCTTTGCACGGATAATACGCATAGTGAAATGACCCCTTTCATTTTATTGCCCATCTATTGTAACATTCCCAAAGACGAAAGTACACAGGATTTTTTCATTTCATCGATTTTGATAAGAATAAAATCGGTTTATGCACATTTTTCTTTCCCTTCTTACTTTTTTCGATCTTTTTTCTTCTTTGGATGTTGCCATAATCTTTCAAAACTGTTATACTGTATGGCAGAATTTGCTGCACAGGAGGTCCCTCCATGAATAAGAAAAATCTGATCAAGCTCGGCGCTGTGGCGCTGATCGTGATCCTGAGCCTGCTTGGCTTCTTCCCGAAAGATGACGGTCAAGCGCCCGCAACCGAGCCCACCGAATCCATTTCCCTGAGCGCCACCACAGAAACCACCCTCCCCGCCGAGGAAATTCCTACACAAGAGGCTACCGAGGCGCCCACGCAAGCGCCTACCACAGCGCCTACAGAAGCTCCCACGACCGCACCCACCGAGGCGCCTACCCAGCCTACCGAGAAGCCTACCCAGCCTACGGAAAAGCCTACCCAGCCTACTGAGAAACCCACCGAAGCGCCCACAACCGCGCCTACCGAAGCACCCACCACTGCTCCCACGGAAGCTACTGATCCCGCGGGCGATCCCGCGCCCGGCAGCACCCTGACGATTTCCGACGCCATCGCCCTTGGCGCTTCCAAGAAGCATGACACCTACACCAGCGGCAAATACTACGTCACCGGCGTGATCACCGAGGTCTATAACACCAAATACGGCAACATGAAGATCACCGACTCTGAGGGCCATGTCCTCACTGTCTACGGTACATATAATGCCACCGGCAGCAAGCGCTACGACGCCATGTCCACCAAGCCGGTAGCCGGCGACACCGTCACTGTTTACGGCATCCTGGGTCAGTACAAGGGAACAGCCCAGATGAAGAACGGCTGGATCACCGGGCATACCCCTGCCCCAGTCCAGCCCACCGACCCTGCCGACCCCAGCCTGAATCAAAACGGCAGCTACACCACCAAGGAAGAGGTTGCGCTGTACATCCACACCTACGGCAAGCTGCCTCCCAACTTCATCACCAAATCCCAGGCCCAGAAGCTGGGCTGGAAGGGCGGCTCGCTGGAGCCCTACGCCCCGGGCAAATGCATCGGCGGCGACCGGTTCGGCAACTACGAAGGTCTGCTGCCCACCGCTCCCGGCAGATACTATACCGAGTGCGACATCGGCACTCTGGGTAAGAGCAGCCGGGGCGCCAAGCGGATCGTATTCTCCAACGACGGCCTGATCTATTACACCGACGATCATTACGAGAGCTTTACTTTGCTCTACGGGGAGGAATGACCATGATCCTTTGTATGCTGGATTGCAGCCACATCTCCAGCCGGGAGATCCTGCACAATACCCTTTCGGAAATTCTGGAGCTGCCGGTATGGTACGGCAAGAATCTGGATGCCCTTTACGATTGCCTGACGGATATCTCCCGGGAGACCCTTCTTCGCATCAGCGGCATGGATGCTCTGCGGGCCAGCCTCGGCAGCTACGCCGACGGTTTCCTGCAGGTAGTCACCGATGCAGCCGCGGCAAATCCTCTGTTCACCTTCACCCTCGCCTGAACTGCCGCCCGGAATGGATTTCCCCATTCCGGGCGTTCTCTTTTGCAAAAGCGGTGACAAGCGCCGCCGAAAATGCTATCATAAAGAAAACCGCAAAAGGAGAATTCCCATGAAAACAAAAAACACCGCCACGCTTTTTGCCATTCTGGCGGCAGCGCTGTATGCCATCAACATCCCCTTTTCCAAGCTGCTTCTGGCCCGGGTGCAGCCGACTATGATGGCGGCGTTTTTATATCTGGGCGCCGGCGTTGGTCTGTTTTTCTACGGTCTTTTGACCGGTGACCGAAAGAAGTCCGACCCCCTGACCCGCGCGGAGCTGCCCTATACCATAGGCATGGTGGTGCTGGATATTGCCGCCCCCATTTTGCTGATGCTGGGTCTGGAGCGCACCAATGCCGCCAATGCATCCCTGCTGAATAATTTTGAGATCGTAGCCACCTCCCTGATTGCCCTGCTGGCTTTTCGGGAAGTGATCTCCCGGCGGCTGGGCATTGCCATTTTGCTGGTCACCCTGGCCAGCGTGATCCTCGGCTTCGAGGGCAGCGAAAGCTTCCGCTTCCACACCGGCTCTGCGTTTGTGCTGGGCGCTGCCTGCTGCTGGGGTCTGGAAAACAACTGCACCCGGATGCTCAGCTCCAAATCCTCTGTGCAGATCACCACCATTAAGGGCATCTTCTCCGGTTTGGGCAGCCTGATCATCGCTCTGCTGCTGGGCGAGCAGCTTCCCGGCCTGCTCTGGGTCAGCGCCACTCTCGCGCTGGGCTTCGTAGCCTATGGCCTGAGCATCCATTTCTATATCCGGGCCCAGAAGGACCTGGGGGCCGCCAAGACCAGCGCCTATTATTCTATTGCCCCTTTTCTGGGGGTCGCCTTCGGTATGCTGCTGCTGGCGGAGCGGCCTGCCCCTCAGTTTTACATTGGCCTTGCCATTATGATCGCCGCCACGGCTCTCATGGTCAAAGACACCGTGTCCCTGCAGCACACCCACGAGCATTCCCATGTCCATACCCACGAGCATCGCCACGGTCAGCTGGTGCATACCCACGAGCATGAACATCTCCACACCCACACCCATATCCACGGCGAGGACGAGGCTGCCCACAGCCACTCCCACCACAGTATTGACGGTCACAACCACAGCCACGCCTGAAGACCCACGCAACCCAGACTTTACACACACCGTTAAAAACGCACGCCCCGCAGTATGGACAATTTCCTTGCCCAATGCTATTCTATAACCAGTTCAAAGACAGGAGAGGATTCCATGAAACTTGGCGCGAATCTGCAATATTTACGAAAGCTGCACGGCAATATGACCCAGGAGAAACTGGCGGAGCGAATGGGCGTATCCCGGCAAACAATCTCCAAATGGGAGACCGGTGAAGCAATTCCCGATGTAGACAAGCTGCTGGAGCTCAGCAAGCTCTTCTCCTGCTCGCTGGATGCCTTGCTGAAGAAGGATTTAACGCCGCAGGAAGACTACTATTCCCCTGTTTCCATCGTAACCGTTCCCGCCTTCACTCTGGGACGCTATGTGATCATCAGCCCCCAGCCGGAAGACGATGTTCAGATGTATCTGGATAGTTGGGCCAGGCGGAGCGGTTTGTATGAATTTACGGCCCACCCCCGTCAGATTGGATGGGATTTCCCTTTTGTTTCCATGGAGCTGCAGAACCGTTTCGGTCTGAGAGGTTATGTAGCAGGCTGGATTCTGCCGGACGGATTTGAACCCCGGTGTCCCGGCGTGGAAATTTATAAGCAGCGGCAGTCCCAGTACGCGAGGCTCACCGTCCGTGACCCCTTCCGCTCAGCCTTTGAGCGAATCCCCAAGGGTTATCAGCGGATTCTGGAATATTTGGGTGCCAACGGATTTAAGGAAAATCACGGCACCGAGTTTCTCGGCTGCTTCGAGGAAGTCTACGAAAAAGAGGGCGAAACCTACATGGATATTTATATCCATGCCGACTGCGTAGGAAAAGGAAACCTGCATACCGACTTCAGCCGGCAAACCTAACGGCATACGAAAAGGCACAGAAGCCATGCTTCTGTGCCTTATTTTTATAAGCCGTTATATTGTTCCGGATGGGCTTATGGCCATACTGCGCTCCCTTGTCAAAACCAGAATGGCCGCCCATCCCCCAGCTTAAAACAACTGCATTACGCCTGCAACAACTGCGGCAATCAGCGGGTTGAGCACTATCGTACTAAGCCATTTTCCCAGCATCACCTTTGCCGGAATATACGGCTTAAGATCTTCCGTGCCGGGAATTTCCCACGCCTTCGTTTTGCCTACCCAATACCAATCGATGAAGAAACGATCAAACAGCCCTTGCATCCACAGAATAATCGACATTTGCCAAAAGCCATCCCAAAAGCCTGTCGCGCCGTTGATTCCGTATACCATCAGCGGAGGCAAGACAAACAGCGGCACAAACATCGCAATGCTGCAGAGGATAAAGTTTTTGCGAATTTTCTCCTTGCTGGTCAGGCCCAGTTCTACCACTCTCTGCTGCACATCTTTTTCATACAGCAATACCAATCCGACAGGGCCATTGGCAATGCCCACCACACATACTACTAACAGGACAAAGCACATCGCAATGCCTTCCACAAGTAAAATCATCTTCCGTATCTCCTTTCACTGATTTTCCCGGCGCTTGTACAGAACGATCTCCGGATCGGCGCCGTTTTCGCCATACTCGCATACAAGCAGGAACTTCCGGTCTGCCAGAATGCCATAGCAGCGCCCCTCCCGCAGCTCGCAGGCTACCTGATTGCCCAGGTAGATGCTGCTGTCATCGAGGAACTTCCCTTTCTGCCCGCCGGGCAGAGGATACTCCAGATTCACAAAGCTGCCCACCAGCGCATACAGCTCCCGGATTTCCGGCATGCCCGGTATTCCCAGGGCGTTGAATTCGCCGATCAGACTCTCCCGGAAGGCATCATAGCCTTCCTTTCCCTCTGCCTTTATGTACCTTGCGATAAAGCATTTCTCGTCGGAACACCCGGGGCAAGTGGCGCTCCATTGACAGTTCGCGCAATCTGCGCCGCATAAGGATTTCATTGGATAACCTCCTGTTTATAGTTTTCTGATTGGGAAATACATGTAGTTGGTTCCGGTTTGGGGGCAGGTGAAGTCGTGGACAGCACCGGACAAGGTCAAGTCATGCGCCCGAAGGTAGTCGATCATTTCCGAAAAAACGCCATTGTGATCACATACCACTCGCAGGTACTCAAAGCCGGGAACAGTCCACTTCGTCCAGCCCTCCGGCGGCTGGGCATCATCGAGGCACTCTACGCCTGCCAGGTACAGTCCCTTGCTGAATCCATCCTCCCAGGGTTGAAAAGTCCGGGAGAAATCCGTCATAGCACCCCAGATGCCTACGAGATTTCTGTTTTCATCTTTCTTTGCCAGGTGTGCAACCTCTGCAAAGTGAGAATTGGCGTCTGCCCAAAGGTTCTGTACAAAACCGGGACCAGCTTCTGTAGAACCCTCTTTGCCAATTACGGAAAAAGATTCTTTGATGCAGCTTTCCATTTTCATATGCTATCCCTCCTGAAAGGCTTTCGTATATTCCGGCACCAGATATTTCCAGATCACAATACCATGAATGATCCCGATGATTGCAAACACGATCCGCACAGCAATTTCCGGAAGCAACAGCTTGATACCATTCATATCGCCACCACCAAAGAAGCTGCACAGAATGCTTAAATACAGAGGATCGATCATTAAAATCGACAGGCTGATATACCACATAACGGTCTTGAATACCTTCGATTTTACGGCACAAATCCTTTTGCACATCAAGACCAATACCCAGCAAAACAACAGCGTTGCAACAGGACCTGCTAAACAGAATACTCCTAACTGCGTATCTGTCATGCGTTCGGTATACGCATCAATCTGCATTCCCAGACCCATGAAGTTGATTCCCCTGAACACACCGTAGTAAAGGGCAGTCAGCAAATGCGCCCCTTCGTGGACAATGTAATAAGCAATAACCGCAACAAAAATGCCGATGTATTGACGAATGCGTTTGCTCATAAGTGGCCTCCTTATTGGGTTAACAGTTTTTCGGTCAGGGTTTCCACATGGGATTCGAACCAACGCAGAAGTTTCGTAGAAAATACCGCCTGATGGAGATAGATATGGCGGTTATCCGCCGTGGAAGCGTAGTACTGCCCATAGTAATCGCACACGGCGATCTGGTAATAGAACAGCTGCGCCATGCAGAGCAGATCATATTCATTCAGTGGAGCAAACTTTCGATACTCTGCCACATAACGCAGAAATGCGTCCATGTCGATCTGCCCTTCTTTGCAGGATGGTGCCGCGTAGACATAGGAACGGACGATTTCCCAAACTACCGGGTGAATGCAAGCCGTGGTCCAATCGATGACTGCGTTAATCTTTTCATCGCCACAGATGATCTGACTGACGAAATAATCGCCGTGGGTGGCACAGCAGGTCAGCCGATCCAAGTCGAATTCGTATGCCGGGAAACGCTGCATCAGATCGATGCGATACCGCAGGTCAGCAACAATTTCCGTTTCTCCCCTGTTTTCTGCTATCGCCAGGGATTTTTTGTAGGACAACAATGCCCGGTTTGGAGTCATATATTTGAAGAAATCCGCTCCAATACCCACAGGTAATTCTTGATAGTCCCGCAATGCGGCATGGATTTTCCCCAGCATCCGGGCAGATTCTGTCAACAACCAGTCGGGAGCGATATTCAGATCATACATCTTGCCCTCGATGAACCGCTGGACATGGAACAGCCTTCCAGATTCATCCGTAGTCAGAAAATGACCTTCTTTGTTCCGAAGGAACTGACATACCGGAATGCCATGAGCAAGCAGGTATTCACACAGCTCCGGCTCCGCTTCCGGATGGTTGATCTCACTGGAAGCCGGGTATTTCACCACATATTTGCCGTCGGTACAGGTGACGAAAAATGTATCGGAGCCAGCGCCAACACCTGATTTCTCAATTTTTGTAGTTTCCAAGCCATAAAGATGTTTCAAACGTGTATTCATTTCATTTTTTCCTGATAATCATGCCCACAAAATTGGTATACGGTTTGATGATCTGCTCCCAGCAGGCGGCATCACCCTTGGCAAATGGATTGTCCATTGCCAGCCAGTCCTGCCATGCCGCTTCGAAACAGTCCAACTCAAAGACCTCTGCGGACACCATATCCGGATCCTCACCCAGGATCTTCTTCCACTGCCGGACACTGCGGAACATATACGCCTGTTCACCCAGCCAGGGAGAGAGCATTTCTTCTGTCCGGGCATCGTATTCGTTTTTAATTCCCGGCACACCGAACAGAGCTACTCCGCCAGGCTTTAAGAAGGGCAGGATCTTCTCCTGAAAATAACCTTCTTTTCCCGCAAAATAGTGGTAGGAATCGATGCTGACGATGGCATCGAAGCTTTCCCTTTCAAAATTCAGATTATCGGCATTTTCATGAACAGGCGTCACGCGGTCTCCCACACCCCATGCAGCAAACCGGGCAGCATTTTCCTCACCGTTGATCCAGAGATCATTTGCCAGAACCTTTGCGCCGGTTTCCCTGCACAGGGCAAAGCTTGTCAATCCCGTTCCACAACCGAGGTCCAGAATCAGGCCATTAGATTCCACAGATTTTGAATTCTGATCCAGCAGCGCTTGCAAAATCCGCAGGCTGTTAGGGCCCATGAGATAGTCCTTCGTAAAATAGGGTCTGTACAATTCCAGATTCATTTGATCATTTCCTTTCCAGGCACTTTCGGGCAAACGCTTTTGCTCCTGCCACTGCATCCGCAGTTTGGAAGGAAGCCAAATTATCCTCATCCTGCACAGAGTACAGACCCACATATGTAAGATTCGAGTGCTTACACAGCCGCTGAATACCCATCTCAAAGGGGTCGGTGGCATAGGAACCGTCATAACCATGGGTGGCAAGGATGGCGACCTTCTTGCCTGCCCAAAGGGAACCTTCTGCGCTGCCGTAATACTTATTGAAGCCATAGTGCCGGTCCAGCACATTTTTCATAGGCGCGGCGCAGTACCATGCGTAGATGGGGGTGGCCAGCACGATCAAGTCTGCCCAGAGGATATCCTCCACCGGCATTTCGTCCCGCTGGGCGCAGCCGTATTCGCCGCCCACATTCTGGCAGGCGTAGCAGCCTTTGCAGGGGTTAATCTCCTTGTCCGCCAGGGTCACATAGCGCACCTCGGCGCCGTTTGCCTTCAATTCTTCCATAAAGGGCTTGCACAGCTCGGCAGTGTTGCCATGAAGTCTGGGACTGCCCATTAAAATTACTACGTTCATATTGGTTCCTTCCTTATAGTTGTTTGGAAATAAAATGCAGCACATCCTTCTTGCCGCCAAGGATATGAGGTATCAGTTCGGGCGGGTAGACCGTGATCCCGCTGAGTTTTTCCAGCTCCAC
This sequence comes from Faecousia sp., assembly GCA_045532755.1. GTDB lineage: Bacteria > Bacillota > Clostridia > Oscillospirales > Oscillospiraceae > Faecousia. The sequence goes on from JAZSGN010000051.1 coordinate 27,064, forward strand.
CCAACGAAATTCCAGATTGACCCGCCGGTTGTCGAAATCATCGTAGCCAAAGAAGCTGCCCTCCAGCGGAATCGTTACCGGCTCTTCCAGATGCAGCTGATAGTACAGCGCAATCTGGTGGCACGGCCGCTTCCCCCAGGGAAAGAATATCTCCCCTACGGCTATCAGCTTATCTACCGCGATCTTCGCATGAAGTTCTTCCGCAAATTCCCGTTTCAGGGTTTCGGCTGTGGTTTCCATTCGCGCCACATGGCCGCCAATGATGGAGAAATCGTCGTTCAGCGGCTTCTGCAGCAGAATCTTTCCGTTATGGATCAGGATCCCGCCGACCCGGTAGGAAAACACCAGGTCTTCATCTTTGTATAAAATATCGTTTCGCATATCCCTCTCACTTGTTATCTGTTAAAGAGTCGGTTGAAGGAGCCAATTTCGATAAGATTTCCTTCCGGGTCAGCAATATAACAGGTTCGCTGGCCCCACACTTCCGTTTCCGGTGCCAGGACGGATACCGCACCCTTGGCAATCGCATCGGCATAGGCTTTGTCCACCTCTTCAAAGGTGTCCACATACAGAGCAATCTCGAAATGGCCGTTTAGCCCCTTGATGTACTCGTACCGGCGGCTGGTCATGTTTTCAAAATCTTTTCTTCCGTACAGCAGGAACAATGTGCCGTCTTTCACCAGATACACATTGGATGTATCCTCGCTTTCCCGGATTTCAAAGCCCAGCACATCCCGGTAAAAACGAATCATGCGGCCCATGTCTTCTACAAACAATCCAAACCCATCCAGCTTCATTTGTTTACCTCCATTGTTTCACTTCCTGACCATTTTGAACATCCCTGCCCCATCCCACCGGCATGGCCTTTGCTCAAAGCCAAATTTCTCATAGAACGGTTCTTTTCCTTTCGAGCTGATCAGCTCCAGACTGACAGCCCAGCCATCCGGCAGCCGGGATGTAATGTATTCTTCTATGGTGTTCATCAGCAGCCGTCCAACGCCTTTGCCCTGATATTCCGGGCGAACCGCGAGATCCTTGATATAAAAGGACATTCCGCCATCGCCCAGCAGCCGGGCCATGCCTGCGGCCCGTTCGCCGTCATATACGCAAAAGGTGGCTAAGCTGTGCTCCAGGGCCATTGTGATCTGGGCAAGGCCCGGTGCTTCCCAGCCTACGGACCGGTACAGCTCCAGAAACAGTTCTGGATATAAGGTGTTGATTTTTACATTCATTGTGTTGGTTCTCAAAATTGGGCATGCCATCTGAATATCATATGGCTCCGCCTCTGCAATCTCTGGGATCGGATCATCGGTGGGTACAGCACCCATGGCTTTATAGAAGTTCACCGTTTCCTCCGAACAGCAGGCAGATATGTACAGTTCCTTTGCTCCGGCATTTCTTGCTTCCGCACCAGCCAGATCAAAAAGCTGTCTGCCGATACCCTGTCCCCGGAAAGCCCGATCAACCTGAATCATGTCCAGAACCATTCGGCATCCCGCGAGTTTTTTTATGACACTGACAAATCCGATGATTTTTTCGTTCTCCCATACCGCATATGCGATACATTCATCGGATTTCAAGTTGGCAGCAACTTTCCGCTTATGCTCCAGACTCCAGTCCATGGTCCAGATCTGATCTTTCAGAAGAAGTTTGCCGCTGTCATTGACATAGACACGCTTGACTCCCTGAGAGCGGTCAAAATTATCCAGATTGATAACCTGCGTTTCACTTATTTTCTCAAGCTTCATATGATGTGCCCTCTAACATTAACAATCTATCGTGCTTTCCAAATAGTGCAGTTTGCTCCGCAGACGAGTCTCCAAACGCATCATCCATTCCGGCTTTGCAGAGACTGGTTCAGATAAGCAGTGACGAAGCCGGGCATAGGAATATAGATTGACAAACCTGCGCATCAGGGGCATAGACATTTCCATTTCCTCCGTAAAGGCATGGTACGTCCGATAGCCTTTCAGAAACTGTTCCTTCGCTTTTTGCATTGCGTCCCCTTCAAAGAATTCCGTCAAACAGTCAAAAACCTGCTCCACATCCAGCGCAAACCAATGGTACATTCCATCATCAAAATCAATGACGCTGCACTGATGATTGATTGCATCCCAAAATACATTGTCCGGTTCAAAATCATAATGGACAAGGCCAAAGTTTTCTGCCGTTTGGGGAAGCCACTTCAATAAATCGGATACTGCGTCCAATTCCCGGCTCACTAACTCCGGAACATCTTCTGCAGCAAATTCCTCATACATGACTTCAAGAGCATCCGCATAGGAGGATTTTTTAACGGATGGAGTAAAGCTCTGGGACAGGCTGTGCAGCCGTCCCAGGGCGGCACCGTATTCGTACAGCACCGCATCATTCATTTCTACTTCCTCCATCGGTTTTCCTGAAACACGCCGGACAGCACAGGCATAGTATCTGCTCCAAGGGGTATCCAAAGATAAACAGTATTTACCATTCTTTGCCGGGATCGGCTCCATGGCAGGATAGCCGCAGGAACGCAGATACCGGATAAACTCGATTTCTCCCTGAATATCATGAAAATTCTTCTCTTCCTCAGGCGCGAGACGAAGAAAGCAAGGTTCACCGCCGCAGAAGAAAGGATATACCGCATTAGCGGAAATACGGAACCAGGAAAGGGCTTCGTCCAACCGTTCCATATCGTGCTTGTAATTCTGCAATACATATTTTGCAAGCTCAAAATTCTCGAACATATACTTTAGCTTCAGCATATTCTGGTTCTCATTTCTCCTTCCGAATACACATACCAATTGTCAAGCCGATTAACATACCAAGGGATAGTCCGTTACCACCCAGTGAAGTACCAACGCATATCCCAAGGCACATACCTTCGGTCATGTAATTGCCGTATTCCTTGCCGCTGTCTTTTGCCTTCTTTGTTGCACCGTGATTTACCAAAAACAGAGCAATTGCAATGCCAATGCAGATCCATGGCAATGCCGCCAACACAAATTCTTTCATGCTATTTCCTTTCAGGGACAGGGAACATTCAACAAAGCTTTTACCATCCAAGCCATATTTCGCCCCAGATTGTATGCGATCTTCATACCCTCAGTATCAGCGTGCACTTCTTCCGGGGTATTGCCATGGACCATGCACCAGTAGCTGGAGGATACCAGCGGCTGTTCGTTCACCATAGGGTATTTGTGCAGTACTTCTAACGCAGCTGTGGTTCCCGCCCGCCGGGCAGAGACGATGCACCCGCAAGGCTTGTACATTAGACTGTTGCCGTGAGCCGCATACAGCCTGTCCAAGAAAGAAATCAGACTGCCTCTGGGGGAAGCAAAGTATACCGGGCTGCCGATGATCATACCGTCTGCGCTGGTTAGCTTCTCCGCAATTTCATTCATTACATCATCGATTACACATTTTCCAAGCTTTCGGCAAGCGAAGCAACCCCTACAGCCGGCGATATTATTGGATCCAATGTGGACAATCTCAGCATTCACACCACGGTCAATCAAACCTCTGGCAACCTCATAAAGAGCTGTATGTGTGCACCCCTGCTCATGGGGGCTGCCATTGATCAGGATCACTTTCATCTTTTACATCTCCTTGCACAGAAACAGTACATGCTCGCAATCTATAAACCCGTTCCTGCGGTAAAAGTCCGCTGCGGGGGCATGTCGGTTCGTAGAAAGCGTGATACCTGCCAGCCTATTTTCCAGCACAAACTGCTCCACCCGCTTCATGAGCATGGTACCGTAGCCCCTGCCCTGATGCGACCGCTTCACGAACAGCTCCTCAACATACACCTCGCTGCCCGACCACCACACTTTTTCCCGGGCTAGAAGTCCGCCAAGGATCGCACCATCTTCTTCGATGACATAGCCAAGGAATTTCGGCATATTGAAAATATCTGACAGGTATTCCATTGCTGTAGCTTGTTCCCAACGGTTCTGCCACAGATCATTGTTGTATACGCTGCACAGGATACCGGCGCAAGCCGGAATATCAGAGCGTCTTATTTCTCTTATCACGTATTTTCTCCCATTCATCCCTGGTGATGGCATACACCCGGGTGTAGATATTGTCCGGATCTTCGTATTCCTCAATGAAGCGCATACCATTTTTCATAGCAGTGGAGTAGGATGCCACATTGGAATATTTCATGTAGGAATAGACCGCCGGGAAATCGTAGTTTTCAAAGGCATACCGGATACATACCGCAGCGGCTTCCGATGCATAACCTTTGCGCTGCTGATCTTTGCGAATGTGGTAACCGATCTCCGGCAGCATCGTGCCGTGGATATTCTGCATAGTAATGCCGCAGTCGCCGATCATTTCGCCGGTTTCTTTCAGTACCACAGCCCACAGACCGAATCCATCCTGCTCATAGCGCTCTATGTTTCTGATGATCCATCTGCGCACCCGTGCTTCATCAAAGGTGTACGGGTAATGCTGCATGATATCCGAATCTGCCAGAACCGCATACAGTGCATCGTAGTCATCATGGGTCAGTTCCCTTAAAATCAGTCTTTCGGTCTCCAAAATCATGATCATAATCCTCTTAACAGATATTCCAGCGGAATGTCTCTGGGGTCTTCCGCCAGCAGGTCTGCATCCGGTTCTTCCGCCGGAACACAGCCCAGCCTATGATAAAACGCCATCGTATTCTCCGACGAACCGGCGCACAGATAGAGCTTTTCTCCGCCGCTGCGCCTGGCCTGCTCCGCGCACAGCCCGAACAAGGCCCTGCCGATTCCCTTGCCCCGGTAATCCCTGGATACAAACAGCTGATCCAGCAGAACATACCGCTGTCCGCCAAAGGGCCTGCTTTCTACGGTTGCGTACCCTACCAGCTTGCCGCCGTCCAGGCAGCCAAAGGCAGTGCCGCCCCTGGTCAGAGTCTGCCGAAAACGCCGCAGATGCCAGGAAAATCCGTTGGGCAGCTCTGTGTCTGTCCAGTTGATCTCCACAAGGCGGTACTCCCCTGCCGAATCCTTGCGCCAGACATTTTTTATAAAATTCGTCGCGTCGATCTCAGCGATCCGCTCTGCTTCCGCTAAGTCCATCGTTCTGTACTGCAGCATAGGGACCCCGCTTTCTGTAGTCTGCGCCATACCTCAGTTCTTGATTTGCGGAACCGGTGTAGGCTGATTCATGCGCCCGGACTTGGCGTAGAAAAGCATCGCCATAAAGTCCTGCCCCAACCGCTGGATGATCTCTTCCTGAGAGAATTGGCACATGCCGGTGGCGCAAAGCGCGCCGATGCCGAAGGTGTAGGTCCACACATGCTCAAAAAGGCTCATGGCATCGGTCTCGCTCAGGCCGTAATCCCGCCCGATCACATCCACGCACAGCTGCGCCACATCCCCCAGCCGCGCAAAAATATCCGCAAAATTCGTTGCGCCGGAATTCTCCGACATATATACCAGCTGATACAGCTTCGGCTCTTCCATAGCAAAGAGGATCATCTGCATGCCCACCTGCTTGAATACCGGGGTGTAGTGCATGGCCTTTTCCGCGTAGCTTTCAAAGCGCTTCAGCGCCGCGCCGCGAACCGCCTCCTGCACCTCGTCCATACTGCTGAACACGGTGAAAATGGGGCGCGCGGAGCTTCCCAGCCGCGCTCCCAGTTCCCGGGCAGTCAGCGCCTCGATTCCCTGCTGGCTGACCAGCTCCAGCGCGGCGGCTACGATCTCTTCTTTCGTAAATTTCGGCTTGGGCGGCATAGTAATCAACCTTTCTAAAACATCTGTTGCAAATCATATGTTTTATTATATCTCCCATCCCGATGCTTGTCAATCCAAAAATCCGGCCGGAATCCTTCCATTATCTTCTGCGGTGACCTCCGCTTATCCATTCATTGCTTTACAAACGGTTAAGCCTATGGTATAGTAAAATAGAAGGGGGTGCTGACATGAAGCGATTATTTTTGATTCTGATCGTTGCGGCCTTTATGTTCTCGATTTGCGGCTGCTCAAGCACGCATCTGAACACCAGCGCCGATGTAACTTTAACCTTTATTTTCGGAGAGGAAAACATCTGCGTTACTTTAGAAGCGGACGAGGCAAAAAATGTCATTAGAATCCTGAACGGCAGAAGCTATTCGTCCATCGCCTCCGGAATGCCCTCGTGTGGCTTCAACCCAAATGTATCGCTCAGCGTTGGCGGTCGAAGCTTTGCAATCGCCTGTGACACCTGCAACTGCGTACAAGATCTCAGTAATTTGAGATTTTTTGATATCTCGCAAGAAGATGTGGAATACATCCATTCTTTGTTTGAAAAATACGGAGGATATTTCCCTTGTATTTAATCTAAGGGAATGATTGCGATACCAGAACCTTGCTCCCTGAAATATGCAAAATCCCGGACACCGCAATGGTGTCCGGGTTTTTCAAACCCATCAGCCTGCTTCGTTGGCCTTTCGCCGTAGGCTAATTCGGAATTGTTATTTGGTAAATCGTAAAATTTTTAATGTTTATCGTTAAATTTTAGTTGACAAACATAACATCCTGTGCTATTATGAGGTCACAAAACACAAGGAGGTAACCTTATGAACAATCTAACAAACACCGCAAAGAAGCTGGATAAGATCCTGGAGATCGTCAACATCGTGCTGGGCGCGTTGGCTATAGCCGCCGTTGTAATCATTGCCCTCATCGGTCTTGCCTATGTTTTGGGTTGGGACCCGGAGTTCATCGGCACCGGCTATTCGTCCTTCGACATCGGTTTCCTGGAGCTGGAATTCGCCCCCGGCTACGGCCCTGATCCCTGGCTGGTGCTCGCGCACGCCGCCTTCACGCTGGCGGTCAGCATCCTCCTGCTGCTGGACGGCCGGCGGGGTGTCGGATACCTTCGCGGCATTCTTCAGCCCATGGCGGAGGAAAAGCCCTTTGACAGCTCCGCCAGCGCCAACCTGAAAAAGCTGGCAAAGCTCAGCATCCGGGTCGGCATTCTGTGGAACATCGTAGTGCTTTCTGAGCAGATCGTCATGGTATTTGCCTACGACCTGCCGGGTCTGCTCCTCAGCGAGAAGGTCAGCCATGTGGGCGGCGCATTTCAGGTAGACCTGACCTTCCTGATCTGCTGGGCCATTCTGATGCTGCTGAGCTATGTGTTCCAGCATGGGCAGCAGCTGCAGCAGCTTTCCGACGAAACTCTGTAAGGAGGTGCTCTATGCCGATTATTTTGCGTCTTGACCGGGTCATGGCTGACCGCAAAATGTCCCTGAACGAGCTGGCTGAAAAGGTTGGAATTGCCAATGTCAATCTATCCAAGCTGAAAAACGGTCATGTCAGCGCCATTCGCTTTTCTACCCTGGAAGCGATCTGCGACGCGCTGGACTGCCAGCCCGGCGATGTTCTGGAATACCGCCGGGAAGAAAGCAGCGATTCCTAAAGCCGAAAACCCGGACATCCCAATGGTGTCCGGGGTTTTTGCACAAAAGATAAGATGCTGATTTACAAAAAACCGGCAATATGCTACAATATAATCGCAAAGGCTTACGGTTCCCTATTTTTTGTTAAAGGAGAGCATATACCATGTCCGAGTATATTCAACTGAATCCCGGCGCGCTGACCGCCCTTCGCACTATCAATCCCCGATTGATCTCCTACAATATTGAGATGACCGAGGTCACCGGCGCCTGCGCCTTTATCGTAGTGTAATCAGAAACATTTCCAAGGCGGTGCTGCTGCACCGCCTTTTCCCCTGCGCCCTCAGGCGGTTTACTGTCCGGTCAGGCCCCATTCGCTGGCAGTAACTTGACCGCAAATCTACGGTGTAGTACACTAAATAATGAGGTGACAACATGAAAACGTTGAAAGCATTAAAAACTGCAACTATATGGAATTGCATTTTCTGTTTCTCTTGTATCCTGTCAACAGTTTGTTTTGCCATTGACGAATATTATAATGCCAGCCTGTTATTTAGCATCGGCTTTCTATTTGTATATGGTTGGATGGTAAATCCCTTTGCAATCATCTCTTGCTATTGGTGTTTGAAGGCTTATCTGTCAGAACACAAGGATCCGGATTATAAGCAAATAATCGGCAGAAAATGGGTTTGGATATTCATTTGGCCTATTATTACTACCGCTCTTTGGTTTTTAGGAGGCGGATTATTCGTAAAGTTCACAGGCGGTGTATGATTAGAAGGCTTGACCGATGGGTCAAGCCTTCTTCTATGTAGGGACCACCCGAGGACAGCTATCCCTACTGTCAAAACCATGTCGTTATCCAATAAAGTAGTCCATACACCACACTGGAGCTCACGTCATAGACGAGGGCAGGCCCCGCTATCGTGAACATCTTCCCACCGAGACCACGGAGGAAGCCATCCGCGTGTGTCATGGTAGAACTCATTAGTCGGTGTTCTATTAGGGGAGTTTTTTCATGCTTAGTATAGTATTGTAATTGTGTCCGGATTATTGTACCATAAATTTGATAGTTTAATTTTATCGCAAAGGGGGGCATTATTATGGCAAAAATTGAGGAATATACTGTACGTGGCAAAACAACACGCATTACAGAATACGATATTCTTACAGATATCATGGCAGCTATCGAGGAAAATGATTATTTCCACGATGGTTCTATCGAATGCATTACTCATGAAAAAGAATGTACAATTATTGGCTTTAAGCATTATGATGATGGCGAATATAAAATACGCCGACTTCTTTTTACCGGAAATGTAGATCTTTCGCTAAACTTAGATCTTTTGGTGCGATATATTTATGAAATCAAATTCGACCTCCGCACCCAAATTGAAGTTGAATTTGGGGGTACAGGCATCATCGTTAAAGCAGATGCTGTTAAATTCCAGATTCAAGAATTACTAGGTTAAGGCTTTTTCGCATAATTGAAAACAGGCGGTTATTAACCGCCCGTTACCATTTTGTAAATCCAATAAATTAGTCCATACACCACGCTGGCGCTCACACCATAAGTGGTCACAGATCCTACTATACGAGGCCAAGGAGGAAGCCCTCTGCGTGTGTCAAGGTTAGGACTCATATATTCGTGTTCTATTAGGACTAAATTTCAAAAACATTTACATTCATTTGGTACTATGGTATAATTATTGCAGAAAAAGAAAGGGGGGCTATCTTTGATTTACTATCGTCTGACTCATTTTTTCATTACGGCTAAACCAGACCACTTCCACTTTTTTGATATTGGAATTTATGACTCAAAGGAAAAAGCAAATGACGCCCTCAACCAACTGAGAGATCAACCCGGTTTTTCTCTTCGTCCCAATGCTTTCAAAATTCGTAAGGTCATCCGATTTAGAACTCCTCGTCTTTTGAATAAAACTTATTGGGCAGGGGGATTTGAAACCTACACATATACAAAGTAAGACTATGGATACTCTTCCGAAACGAAAACTCATTCGAATTACTGATTACGATTATTCCACTCCCGGAGCATATTTCATCACAGTCTGTACCGCAAACAGAGAGAAAATCTTCTGGTCTGACCGTAGGGGCGAACTGCGTTCGCCCGCCAATGTGACCTTGTCGGATATTGGAATGATCGTGGATAGCGAGATTCAAAAATTAGGTTCTATATATGATGCCGTTAAAGTGGATAAGTATTGCATTATGCCAGATCATATCCACATGATACTTGTTATTGACGCTGATCCATACGAGCGAACACAGTTCGCCCCTACGATATCAAGGGTAATAAAACAATTCAAAGGATCCATTACGAAACAAGTAGGAAAACCTATTTGGCAGAAATCCTTTTATGACCATGGAATTCGAAATCAGCAGGATTATGACGAAATTTGGGAATATATCGAAAACAATCCATTAAAATACGCATTGAAAAAGGCACCGTAAAAACGGTGCCTTTTTCCGGGCGAACACAGTTCGCCCCTACGATGTTATTCGAAAATGTACGAAAGAATGCGTAGGTGCAACCTGCGGTCGCCCGTTAAAATAATGTTGTAATCCAATAAATTAAGCCATATACCACACTTGCGCTCACACCATACACGATCACCGGCCCGGCGATGGTGAACATCTTCGCACCGACACCAAGGATGAAACCTTCGGTTTTGAATTCCACGGCTGGGGCGGCGATGGAATTGGCGAAGCCGGTAATGGGGACCAGTGTGCCTGCGCCTGCCACTTTTGCGATATCGTCATACAAGCTTAGACCCGTCAACAGGGCAGAGATCAACACCAGGGTCATAGACGCGGCGGTGCTGGCGTCGGTTTTTTCCAGCCCCAGAGCGGTGTAGCCGTTGATAAAAAGCTGACCCAGGGTACAGATCGCGCCGCCGATCCAAAAGGCGTTGAGGCAGTCCTTGCCCATGGGCGATCTGGGCGACATTTCCTTAACCAGCCGCTGATACTGTCGTTCTGTCATTGCCATCCCTCCGCAGATAGCATGCCCGGTTTTCATTTCAATATTCTGAAAAATTCCGATTTATCGGTGACTTGCTGAGCACCCTCGAACATCATTGTCATTCCGAGGGAACGAAGTGACCGTGGGAATCCGTTCCTATTCAGTATATTGTGCGTAAGGAGTACGGATTGCCACGCCGCCGATGGCGGCTCGCAATGACAGCGTTATTTGATGTGCGAACCGAACAGGCCGCTAACCCGGAATTTGATATAAAAAAACGCCAAGCCGGGGGGCTGAACTGCACCCCATTTGTTAGACAAGTATGATATAATACT
>JAZSGN010000009.1:0-43413 GCA_045532755.1 Faecousia sp.
CCGACTTCACCAAAGTTACTGACGAACAGCTGGATGCTGTTTTGGAGTTGATTAACAACAGGCCTCGAAAATGTCTTGGTTATTTGTCTCCTAATGAGTTTATCAACAAAGTGTTGCACTTGGCTTGACAAGCCGAGGGGCTCAGAACCTTATCGCCCAGCTTATAGGCTTCGCCGGTAACGGGATTGGTGAGGAAATTCTCGGGAGCAAAGGCAGCTTCTGCGTCTTTGGGGATCTCGATCTTGTCCAGGAACCAGGTGGGGTTTGCGGGATCGAAAGTGACCTTGTGCCAGATCAGCATCGGCAGGATGATGCCGGGAACCATGCCGCCGATGGCGCCGCCGATGGAGCGGAATACGGACAGAGAGGCTCTTTCCTCGTTCTTATCGGTAACGATGTTCAGCATCGTGCCGTAGGGAACGTTTGCCATGGTGTAGGCTGCATCCCAGATCACATAGCCCAGAATGAACAGCATGGCCTTAACGACCGTGTTGGCATTGGGGAAGGGGAGGAATACGGCAGCGCCGCCAACCAGAAGACCGCAGGCGCCGATGAAGATGTAGGTCTTGTACTTGCCCATCTTGTACTTTCTCTGGTCGCGGTCGATCAGAGTGCCAATGAGCGGATCGTTGATGGCATCCCATGCCTGAACCAGCACCAGAAGCAGAGAGAACAGACCGGTCTCCATCATCATGAAAACGAGCCAGAAGGTCTGAACCGTGTTCTTCAGACCAAAACTCAGGTTGCAGCCTGCGTCGCCGGCAGCATAGGCCAGCTTGTCGCGGATGCCAAACTTGGGGAAGCCCTTTTCGTCAAGGGTGCGGGGTTTCTTAGCCATAGCAGCAGCCTCTTTTCTATGTTTTTCTTTAGTTCCTTCAGAACCATTTACATTGTATCAAAGCAAAATGCAAACCGTTAGCACAAAATTTGTTAAAAGATAAACTTTTTTTGGATTTGGTATTGAAAAATTATAGAAAATGATGGATAATAGAAAAAACGCAAAAATTAAATTGTGCAAACTGTTTAGATTGTGGGGGAGCGATTTGAAATACAGCAAGGAGCTGGAATATTTTGAGGCGGTGATGGAGCGGCTGCACATCGCCACCCGGAGAGTTCTTCCCGAGGATCTGCAGCAGCAGCTGCCGGATATGGGCCTTCGCGGCCTGCTGGGCTGGAAGAAATATCCGGCGGAGGTTCTGGGGGAGCTGTTCCGGCAGGCTTCGGAGAATGTGCTGTATCGCATTGCAGACGAATTTGAATGCGTGTATTATTTCTTCCGGCTGCCGGGGCTGGATCAGACGGCGGCGCTGGTGGTTGGTCCCTGGCTGCCCTTTGATATGAGCCGGGACTACCTGCAGCAAAAGGCTGCTCAGCTGCAGATCCCTCAGGAGCTTTACCCCCGGTTTGAAGAGATCATGTCCGCAACTCCCATCCTAGCAGACGGCGGCTTTCTGCTTGCTATGGTGACTCAGCTGGCGGAAAGCATGTGGGGCAAAGACCGGTTTGAAACCGAGGAGCTGAATCTTTCTTATTCCCCACAGGAGCAGCCGGAGCAGAGAGAAATCCTCCCCGAGGAGGATATCACCGCCCGGATGCGGCTTCTGGAGCAGCGGTATCATTTCGAAAACGAGCTGATCGAGCTGGTCAGCCGGGGCAGCAGCCGCAAGGCGGTGCTGATGATGCGCCGGGTATCTCAGCTGATCATTGAAAACCGCACCCCGGAGCCCATGCGTAACGCCAAAAACTACGGCATTATTCTGAATACCTTGCTGCGTAAGGCGGTGGAGCGGGGCGGGGTGCATCCGCTGTATATCGACCGGATCTCCTCGGACTTTGCCCGGAAGATCGAGCGGGGCGGAAGCTGGGATGACTTTTCCCAGCTGCTGCAGGAAATGATCCTGCAGTACAGCGCCATGGTGCGCCGGTTTTCCATCGGAGGCTACTGCGATTTGGTTCAGCAGGTCATCGGCCGGATCGATGCCGACCTGACGGCGGACCTTTCCCTGCGGGCCCATGCCGCGGCGCTGAATGTGAACGCCAGCTATCTGTCGGCGCTGTTTAAGAAGGAGACCGGAAAAACCCTGACGGAATTTGTAATGCAGCGGCGTATGGATCATGCCGCCCACCTGCTTTCGGGAACGAAGCTGTCGGTTTCGGAAGTGGCGCGGCAATGCGGTTTTCCCGACGATAACTATTTTGCCCGGGTGTTCCGGCAGTATATGGATACCACCCCCCGGCAGTACCGGCAGGGCGTAAGAACGCGGCTGCCCAGATAAAACAAAACGCTGTGCCTTGCGGCACAGCGTTTTCTATTATGTAGTTTGCCGGGCTTCCCGGAAACCCTGCAGGATCTTCTGCTTCGCCGCAACGGCGGCAGACTTGTCCAGCGCCGGGATGCCGGCGAGGGGGTATTCCATGCCCAGCTGGGCGTATTTGCTGACGCCCATGGTGTGGTAGGGCAGCACATCCAGCGCCCGAACCCGCTTCAGCGTACCGAGGAAGCGGCCCAGCTTAATAAGGTCTTCTTCCTTGTCGGTATACCCCGGCACCACCACATGGCGCACCCAAAGCTCGATGCCCAGCTCGCTGACATGGCGGGCGAAGCGGAGGATATGGGCGTTATCCTGGCCGGTGAGGGCTTTGTGGGCGGCAGGGTCGATGTGCTTGATGTCCAGCATCACCAGATCCGTCAGCGACAGCAGCTGCTCCAGCTTCCGGTCGTAACCGGAGTCGCCGCCCCGGTAGGTAATGCCGGAGGTGTCGATGCAGGTGTGGATGGCCTCTTGCCGGCACAGCGTGAACAGCTCGATCAGAAAATCCACCTGCAGCAGCGGCTCGCCGCCGGTGACGGTGATGCCGCCGTTACTGTAGAACTCCCGGTTCTTGCGGAACTGGGCAAGGATCTCCCCGGCGGTCATTTCCGTGCCGCCGGAGGGGTCCCAGGTGTCGGGGTTGTGGCAGTACAGGCAGCGCATGGGGCATCCCTGCAGGAACACGACATAGCGCAGTCCCGGCCCGTCAACAGTGCCGAAGGACTCCAGGGAATGAACTCTGCCCGTCATAGCGGTTAAACCTTTTCGTGGAAGGTACGGGAGATGACCTCATCCTGCTGCTCCTTGGTCAGCTTGATGAAGTTGACCGCGTAGCCGCTGACACGGATGGTCAGCTGGGGATAGCGCTCGGGGTGAGCCTGCGCGTCCAGCAGGGTCTCACGGGAAAATACGTTCACATTCAGGTGGTGGCCGCCTTTTTGGACATAGCCGTCCAGCAGGGCAACCAGATTGTCGATTTGCTTTTCGGTAGCAGCCATAGTAAATTCCTCCTGTTGAGAATAAGTGAGATTACTGCTCGTCGGTGTCGAGACCTTCGAACAGGGTGGGGCTGATGCAGCCGCCGGCGCCGCAGCCCAGATCTACATCGATATCGCCCATGAACATCTGGTCATCCTTGCCCAGAGCGCCGGGGATGATGGAGAAGGTGTTGGAGATGCCGTCCTGGGCATCGATGAAGGGCAGCTTGGCAACGGAGGCCAGAGAAGCCACCGCGCCGTGGGTATCCCGGCGGTGCATGGGGTTGGCGCCGGGGGCGAAGGCTTCGCCGCGCTTACGGCCGTCGGGGGTAGAGCCGGTGTTCTTGCCGTAGACCACGTTGGAGGTGATGGTCAGAATGGAAGTGGTGGGGATGGATTCGCGGTAGGTGTGGTTCTTGCGGATATGCTCCATGAACATATGCACGATGTCGTAGGCAATGGAGTCGACACGGTCATCGTCGTTGCCGTACTTGGGGAAGTCGCCCTCTACCTCGTAGTCCACAGCCAGACCCTTCTCGTCACGAATGACCTTGACCTTGGCGTACTTGATGGCGGACAGAGAGTCGGCCACAACGGACAGGCCGGCGATACCGGTGGCGAACCAGCGGGTCACATGCTTGTCGTGGAGCGCCATCTGGATCTTTTCGTAGCAGTACTTGTCATGCATGTAGTGGATGATGTTCAGGGTGTTGACATACACGCCGGCCAGCCACTGCATCATGGCATCGTAGCGGCTCATGACCTCGTCGTAGTCCAGGTACTCAGAGGTGATGGGACGGTACTCGGGGCCTACCTGCTTGCCGCTGATTTCGTCGACACCGCCGTTGATGGCGTACAGCAGGCACTTGGCCAGGTTGGCGCGGGCGCCGAAGAACTGCATTTCCTTACCAACCCGCATGGAAGATACGCAGCAGGCGATGGCGTAGTCGTCGCCATGGGTGAAGCGCATCAGGTCATCGTTCTCATACTGGACAGAGGAGGTCTCGATGGAGGTCTTGGCGCAGAAGCGCTTGAAGTTCTCAGGCAGATGCACAGACCACAGAACCGTCAGGTTGGGCTCGGGAGCGGGGCCCAGGTTCTTCAGGGTGTGCAGGTAGCGGTAGGACACCTTGGTAACGAAGGGACGGCCGCAGATGCCTACGCCGCCGATGGACTCCGTGACCCACTGGGGATCGCCGGAGAACAGGGCGTTGTACTCGGGGGTACGGGCGAACTTGATCAGACGCAGCTTCATGATGAAGTGGTCCACGATCTCCTGAATTTCCTTCTCGGTGAAGGTGCCTTCCCGCAGGTCACGCTCGGCGTAGATATCCAGGAAGGTGGAGGTACGGCCCAGACTCATGGCGGCGCCGTTCTGCTCCTTGACGGCGGCCAGATAACCGAAGTACAGCCACTGGACAGCCTCCTGCACATTCTTGGCAGGCTTGGAGATATCGAAGCCGTAGGAAGCGGCCATCTTCTTCAGATCGTTCAGGGCCCGGATCTGCTCAGACAGCTCCTCGCGGTCACGGATCACATCGGCGTACATGGCGGAGCGGGTCTCCACCTTCTGCTCCTGCTTGTCCTCGATCAGGCGGTCAACGCCATACAGAGCGATCCGGCGGTAGTCGCCGATGATACGGCCGCGGCCATAGGCATCGGGCAGACCGGTGATGATATGGCTGGAGCGGCAGGCCCGCATTTCGGGGGTGTAGGCGTCGAATACGCCGGCGTTGTGGGTCTTGCGGTGGGTGGTGAAGAATTCCTTCACATCGGGGTCGATGGTGTAGCCGTTGTCGGCGCAGGCCTTCTCTGCCATACGAATACCGCCGTAGGGCATCATGGCGCGCTTGAAGGGCTTGTCGGTCTGGAAGCCGACGATCTTCTCCAGGTCCTTGTTCAGGTAGCCGGGGCCATGGGAGGTGATGGTGGAGATGATCTTGGTGTCCATATCCAGCACGCCGCCGGCCTCACGCTCCTGCCGGGTCAGATCCATGACCTGATCCCACAGAGCCAGGGTGGCTTCGGTAGGACCTTCCAGGAAGTCTTCGGTGCCGTTGTAGGGGGTGTAGTTGTGGCGGATGAAGCTTCTGAGGTTGATCTCCTTGACCCAGGTGCCGCCCTCAAAGCCGCGCCAGCCTTCGTAGGGGTAGTTCATATATATCGCTCCTTTTTGGAATAATAGATATATCCGGGACAGTTTTTGCCCCATGCCATTGTTAGGCAAGGTTATTATACAGAAGAATGGCGGGGAAGTCAACAAGGCTTCTGCCGGAATTCCATATACTTTTACCGATAAATGCAATTTCCGCACCACAGATTGTTGCGGTTAGCCACGGGTAACCACCAGAGATAGAATATTTTGCATTTTTATCTGTGGCGGATAACTTTTTCTGCCGTTGACTTTCTGCCGCCTCTTCGCTATACTGAAATCAGATAAAATAATACGCAGGAGGATATCGCTATGGCGCCGTCGAAGGTTTACTACACCAATTTCCGCACCACATTCCGGGAGAATCTTCCCATGAAGCTGGCACGGCTCATTAAGACTGCCGGCATGACCCAGGGCATTGATTTTAACAATAAATTTCCTGCCATCAAGATCCACTTCGGCGAGCCCGGTAATCTTTCCTACCTGCGGCCCAACTATGCCAAGGTGGTGGTGGACCTCATCAAGGAGCAGGGGGGAAGACCCTTCCTGACGGACTGCAACACCCTTTATGTAGGCCGCCGGAAAAATGCGCTGGATCATCTGGAAGCCGCCTATGAAAACGGCTACAATCCCTTTGCTACCGGCTGCCATGTCCTCATCGCCGACGGCCTGAAGGGTACGGACGAGGTGCTGGTTCCCATCGATGGCGACTATGTAAAAGAAGCCAAGATCGGCAGAGCCATTATGGATGCGGACATTATTATTTCCATGAACCATTTCAAGGGCCATGAGGCCACCGGCTTCGGCGGCGCTCTGAAGAACCTGGGCATGGGCTGTGGCTCCCGGGCCGGCAAGATGGAAATGCACAGCGCCGGCAAGCCTGTTATCTATGCCGATAAGTGCATCGGCTGCGGCGCATGCCGCAGAAACTGCGCCCACAACGCCCTGACCATCGAAAACCGGAAGGCCTCCATCGACCACAGCCGCTGTGTCGGCTGCGGACGGTGCATCGGTGTTTGCCCGGTGGATGCGGTGGATGCCGCCAACGATGAGAGCAACGATATCCTCAACTGCAAGATCGCTGAGTATACCCTTGCGGTGCTGAAGGACCGCCCCCATTTCCACATCAGTCTGGTGGTGGATGTTTCGCCCTACTGCGATTGCCACGCCGAGAACGATGTTCCCATCGTGCCGAATGTGGGTATGTTCGCCTCCTTCGACCCGGTGGCGCTGGATATCGCCTGCGCCGACGCGGTGAACCGCCAGCCGGTGATCGCCGGCAGTATCCTTTCGGAAAAGCCCCATCATCACCACGACCACTTCAAGAACACCCATCCGGAAACCAACTGGATGTCTGCCATTGACCACGCGGTAAAGCTGGGCATCGGCAGCAGGGAATACGAGCTGGTGGAGATTTGAGATAACACTACGGATTCCCACGGTCGCTGCACCTGTTGCGGTACCCAAAATTTCTTGCTCGCTATTCGCTCACGAAATTTTGACCGCTGCCACTCGCTCACCTCGCTTCATCTGCCACCGGCAGCGCTCGGCTCGCTTCCCCTCGGAATGACATACGAGTTTCCGCTCTGCTCTGTCATTGCGAGCCGCTTTAGCGGCGTGGCAATCCGCAGCTAAAAAATAAAGGCAGCCGAAAAGCTGCCCTAACCCACTAACAACCAAGAAAGAGAAGATTCGTTTGCGCAACGAGTCTTCTCTTTTTTGTATGTCAAGTGATATGCTGACGAAAGTCAGCGTGATATTTTCGCGTTGCGAAAGTGGTATTAAGCCCATTGGGCTTAGTGATATTCTATTCGCCCCAAACTCGCGCAGCGAATATCACTCGGCGCAAGCCGAATATCACTGCGAAGCGATATCACTCGCCGCAGGCGAATAGAACAGCGTGATACTCGGTCAGGAGTATCACGCTGCTTGCGGCTGCCTTTTGGTATCAAAGGGATGCGATGGCCTTTTGGATCCGGTCGGCGCAGCGGTCTTTGCCCAGGATCTGCATAACGGAGTACAGATCCGGGGAGTTGGTCTTGCCGGTGATGGCCATGCGGATCATAGCGGAAATGTCGGCAACCGTGCCGGGGAAGGCGGTGGGGTCAGCCTTGTAGGCCTTCATGTCGGTAGTGAAGCCCATTTCGTTTGTGATGGCCTTGACCTTGTCGAACCATACGCCTGCATCATCGGCAGGATCGTAGGCGGCAAGGAACTTCTCCAGCACGGTGCGGACGGTTTCATGGGAGAACTTCTCGTCAAACACCGGGCAGGCCAGATAGCTGTCGTAGAAGAAGCCCATGTAATCCTTGGCATCCTTCCAAACTGCCAGATCCTTGCGGGGCTTCTTGCCGCCCCGGCCGATGGCCAGAATGGCGGTGGCGAAGGCGGGGTCAGAGGCCAGCTTTTCGCCGAAGTCGGGATCGAATTCCTCTGCCCACTGGGACAGAAGGCTGTAAACCTCTTCGGCGGTCATCCGGGAGATCACATTCTTCGAAACATCCACCAGCTTGGCATAGTCGAACAGGCTGCCGGCGGGGTTCAGCTTCTTGGGGCTGAACTTGAAATCGTCGATGTTTCCATCGGGGTTGGCCCGGCGCCAGTCCTCAAAGTTGGAGTTGAGCACCGTCATCAGGTACTCCCGCACCGCCTGAATGGGGAAGCCTTCGGCCTTGTAGAAGGTCAGAGCCAGCTCCGGGTCCTTGCGCTTGCTGAGCTTGCGCTTGGAAGTGCCGTCCATTTTCATCAGGGGGCCGATATGCACATACTTGGGCAGCCGGAAGCCCAGCGCCTTAAACAGCTGAATGTGGAAGGGAAGGCTGGGCAGCCACTCGTCGCCCCGCACCACATGGGTGGTACGCATCAGCTGATCGTCCACCGCGTGGGCGAAGTGGTAGGTGGGGATGCCGTCGGACTTGAGAAGCACATGGTCTACATTGTTCTCGGTGATGGTCAGCTTGCCCTTAACCAGATCGTCAAACTTGAACTGGTTCTCTGCGCTGCCCTCGCTGCGAAAACGCAGCACCCAGGGATTGCCGGCGGCCAGCTGGGCCTTGACATCCTCAATGGGGCGGTCACGCCAGATGGCGTAGCTGCCGTAGTAGCCGGTGGTCTCCTTGTTGGCCTCCTGCTGCTCACGGATGGCAACAAGCTCCTGCTCGGTGCAGAAGCAGGGGTAAGCCTTGCCTTCGAGCACCAGCTGACGGGCAAACACATGGTAGATCGCGGCCCGGCTGCGCTGGCGGTAAGGGCCGTAGAGGCCGCTGTCGCCGTCGATGGTGGCGCCCTCGTCGAAGTGGATGCCGTAGTGCTTCAGGGTGTTGATCAGCACCTCCACCGCGCCGGGAACTTCCCGCTTGGCATCGGTGTCTTCCACCCGCAGGAACAGCACGCCGCCGGACTGGTGGGCCATTCTCTCGGAGATCATGCCCTGCACCAGATTGCCCAGATGCACAAAGCCGGTGGGGGACGGCGCCATACGGGTGACCACAGCGCCCTCCGGCAGCTGCCGCTGGGGGAATTTGGCCTGCACATCGGCAGGGGTCTCGGTTACATGGGGAAACAGAAGGTCTGCAAGTACGCAATAATCCATAAAACGCTACCTCAATTTCAAAAATCTTCTGTTACTATACCAAACCCCGGCGGCAAAGTCAATTTTTCGTTGCGTTTTTCTTTGGGATATGCTAGAATGTTCCTACATAATCTGGAAAGAAGCGTGATACCAATGGAACAGACACCGAAAAAAAGAATGCTCTCCGGCATCAAGCCCTCCGGCGACCTGACGCTGGGCTCGTACCTCGGCGCTATCCGTAACTGGGGCGCAAGAAGCGAGGAGTTTGACTGCTTTTATTTTATGGCGGATATGCACGCCATCACCGTGCGGCAGAATCCTGCCGACCTGCGGCGGCGTACGCTGGAGCAGCTGGCTCAGTACATCGCCTGCGGCCTTGACCCGGAAAAGAACACCCTGTTCATCCAGAGCCATGTCCACCAGCACGCGGAGCTGGGCTGGGTGCTGGATTGCTACGCCATGTTCGGCGAGTTGAGCCGCATGACCCAGTATAAGGACAAATCCGCCAAGAATGCGGACAATATCAACGGCGGCCTTTTTACCTATCCCGCTCTCATGGCAGCGGACATTCTGCTGTACCAGCCGGATCTCGTTCCCGTAGGCGACGACCAGAAGCAGCATGTTGAGCTGACCCACACCATCGCCCGCCGTTTCAACGGCATTTACGGCGATGTGTTCAAGATCCCCGAGCCCTATGTTCCCAAGGTGGGCGCCCGGATCATGAGCCTGACGAACCCCACCGCCAAGATGTCCAAGTCGGAAAACGAGGACACCGGACGGGTGCTGCTGATGGATGCGCCGGAGGTGATCATGCGCCAGTTCAAACGGGCCATCACCGACTCCGACACCGAAAACTGCGTCCGCTACGACCGGGAGAATAAGCCCGGCGTTGCCAACCTGATGACCATTTACTCCGCCGTCACCGGCAAGACCTTTGAAGAAATCGAGAAGGAGTTTGCCGGCTGCGGCTACGGCGTGTTCAAGCCCCGGGTAGGCGAAGCGGTGGTGGAGACCCTGCGGCCCATCCGGGAGGAAAGCGCCCGGCTGATGAAGGATAAGGCGTATCTCGAAAGCGTGTTCCGCGCCGGCGCGGAGAAGGCGGGCTTTGTGGCGGAAAAGACCCTGCGGAAGGTTTATAAGAAGGTGGGCTTTGTTGCCAGATAAGGAGGCATCCCCATGGAAAATCCGAAGAAGGCCCGCAAGGGCGCTATCATCTGCGCCGGTGTGCTGCTGGCGCTGATCGCTGCGGTGCTGCTGGCCTATGTGGGCATCGTAGTTTCCGAGGCCATGGCCATTGGCGGCGTGATCGTGATTTTGGTGATCTACATTCTGCTGCTGATTGCTGTGATCGTGGGCATTGTGGTTTCTCTGCGCCAGCGGCTTGCGGAGCTGGGCAGCGAGGAATACGAAGAATCCAAAAAATATTGATTCTGGAGGAAGAATTATGCTGCTGCTGAATATCGACTATGTACCCGGCAAGAAACTGGAAGCCCTTGGTATCGTCAAGGGTACTGTGGTGCAGACCAAGAACTTTGGCAAGGACTTCATGGCCGGCATGAAGACCCTGGTGGGCGGTGAGCTGAAGGGCTACACCGAAATGGTCACCGAAGCCCGGCAGATCGCCACCAAGCGGATGGTGGATGAGGCGGTTGCCCTGGGCGCCGATGCCATCATCAATATCCGCTTCGGCTCGTCCTCGGTTATGCAGGGCGCGGCAGAGGTTATTGCCTACGGTACCGCCGTTAAGTACATCGAAGAATAAAGCACCAGCCGGCAGAGAAAATCTGCCGGCTGTTCTTACATTATAAAATAAAGTGCCAGAGTCAGCAGGGCGTTGCTCCGCTCCTCGGGGCAGTCGCCGGCCATAAGGATCAGCAGCAGCACCACGATCAGGTCGGCGGAATCGATATTCTTCGGCAGCAGCTGCCGCAAAAAGCCGAGATTGCCGGCATTTGGCTGGTCCTGCCGGGGCGGCTCTTTCCGGGGGAAGTCTTTCCGGGGCGGCTCCGGAGGCGGGCAGGCAGGCTCCGCTTCTTTTCGGGGCTTGGGCTGAGCCTCGGCGCTGCTGCGGCGGTAGGAGCCGTCGGGCTGGGGAATATAGCGGTTATACATTCTCTAGCTCCTTTCCGCCAGCAGGCCGGTGGCCAGCTTCGCCAGCTTCGCCGCCCGCATGGCTTTTTCCAGCTTTGCGATCCGCTGGGGGGATAAGTAGGGCCGCAGCGCCGCCAGCAATGCCCGCTGGTGGCTGTCGGCGGAGGTGCTGCCGGCAAGGCTCGCCAGCTTCTGCACCGCGGAAAGGTCGATATTCGGCGCTGCCGGCTCCGGCTTCGGGGGCGGCTGAGAGCCCAGACTCTGGGCCATAGCCATGATCTGCTGCATCAGCTGGGGATTGGCCAGCATTGCTCCCAACTGATCCTGAAGGTCCTCCATGGCTATTCACCCAGCCGGTTCAGGGCATCCTTTGCTTTCGGGTCGCCCATCACCGGCTTCAGCACCGCCATGGCCTTCTGATAATCGCCGGCGGCGATATAGGCCATAGCCTTGGACAGCGCCTGAGGGTCAGCGGCGCGTAAATGGGCAAGAAGCTGCTGCCCGGCATCGCTTTGGGCCAGACGCAGGGCCTCCTGCATAGAAAAATTATGGGAATTTTCCTGCATTCGATTGCCTCCTGTCAAAAAGTCTGCTATAATATCCGTTACGGTCTATACTACTATATGCGCGGCCAAAGGAGATGGTGACATGAAGATTCTGGTTTTATCCGACTCCCACTCCGGCATGAGCTTTATGCGCTATTGCGTGAAGGCCCTTCGCCCGGATTCGGTGATCCACCTTGGCGACCATTTTGACGACGGCAGCGCCCTTGCCGCAGAATTTCCCGGCACCCGGTTTCATCAGGTGATGGGCAACTGCGATTACTACCGCTGCATCGGCCTGCAGCCGGAGCTGCTGTGCTACAGCGTTGGGGGCGTGGTGCTGTATATGACCCACGGCCACCGGGAGGGCGTGAAGCAGGGGCTGGAAAAGCTTTGTTACGAAGCCCGCAAGCGGGGGGCGAAGGCAGCCCTTTTCGGCCACACCCACAAGGCGCTGTGCCGGCAGGAAGATGGGCTCTGGCTCATCAATCCCGGCCAATGCGGCAGCTTCTCAGGCAGCTGCGCTTTGATCGAGATCCAAAATAACGAAATAACCGCCTGCCGGATTCTGACGCAGGCGGAGCTGGAGGAAACAATATGATCCTGACGATTGATGTAGGCAATTCCAATATCGTTATCGGCGTTGTGGACGGGGAGAAGATTCTCTTCGAAGCCCGCATCCGCACCGATGCCACCAAAACCTCCGATGAATACTGCATCGACCTGAAGAACATTCTCGATATCTATCAGATCGAGGTAGAGAAAATCGAGGGCAGCATCATCGCATCCGTTGTGCCGCAGGTGCTCAACTCCCTGCAGACGGCGGTGAAGAAGCTCACCGGCAAGACCAGCCTTGTGGTAGGCCCGGGGCTGAAGACGGGGCTGAACATCCTGCTGGAGAACCCCAGCCAGACCGGCGCCGACCTGGTTGTGGGCTGCGTGGCGGCGCTGCGGGAGCATAAGCCTCCGCTGACGGTCATCGACATGGGTACTGCCACCACCATGGTGGTGCTGGACCCCAACGGCGCTCTGGTGGGCGGCTGCATCATTCCCGGCGTGCGGATCTCTCTGGATGCCCTGACCCAGCGCACCGCTTTGCTGCCGGGCCTGCAGCTGGACACCCCCAAAAAGGCGGTAGGCCGCAACACCATCGATTGCATGCGAAGCGGCATCATGATGGGCGCGGCCTGTACGCTGGACGGTATGCTGGAGCGGATGGAGCAGGAGCTGGGCTACAAGACTACGGTGATCATCACCGGCGGCCTGAGCAAGTTCATCATTCCCATGTGCAAGACCCCCATGATCTACGATAAGGACTTGCTGGTAAAGGGTCTGGCGATCCTCTACCGGGAGAACCGCCGGAAGTGATCAGGCGGCCAGCACCAGCAAAAAGAGGAATATTGCCACCACCGCAACCGTAATGCCGGCGGCCAGCAGGCCGTCGAGAATGCGGCCGACAAAATAGCGGGCCGAGGCGGCGTTGGGATAGCGGCGGGCCTTGGGGGCGTGGTTGGCGTAGTAGTTGTATCTGGCTGCGGTTTTCATGGAAAGTACCTCCTGTTTTTTATTTTCTGACAGAAGTCTACCATGATGAAAGGGTAATAAAACGGACAGTTTATCTCTGTCTTGCGTAAATCGGAAAAGTGTGGTATACTAATCCCAGTTCGACCCCGGAGGTGACGGTATGAGTAAGAAAAACACCCGCAAGGAAACCCCGGCTGCCCTGCAGGCGGCGGGGAATGTAGCCATAGGCATCGGAAATTTCTTCCGGGTGATCTATAGCTTTTTCCAGCGGACCCATAAGCTGTTTCTGGCCGCGCCGGTGGTAGTGGCTGCGGTGATGATCGCGGACTATTGCTGGGACCGGCTGCCGGAGCCTGTGGGCATTCTGCTTCAGGAAAACGGCGAATTTCTGCAGATGGTATCCAAAGAGGCGGCGGTGTTTACCCCCCTTGTTGTTACGCTGGCCTGCCTTGTGCTGATGTTCTGCTCCCGCAGAACTCTGTATCCCTGGCTCATCAGTCTGTTTTCTCTGGTGCTGCCCTTTGTGATCCTGCTGACCAATATTTTCCCCGGATAAGTAAGAACGCTGCCCTTGGGTTTCCAAAGGCAGCGTTTTTTATTGGCTCAGCAGGCGGTAGAGGTCTTCGGGGGTTTCGGCGATAGCGGCCGCTCCGGCATTTACCATGTCTTCCGTTTCGCCGTAGCCCCATGCAACGCCGATGGTGGCGATGCCGTGCTCCGCGGCGCCGCGCACATCGTAGGAGGTGTCGCCCACCATAATGGGCTTCTCCACGCCGCCGGTCAGCTGCAGCAGGTAGGCGATGACCTGGGATTTCGTGCCGCGGCTGGCGTCTAAGGATGCGCCGCAGATCCGGTCAAAATAGGGGGCAAGGCCAAACTTGGTCAGAATGTCCACCGCCATGGTTTCCGGCTTGGAGGTAGCCACCAGCAGCCGGTGACCGTCGGCCCGGAGCTTTTGCAGCAGCGCCTCAATGCCGGGGTAGGGGAAGTTTTCATACTTGCCGATGGTGACATACCGCCGGCGGTAGATCTCGATGGCCTCCCAGACCTTGTCTTCCGGCACGCCGAAGCGGCGGAAGCTGTATTCCAGCGGAGGGCCTACCATAAAGCGCATATCCTCCCGGGCGGGGATGGGCAGGCCGAAATGCTCCAGAACCGGGATGGTGCAGTTGAAAATGCCCTCGCCGGAGTCGGTCAGCGTTCCGTCCAGATCAAAGAGAATGGTTTTTGTCATAGCCGGTTTCCTTTCCTCTGTTTTTCCCCAGTATACCACAAAACCCCCGCCTTTGCAACCGGCTGTTGAAGCGGATTCCGCCTTGAGGGCAAAGCGCGAGGAAGTGCCCTTGGGGTACCACGCCGTGTTGCGGCTCGGAATGACAAGAAACTGTCGACTTCCCATGTCATTGCGAGGCGGCATTGCCGCCGTGGCAATCCGTAACCTTGTCTTTTGGGACTGTCCGGCATCGGCTTGACTTTTCCCGGCTGGGGTGGTATATTGGGAGCGCATGGAGAGTTGTCCGAGCGGTTTAAGGAGCCGGTCTTGAAAACCGGTGATGGGGCAACCCACCGTGAGTTCGAATCTCACACTCTCCGCCATAGGAAAAGGCCACCCGCTGGGTGGTCTTTTCCTATGGCGGAGAATGTTGATGAGATTCGAAAGTAAGTTACAACAGTCCTGGGGACTGTTGTTTGCCGCCGGCTGGACGGCGGCAAAACCATAATTTTCCCCGTAGGGGAAAATGCAAACGAATCTCACACTCTCCGCATTCACACTTGACTACCGTAAATAGACGTGCTATTATGAATATATCTCGAAAAAGGAGGCATTCCCATGGAAACTACCGTAACGCCCCGGGCCATTGCCCAGCAGAAGTACAACTCTGCCCGGGCCAACCTGCTGCTGATGGCAGGCTTCACCCTCATCAACATCGCCCTTCTGTTCATGAACACCGACACCATGTTCCTGTTCTCTGCCACCGTGCCTTATTTGTTCGCCGTAGGCGGTCAGGTGATGGGCCTGGAGCTTCCTGCCGTAGCGCCCTTCCTCTATGGCATCGCCGCTGTCTGCATTTTGCTGTATTTCCTGTGCTGGATCTTCAGCAAGAACCGCTACGGCTGGATGATCGCGGCGCTGGTGCTGTTTATTCTGGACACGATTGCCATGGTACTTATTTACCTGCCGGGCGGCTTTACCGAAGGCATCCTGGATGCTCTGATGCACATCTGGGTGCTGTACTACCTGATTATCGGCGTGAAGTACGGCGCGCAGCTGAAAAAGCTGCCTCCCGACCCGGTGGATATTCCCGCCGAGCTTCCGGAAGAACCTGCCGAAGAAATCCCCGCCGCCACCGAAGAATAAGCTGCTCCAAGAGCCCTGTATGTGAAAAAACAATCGGAGGTGCAAATATGAAGAAGGCTATATGCTTGATTTTAGTATTTCTTACACTTTTATGCGGTTGTTCTCACAATATTCAGCCGGATCAGACCCATACGGATGTGCCTTCAATCAGTCATGAATTTATCATAAATGAGAACGGTAATATAGTCAGTGATTCGGGAGTTGAGTATGCACATTTGGCAAACGAAGGACTTCTTTGCATTTTGTGTGAAATGGAATTTGTCGGCAGCGTACAGGGGGAAGAAAAGACTTCGCAGCACTTAGGGGTTTCGTATCAAACCGGAATGTTTGCGTTTACAGATACGGGTAACGACAATATACTAATCAGACGCACTCCCGATAATGAATGGTTTGGCATTTATCGCAAGACTTCCTTACCGCAATTTGATTTCTCTGTCGATAATTGCATCCGGCTGGAATTTTCTTCCTATAAAGAAAATTCAAAAATAATGATGGATCCATCTGAAATTGCAAGTTTTTTATCTGATGTCCGCTCACAAAAGGATCCTCACGAAGCAGGGCTGTACGACTTAATCAAGCAGCCCAACGGAAATCTGGAAAACTGTTATCTTTATGGTGTGATCTACGGATTCTTTGAGGTAGAACCCTATTTGGCAGTCCGGATGGAGATAACCTCCTATAACGATTTGGCATATTCGATTTGCATTCAAGGAAAAGAATATGTTTTGCCTACAGAGTGGCTTCAAAAGTTTGAAAACAAGTGATTTTGAAGCTGATTTCCGCATAGAAGGACAAAATCGGAAAATGTATTCCAATCATAACACCACCCGTCAGGGTGGTGTTATTGTTTGGTCAATCATTATCCTTGCAAAGAAAGCGGGAATGAATCGTAAAAGCTGCACAAAATAGGTCTCTTTTGCAATTTTTCCGTCAGGCTCTTGCAAAATTGGCGGCTGTCTGCTACCATATTCTCAGAAACATTGAAAAGGAGCGAGGCACCATGCAATCCGACATCCTTACTTTGCTGCAAACCAACGCCCATACCTTTTCCCGGGGGCAGCGGGCCATTGCCCGGTTCATCACCGAAAGCTACGAAAAGGCCGCCTTTATGACCGCCTCCCGCCTTGGCAAGACCGTGGGGGTCAGCGAGTCTACGGTGGTCCGCTTTGCGGTGGAGCTGGGGTTCGATGGCTACCCCGCCATGCAGAAGGCCATGCAGGAAACGGTGCTGACCCGGCTGACCTCCGTGCAGCGCATGGAGGTGGCAAGCTCCCATATTGCCGGGGAGAATGTTCTGGACACCGTGCTGCAGTCGGATATGGACCGGCTGCGCCGCACCAAAGAAACGGTGGACCACGCCCACTTCGCCGCCGCCGTGGATGCGGTGCTGGCTGCCCGGCAGGTGGTGATTCTGGGGGCCCGTTCCGCTGCGCCGCTGGCGGAGTTTCTGGGCTATTATCTGGGGTATATGC
Organism: Faecousia sp.; assembly: GCA_045532755.1. Classification (GTDB taxonomy): domain Bacteria; phylum Bacillota; class Clostridia; order Oscillospirales; family Oscillospiraceae; genus Faecousia. The sequence goes on from JAZSGN010000009.1 coordinate 17,001, forward strand.
TGCCCAATGTAAAGGTGGTAACCGCCTCCGGCGTGGGGGAGATGTTTGAAAGCATCGTATCCGTCAGCGCCCAGGACGCGGTGATCGCCTTCAGCTTCCCCCGGTATTGCTCCGCTACGGTGCAGGGCGCCCGCTACTGCCGCTCTACCGGCGCCAAGGTCATCGGCATTACCGACAGCGCCCTTTCGCCCCTTGGGGAAACCTCCAACCATGTGCTGGTAGCCAAGAGCGGTATGCTTTCGCTGGCCGACTCTCTGGTTGCCCCCATGAGCCTTGTGAACGCCCTGATCGTTGCCATTGCCGCCCGGTGCGAAGGGGAGCTCAGCCGCACCTTCAGCTCACTGGAGCAGATCTGGCGGGAATACCATGTCTACGAAACAGGGGATAAGCTATGAATTTTGATGGAATCGTCATCGGCGGCGGCCCGGCGGGGATGCTGGCAGCCGCCACAGCCGCCCGGCGGGGTCAGCGGGTGCTGCTGCTGGAGCGCAACGACCGCCTGGGCAGGAAGCTGCTGATCACCGGCAAAGGCCGCTGCAATGTGACCAACGATTGCACTGCCGCCGAGGTACTGGCCAATGTACCCCGCAACCCCCGGTTTTTGTACAGCGCCATGGAGGCGCTGCCGCCGAAAGCGGTGATGGAATATTTTACAAACCTTGGCTGCGAACTCAAAACCGAGCGGGGCAACCGGGTGTTCCCGGTGTCGGACAAGGCGGCTTCGGTGCTGGATTGCCTGCAGCGGGAGCTGAAAAAGTCCGGCGTGACCGTCCGGAATCTCCGGGCAACGGAGATCCTTACGGAAAACGGCGCTGTCACCGGCGTGCAGACGGGGCAGGAGCGGCTTTCCTGCCGCTGGGTGATTCTTGCCACCGGCGGCGTGTCTTATCCCACCACCGGCTCTACCGGCGATGGCTACGCCATGGCGAAAAAGCTGGGGCATACGGTCATTGCGCCTCAGGGGTCTCTTGTTCCGCTGGAAGCGGCAGGGGAGGACTGCCCCGCCATGCAGGGACTTTCCCTGCGGAATGTGGGGGTCAAGCTGCTCAGCGCCAAGGGGAAGCTCCTCTACAAGGACTTCGGCGAGCTGCTCTTTACCCACTTCGGCGTATCCGGGCCTACCGTGCTTTCCGCCAGCTGCCACCTGAAAGGTGACGGCTGCCGTTTACTCATCGACCTGAAGCCGGCTCTGGACGAAGGCAAGCTGAATGACCGGATTCTGCGGGATCTGGAGCAGTACCGCAACCGCTCTATGGAAAACGCCCTGACGGATCTGCTGCCCCGGAGCATGATCCCGGTGGTGCTGCGCCGGCTTGGCATCGATCCTGCTCTGCAGGCCAACTCCCTGACCCGCCAGCAGCGCCGCGGCCTTGTGGAGCTATTAAAGGCGTTTCCCGTAGAGATCACCGGCAAGCGGCCGGTGGCGGAGGCGATCATCACCTCCGGCGGCATCAAGGTCTCCGAGGTCGACCCTAAAACCATGGAGTCGAAGCTGGTGCCGGGGCTCTACTTTGCCGGAGAGGTTCTCGATTGCGATGCCTACACCGGCGGCTTCAACCTGCAGATCGCCTGGGCAACCGCCCACGCCGCCGGCTCTTCGGCAGGCTGAAAAAACGCCCATTGACAAAATGCGGCCCATGTAATAAAATAACGCTGATAATCCAAACCATTCTGATTGGAGGCAACGATATGTACGAAAAATTGGTAGCATACGCCGCGCGGCAGCTGGATCTGGATGCCGGCGAGATCACTCCCGACAGCACTTTCGAAAGCCTGGGCATCGATTCTCTGGACATCGTTGAGATGATCATGGATCTGGAGAGCGAGCTGGGCGTTGAGCTGGAGATGGAAGATCAGAAGATCACCACCTTCGGTGAGCTGGCTGAGTTTATCGACAGCAAGGTCAACTAATTTAACCCTTTGTTACAGCCGACCGGCTTGTAACAAGGTCGCACTAGTCGGGGAGATAGCGGTGCCCTGTAACCTGCAATCCGCTACAGCAGGGATGAACTCCTACACCCGGGCAAGTCTGAGTGCCGTCTGGGCCGCGTAAGCGGTGTTGATGGATCGGTCTTGCGCAACTGGAACCCGTGAACCATGTCAGGTGGGGAACCAAGCAGCATTAAGCGGACCTTCCCGTGTGCCGCGAGGCTGCCGTTCCTGAGCTGGCTGCGAGGATACCGGGCGTTCAGCTTGTTCAAATGTAGGTGTGCGATCTTGTTATGAGCCGGTCGATTTTCTATGAAGGAGGTGGGCAAGGTGTATCAGGCCCTCTACCGCAAATACCGCCCCCAGACCTTCGACGATGTGGTGGGTCAGCTGGCGGTCACCCAAACCCTGAAAAACCAGCTGCTGACCGGCCGCATGAGCCATGCGTATTTGTTTACCGGCTCCCGCGGCACCGGCAAGACCAGCTCCGCCAAGATTCTGGCGAAAGCGGTCAACTGCGAAAACAATACCGACGGCAACCCCTGCAACTGCTGCCGGGCCTGCCGTGCCATCGATTCCGGCGCCTGCATGGATGTGCTGGAGATCGACGCCGCCTCCAACAACGGTGTCGACCATGTCCGCGACCTGCGGGACGATGCCATCTACAGCCCCTCTCAGGTGCGTAAGCGGGTGTATATCGTCGACGAGGTGCATATGCTGTCGCTGGCAGCCTTCAATGCGCTGTTGAAGATCATCGAAGAGCCGCCGGAGCATCTGCTGTTCATCCTCGCTACAACGGAGCTGCATAAAGTCCCCGCAACCATTCTCTCCCGGTGCCAGCGGTTTTCCTTCCGCCGGATCTCTCAGGAGGATATCGCGGCCCGGCTGCAGTATGTGGCCTATCAGGAGAGAATCGACCTGACCGAGGGCGCTGCCCGGATTCTGGCCCGGATGGCCGATGGCGGTATGCGGGATGCTCTGAGCCTGCTGGATCAGTGCGCTTCTGCCTCCGCCGGGGAGCTGGACGAAACTCAGGTCTACCGCTGCCTTGGCATTGCCGGCATCCGGGACTGCGCGGAGCTGATGAATGCCGTGGCGGATCAGGATGTAAAAACGGCGCTTGCGCTTCTGAACCGGATCTATGCCGAGGGTAAGGACATGGCGGCTCTGCTGGATGAGCTGGCCTGCCTGACCCGTGACCTGATGATTTTGCAAACCGCCCCCAAAGAGGGGATCGGTATGCTCTCCGGCGTTGCGTCGGATGCCGATGCCCAGGCGCTGGTGGGGCGTTTTTCCCCAGGGGAGCTGGTTCGCTGCCTGAACCTGCTGCAAACCACTCTGGCCGGCTTCAGCCGCAGCGCCAGCCGCCGGATGGATGCGGAGCTTTGCATCGTCAATCTCTGCTGCCCGGAGCTTTCTCTGGATGCCGAGGCTCTCAACGCCCGTCTGGCAAGGGTAGAGCATCAGGTGGCAAACGGGGTTGTGCAGCCCAAGGCGGCTGCGCCGGTAACTCCCGACCCCGCTCCCGCTCAGCCGGCGCAGGCGCCGGCGGAAGAGCCGCCTGTCCCCGCCGAGCCGGTGAACGAAGCGCCGGTAGGCTTCTGGGCCGATCTTTCCGCCCAGCTTCGCAGCGAGCTTGGGCCTCCGCTGAAGGGCTTTTTGGCGCCGTCGGAGTCTGCCCCCGTCAAGGGCATTGTGCAGGGGAATCGGGTGGTGCTGCTGTGCGCCAACGATTTTACTGTCCGGGTGGTGGATAAGCCGGATGTGAAGGCGCTGGTGGCGCAGCGAGCCTCCGCCATGCTGGGCAGGCAGGTAACCGTTGCGGTGGTGGACCGCAGCAGCGGCGAAACCGGCGGAGCCATGGACAGCCTTCTGCAGTTCGGCAGAAACCACGCCCATTTGATAACAATTCAGGAATAACCGAAAAGGAGACAAGATATATGGCAAAAGGTGGATTCCGGGGTATGCCCGGTGGCGGCGGCATGAGCCAGGCCGCTATGATGAAGCAGGCTCAGAAGATGCAGCAGGAAATGCTGCGTATGCAGGAAGAGCTGGAAACCAAAACCTATACCGCAACCGCCGGCGGCGGTGTGGTGAAGGCAGAGGTCAACGGAAAGCATGAGATGGTCCGTCTGACCATCGACCCCGAGGCAGTGGATCCCGATGATGTGGAAATGCTGCAGGATATGATCATTGCCGCCGTCAACGAGGCGATCCGCGCCGCGGATACCGACCGCGCCAACACCATGTCCCGGCTCACCGGCGGCATGAATCTGGGCGGACTGTTCTGAGGGGGCTGCCATGGAGTATTTCCCCGCGGCGCTGCAGGACCTTGCCGACCAGTTTGCCCGCCTGCCGGGCATCGGCGGCAAAACGGCCCAGCGGCTGGCCTTCCATGTTCTGTCCCTGACGGACCGGGAGGCTCAGGACTTTTCCGAGTCCATTCTCCGGGCGCGGCAGCAGGTGCATACCTGCCCCCAGTGCCAGAACCTGACTGACCGGGAAGTGTGTCCCATCTGCAGCAGCGAAAGCCGGGATCACGGGCTGATCTGCGTGGTTGCAGAGCCAAGGGATGTGATCGCCATGGAACGCAGCCGGGAGTTTAACGGCGTGTACCATGTGCTCCACGGTGTGATCTCGCCGCTGAACCATGTCACCCAGGAGGACATCCGGATCCGCGAGCTGCTGATCCGGGTATCTCAGGGGGATGTGCGGGAAGTGATCATGGCCACCAATCCGGATACGGAAGGGGAGGCGACCGCCATGTACATTTCCCGGCTCTTGCGGCCGATGGAGATCAAGGTCACCCGCCTGGCCTACGGTGTGCCGGTGGGCAGCCAGCTGGAGTATGCCGACGAAGTAACCCTGTCCCGGGCGCTGGAAGGGCGCACCCAGATCTGAAAGCAAAAACGCTGTCCCGGCGGCTGGCCAACCCGCCCGACAGCGTTTTTTCTTTTCTGATCCATTCCTTCGGAAATCAATTTCAATCGTCAGCCATCGGCTGACACCGCAACTGTAAACTCTAAACTCATAACTCATAACTCATAACTCCCCCAAAGGAAACCCCTTGCGCCCCTGCTTGCATGATACCAGTATACCACACCGTTTCCCAACTTTGTTCCTAAAAATTTCCTAATTTCAGTTCGCTCCAAGATTTCTGCGAAGGTCGTTACTTCCCAAACCCGCCCGGTATCGCCACCCCTCTGTCCCCGAAACCGGCCTCCGGCCACCATATCGCCAGGCCGTTACTGCCCAAACCCGCCCGGTATCGTAACCATTCAATCCCGGAAACCTGTCAACGCACCGATCCCTTAAGCAAGGCTTGTTACACCTGTGTCATTGCGAGGCGGCTTCGCCGCCGTGGCAATCCGCATCCTTATAGGGGCCGGTGGTCCTGTTGCGGTGCCCAAAATTTCTTGTTCGCTGTTCGCTCACGAAATTTTGACCGCTGCCACTCGCTCCCCTCGCTGCATCTGCCACCGGCAGCGCTCGGGTCGCTCCCCACACCGGCCCTCGGGCGATCGATGATCGCCCCTCCACACGCCATCGAATCTTTTCGTAGGGGCGATCATTGATCGCCCGCCAATGGCCACCATTGCCAATAACGCAACCCCCAAAAAAATAAAAATTACACCCCCTCGCGCCGCCCCTGCGGCGTAAAGAGACACTCGTCCTCTTTCTCTATCTCTACCTCTTACTCTCCCTCTATCTCGCCCTCTTTCTCTTTCTCGTTCTCTTTCTTGCCGTCGTTTTGCCGTTTTTTTGCCGAAAAAAATTTCTCCGGCACATTAGGTTGCGTAAAGAGACACTCGTCCTCTTTCTCTATCTCTACCTCTTACTCTCCCTCTGTCTCTGCCTCCTCCTCTATCTCGTTCTCTTTCTTGCTTTCGTTTTGCTTTCGCTTTGCTTAAAAAAACGCACAAAGGAGAAAATCCTCTGTGCGTTTTCTATAAAATTGCATATAAAAACCAGTCAATCTGCACAAGCCTTACAGCTTCGCATAGACCTTCTGCAGAAACCGCTCCGCAGAAACGATGACCCGCTTATGAACGCCGCTGCCGATTTTGCCGGCTTCATCGTAGGCGGTAACGGCAAAGGTCAGGGTATTGCCCTCCACGGCGGTGACCTCCGCCTCCGCGCGCACCTCCATGCCCACCGGCGTGGCGGAGATATGCTCAATATTCAGCACTGTGCCAACGCTGGTCTTGCCCTCGGGCAGCGCTTCTTCGATGGCGTTGCAGGCAGCGCCTTCCATCAGCGCCGCCATGCAGGGGGTGGCAAACACCAGCAGGCTGCCGGAGCCAACCTCCAGAGCGGTATCGCAGCGCTCCGCCAGCGTGGCGGCCACGCCCTTCATTCCAACGGTAATTTCCATGATAGAACCTCCTGAGCTTTTTGGCTCATTATAGCCTGCCGGAAAGGGTCTTGTCAATAAAAGGATTGCAAATCCCGGCCTTTGGGGGTATAATCGAGGGGAAGGGAAGGGGGAATCGGCTTGAAATCGCAGGCCTACCGGATGGCGCTGGGGGGCATTACCGCAGCGCTGGCGATCGTGATTATGTGCATGGGAACGCTGATTCCCGTAGCTACCTATGTCTGCCCGCTGCTTTCCATGGTGCTGCTGCAGCTGATTCTGCCGGCGCTGGGGAAAAAGCTCAGCTGGAGCTGGTATTGCGCCGTGGCGGCGCTGTCGCTGCTGATGGCGCCGGATAAAGAGGCGGCCATGGTCTATACCTTCCTCGGATGGTATCCCATTGCCCGGCCCACCCTCAGCGCTTTGCCGCTGAGCTGGCTGTGGAAGCTGCTGGCCTTCAACTGCGCCATGCTGCTGTGCTACTGGCTGCTGATTCACCTGCTGGGCATGAGCGAGCTGGCAGGGGAGCTGACCTTCTGGGTAGGACTTGTGACCCTGCTTCTGGGCAACCTCACCTTCCTGCTGACAGACCGGCTGCTTTTCATGCTGGCCAGCGGAAAATTCGGCAAACGGGGGCGCAGGCATGGATAAAACCTGGTTTGTCTACATTCTCCGATGCGCCGACGATACCCTCTACACCGGCATCACCGACGATATTCCCCGCCGCATGGCTGCCCACAACCGGGGCAAGGGCGCAAAATACACCCGTGGCAGAGGCCCGGTGACCCTGCTCTACAGCGAGCAGGCCGAAAGTTACGGCGCGGCCCTGTCCCGGGAATGTGCCATCAAGGCCCTGACCCGCCAGGAAAAGCTGCTTTTGATCGCCTCGAAAGAATAAAACACGCTCCCAACCGGGAGCGTTTTTCTTATAATTCCACCAACCCTGCATCCACCATTTTCTGCAGGCTCATCAGAATACCCAGCTTGGCGTGATACCAGGTCAGGCCACCCTGAAAATACACCGCATAGGGCGGACGGATCGGGCCGTCGGCGCTGAGCTCAATGGAAGAGCCCTGAATAAACGCGCCAGCCGCCATGATCACCTTGTCGTTGTAGCCGGGCATATCCCAGGGCAGGGGATCGGCGAAGCTGTCCACCGGGGCAGCCGCCTGAATACCCTTGCAGAAGGCGATCATTGCCTTTTCGCTGCCCAGCTCCACCGCCTGAATGATATCGTGGCGGGTCTCGTCAGCGCCGGGAACGCAGCGGAAGCCGAGAGGCTCATAGAGCTTGGCGGCAAAGATCGCGCCCTTCTCCGCGCCGGCAACCACCGTCGGCGCAAGGAACAGGCCCTGATACAGGCTCAGCAGCAGCCCAAGGCTTGCGCCCACTTCCTGCCCCAAGCCGGGGGCAGACAGCCGGTAAGCGCACCGGTCAACATATTCCTGCTTGCCGCAGACATAGCCGCCGATGGGGGCAAGGCCGCCGCCGGGGTTCTTAATGAGGCTGCCAACTACCATATCCGCCCCCACATCCGAGGGCTCGATGATCTCCACAAACTCGCCGTAGCAGTTGTCCACCATGCAGATCACATCCGGCTTGATGGCCTTGCAGAAGGCGATCAGTTCCCCGATCTGGGCAACGGAGAAGGTAGGACGGGTGGCGTAGCCTTTGGAGCGCTGAATGGTAATCAGCTTGGTCTTATCGTTGATGGCAGTCCGGACGGCATCGTAGTCGATAGAGCCGTCAGCTTTCAGGTTGGCCTGCCGGTAAGTAACGCCGTATTCAGCCAGGGAGCATTTGCTTTCCCGAATGCCGATGACCTCCTGCAGGGTGTCGTAGGGCGCGCCTACGGGGCTCAGCAGCTCGTCGCCGGGCAGCAGGTTCGCTCCCAGCGCCAGCGCAAGGGCGTGGGTGCCGCAGGTGATCTGGGGGCGCACAAGGGCGGCCTCGGTGTGAAACACATCGGCGTAGACCTTTTCCAGCGTGTCCCGGCCTAAGTCATCGTAGCCATAGCCGGTGGTAGCGGCGAAGCAGGCAGCGCTGACCCGGTTTTTCTGCAGGGCAGCGATGACCTTGGCCTGATTGTACTCGGCAATGGCATCGATGGCAGCAAACCGGCTCTGCAGCTGCTGCAAAGCGGCCTCGCCGTAGTGGTAGACTCCGGGGGAGACCCCCAGAGTCAGATACATTTGTGTCAGTTCGTCCATGATTTTCTTCCTTTTCAGCGATTTCTTCTGCGGCCGTAAAGCAGCAGCAGCCGCAGCATCTGCGCCAGAGAAACGGCGGTAGCGGCAACATAGGTCATAGCGGCGGCCCGGAGGGTCTTTTTCGCGCCGTTTTGTTCTTCTTCTGTCAGCAGCTCCGCCTGCTCAATGGCGCTGATTGCCCGCCGGCTGGCGTTGAATTCCACCGGCAGAGTGATCAGCTGGAACACAAGGGAAAGGCCAAAGCAGGCAATGCCCAGATAAATGAAGAAGTAGGAAACCCCGCCCAGCACACTCAGCACAATACCCAGCAGAATCAGGGGCATGGCCAGCTTCGAGCCGATGTTGGTAATGGGGATAATGGCGGCCCGCAGCTTGATGGGGGCATAGTTCATGGCATACTGCACCGCATGGCCCGCCTCATGGCAGGCAACGCCGATGGCAGCGGTGGAGGTGTTGCCGTACACCGAGTCCGACAGCCGGATCACATTGGCGGTGGGGTCATAGTGGTCGGTCAGCTGGCCGCTGATCCGCTCGATCCGCACGCCGGTCACGCCGTTCAGGGTCAGCACCCTCTGGGCAGCCTCCTGCGCGGTCAGCCCCCGTGCAGAAAATTGGGTAGAATACTTTTGGAAGGTGCTGTTTACGCTGCTGCTTGCCCATAAAGACAGCAGCACGCAGGGCAGAACCAGCACTACATAGGTCCAGTCAAAATACAAGAGAATCCCTCCGTTTCAAATCAGGCAGGATCCATGGCCTTGTGGAGGGTGTCGGAGATAGCGCCCCGGAAGATGCTCCATGCGTGGTTGTGGAGCGTGTTCAGCGCGCCTGCGGCGTAGTTCACCGGCACTTTCGCGGCCATAAACAGATCCTGGTCAAAGATAAACTTCACTTCCTGATCCTGCTGGCCGTTGCGCTTGACAAGGCCCGGGCCTGCGTGGAGCTTGGCCCGGCAGCCGCCGGAGAGGTTTACTTCCGCATCCACGCTGCAGCGGCTGGTGGCGGTTTCTTCCACATCCGGCTCTGCCAGCAGGCCGGTGTAGCAGCTTTCCATCAGCTCCCGGAAGGGAACGCCCTCCAGCTGCAGAGCCTTGCGGGAGATGAAGTTTATGTAGCGCAAACCCACCCGCTCAAAGAAGGCAGGCTTATACAGCTGAATAAAGGCAGCCAGAGGCTGATCCAGCATGGCGGCAAAGTCCTCCCAGCAGGTGTAGCGGCAGCAGGAGAGGGAAATGAACCGGCTGGTCAGATTCACCCGCCATGCGCCGTCTTCGCTGGCGAACTGGTAGTTGTTGGTCTGGGGAGCGTTCTGCAGCTGCAGGTTGCCCGGCGCGCCGGAGAGCTTGGGGGCAGGGGTCTCTTTTCTCACGGAATACAGGGGAAAAGTGCCGCGGATAGCCTCCTGAAACCGGGCAGGCAGCTGGGTCTCGATGGTGAGAATCTCGGGAAAACGCAGCTGGCAGATCACCTCGGCCAGAGTGTTGTTTTCATAGCGGCATCTGGGAGCGTTGGAGAACATGGCGATACCTCGTTTCCTTGGTTTTTTCTATATTATATCCCGTTGGCGGAAAAAACGCAAGGGCAGTTCTCGGATTCTTTACATTTGCGGAATATCTGCTATAATAGGGATATTGTATAAGGAGGGTAAGCTATGGCAATTCTGTATTTGTTCGAGAAGCTCCGGATGCCGGGGCTCAATGAGTTCTTCCTTGCCATCACCCGTCTGGGTGAGGAAACGGCGTTTCTGGTTCTGGCGCTGATCTTTTTCTGGTGCATCGATAAACGCCGCGGCTACTACCTGATGGCGGTTGGCTTTTTAGGCACCATCACCAGCCAGTTTCTGAAGATCCTCTGCCGGGTTCCCCGGCCTTGGGTGAAAGACCCGGATTTTACCATTCTCGAAGCCGCCCGTGAGCAGGCTTCCGGCTATTCCTTCCCCTCGGGCCATACCCAGAGCGCCGTTGGCACTTTCGGCTCTCTGGCGGCAACGGAGCGTCGGGGCTGGCTAAAGTGGCTGTACATCGCGCTGGCGGCGCTGGTGGGTATTTCCCGGATGTATCTGGGTGTCCACACCCCGGCGGATGTGCTGGTGGGCGCGGGGCTTTCTGTGGCGTTTATCTTTTTGCTGAAGCCGCTGATGCTGGATGATTCCGGGAAGCGTATGCCCATCGTAGTCTACGGCCTGACCCTTCTCAGCGGCGCGTATCTGCTCTTTATGGAGCTGCACAGCTTCCCGGCAGATACCGACGCCCACAATCTGGCATCTGCCGTCAAGAATGCCTACACCCTCTTCGGCTGCATGGCGGCGCTGGCCATTTTGTACCCGCTGGAGGTCCGCTGCATCCGCTTTACGGAAAAGGCGGTCTGGTGGGCCCAGATTTTGAAGGTTCTGGGCGGCCTTGTGCTGGTGCTGGCTGTGAAAGAGGGCCTTCGCGCGCCCCTGGATGCGCTGTTTGGCGGCCACCTGATGGGTCGCGCTGCCCGGTATTTTCTGATCGTCATGGCGGCTGGGCTCTGGACACTGAGTTTTCGTTTCTTCTCCCGGCTGGGAGATGGGGGAAAGGGGAATGAGCATGTTTGATATTTCCGTTGCGCGGCTGAAAAGCGCCGCCATTTTGCCAACCTACGGCTCTGCCGGCGCTGCGGGGGCAGACCTCTACGCCTGCCTGGAAGAGCCGGTCACCATCGCCCCCGGCGCTTCTGCCTTTATTCCTACGGGCCTTGCCATGGAGATCCCCGAAGGCTATGTGGGCCTGATCTACGCCCGCAGCGGCCTTGCCTGCAAGCGGGGTCTTGCTCCTGCCAATAAGGTGGGCGTGATCGACAGTGACTACCGGGGGGAGTTCATCGTGGTGCTCCATAACCACGGCAGCGAAGCGCAGACCGTGTCCCACGGCGAGCGGATCGCCCAGCTGGTGATCGCCCCGGTGATCCAGGCGAATTTCCGGCTGACCGGCAGCCTGTCCGACACCCTGCGTTCTTCCGGCGGCTTCGGCTCTACCGGTAAATGAGCGGCTAAAAAACAGCTTTTACAATGGGAAAACGCCCCGAAGCTGAAAATTTGTTGTTTTTTCCTATGTACTTTTTCAGGGATTTCCATTACAATAAATGTAGTTTCCTAAAAAACTGACAGGAGAAGCCTATGAATATCTTAACTGCGATCATACAGCTTTTTGGCGGCCTTGCCATGTTCCTCTATGGTATCGAGGTCATGGGCGATGGCCTGAAGAACAGCTCCGGTGCCGCGCTGAAGCGGATTCTGGAGAAGGTTACGGGCAATGTGCTTCTGGGTGTCCTCACCGGTACTTTGGTCACCGCAGTGATCCAGAGCTCTACCGCTACCATCGTCCTGACCGTTGCGCTGATCGGCGCGGGCGTGCTGAACCTGAAGCAGGCGGTGTCCATCGTCATGGGCGCCAACATCGGTACGACCATAACGGCTCAGATCATTCGCTTAGGCTCTATCGAGTCCGACGGCAGCTTCCTGCTGTGGCTCTTTGACACCGACACCCTTGCCCCCATTGCCCTTGTGGTGGGTATCATTCTGGTCATGTTCATCAAGACCAAGAATTCCAAGACCATCGGCGATATTTTCATCGGCTTCGGCGTGCTGTTCATCGGCCTGAACCTGATGACCGATGGTGTCAAGCCCCTGATCGGCACCGATGCTTTCATGGCCTTTGTGGGCTTCCTGCAGAATCCTCTGTTTGGCATCCTCTTCGGTCTGGTGCTGACGGTCATCGTTCAGAGCTCCTCCGCTACGGTGGGTATGCTGCAAACCGTTGCCTCTGTACCGGGGTCGGGCATTACCTTTGCCATGGCCTACCCCGTGATTATGGGCATCAACCTCGGCACCTGCGTTACTACCGCTATGGTCTGCTCCATTGGCTCTTCCAAGGATGCCAAGCGTACCGGCATCGTGCATATTGCCTTTAATACCATCGGCACCATTCTCTTTATGATCGTCATGACCGTTATGCAGAGAATGCTGGTCTTCGGCGCGGAATTCTGGAGCGCCTCGGTGGACAGCGGCGGCATCGCCAATTTCCAGACGGTTTTCAATCTCATCACCGCCGTTGTGCTGGTTCCCTTTGCGGGGCTGCTGGTGAAGCTGTCCATGCTCTTCGTCAAGGACGACGATAAGCCTACGGAGCTTCGCCATCCCGAGCTGCACACCCTGGATGAAAAGCTGTATATTTCTCCTGCCATGGCTATTGGTGAAGTGACCAAGGCGGTTGCCGTCATGGGTTCTATTGCCAAGGAGAATTTCGCCAGAAGCTGTGGTCTGCTGTCCAATTTTGATGAAGCTGTGGTTGCCGAAATCGATGAAGACGAAGGCTGCCTGGATGCCTTTGCCGATACCTCCGACCGCTTCCTCATCGGCCTTTCCAAGGTCATCGAAACCCAGCAGGACGACCGCCAGCTGGATATGCTGCTGCAGACCGTTCCCAATTTCGAGCGTATCGGCGACTACGCTACCAACATCAGCGAGCTTTCCGCCCGGCTGAAGCAGGCGGGTCAGAGCTTCTCCGAAAGCGCTCTGAAGGAGCTGGAGCTGGTGTGCGCCGCCGTTAACGAGATCCTTTCCATCACGGTCGATGCCTTCACCCGCAACGATAACGAGGCCGCCCGCTGCGTAGAGCCTCTGGAAGAGGTTATCGATGATATCGTCATTCTGCTCCGCGACCGCCATACCAAGCGGCTGAAGCAGGGCCTCTGCTCCGTAGAAACCGGCCTGATCTTCATGGAAGTGCTGACCTATCTGGAGCGCGCTTCCGACCAGTGTTCCTCCATCGCGGTTATGATGCTGGCCCGGGATAACGATGCCATTCTGCATAACCACTATGAGTACCTGCGGGAGATCCACTCCGGCAACGACTCTTTCTACCGCGCCCAGAAGAATATGCGCCGGGAGCAGTACATCCTCCCGCTGCAGGATATGAAATAAGCAAAAAGGAGTGCCTCCCCGGCACTCCTTTTTTATAAATTCCCGTCCTTGCGAGCCGGTGTTTACACAGGCATGGCAATCCGTTCTCCCCTAAAAATGCCCCACAGCCTGCGCCGTGGGGCATTTTTCTATCAGTAGAACAGCAGATCCGAATAGGTAGGCCAGGGCCAGTAGCTCTTGTCGGTGATCTGCTCCAGAGTGTCGGCCAGCTGCCGCGTGACGGCCATCTCCGCAACGATGTAGTCCCGGAAATAGCGGACATTCTCCTCCGTACCCGCTACCTGGGCCTTGCTCAGCTTTTCCTGCAGCCGCAGGCAGCTTTCGTAGAGGGCGTCGGTGTTGGCAGACAGTTTCTCCGCCACCTCCTGCTCCATCCGGCAGGGAAGCCCCAGAGCCTTCTTGGAGGCGATTCTGCCGCAGAGGTCGCCTGCGTACCGGGAAACCGCCGGCAGGATCTGCTGCATCACCATATCGATGCTGGTTCTGGCTTCAATGTTTACGATCTTGCAGTAGGCTTCCAGATGAATTTCGTGTCTTGCCCGGAACTCGGCCTCGGTGAAAATGCCGTGCTTGGTCACCAGCTCGATATTCTTGGGGCTGATATAGGTGGGCAGGGCATCGGCGGTGGAGCGAAGATTGCTCAGACCCCGGCGCTTGGCTTCCTCCTGCCATTCGGGGGAGTAGCCGTTGCCGTTGAAGATGATCCGCTGATGGTCCTTCAGAGCCTTGCAGATCAGCTGCTGCAGGGCGGTGTCAAAGTCCTCCGCCTGCTCCAGCTGGTCGGCAAATTTCCCCAGCTCCTCCGCCATAATGGTATTCAGGGCGATGTTCGGGCCTGCGATGGATTGGCTGGAGCCCAGCATACGCAGCTCAAATTTGTTGCCGGTAAAGGCGAGGGGACTTGTGCGGTTGCGGTCGGTGGTGTCCTTGGGGATGGCCGGCAGCACATCCACGCCGATCCGCATGACACTCTTTTCGGGGTCGGTGTAGTTGGTGTCGTGAATAATGCTGTCCACAACGGCGGTCAGCTCATCGCCCAGGAAGATGGAAAGAATCGCCGGAGGGGCTTCGCCGCCGCCAAGGCGGTGGTCGTTGCCGGCGGAGGCAACGGTGCAGCGCAGAAATTCCTGATATTCGTCCACGCCCTGAATAAAGGCCGCCAGAAACAGCAGGAAACGGGCGTTCTGCCGGGGGGTCTTGCCGGGGCTGAAGAGGTTGTGGCCGGTGTCGGTGGAAAGGGAGTAGTTGTTGTGCTTGCCGGAGCCGTTCACGCCCGCAAAGGGCTTTTCGTGTAGCAGGCACACCAGATTGTGCTTGGCGGCGCATTTTTTCATAATGGACATCACCAGCTGGTTGGCATCGCAGGAGGTGTTGGCGTTGTCGAAAATAGGCGCCATCTCATGCTGGCAGGGGGCAACCTCATTGTGCTTGGTCTTGGAGAGGATTCCCAGCCGCCACAGCTGCTCATCCAGATCCTTCATAAAGTTGGAAACCCGGGTGCGGATGGTGCCGAAATAGTGGTCATCCAGTTCCTGACCCTTAGGGGCAGGAGCGCCGAAGAGGGTGCGGCCGGTGAGCCGCAGGTCTTCCCGCTGGGCATAAAGATCCCGGGGCAGCAGGAAATATTCCTGCTCCGGGCCTACGCATACCGTGACCCGCCGGGTCTCGGTGTCCCCAAAGAGCCGCAGGATTCGCAGCGCCTCCCGGGAGACCTCGTCCATGGACCGCAGCAGCGGCGTTTTCTTGTCCAGCGCCTCGCCGGTGTAAGAGAAGAAGCAGGTGGGGATACACAGGCTTCCGTCTTTGATAAAGGCGAAGGCAGTGGGATCCCATGCGGTGTAGCCCCGGGCCTCAAAGGTGGCCCGCAGGCCGCCGGAGGGGAAGCTGGAAGCATCCGGCTCGCCCCGAACCAGTTCCTTGCCGGAAAATTCCATGATCACCCGGCCTTCTCCGGCAGGCACGATAAAAGAGTCGTGCTTTTCCGCGGTGATGCCGGTCATGGGCTGGAACCAGTGGGTGTAGTGGGTCGCGCCCTTTTCGGTGGCCCAAACCTTCATGGCTTCGGCGATGGCATTGGCAACATCCAAAGGCAGGGCAGTGGCAGTTTCGATGCAGTGCTTCCACGCGTGGAACACTTCCTCGCTGAGCCGCTGGCGCATGGTGCTCTCGTTAAACACATCGCAGCCGAAAATCTCGGGAACATTCAGAATTTTGCTCATGGCAATCCATCCTTTCGCCTTGTTCCTCGGGGCAGAATACTTTACCCCATCATACAATCGTTCATAAAAGCATTCTATTCCAACGGGGAATAAATTGCAAGGCGTGAAAATGTATAATTTTGGCAGGGCAGTTTCGCTCCTTTTGGGTCAAAGCTACAAAAATGCCGGAAAGGGTCGCCTAAAATGAAATTCCGGCAGGAATGATATTGCATTTTGTCCGCGAATTGCGTATAATATGTCCATCAGTTAGAGCAATTTCCGGAAAGGATGATTTTTGTGACCCCCTATTCTTGCAGAACCCTGCCTCAGCTGGAGGCAGAATATCAGGCTGAGCTGAAGAAGTTCCGTCTTTGCCAGGCCAAGAATCTGAATCTGAACATGGCCCGCGGCAAGCCCTCTACCGCGCAGCTGGATCTGGTCAGCGGTCTGCTTACTACCTTGCAAAAGCCGGAAGACTGCTTTGATGAAGGTCTCGATGCCCGTAACTATGGCGAGCTGGCCGGCTTGCCCTGCGCCCGCCGGTACTGGGCGGACGTGCTGGATTGCCGGGAAAGTCAGATCTTCATCGGCGGCGCCGCCAGTTTGAATATGATGTTCGATGTGATCTCCCGCGCCTATACCCATGGCCTGCTCCACAGTGAGCGCCCCTGGTGCCGGGAAGAGAAGATCAAGTTCCTTTGCCCCAGCCCCGGCTACGACCGCCATTTTGCCATCACCCAGTTCTTCGGCGCGGAGATGATCACCGTCCCCATGACCGAGGAAGGCCCGGATATGGATATTGTGGAGCGGCTGGTGAAAGACCCCCAGGTCAAGGGCATCTGGACCGTACCCAAGTATTCCAACCCCGATGGCATCATTTTCTCCGAGGCGGTGGTGCGCCGGTTTGCCCAGCTGCAGCCTGCCGCTCCCGACTTTGCCATCATCTGGGATAACGCCTATTGCATCCATGAGTTCGAAGGGGACTATGTACCCTTTGCAAACCTTTTGCAGCTCTGCGAGGAAGCCGGCCGGCCCGACATGGTCTATGAGTTTGCTTCTACCTCCAAGATCACCTTTGCCGGCGGCGGTGTGTCTGCCATGGCAGCCTCCGAAGCGAATATCCATTATTTTGCCAATGTCTTCGGCGTTCAGATGATCTCCTACGATAAGGTCAACCAGCTGCGCCATGTCCGCTACCTGAAGGATAAGGCCCACACGCTGGAAATTATGAAGGGCCACGCCGCCATTCTTGCCCCCAAGTTCCGGGCGGTGAAGAAGGCGCTGCAGGAGCAGATCCAGCCTCTGGGCATTGCCCGCTGGAGCGACCCCAAGGGCGGCTACTTCGTCAGCCTCTACGCCATGCCCGGCACAGCCAAGCGCACTCTGCAGCTGTGCAAGCAGGCGGGTGTCACCATGACGGCAGCCGGCGCTACCTATCCCTACGGCCTCGATCCTGCCGATTCCAACATCCGCATTGCTCCCAGCCTGCCTCCGGTGGAGGAGCTGGAGCAGGCTATGGAGGTTTTCTGCTGCTGCCTGAAGCTGGCGGCTCTTGAGAAGCTGCTGGGAAAAGAATAAACCCAAAGGGCGGAGCAATCCGCCCTTTACTTTTTCCCCGTTTTCCGCTAAGATAAAGAAAAAGGAGGCTACCCATATGTCTACACCCAAACAGCTCTATTATGAAAAGCGGGCGAAGCTGCTTGTCAGCAACCTGAAGTCCCGCCGTTTTGATGCGGTTTATTGCGCTACCGCCGCCGAAGCTTTGCGCGAAGCGCTGCGCCGGATTCCCGAGGGGGCAAGGGTCGGCTGGGGCGGCGCCATGTCCGCTAACCAGATCGGCCTTATGAACGCCCTGCGCTCCGGAAATTATAACTGTATCGACCGGGATGCCACCAAGACCCCCGAATCCAAGCGGGCAGCGGAAATGGCCTGCCTGCAGGCCGATGTGTTCCTCACCGGCGCCAATGCCATCAGCATGGATGGCCAGATGGTGAATATCGACGGCATCGGCAACCGGGTTGCAGCCATGATTTACGGCCCTTCCACGGTTCTTGTCATCGCCGGCATGAACAAGGTCTGCGATACGCTGGAGGAGGCGATCCACCGGGCAAGAACCGTGGCCGCGCCCATAAATCAGCAGCGCTTTCTGGGGCAGACTCCCTGCGCCGTCACCGGTGTCTGCGCCGATTGCAAAAGCCCCGCCTGCATCTGCAACCAGATCGTCATCACCCGGGGCAGCCGGGTGCCGGAGCGGATCCGGTTCATTCTGGTAGGGGAGGAGCTGGGCTTCTGATACCATGGAAAAGCTGATAAATCTCGTAAAAAAGCATTGGGATATTATTTCCTATCTCTTTTTCGGCGTGCTGACCACTCTCGTTAACTGGGCGGTGTACCTGCCGCTGTTTAATCTCTGGGGTTTTTCCGCAACGGTCAGCACCGTGATCGCATGGGTGGTTGCGGTGGCCTTTGCCTACCTGACCAATAAGCCCTTTGTGTTCCGCAGCCACGATTGGTCTATGGCAACCGTTGTGCCGGAGCTGGGGAAATTCGTGGGCTGCCGGGTGGTTTCCGGGCTTCTCGAAACCGGCATCATTGGCCTTACGGTGGATATCCTTGGATGGAACGGCAATGTTATGAAGCTGATCACCAGCGTTCTGGTGGTGATTCTCAATTACATTGGCAGCAAGCTGCTGGTATTTATCCGCAAATAGGCTGCAAACTTTCGTGTCATTGCGAGGCGGCTTTGCCGCCGTGGCAATCCGTTTCCCTCGAAAAAAATCCCTCTCAGTTTTTCTGAGAGGGAATTTTTTATCCGTAATGCTCCACAAGATACTCCATAGCCATCTTGTAGCCTGCAAGGCCATGACCTGCTATTACTTTTACGCAGGCAAGGGCGGTGTAGCTGACCTGCCGGAAGCTTTCCCGGCTGGAAACATCGGAGATATGCACCTCCACCGCCGGAATCCCAACGGTTTTCAGCGCATCCATCAGGGCGATGGAGGTGTGGGTGTAGGCGGCAGGATTGATGACGATGCCGTCAATGCTGCCGTAGGCCTCGTGAATTTTGTCGATGAGGCTGCCTTCGTGGTTGCTCTGGTAGTGGGTAACGCTGACACCCAGCTCCTTGCCCCATTCCTGCAGCAGCTGCAGCAGCTGAGCAAAGCTGGTGCTGCCGTAGATATCCGGCTCCCGGATGCCCAGCATATTCATATTCGGCCCGTTCAGTACAAGAATGTTCATGGCTCATATTCCTCCAAAGACATAATGGCTGCCATAGCATCGTTTAAGCTGCCGTTGTTATCGATTTCAAAGTCGCAAAACCTGCGGTACATTGGCTCCCGCCGGGCGTACAGCTCTGCCGGCGTGTGCGCGATGGAAAGGGGTCTTCCGTCGGTGGGCAGCTTGTGGACATCCCGCTGGATCCAAAGAATCACGCTGTTCTGGTGGAGCAGGGGATAGTTTTCCTCTCTGGTTACGCAGCCGCCGCCGGTGGCGATCACTCTGCCGGACTCCTTTCCCAGCCGCTCCAGCACCTGGGTTTCCAATGCCCGGAAGCCTTCTTCGCCTTGCGTGGCAAAGATTTCCGGAATGCTTAAGCCGGTAAGGGCTTCGATTTCCTCGTCGGTGTCAACAAACTCCAGTTCCAGATACTGGGCAAATATCTTGCCAATGGTGGATTTTCCGCATCCGGGCATACCGATCAGCACAAAGTTTCGCATTTCTTTGCGGATAATGCTGTAGGCATCGCCGATAAAGCAGGTAACCAGCTGATTGCCGGTGAACCATTGGGAGCTTTCGGCAGCTTGGGCAACCAGCATCCACAGCCCGTTGCCGATTTTGATACCCCGCTGCTCCGCTTCTATCAAAAGGCGGGTGCGGGTGGGGTTGTAAATAATATCCAAAACCGCTTCCAGCTTGTCGAATCCTTCCAGTGACAGGGGCGTTTCGCCGTTGCCCGGATACATTCCCACCGGCGTTGTGTTAACGATCAGCTCCGCATCGTAGTGGCGGCAGATGTTTTCGTAGTTGTTTTCTCCGGAGCGGGAGATTACTGTCACCTTCGCTCCCATTTCTTCCAGCACAGCCACCACCGTAGCCGATGCGCCGCCGCTGCCCAGCACCAGAGCCTTTTTCCCGGCGGGGTCAACGCCGTAGTGCTCCAGCATGGATTGAAAGCCGAAATAATCGCTGTTGTGTCCTACCAGGCGGCCGTCGCTGCGGCGGACGATGGTGTTCACAGCCCCCAGCCGCTGTGCGATGGGCGAGAGCTCATCCAGATAGGGGATCACCGCCTTTTTGTAGGGGATGGTCACATTCAAACCGTTGAAATCCCCGGTTTTGAGAAACGATTCCAGATTTTCCGGCTCTACTTCAAACAGATCATAGGCATACTTTGCCAGAAACCCATGAATTTCCGGGGAATAGCTGTGTCCCAGCTTACGCCCAAGCAGTCCGCACTTCATCACACGACCTCGCTGTAGCTGCCTAAGTATTTGAATTCCTCGCACAGCTCATCCAGCTCGCACATCAGCTGCACAAATTCCTCGGAGTACACCGAGGTTTCCAGATCGAAGTAGAACATGAATTCAAAATCCCGGTCAGGGATAGGTCTGGATTCCAGCTTGATCACATTGATGCCCAGCACATACATTCTCGCCAGCACCTTATAAAGCGCACCGGGCTTGTGGCTGAGGATCATCATAATGCTGGTCTTGTCCGCGCCGGGATAAATTTCCAGATTTTTGCTGATGCAGATGAACCGGGTGCGGTTGTTGCCCTTGTCCTGAACGGAGTCGGCAAGGCACTTCAGGCCATACAGCTCCGCGCAGCCACGGCTGGAAAGGGCGGCTACATCGGTTCTGCCGCTCTGGGCAACCATGCTGGCGGCCACGGCAGTATTCTCTACGGGAATGATCTTCACGCCGGAAAGGCCATTCAGGAAGTCGGCGCACTGGCTCAGTGCCTGCTCGTGGGAGTAGATCTCCTTAATGGAAGAAAGGCTAGCGCCGGGATTGGCCAGCAGATTGTGGTCGATCTTCAGCCGGAAGCTGCGAACAATGGAGAAATTGTGGCGGATCATCAGGTCATAGACCTTCTTCACCGAGCCGGCGGTGGAGTTTTCAATGGGCAGAATACCGTACTGGCAAAGCCCCTGATCGATGGCCTGGAACACGCCCTCAAAATTCTTGAAATAGAGGATCATGGGGGACTTGAACATCTTCTCGCAGGCAATCTGGGAGTAAGCGCCCTCGACACCCTGACAAGCCACCATAGGGCTTTGTGGGAACAGCCGGGGCGTACTTTCGATGGCTTGCTGAATGTTCTCGTGGAGCGCCGAGGTGGTGATGTTGTTTTTACTCTGGTAGCTGCGGCTCAGCTCAAACAGCATGGAGTACAGCACCCGGGTGTAGTTCTCCATCTCCGGGCCTGCCTGCGCCGCCACCTCCTGCAGCTTTTCCCGCTCCCGGGCGGGCATGAGAATGGGCAGATTGTTTTCCTTCTTGTAGCGGGCGATCTGAGCCGCTACATCCATGCGCTGGGTAAACAGCTGAACCAGCTGCTGGTCGATTCCGTCGATCTGATTGCGAAGCTCATGCAGTTCCATAGTTATTTCCTCCTGCCGGTCTGGGTGTTGCCCAGAATAAGATCATAAATTGCGATGGCGGCGGCAGCTTCCACTACCGGCACCGCTCTAGGCACGATGCAAGGGTCGTGCCGCCCCTTCACCCGGAGTTCGGTGTTTTCCTGCTGGGTAAGAGAAATGCTCTGCTGGGGGATGCCGATGGAGGGAGTGGGCTTCATGGCCACCCGGAAGAGCACCGGCATGCCGCTGCTTATTCCGCCGAGAATGCCGCCGGCGTGGTTGCTCAGAGTGCGGATTTCGCCGTTATCCATGGTGTAGCCGTCGTTCATTTCACTGCCGAAGCCGGCTGCGTAGCCGAAGCCTGCGCCGAATTCCAAGCCCTTCACCGCCGGAATGCCGTAAACGATCTGGGCAATGCGGCTCTCTACGCCGCCGAACATAGGCTCACCGATGCCGGCAGGCAGCCCTGTAATGGCGCATTCGATCACACCGCCCACGCTGTCGGCTTTGCTCTTTGCTTCCGCGATAACTTGCCGCATGGCTTCGCCCCTTTGGGGGTCGATCACGGGAAAAACTTCCCCAACCGCCTCAACCTGAGGGGCAAGGGGATCAAAGCTTACATCGCAAGCGCCGCCGATGGAAAGAATATGGGCGGTAACTGCAATTCCCATTTCCTCCAGCCATTGCTTGCACAGCCCGCCGGCAACGCACAGCGGGGCAGTGAGCCGGCCGGAGAAATGTCCGCCGCCGGCAGTGTCCTGAAAGCCGCCGTATTTGATCTGGGCGGGGTAGTCGGCGTGGCCGGGACGGGGGCAATCTTTGAGATTGTCGTAGTCGCCGCTGCGGGCGCCCCAGTTGCGGATCACAGCGGCGATGGGAGCGCCGCAGGTGTAACCGTCTGCGATGCCGCCCAGAAATTCGGGAATATCCGCCTCTTTTCGGGGCGTGGCGTAGTCCGCCTGCCCGGGGGCCCGACGGCTGAGGAATTTCTGCAGCTTCTGAATATCCACCGGCAGACCCGCGGGAATTCCGTCCAGCACCATGCCGATGCCTGCAGAATGGGATTGTCCGAAAATGGAAAGCCGAAGGCTTTCACCGAATGTTGAGCTCATAGCAGCCTCCCAGTTGTTTGTAGTCGTCCCAGAAGCCGGGATAGGATTTTTCCACGCATTGGGCCCCCAGCACCGTCACCGGGCCATGGGCCTCGGTGGCGGCAATGGCAGCCGACATGGCGATGCGGTGATCGTTGCGGCTGTCAACCGTGCCGCCGGTAAATTTGCCGGGGTGAACCGTCAGGGTGCTTTCCGCGCTTTCCGCCGCAATGCCGAGAGCGCGCAGCATGGCAAGGGTGGATTCCACCCGGTCGGATTCTTTCAGCCGCAGCCGCTGAATTTTCGTAAATACCGCGCCGTGATTGGCTGCCGCCACAACGCTGAGAATAGGAACCAGGTCCGGGATATCCTCTGCGCTGATTTGGCAAAAGCCTTCCCGCAGCGCCCGCATAAGGGGCTTGGCCGCCCGGTCACCCTGAGGGGAGTCGGGCTGCAGGCCGGTAACGGTAACCTCACTTCCCAGTGCCGCCGCGCCCAGAAAGAACGCGCCGTTGCTCCAATCGCCTTCAATTTCGATCTGGCCGGGGGAGCGGTAAGTTTGTCCGCCCTTGACCCGAAGTCCCTGGGTATCGATTCCAAAAAGGGCCATGGCCCTTTGGGTCATTTCTACATAGGGGGCAGATTCCAGCCTGCCTTCAATTTGAATTTCGCTGCTTGCCGGCAGCAGCGAGGCGGCAAACAGCAGCCCGGTAATAAACTGGCTGGATACGCCGCCGCTGAGCCTGAATACACCCGGTTGCAGCTTTCCCTTGCAGGAAAGCCGCTTGCCCGGCAGAATCTGAAGCCGGCAGCCCATCCGCTCCATTTCCTCCCACAAAGGGGAGAGAGGGCGCTCCGGCAGCCGCCCTTCCGGAAGAAAAACGGCATCCAGCCCCAGCGCCCCGGCAATGGGCAGCAAAAACCGCAGCGTTGAGCCGCTTTCGCCGCAGCTAAGATACACCGTGCCGTTAACCTCCCGGTGCTCCTGGGGGCAGACCCGGTAGCCATATTCGGTTTTGCTCACGCCCCGGCCCATCTGCTGCAGGCATTGGGCGGTGGCATCCATATCCCGGTTGGTCTCGTGGCAGATAATGCGGGTCTCCCGGTCAGCGAAGGCGGCGCAGATCAGCACTCTGTGGGCCTGGGATTTGGAGGCAATGGCGGCGATTTCGCCGTGGAGCTTTCGGGGGGAAATGGTAATGTCCATAGTTAAAGACCTGCCTGAATCAAGCTTAGCAGCTTTTCCACCGGGAAGGGGAGAATATCGCATTCTCCGATCTGCCGGGGAACGATGAGATTTACATAGCCGCCGCTGCGCTTTTTGTCGGAAAGAATCGGCTGCAAAAGCTGCTGGGCGGAGTAGTCGCAGCGGTTGGGAAGGGCGAATTTCTGCAGCGCAGCCAGAATGGCGCTTTCCGTGGGAACTCGGCACAAGCCTTCGGCGCAGGCGGCTCTTGTGATCACCGCCATACCAATGGCAACCGCTTTGCCGTGGGAAATGGCGTAGTGGCTGCAGCATTCCACGCCGTGGCCGATGGTGTGGCCCAGATTCAGCTTCATCCGGGCGCCGGTGTCGAATTCGTCTTCGGCAACCACTTTCCGCTTCCAATCTACGCACCGGGCGATCACCGATTCCCGGTCAAAATCCAGCCCCCGGTCGGTAAGCTCCTGGAAGAGGGCAGCGTCATACAAAACGCCATACTTGATCACCTCGGCGCAGCCGTCCCGGAAGATTTCTCTCGGCAGGGTGTCCAGGGTGTCGATGTCACACAGCACCAGCTTCGGCTGATAGAACGCCCCCGCCAGATTCTTGCCTGCCGCCAGATCAATGGCGGTCTTGCCGCCTACGGAGGAATCCACAGCCGCCAAAAGGGTAGTGGGGATCTGAATGTAATCTACGCCCCGCAGATAGGTAGCTGCCGCAAAACCCGTCAGATCGCCCACCACGCCGCCTCCAAGGGCGATGAGGCAGTCGCTGCGGGTGATTTTTTCTTCGGCAAGAAATTCCAGCAGCTGCAGGTAGGTTTTGCCGCATTTGCTCTGCTCACCGGCAGGGAAGGTAAAGGCAACGCAGCGGTAGCCGGCATCTGCCAGATTGTCCTTCACTTCGTCGCCATACAGCGCCCAAACAGTGTGATCGCTGACGATGCAAAGGCTTTTCGCCTTCGTAACGGCAGCCACTTCCCGGGCGATATCGTCCAGCAGTCCGCTTCCGATCTTCACCTTGTAGCTTGCCGAGGCATTAACGCAGATGGTAGTCATCCGTCAACCAGTTCCTTTCGCTCCTTGCCCTCCCGAAGAAGGGCGGTCAGCGCCTGCGTGTCGGAATGTTCGATGGCGTCCCGGTAGGCACGCAGGCTTTCCATATAGTAGTCCAGCTCATAGAGCATGTTTTCCTTGTTGTCCATCACCAGCTCCGCCCACATTTCGGGATTCAGCCAGGCCACCCTTGTCAAGTCCTTGTAGCTGCCGGCGGAGAAGCCTTTGTGGTTCAGGGCGGTGGGGGATTTGATGTAGGCGTTGCTGAGAATATGGGGCATTTGAGAGGTAAAGGCGATCATCCGGTCGTGCTCTTTAGCGGTGGTCACAGAGAAGCTGCCGAACCGGCAGGGCTCCAGGGCATCCTTCACCCGCTGCAGCAAAAGCATATCATCGAACCGGGGCGGCACCAGAACCATGGGCGCGCCCTGAAAAAGATTGGAGCGGCTGTACTTAAAGCCGGAAAAATGAGAGCCGGCCATAGGGTGTCCGCCAACAAAGGTAAAGCCATACTTTTCCGCAAGAGGGAAGCACCGGCTGCAGATGTCGGTCTTCGTGCCGCAGCAATCCATAACCAGGGCGTCTTTTGAAACCTTTTCGCCCTTTTCTTCCAGCCATGCGGCGCTGGCATCGGGGTAGATGCTCAGCATCAGCAGGTCGCACTGAGCGATGGTGTCATCCTCCAGAACCCCGGTTACTACCCCCGCCAGCTGAGCGAAAGCGAGGATATCTTCGTTGCGGTCATAGGCATACACGGTGTGTCCTGCCTTGGCGTAGGCCCGGGCCAGAGAGCCGCCGATCAGCCCGAGACCCAGAATTCCTACCTTCATGCCAGAACCTCTCTGAGCTTCCAGACCTTGCCTGCCAGCGTGTCGAACTGGGCGGGGGTCAGGGACTGGGCGCCGTCGCACAGGGCGCAGGAGGGGTTGTTGTGGACCTCGATCATCAGGCCGTCTGCGCCGCAGGCGGTGGCAGCCATAGCCATGGGGGGGATCAGCTTGATCTTGCCGGTGGCGTGGCTGGGGTCAACTACTACCGGCAGATGGCTTAATTCATGCAGTGCCGGAACGGCGGAGAGGTCGAGAGTGTTCCGGGTGTAGGTCTCATAGGTGCGGATGCCCCGCTCGCAGAGAATGATGTTTTCGTTGCCGCCGCTCATGATGTATTCCGCGCTCATCAGCAGCTCCTGCAGGGTGTTGGCAAGACCCCGCTTCAGCAGGATTGGCTTGTTGGTCTTGCCCAGCTCCTGCAGCAGATCAAAATTCTGCATATTTCTCGCGCCCACCTGAATAATGTCCACATCGGCGAAGAGATCCAGTGTGTTGATGTTCATGATCTCGGTGATAATGGGAAGACCCGAAGCTCTCTTCGCTTCCAGCAGCAGCCGGATGCCTTCGCCCTTCAGGCCCTGGAAGGCGTAGGGGGAGGTGCGGGGCTTGAACGCGCCGCCCCGAAGGATGTTCGCGCCGGAGGCCTTCACCGCCAGAGCAACCTCGATCATCTGCTCCTCGGTTTCAACGGAGCAAGGGCCGGCGATCATGGCAAAATTGCCGCCGCCGATTTTCGCATTTCTGATTTCGATTATGCTGTCCATGGGGTGGAACTTCCGGTTCACCTGCTTATATGGCTCGGATACCCGCTTGACGCTCCGGACGATGTCCAGAGAGCCCAGCAGATCCATGTCCACCCGGCTGGTGTCACCGATGAGACCCAGGACGGTGTCCTCTGCGCCCTCGCTGATGTGGACGTCCACATTCATGCGCTTGAGCCATGCGATGAGCTGCTCTCTCTGGGTGGGGGTTGTTCCATGCTTCAGAATTGCGATCATAAGATCATCTCCTAA
>JAZSGN010000021.1:0-28728 GCA_045532755.1 Faecousia sp.
GAGCCGGGGGTATGACCGGGGGTGTGCAGGTCTGCGATTTCTAAGCCTGCCAGCTTCACGATGGAACCTTCCCCATAAGTCTTGGTGTAATACAAGGGACCTGCGGTCATCATGGGGGGCATGGACAGGTCTTCCGGGTGGATGTAGACGTCGCAGGAAGTCTCTGCAGCCAGTTCCTTTACGGCACCCACATGGTCGAAATGACCGTGGGTCAGCAAAATGGCCTCCACCTTCAGATTCAGTGCGGACAGTTTGTCCAGAATGTAGTCGGCATCGTAACCGGGATCGATGATGCAGCAGTTTTTGCTGTTTTCATCATGGATGATGTAGCAGTTGGTCTGGTAATCGCCCAGAGCCATGGCATGGACTTTCAGCATAAAATCACCTCAAATGTGGCGTTACCGAGCGGGTTTGGGAAGCAACGACAAGTATTGCACCGAATACGCATTATCAGCAGGCATTGCCCGCGTGACGGGGTTCGTTCATCAGCTGGTCGGTATCCAGAATCAGGGTCACGGGGCCGTCGTTGACGGAGGCCACCTTCATATCGGCACCGAAGGAGCCGTGCTGGGGAGGGTAGCCCAGTTCTTCACAGCAGGCCAGGAATTTTTCATAAAGGGCATTGCCCAGCTCCGGACCGGCGGCTTCCGTAAAACTGGGGCGGCGGCCCTTGCGGCAGTTGCCGTAGAGGGTGAACTGGCTGACCACCAGTACCTGCCCCCCAACCTGGGAGATATCCAGATTCATCTTTCCGTTTTCGTCCTCAAAGACCCGCAGGCCCAGAATTTTCTGGGCAAGGAAGCGGCATTGCTCCTCGGTATCCTCCGGGCCTACGCCCAGCAGGATCAGAAAACCCTTGCCGATGGAGCCTGCCACCTGATTTTCGATGGTCACGGAGGCGGAATTTACTCTTGTTACAACAGCGCGCATAAAAAACTCCTAATTCTGTCCTCTGCGGGAGCTGATCACATCCCGGATATTCAGCAGCTTGGTGCGGATGGTTTCCAGCTCCTGCACGTTCTTTACTTCGAAGCGGACGATGAACATACTCTTGCCGCCGGGCAGATCCTTGCCGTTAAGCTCTTTCAGGCGAACCCGGGCGGCGGTCATGGTAGTGGCAACATCCAAAAGCAGACCGTCGCGGGTGAGGCATTCCAGCTCCAGGGTGGTTTCGAAGGGCTGCTCCTCCACATTGGCCCAGTGGACCCGTACCCACCGGTTGGCCTGAATGGGCTCGTTGCGGTTGGCGGCGTTGGGGCAGTCGCTGCGGTGAACGGAAACGCCGAAGCCCTTGGTGATAAAGCCAACGATGCTGTCGCCGGGAACGGGGGTGCAGCACTTGGCAAACTTGATCATGCAGGAATCGATATCCTCCACGATGACACCGTTGACGGCGTGGCGGTTTTGCTTTTTGTCGGTGTGGTCCAGCCGCAGGCTGCCGGCAGCCTGAATTTTCTCGTTGGTCTGGACCTTGATGGCCCGGTTGATATCGTCACGGATGCGGCCTACGGCCTTCAGGGCGGTCAGACCGCCGTAGCCGATGGCGGCGTACATATCCTCCCAGGTTTCAAAGGAGAGCTTCCGCAGCAGCTGGGGGCCTACCTCCGGGTCCAGGGTGATGGAAAGGGGCAGACCCAGCCGCCGCATTTCACTTTCGAAGGAGCTGCGGCCGTGGGCCACATTCTCCTCCCGCTTTTCCTTTTTGAACCACTGCTTGATCTTGGTGCGGGCCTGATTGGACTTGCAGATATTCAGCCAGTCCCGGCTGGGGCCCTTGGCAGACTTGGAGGTGAGAACTTCCACAATGTCGCCGTTCTGCAGGGGGGTGTCGATGGTGGTGATGCGGCCGTTGACCTTGGCGCCCACCATGGTGTTGCCCACGCCGGAGTGGATGGCATAGGCGAAGTCGATGGGGGTAGAGCCGGCGGGCAGGGAAACAATCTTGCCCTTGGGGGTGAACACGAACACCTCATCGTCGAACATGTCGATCTTCAGGGAGCTGACATAGTCCTCGGCATCGGTATCCTGCTGGCTTTCCAGCAGCCGGCGGACCCAGTCGAAGTCCTTCTCGTCGCCGGTACCCTGCTTGTATTTCCAGTGGGCGGCGATGCCGTATTCGGCGGTCTGGTGCATGTCCCAGGTGCGGATCTGCACCTCGAAGGGGATGCCCTGCGTGCCGATGACGGTGGTGTGAAGGCTCTGGTACATATTGGGCTTGGGGGTAGAGATGTAGTCTTTGAACCGGCCGGGAACCAGATTGAACAGGTCATGGATATGGCCCAGAACATTGTAGCAGTTGGGAATGCTGTCTACGATTACCCGGAAGGCGTAGAGGTCATAGAGCTCCGCCAGCGTTTTGTTCTGGGATTGCATTTTCCGGTAGATGGAATATACATGCTTGATCCGGCCGTAGGTAGTGTTGCTGATGCCGACGGCGCTGAGCCGGGCGGTGATCCGCTCCCGGATAGTATCCATAAAGGCTTCGTCCTGCTCCTGATGCTCGGAAAGATAGGCCATGATCTGGCCGTAAATTTCCGGCTCCAGATACCGCAGGGCGATATCCTCCAGCTCCCACTTGATCTTCTGCATACCAAGGCGGTGCGCCAGGGGGGCGTAGACATCCATGGTCTCCCGGCATTTGGCAACCTGCTTGGCGGGGGACTGGTACTGCATGGTCCGCATATTGTGGAGCCGGTCGGCGATCTTGATCAGCACCACCCGGATGTCCTTGGACATGGCCATGAACATCTTCCGCAGGTTCTCCATCTGGGCCTGCTCGGTGGAGGAGAAGTTGGCCCGGGTCAGCTTGGTAACGCCTTCCACCAGCTCCGCGGTGGTCTGGCCGAAGCGCTTGGCGATATCGTCGAAGGAGGCATCGGTGTCCTCGATGCAGTCGTGGAGCAAAGCGCCCAGCACCGCATCGGTGTCCAGACCCATTTCCGCCACGATCTCGGCAACTGCCAGCGGGTGGATGATGTAGGGGGAACCGTCCTTGCGTTTTTGAAATTTGTGTTTTTCGTTGGCGTATTCGACGGCTTCGTCGATCCGCTCCATATCGATGCCCGGCAGGTACTTCAGCACCGCGGCCCGCATGGATTCATAGTGTTCTGCGTAGGATTCCATAAAATTCAGCTCTCTTTCCGCTCCAGAAGGCGCTGCATGGTAGGCGTTTTGGTCAAATCTGCCTTCTGCGCGCCGGGGGTCAGACAAATCGATAAGTATTTTCTGCACTGCCGCAGCTGCAGCAGCCGGGCTTCGTGGAAGATATCCAGACATACCAGCAGCTGCTCCAGCCGCAGGGGCTGGCCCGTCTGCCGTACGATCTTGCGGCAAAGGCACATGGGGGTGGCTTGGATCTCCCCATTCTGGGATGCCAGATACCGCCAGATGGCGGCCTGCAGGCTGCGTTCAGGCAGCAGCGAGCGGGCCTGCTCCGGTGTAAGGCTGCCGTTTTTCAGGGCCAGATAGCTGCCGGCCTCCGGGCTGCACTCCGCGCTGCAGGAGGGGCGGATATCCAGAATGTTCATCTGGGGCTGCTGCTCCTCCCGGTAGAGGTTTACTTGGGGAACAAAGGCCACATCCACAAGGTCGCCCTGGGAAATGGCGGCAGACTCGGCAGTGGCCGAGAAGAAAATGGCGTTCATGGCATGGCGCCCACGGCGCAGCCGCAGCCGAAGATGGCGGCCGCTGCCAACGGGGCGCAGGCGCTCAACCGTCAGCTTTTCCATGATCAGCACCGGCTTGGGGCAGCCTGCGCCGCAGGGCTCCAGCACCGAAAGAGAGGAAATGCCCCCAACGGTCAGCAGCTCCGGCTCAATGGCGCAGTCGGCAGCCAGCTGGGTGCGGGAGATCTCGCCGCTGTAGTAGGCGGCGGCCAGCTGGCAGATCTGGCTGCGGAAGGCAGGGATCTGCTCCCGGGAAATGGTGAAGCCTGCCGCTAATTCGTGGCCGCCGTAGCTTTCCAGCAGGTCGGAAAGCGCCGTCAGGGCGGCAAACAGATTAAAGCCGCCATAGCTGCGGGAGCTGGCCTTGCCGTGGTCGCCGTCGAGGCAGATCAGGAAAGTGGGGCAGCAGTATTCTTCGGCAATGCGGCTGGCTACAATGCCCACTACGCCCTGATGCCAGCTGTCGTCTGCCAGCACGATGGCTTCCGGGGCATCGCCCTCCGGCAGCATGGAAATGGCCTGCTCATAGATCTGGGCTTCCACTTCCTGCCGGGTGCGGTTCAGCTCGCAAAGGGCCTTGGCCAGTTCTTCGCCCCGCCGGGCCGACTCGGTGAGAAACAGCTCGATGGCCAGCTCAATGCTGCCCATGCGGCCGGCGGCGTTGATCCGGGGCGCCAGCATAAAGCCGATGGAGGCGGCGGTGATCTGCTCGGGATCGCAGCCGGCTTCTTTCATCAGCGCGGCAATGCCGGGGCGGCGGGTCTGGGACAGCTGCTGAAGACCCCGGCTGACGAATACCCGGTTCTCTCCCTGCAGGCTCATCACATCGGCCACCGTGCCGAGGCACACCATATCGGCGTACTGCTCCAGCACCTCTTCCTGGCTGCCGCACAGGGCGGCCGCCAGCTTGAAGGCAACGCCAACGCCGGAAAGGGTCTTGTGGGGGTAGTTGCAGTCGGGGCGGTGGGGGTCGACTACCGCTGCCGCCTGGGGCAGGGTGTCCTTGCACTCGTGATGGTCGGTGATCACCAGATCCATGCCAAGCTGGGCGCAGAGCTTCGCCTCTTCCACAGCGGTGATGCCGCAGTCCACGGTGATGATCAGCTTCACCCCCAGGCTGTGGAGATACTCCAGTGCGATGGGGTTCAGGCCGTAGCCTTCTTCCAGCCGCCCGGGGATGTAGCTGACGCAATCGGCGCCGTTAGCGCGCAAAAAGTGGGTCAGCAGGCAGGTGGCGGTGATGCCGTCCACATCGTAGTCGCCGAACACGGCGATCTTTTCCCCCTGAGCCATGGCAAGGCCTACCCGGCCGGCGGCCCGGTCCATGTCCTTCATGCTGAAAGGGTCCGGCAGGCTGGCGCCGCAGCCAAGGTAGGCTTCCGCCTCCTTCCGGCCGGAAATGCCCCGGGAGGCAAGGACCATGGCGGTCAAAGGGGTATAGCCGCTGCCAACCAGAGCGTTGACCGCATCGCTCCGGGGGGTATTGACATTCCAAATTCCGTACTTCAAATTCATGCACATCCAATAATTATTACTTTTTCCCTTTATTATAGCAAAAATCCAGAGGATGCACAATAGCCAGACACACTTTTTTTACGCTCCGTCGGCGGCAAGTTCCCCGGCGCTTACGGCGATCAGGGGTGCCAGCAGCATACCCGCCAGACCCCAGAGCCGAAAGCCGGCGTACAGGGCGATCAGGGTCAGCAGCGGGTCCAGACCCAGCTGCCGCCCCACCAGCCTTGGCTCCAGCACCGACCGGGTCAGGGCGGTGGCGGCGTAGAGAACCGCCAGCCCCACCGCCTGGGCCGTGCTGCCCTGCACCAGACTCACCAGCGCCCAGGGCAGCAAAATCGCCCCCGTACCCAGCAGCGGCAGGGCATCCAAAAGGCAGATCCCCAGCGCCCACACCGGAGCGTAGCGAATCCTCAGCAGCAGAAAGCCTGCCAGCAGCACGCAGAAGCTGACACCCGACAGCTTCAGCTGGGCCTTCAGCCAGCCGCCGATGGCGCTGCGAATCCGCTGCCACGCCGGCAAAATCCGGCTGCAGAAGCCGCCCTGCAGCCGGGCGGCAAACCATGCCTTCAGCCGGGGCATCCGGGCGCAGAGCATATAGGCCGAGATCACCGCTGTGCCTGCCGTCAGAGCGCTGCCCGGCACATGGCTCAGCGCCGACGAGGCCATGGCCGGCACCCGGGAGATCACCCGTTCCATTACCACCGAGCCGCTGCCGAAGAAATTGTTAATGGAGCTGTTCAGCGGGACAGCCACCCAGTCGGGTGTCCGGTCTGCCAGCGCCAGAAGCAGGCTCTGCAGGCTGTCCATGCCCCGGCTGACGGTCTGCCCCAGGTCCGGCAGAATGTCCGCCAGAAGTCCCAGCTCCCGCACCGCCAGCGACACCGCCAGCACCACCAGGCACAGTAAAATGCCCAGCGCCGCCGTCACGCTGATGCCGGCGGCGAGAAACCGGGGCAGCTTCAGCCGCCGGCATAAAAAGGCCGCCGCCGGCTCTGCCGCCATGGCCAGCAGCCCGCCCAGCAGAAAAGGCAGGGCCAGGGGCAGCAAAAACCGCATTCCCAGCCACACCAGCGCAAAGGCGCAGGCCAGCCAGACCCATTTGGAAATGTTTGCAGGGGGCATGAAAATGTACTCCTTTCGGGGTTGCAATTTGGAAAAAGTATGGTATAATCATTCCACGATGTACATTTGTTCGCGGAAGAAAGATTATCGGAGGTTTTAACATGGCTAACAGCCCGAAATACTACATTGTAGAGGCATCCGCCCTGCCGGAGGTTTTTTTGAAGGTGGCGGAAGCCAAGCGGCTTTTGTCCACCGGCGAAGCCGGTACTGTCAATGAAGCCACCCGGCTTACCGGCATCAGCCGCAGCGCGTTCTATAAGTACCGGGATGCGGTGCTGCCCTTCCAGAACCTGCTGACCGGGCGGATCATCACCTTCCAGCTGATGCTCCACGATGAACCCGGCGTGCTGTCGGGCATTTTGTCGGCCTTTGCCGGCATGGGCGCCAATATCCTGACCATCAACCAGACCATTCCCACCAACGGCTGCGCCCTGGTAACCGTCAGCGCCGAGACCTCCCAGATGGAGGGCCATCTGGAGGACCTGCTGCATAAGCTGGAAAGGACCGCCGGTGTGGTGAAGGCAGAGGTGCTGGCAGGCTGATTTTTCGTCACCAATCGTCTTCGGCTGACATAGTCTGCAATGGAGGTGAATGGGATGATCGCAGTACACAAATACGGCGGAACTTCGGTGGCCGACGATGCCAGAATTCTGGCGGCGGCCCAGCGGACGGTCCGCTTTGCCCGGCAGGGCTGGTCTATGGTGGTGGTAGTTTCCGCTCAGGGGGACACCACCGACGCTCTGGCGCAAATGGCCGCCCGGCTGAGCCCGGATGCTTCCCAGCGGGAAATGGACGCGGTGCTTTCTGCCGGAGAGCAGATCAGCGCCGGCCTGATGGCCATGGCCATCAGCAGCTTAGGCTGTCCGGCTGTGAGCCTGACGGGCTGGCAGGCCGGCATCGAAACCGACGGTGTCCATGGCAACGCCCGGATTCTGGGCCTGTGCAACGACCGGATCCGCCGGGAGCTGGCGCAGGGTAAGATCGTTGTGGTGGCAGGCTTTCAGGGCATCGGACCCAATGGCGATATCACAACGCTGGGCCGGGGCGGCTCGGATACCACAGCGGTGGCGCTGGCGGCCCTTCTGGGGGCGGACAGTTGCCGGATCTATACGGATGTAGACGGCGTGTACGACCGGGACCCCCGCCGGTTTCCCGGGGCGACCCGGTATCCGAGAATATCCTATGACGCCATGCTGCAGCTGATCGAAGGGGGCGCGCAGGTGCTCCACAGCCGCTGCGTGGAAACGGCCCGTGACCGGAATATGGAGATCGAGGTACTGTCCGCCTTCACCGGCGCGCCGGGTACCGTTGTGGGGGCAATGCAGTGATTGTACCCCTGCCAGAAGAAGAATATTCTTCTTTTTGGCGAGTCATGCAAAAAGAAAACGCCTGACGCGGAACGCAGCTTTCCGGGTCAGGCGTTGTTTTATTGGGAAATTCGTTTCTGCAGCCGGTCCAGCAGCGAGCGCAGGGGGGCGAACAGCAGCAGGGCAACGACGAAGTTGCCGGCGCAGTGGGCAATGTCGAAGGGGATGCCGGATACCCATTTGGCGGCGGCGTAGCCGAAGCCGCCGATGCAGATGTCCACCGGCGCGCACAGCGCCCCGAATGCAAGGCCAAAACAGCCGCTCAGCAGCGCCCAGGCCAGCGGGTGGGTCTGTTTCCGCATGAGCCATGCGCCGATGGCGGGAACCAGCCAGATATACAGATACATGATGTTCCAAAGTCCCAGCCCGTAGACCAGAATCTCCAGAAACACATAGGTATAGATGGGGTACACCGCTTTTTTGCCGAAGGTCACCGCAAACAGCATCACCATCAGCGACACCGGCTCGATGTTGGGCAGCCACATCATGGCCAGCTTCCCCGCGAAGGTCAGCGCTCCCAGCAGGGCAAAGAGGGTGACCTCCCGTAAAACCAGGTGCTTTTTAGCCAATGGTGTACACCAGCTTGTAAACGCCGCCGTCGGTAATGACAACGGCATCCGCTCCGGTGGTGGCAGCCTCTTCGCCTACGAACAGATTCCACCAGCCGGAATCTACCGACCAGTCGGCGGTCTCACCGTCAACAGCCTGAATAAACAGCCCATAGGGGCCCTGCTCGCCCTGCACCAGACCCTCGGAAATCAACACCGGGCCCAGATATTCTTCATCGGTGGTGTAGGTGAAATCCCTGGAAGAGCCGTCTTTGTGGACAACGGTAACGGTAATGGTCTTGCTGCCGTCTTCCGGCGCGGGGCGGGTCAGCGCAAAGATGGCAATCAGCGCCGCAACCAGCGCCACAAGGGCTACAAGACCCAGAATCAGCTTTTTGTTTTTCATAATCAATACCTCCGAAAAATCAAAATAGCCGCGGCACCCAAAGGTGCCGCAGCCGGTTTTCTGCGACGAATTCGCACCCTCCCTGTAGTCGCGCAGGGGGAGGAGAACCGATTGCGTAGGTCTTCTGACTCACACCTTGCGAAGGCTGCGGCTTCGCGGGGTTTCCTGCCTTCCCGGATCGCTCCAGTGACTGGCTTTCGCCAAAAGGAAACCGCATGGGTGCATACAGCGGCGGTACCGTTCGGGATTCTCACCCGATTATCTTGTTCAGCACTCCGGGCCATACGCCCGGCATGCCACGCAACGGATATGGAATTGTCTTGCTTATTCTAGCATGCCCTCTTAGGGAAGTCAAGCCGCCTCAGCAGAAAAAGCAGCGCCCCCGGCAGCACAGCAGCTGAAAGAGATAGCACAAACACAGGTTCGGACACATGCTGCCGCCGCCGAAGCCCTGATAGCTTTCGGCCTGCCGCCGGTAAGCCGTACCGCTGCCTTCCATGCGGGAGAGGGTGCTGCGGTAGGTGGGGTTTGTGGGGTCCAGGGCCACCGCCTGCCGGATATGCTCCAGAGCGGTGATCTGGTTGCCCAGACCCGCGTGGGCAAGGCTGCTTAAATAGTACCACCGGGCATCCCGCCGGGTGGCGTTGGCAAGGGCGTTCAGGGCCTCCTGATACCGCCGGAAGCGGATATACTGGTAGGCGGCCTGCTGATACCGGTCGTCGTCGGATTGCTGATGGCTGCCGCCGAAGGGGTCGTAGCCGTAGCCATAGCCGCCGGATTGGGCGCCGGCCTTTTCCGGATTTTTGATCTGCTCGTAGGCGGCGTTGATTTCCTGCATTTTCCGGGCGGCGGCTTCGTCGCCGGGGTTGCGGTCGGGGTGATATTGCTTGGCAAGCCGCCGGTAGGCCTGCTTGATTTCGTCGTCGGTGGCGTCACGGCTGACGCCTAAGACCTTATAGGGATCGTCGATCATGAGCTTTCTCCCTTCGGTTTTTGCTTTTGCCGCAGCCGCGTCCAAACGCCGCTGTAGAGAATGTTGTCTAAAATGGCCTTGTCCTGCACCAGCGGCAGGGATTCAAAATATTCGGTGCAGCGGGCCATGGAAAGCACCAGATAGGTTTCCCACCGGGCGGGGTCTTCCCCGGTTTCCATGGCGAGAAAGGGGTTGTATTTGCCCTTGCGCTGATCGGAGCGGTAGTCGAGAATGGCATCGGCCAGATAGATAAAGCGCCCCAGGGCGATCCCCATTTCCCGCAGCGAAGAAGCCCAAAGGTCTTCTTCTACCACCAGCAGTTCCCCCAAAAGCCGGCCAAAGCAGTTGGCAACGGTGTCAGGGTTGGGGCA
Source organism: Faecousia sp. (assembly GCA_045532755.1). Taxonomy (GTDB): domain Bacteria; phylum Bacillota; class Clostridia; order Oscillospirales; family Oscillospiraceae; genus Faecousia. The sequence continues at coordinate 9,968 of JAZSGN010000021.1, forward strand.
GTTTTCCTTTTCGAGTTGGCTCAGCTCCCGAATACACCGGGAAATGGCTTCGTACTGCCGGGGATAGGCCTGCCCGATGGCAGCGCAGTGGGGCTTCAGTACAGCCGCCATGGCCCGGGCCGCCGGGTTTTTGTCGTCATGCCAATCGTCCAGAGCCTTACAATAGGCCAGCGCCACATTCATGTCCGCCGCGTAGCGGACATAGGGGCTGTCGACCCAGGGCCGGGGACGGATGGGGTGGAGGCTGCAGGCCCGGCTGCCGGCAGTTTCCTCCGGCTCATAGAGGCTTTCCAGCAGCAGCGCCAGAAAGGTCATGTCGAAGCTCAGCACAAGGCGCGAGAGGTTGGAGGCCCGGCTGCGGATCTGCCGGCAGATGCCGCAGTAAAGGGCGTTGTAGCGGGTCTGCTGCGCCTCGGTCAGCTCCCGCAGGTTGGCGTTTACCAGTCCGAACATGACCTGCCTCCTTTTTCCTGAACATAGCAGCGAGTTGTGAACAGAAGATAAACAGAAGAAAATTTTGCCTTATTTTTCCTTTTTCGGCAGCAGAGCGGCGTTCAGAAGTCCGCCGTAGAACACGATGGTCAGGCAGCAGTAGAGCCACAGCATGCTCAGCGCCACGGCGTAAACCGAGCCGTAGATGTTGGCGTAGCTGGGAAAATGCTCTACATACACCGAGTACAGGTGGGAGAAGATCAGCCAGCCGATGGAGGCAAAGAGCGCCCCGGGCAGCGAATCGCCGAAGCGGTTGCGCCGGTTGGGGAACACCATGAAAATGGCGGTGAACAGCAGGGTCTGCAAAAATACCAGCAGGAAGAACCGCAGGTCGATAATGCCGGTGATAAACCGGATAATGGGATTGTCGATGGCAGCCAGCAGGTCCAGCAGGGAAGTGCCGAACACATGAAACACCAGCGTCAGCAGCAGCACCAGCAGGAACAAAAAGGTGTAAACAACGCTGATGAACCGGGTGTAAAAATAGCCACGGTCCTCGGAAACGCCGTACACCGCGTTCAGTCCCACCAGCAGGCCGTAGATACCCCGGCTGGCTGACCACAGAGCCGTAACGGCCGACAGGGAAATCACCGCTGAGGAGGTGTTGTTGTAGATATTCAGGATCAGCCGCTCGGCGGCGGGGATCAGGGCGGCGGGGAGAATGCCGTCCAGCATGGTCAGAAAGGCGTAGATATCCAGCGGCAGGTAGCGCAGCATGCTCATCAGCAGCACCAGCGCCGGGAACACCGCCAGAACGATGAAGTAGCCGGCGTTGGCGGCGTGCAGAGGGATATTCCGGCTTTGGATGGCGGCGAACAGCTCTGCCGCCCGGGCAAATAACTTCTTCATGGGAGACCTCCTTCCCCGTATGGTCAACGCCCACTGCCCAATGGGCAGCGGGCGTTGGGTATTGCAATATTATTCCGCAGAGATCAGGTAATAATACACCGGCTGACCGCCGTTAAGCAGGTTCACATCGGCATCGGGGCAGATCTCGGCAAAGATGTCGGCAGCCTTCTGGGCGTGCTTTTCCTTGATGTCGGCGCCGTAGTAGATGGTGATATACTCCCTGCCGTCGTCGCGGATCTTTTCTGCCAGAGATTTCAGCAGAACCTTGATATCCCGGCTGGTGCCAAAGAGGGAGCTGCCGAACATGGCAAGGTAGTCGCCCTCGTGGATCAGGTAGCCGTCAAAGTCGGAGTTGCGGGCGGCATAGGTAATCTGCATGGTGTCCACGCCTGCCAGAGCCTCGGTCATGGCTTCGGTGTTCTCAGCCTCGTCGCCATCGGGGTTGAAGCTGAGCATGGCGGTTACGCCCTGGGGAATGGTCTTGCTGGGGATCACCACAACATGCTTGGGGGTCAGGGCATCCACCTGCTGGGCAGCCATGATGATGTTCTTATTGTTGGGCAGCACATAAACGGTTTCCGCGGGGACCTGATTGACCACTACCAGAATGTCCTGGGTGCTGGGGTTCATGGTCTGGCCGCCGGAGATGATGCCGTCTACGCCCAGATCCCGGAAGGTATCGGCAATGCCGGCGCCGGCGCATACGGAAACCACGCCGAAGGGCTTTTCCGGCTCGGCGATCTTGGGCGCCAGCTCCTGCTCGCTGAGCACCTTTTCGGTGTGCTGCAGGCGCATATTCTCAATCTTTACGGTAACGAAAGAGCCGTAGTTCACGGCCTCGTGGAGCGCGGCGCCGGGGTCGTTGGTATGCACATGGACCTTGATGATCTCGTCATCGTCCACCAGCACCAGACTGTCGCCCAGCTCCGAAAGGAAGGCACGCAGCAGGTCGGGGTCCTTGTCGTTTTCCCGGGAGATGATAAACTCGGTGCAGTAGGTAAAGGTGATGTCCTCCTCGTTAAAATCGGAGAAGGAGGCCTGCTCCCGGACTTCGGCGGCGGCGCCGGCCTCGGGGGCAACGATGTCCACGCCCTGCAGCACGGAGGCGATGGCTTCCAGCGCCACCAGCCAGCCCTTGCCGCCGGCATCCACCACGCCCGCCTTCTTCAGAACCGGGTTCTGGTTGACGGTGTTGGCAAGGGCAACCTTGGCCTCTTCCACAGCGGCGGAGTGAACAAATTCAAAATAGTTGTTTTCCTGGGCGGCTTCCCGGGCCTTGGCGGCTGCCAGCCGGGCAACGGTGAGGATAGTGCCTTCGGCGGGCTTCATAACCGCCTTGTAGGCAGCATCGACACCTTCCTGCAGAGCTTCCGCCCACAGAACGCCGTCGCACTCCTCGCAGCCCTTCAGCCGGCGGGAGATACCCCGCATCAGCAGGGAGAGGATCACGCCGGAGTTGCCCCGGGCGCCCCGCAGCATGGCAGAGGCGGCGGCGCCGGCAGACTTCTCCAGAGTGGGGTCATCCAGCTTCCGCAGGTCGGCCGCGGCGGCGTTGATGGTCATGGACATATTGGTGCCGGTATCGCCGTCGGGAACCGGGAACACATTCAGCTCGTTCAGAGCCTGCTTGTGAATTTCAATGGACGCGGCCGCGCTGATCACCATCCGGCGAAAATCGGCCCCGTTGACTGTCTGTCTCAATGCTTTGTACCTCCGTTATCCGATTACCATGGAATCGATGTATACATTTACCCCGCGGACCTCGGTACCGGTGCATTTGGTCACCACATAACGAACCTCGGAAATGATGGAATTGGCAACCGCGTTCAGATTCACGCCGTTGTCCACAATGATGTGCAGGTCGATGGAAATGGAATTGTCCTCATGGAAGCGGACCTGAACGCCCTTGGAAACAGACTCCTTACGCAGCAGGTGGTACAGGCCGTCGGTAACGGAGCGGGCAGCCATACCCTTAACGCCAAAGCAGTTGGAAGCGGCAGTGCCGACGATGTCGGTGTAAACGCTGGTGCTGATATTCACAGAGCCCTGGTCGGTGTTGTGTCGGATCATAGTTTGACCTCCTGATAATGGTGTTCAGACCATGCTGGCTTCCCAGCAGGCGGGGGCGGTGAGCCCCATCATCTTCACTACGGTGGGCGCTACATTGGCAAGGCCGTAGCAGCCGGGCAGGATCTGCCAGGCGGTGTCGGGATCGTAGATGATAAAGGGTACGGGGTTCAGAGAGTGGGCGGTGCGTACGGAAACCTTTCCCTTCTTGGTTTCGGTCATCTGGTCGGCGTTGCCGTGGTCAGCGGTGATCAGCAGGGTATAGCCGTACTTGTCGGCGGCTTCCGCGATGGCAGCCAGACTCCGGTCCACGCACTCCATGGCGTAGACAACGGCATCCATTGCGCCGGTGTGACCAACCATGTCGCCGTTGGGGAAGTTGCAGCGCAGGAACCGGAACTTGCCGCCGGCCATGGCCTCTACCAGCTTTTCGGTGATCTCGGCGGACTTCATGGCAGGGGCCTGCTCAAAGGGAATCACATCCGAGGGAATTTCTTCGTAAACCTCCAGCGCCTCGTCTACCTTGCCGGAGCGGTTGCCGTTCCAGAAATAGGTGACATGGCCGTACTTCTGGGTTTCGGACACGGCGTACTCGGTAATGCCGGCGGCGCACAGCACCTCCGTCAGGGTGTCGGTGATGACGGGGGGCTTAACCAGATAGTTTTCGGGAATGTTCAGGTCGCCGTCGTACTGCAGCATGCCGGCGAACATCACGCCGGTGTAGTCGCCCCGGTCGAACTTATCGAAATCCTTCCGGTCGAAGGCGAGGGAAATTTCCTGGGCCCGGTCGCCCCGGAAGTTGAACAGCACCACACTGTCGCCGTTGGCGATCTTTGCCACCGGCTGGCCGGCTCTTGCCACTACGAAAGGCGGCAGGTCCTGGTCGATGCAGCCGGTTTCTGCCCGGTAGGTCTCAATGGCTTCGGCTGCGGAGGCGAACTGCCGTCCGATGCCCTGCACATGGGTGCGCCAGCCGGCTTCCACCATGGCCCAGTTGGCTTCGTAGCGGTCCATGGTCACCTGCATTCTGCCGCCGCCGGAGGCGATGGCGTAGTCCCGGCCCTCGGTGTTCAGCTGCTGCAGAACCGCTTCCAGCTGACCTACATATTCCAGCGCGGAGGTGGCGGGAACATCCCGGCCGTCCAGCAGGATATGGCAGTAGGCCTTCTGCACGCCGGCGGCGTGGGCGGCCTTCAGAAGGGCGATCAGGTGGGCGATGTTGGAATGGACATTGCCGTCGGACAGCAGGCCCATGAAATGCATAGCCTTGCCGGAAAGGGCGTTGGCTACCAGCTCCTTCCAGGTGTCGGAGGCGAACAGCGTGCCGTTTTCGATGGATTCGCCCACCAGCTTGGCACCCTGAGAATACACCTGACCGCAGCCCAGCGCGTTGTGGCCGACTTCGGAGTTGCCCATGTCGTCATCGGAGGGCAGACCGACGGCAGTGCCGTGGGCTTTCAGGTAAGTATGGGGGCAGGTGGCCAGCAGACGGTCCAGAGTGGGGGTGTTGGCTGCTGCAACGGCATCGCCGGCGCCGCCGTCACCCTTGCCTACGCCGTCCATAATCACTAATACAATAGGCTTTTTCATATGTCACAATACCTTTCCAAATCAAAAATCATATTTTTGCATTCTACCAGTCCTACTATCTTACAGCATTTTTGGCAAACTTACAACCTATTTTTTAAATTTTCCTGAAATGACGAAAACAATCCCCGGAAGAACTGCCATTTTTTGGCTGTTTTCCGGGAATTGTTAAGTTTGTATTAAACGGTTGGTAAAAAATGGGGAAGAAAGTCAGTTCATTGTGCCTTCGCTGCGGGCAAACAGCTGGGCGATCCGCCGGCGCAGGGCGGCGGCTTCGGGGGTGTCCTCGCTGCCGTGAAGGTCGATCCATTGTACCGAGGCAGCCTGGGCCTGCTTGAGGGTCTGCAGGTCGATGGAAAGGTCTGCCACCCGGAACACGGGAAGGCCCGATTGCCTTGAGCCGAAGAAATCGCCGGGGCCCCGCAGCTTCAGGTCTTCTTCCGCGATGCGGAAGCCATCGGTGGTGGCGCACAGGGCTTTCAGCCGGGCAACGGTTTCTGCGTTGCGGTTGGAGGTGGTGAGGATGCAGTAGCTCTTGTCCTTGCCCCGGCCTACCCGCCCCCGCAGCTGATGCAGCTGGGAAAGGCCGAACCGGTCGGCATCTTCAATGACCATCAAGGTGGCATTGGGAACATCCACACCCACTTCGATGACGGTGGTGGCCACCAGAACATCGGCTTCGCCGGCGGCAAAGCCGGTCATTACCGCCTCTTTTTCCGAGCCCTTCATCTGGCCATGGAGCAGCGAAACTTTCAGGTCGGGGAATACGGTCTGCTGCAGAGTTTCAGCCCAGACCGTGGCGGCCTTCAGGTCCAGCTCCTGATTTTCTTCCACCGCCGGGCAGACCACATAGCACTGGTGTCCCATGGCAACCTGCTTGCGGATAAAGGCGTTGATCCTGGCGCGCATAGTTTCTCCCACCAGGAAGGTGTCCACCGGCTCCCGGCCGGGGGGCAGTTCGTCGAGAATGGATACCTCCAGATCGCCGTACATCAGCAGCGCCAGTGTCCGGGGAATGGGGGTGGCGGACATCACCAGCACATGGGGATCGTCCCCCTTTGCGCCCAGAGCGGAGCGCTGGGCAACGCCGAAACGGTGCTGCTCGTCGGCAATCACCAGCCCCAGCCGGTGAAAAAGGGTCTTGTCGGTCAGAAGGGCGTGGGTGCCGATGACCAGCTGGGCCGTTCCTTCGGAGATTTCCTGCCGGACGGCGGCCTTCTGCTTGGCTGTCATAGAGCCGGTCAGCAGCGCGACCCGGATCCCGGCAGGAGCAAACAGCCGGGCAAGGGAGGCGTGGTGCTGCTCTGCCAGAATTTCCGTGGGAGCCATCAGGGCGGCCTGCCGGCCGTTGGCAATGGCCAGATACGCGGCGGCTGCCGCCACCATGGTCTTGCCGCTGCCCACATCGCCCTGCACCAGCCGGTTCATGGGGCTGCCCCGGCCCAGATCGGCGGCGATCTCCTCAATGGCCCGGCGCTGGGCGCCGGTGAGGGTAAAGGGCAGCAGCCGGTAGAAGCCGGACAAATCCCGGTTTTCGTAGGGCGGGGTCTTCTTTTCCGCCCGGGCGGCACGCATCAGGGAAAGTCCGGCGGAGAAAACGAAAAATTCCTCAAAAATCAGCCGCTTGCGGGCCATCCGGGCCTCCTCCATGGAGGCCGGCTGGTGAATGGCCTGATAGGCCCGCTCCGCCGGCAGAATGCCGTACTGAGCCCGCAGATCTGCCGGAAGAATTTCCTCCGGCGGGTCGCACAGCGCCAGAGCCTGGGTCACTGCTTTGATCACCGAGGCGTTGGAAAGCCCTGCGGTCAGCGGATAGATGGGCAGCACCCGGCGGGTGGTAACGGCGGGGGCATCCAGCGCCTCAAAGGAGGGGGAGGTCATGCTGTAGCCGATAAAATCCCCGGATACCGCGCCGTAGAAAATATATTCCTTGCCGTATTGCAGTTGCTCGGTGGTGAACTTCTGGTTGAAGAAGGTCAGGTTCAGCCGGGCGGTGTGGTCAGCCACCTGCACCCGGGTGATGTCCAGCCCCTTGCGGATATGGCTGGTGCGGGGGGTGTTCATCACCATAGCCCGGAAGCAGGCAGGCTTGTCCGGCTCTAATTTGTCGATGGTGACAAGCCGTGTCCGGTCTTCGTAGCCCCGGGGGAAATGGCAGATCAGATCCTGCAGGGTGTGGATATTCAGCTGGGCAAACTGCTTGGCTTTGGTAGGGCCTACGCCCTTGAGAATCGTAACGGGATCGGAAAGCCGGGCCATGGGGTCACCTCCTTGGGTTTTGTTTATTATAGTATAGCACGCAAACGGAAAATTGCAAAGAAAATCCGCTGCTGCGCGCCCATACGGAAAAAGATCCGCCGTCCGGCGAGAGAATTTTTCGCAGGGGAAGCAGCGGAGAATGCAGACATACACCGGTATTTCAAATTCTCCGCCGCGAACCCATGCGGAAAAAGATCCGCCGGAAAATGAAAAAACTCCTTCCAAGAAGTCTAAAAGACCTCGGAAGGAGATATTTTCAGAGAAATCAAACCAGCTTGTTCAGCTGCAGAGTCATGCTGCTCTTCTTGCGGGCAGCGGTATTCTTGTGGAGAATACCCTTGATGACGGCCTGATCCACCTTCTTAACAGCCAGCTTGTAAGCGGCTTCGGCGGCAGCCTTGTCACCACCGGCGACAGCGGCGTCAAACTTCTTGACGGCGGTCTTCAGTTCGGACTTGTTGGCTCTGTTCTTCTCGTAAGCAACCTTGGAACGGATGACATCCTTCTTAGAGGACTTAATGTTGGGCATGTTCACACCTCCTATTCGCAAATTTGGTCCATACAGCTTTACATTATAGCGGCACTTTTCTATAAAATCAATCCCTTTTTCAAAAAATTTTCAGGGTTTTTCCGAATTTTTTGGCAGCGGGAGAGGGGGCGGAAGAAAAAAGCCGGAAACCCGGCTGTCAAGACCCAATTTTTACACCGAAGCTTTGGCTGTTGTGAAAATGATAGAGGGGGAAAAAGTTGGAAAACCCACGAAGTCTGTCGAAAAAGATTATGTAAACCCGAATGCATAAGGCTTGTTTTGAAGGCTTGTGGAAAAGGGCTGTGGAAAAAGCTGTGGATAATGTGGAAAACTTCGGCAAATCAACAGCATTTCCGGATTTGTTCCGGCGGTTTTCCTTTCTGCAAGGGTTGCATACCCCGGTGCATAAACAGAAAAAATACCGCTTTTTTTGGGGTTATGTCGCCACGGAAAAACCGGAATTTCTTCGGGAAGTTTTGGGAAAAAGTTGGCAACCTGCCCGAAAAGGGGGAATGCGGACCGGCTCTGAAAGTACCCCAGGGAATAATTTTTGTGGATTTTTCACAAAAAACTTTTGGCATGGAATTTTGTCCCCGGGGGGATACTGAGAGAAAACAAAAAAGCAGTGTGGAGGCGTATCGTGCAGGGAAAAGTAGAGATCTGCGGTGTGAACACCGCCAAGCTGAAGGTGCTGAGCCAGAAGGAAATGGACCGGCTGCTGGTGCAGGCCCAGGCGGGGGACACCGCCGCCAGAGAGCAGCTGATCGAAGGAAATCTGCGGCTGGTGCTTTCGGTGATCCAGCGGTTTGACAAGCGGGGGGAGAACCCGGACGATTTGTTTCAGGTGGGCTGCATCGGCCTGATCAAGGCCATTTCCAATTTTGACCCAGGCAAGCAGGTTCGTTTTTCTACCTACGGCGTGCCGATGATCGCCGGCGAGGTGCGGCGCTACCTGCGGGACAACAGCGCCATTCGGGTGTCCCGGTCCATCCGGGATGTGGCCTACCGGGTGCTGCAGTGCAAGGAGGCCATGCAGCCCCGGCTGGGCCGGGAGCCCAGCCTGCAGGAGGTGGCCCAGGAGCTGCAGCTGCCGGAGGAAACGGTCAGCGAGGCGCTGGATGCGGTGTGCGCCCCGGTGAGCCTCCATGACCCGGTGTATGCCGACGGCGGCGACCCGCTGACGGTGATGGATCAGGTCTGCGACAAGCGCAACACGGAGCTGGCATGGATGGAGCGGATCGCCCTGCGGGAGGCCTTCCGGGCCCTGGGCCCCCGGGAAAAGCAGATCCTTTCTCTGCGGTTCTACGACGGCAAGACCCAGATGGAGGTGGCAAGGCTGGTAGGCATTTCTCAGGCGCAGGTGTCCCGGCTGGAGAAGAACGCCATCGCAACCTTGCGAAAAGCGGTGGCAAGCTGAAAAAATCCCCTCCGCGGAAATTTTCCGCGGAGGGGAAACTATTCAGCAAAGCAGGCGGCGCAGCTTTTGCGCGCCCCGGTAAGCCTTCTTTTGCAGGGGCGTCAGCCGGGAAAACTCCAGCTTTTCGGCGATCATGCCGGTTTCGAAGCTGTAGGTAAAGGCACTGCCGTAATCGCCCATGCGGAATTTGGCAAGGGCAAGGCCGTAATCCGCCAGCAGCAGCTCGGCCGTGCGGGGGTCTTCATCGTATTCTCTGGCAAACCAGGTCAGAAGCTGCCGCAGCCGGCCGAACCAGTAATCGGCCATGGGAAGATCACCCTGCCGCAGGCAGATTCTTCCCAGCAGCGCAAAGACCTCCTGCAGCGGCTCATAGCAGGGATCCCATGTGGAGGAAGCATCCATTTTCTTCCGCAGACGGCGGCAAAGCCTTTTGGCAGCGCCTGTCCTGCCGCATAAATACAGCCGCTTTGCCCGGGCCAGCTGCCGGTTGATCTTTCTTTCTTCCAAGCCCATCGCCTCCTTTTTGTCAGTATACCACAGCCGCGCCCCGGGAGCAAGGGGCATAAACCGGGAGCCGGGGGCATACCCTTAACCAAACTTTATGGGGAGGCAAGGGGTATGTCCATGAGATTTACGCAGCTGCAGTGCAAGGAGGTCATCTGCATCGGTGACGGAAGAAGGCTGGGCTTTGTGTCGGATGTGCAGGTGGAAGTTCCCCAGGGCAATATTCTGGCCATTGTAGTGCCGGGGCCCTGCCGGTTTTTCGGGGTGGTGGGAAGGTCGGAGGATTATCTGATCCCATGGAGCTGCATCCGCAGGATCGGGCCGGATATTATTCTGGTGGATGCCAAGCCTGAGGAGTGCCGTATGGGCCGGGGACGGCTGGGGTGGCTGCCGGGGTAAAAGGGGCGAAAATTGCTGTAAAAAACTTGAAAAAAACTGAAAAAAGTGCTTGCAAAATGGGAATACTTCCAGTATAATGGTTCAGCATGGGCAAAAACGCCCATGACATTACTACACCACACACCCGGTGATCGCGCACCCCAGTGCGCCAAACGGCGCGGGCAGCGCGAGATAGAAGCGGGGTGGAGGAACAAACAAAAGGAGAAAATCAAAATGGCTGTCGTATCTATGAAGCAACTGCTGGAAGCCGGCGTGCACTTCGGTCACCAGACCCGCCGCTGGAACCCCAAAATGGCCCCCTACATCTACACCGAGCGTAACGGTATCTACATCATCGACCTGCAGAAGACCGTTAAGAAGCTGGAAGAGGCCTACAACTTTGTTCGTGAAATCTCCGCCAATGGCGGCAACATCCTGTTCGTCGGCACCAAGAAGCAGGCCCAGGATGCCATCAAGGAAGAAGCTGCCCGCTGCGGCGGTTACTATGTCAACGCCCGCTGGCTGGGCGGCATGCTGACCAACTTCCGCACCATGCGTACCCGTATCGACCGTCTGGCTCAGCTGAGAAAGATGGAAGAGGACGGCACCTTCGCTATGCTGCCCAAGAAGGAAGTCATCAAGCACCAGGGCGAGATTGCCAAGCTGGAGAAGTACCTGGGCGGCGTTAAGGAAATGAAGAAGATCCCCGCCTGCCTGTTCATCGTTGACCCCCGCAAGGAGCGCAACGCCATCGCTGAGGCCAAGAAGCTGAACATTCCCATCGTGGCCATCGTCGACACCAACTGCGATCCCGACGAGATCGACTACGTGATCCCCGGCAACGATGACGCCATCCGCGCCATCCGCCTGATCGCTGCCGCTATGGCCAGCGCTGCCATCGAAGGCCGTCAGGGCGAGGATGCCGGCGCAGAAGCTCCCGCTGCTGAATAATTCCCTTACAACCAACACAGGAGGAAATAACTATGGCTTTTACCGCTCAGGATGTTAAGAAACTGCGTGAAATGACCAACGTCGGCATGATGGACTGCAAGAAGGCTCTCCAGGCTACCGATGGCGATATGGACAAGGCTGTTGACTGGCTGCGTGAAAAGGGCCTGGCCAAGGCTGCCAAGAAGGCTGACCGCATTGCCGCCGAAGGCGTTGCCTATGCTGCCGTGTTCAATGGTGTGGGCGTTGTGATCGAGGTCAACTCCGAGACCGACTTTGCCGCCAAGACCGATTCCTTCATGGATCTGGTTAAGAACCTGGCTCTGGCTGTTGCCGAGCAGAACCCCGCCGATGTGGAAGCTCTGAAGGCTTGCACCTACCCCGGCTCCAACCTGACCGTCACTGAGATCATGCAGGAGAAGGTCATGTCCATCGGTGAGAACATGCAGATCCGCCGCTTCACCCGCTTCGCCAACCCCACCAACGTGGCCTATGTCCACGCCGGCGGTACCCACGGCGTTCTGGTGAACCTGGCTGTGGAAGGCGACATCGACGCTACCGAGATCGGCAAGAACGTCGCTATGCAGATCGCCGCTATGAGCCCCAAGTACTGGGATAAGTCCCTGGTTCCCCAGGCCGATGTGGACAAGGAGCTGCAGGTTCAGCTGGCTCTGATGGACAACGATCCCATGCTGGCCAACAAGCCCGCTCAGATCAAGGAAAAGATCGCTGCCGGCAAGATCGCCGCTTTCTTCAAGGAGAGCTGCCTGCTGCAGCAGGACTTCGTCCGTTCCGACATCTTCCAGGGCTCTGTGGAAGCTTACATTGCCGATGCAGGCAAGAAGCTGGGTGGCTCCGTCAAGTTTGTTGACGCCGTCCACTACATCAAGGGCGAAGGCATTGAGAAGAAGGTCGACGATTTCGCTGCTGAAGTCGCTGCCCAGATCGCCGGTGCCGGCAAGTAATTGCAAAAAATCACTCCCCAACCGTTTCCGGTTGGGGAGTTTTTTTGTTTACATCAGCGCCAGCACGCAGGAGCCAAGGCACAGAAGAATAAAGATCACAAGCCCCACATTCCAGTAGGCGGCGATGCCGTCCTTGGGGCTGAGCTGCCGCTCGGCAGGCAGCCAGACCATATTCTTCCGCTTGAGCAGCAGCAGAACCAGACCCGTTACAGACAGTCCCATCAGAATAAGGGCGTAGCCCAGCAGCATCAGAAGTCCCGGCAGCACCTGATTGTAAAAGGCCATCAGCTCCTCGGCCGTGGTAGAGGGGTCGAGATTTCCCATAGCTTCCATGTCCACCTTCGAGAGGATGAAAGGAGCGGCAACGCTGCCCATGAAATTGATGATGCCGTGGAGGATCACGGTGTAGCGCAGCCGTCCGGTCCGCAGATACACGCAGGCGAACACATACCCCAGGGCAAAGGCGTAGAAGAACTGGAACAGATTCTGGTGCATCAGGCCAAACACCAGCGCCGAAAGGAAGGCGGCGGTCTTTTCGCCGTAGCAGCGGGTGCTGTCGATCACCATTTTGCGGCACAGAAATTCCTCAAACAGCGGCGCCAGGATCACAAGAAACAGCACCTTGATGGGGTTGGAATCCATGGCGTAGTCGATCACCGCGTTTTCCGCCGTGCCGCCGGAGAGCAGGGAAGAGAGGAAATTGCCCAGAATGTTGCCGGCGTACATCACGCAGAAGCACATGGGGATCAGCCCCAGAAAAGCGCCGGGGGACAGCTTCTGATCGGCCGGGGTCTGCCGGGGCAGCCGCTTCAGGATCCACAGACCCAGGGGCATGGCCACCAGATACAGCGGCAGGAAAGAGCCCAGCCAGAAGCCGGTGGAGGAGCTGACAAACCAGCTGTCCTCGCCGGGTAAGTAGAACCAGACAGCCTGCAGCGCCGTTGCCACCAGCAGCACAACGGTAAGGGCAAGGCCAATGGCGGAGTAGGTCTTGCGGGCGGATTTAAGTTCAAGGGAATTGGATTCCATAAAAGCACCTCCAATAATAGCTTATGCTACAAGCAATACTACAGATTCCGGCATTTGTCAAGCAAAAAAAGCTGCCGCAGAACGCGGCAGCTTTTTCTATTACAGAACAAACTGGAATACGCAGAAGGCGGCATAGATGCCCAGCAGCGCGATGCCCTGCCAGCGGCCCAGCTTCTTGCTGGCCAGAGCGGGCAGCGTCAGCAGCGCCATGACGCACAGCATCAGGGGGATATCCAGAATCAGAGAGGAGTTGATGCCAAACAGGGTGTTGCCCACCGGCACTTTGAAGGGAGCCAGCGAAACGGAGATGCCGGATACCAGCGCCAGATTAAAGATGTTGGCGCCGATGACATTGCCGATACCCAGAGAAGCCCGGCCCTTCCGCAGGCTGGTGATGGTAGTAACCAGCTCCGGCAGGGAAGTACCCAGCGCAACAAAGGTCAGGGCAATGACGGTTTCGGGAACGCCCAGCTTCTGGGCGATGATGGTGCCGTTGTCAACCAGCAGGTCAGCGCCTACGGCAATCACAGCAGCGCCGCCGACCAGCAACAGCAGCTCCAGCCACAGAGCCCGGGACTTGGTTTCGCCTTCTTCCTCCTCGGCTTCGGTCTCGGGGTTCTTCAGGCCCTGACGAACCGTCAGGAACATATAGCAAACAAAGATGCCCAGCAGCGCAAAGCCCAGCCAGCGGGGGAACTCACCCAGCACATAGGCGGCGAGGGCGTAGATGGCGGCGGAGGCAAAGAAGAAGATGACCGGCATCTTCATGGTTTTGGTGTTCACCGGGCCGGGGTTTACCGCAACGGAAATGGCGGCAATCAGGGAAGTGTTGCAGATGATGGAGCCAATGGCGTTGCCATAGGCCATGGAACCCTGACCGCCCAGCGCGCCGGTGGCGGAAACCATAACCTCCGGCAGGGTAGTGCCGATGGAAACCACGGTAGCGCCGACGATGATGTCGGGCAGACGGAAGCGGCGGGCGAGGCCGGCAGCGCCGTCAACGAACCAGTCGCCGCCTTTAATGAGCAGCACAAGGCCAAGGGCGAACAGCAGAATGGGAACTAGCATAACGAATCTCCTTTTACATTTTTTGTTTTCGGTTCATTCTGCCCGGTCTCCAATAAAAAAAGACCTGAGCAGCTTCGTTCAGCGTGCCCGGTCTGAAAAAAGCTCATGCACACTCAACGAAAGTCATGCATGAGTCTGGCAATTTGAAGCAAGCCAGGCCAATGGCCGAATTGTTGACTTGCTACGCACAGGAAATGCGTTCGCTACTCCCTCACAGCCCATAAATTATAGCATGGAAAATTCCGGAAGTCAAGCGTAATAAGGGGAAAATGCCAATTTTTGACTTGACAAATGGCAGGATTCGGTAGTAAAATGGGGAAAAATCTATAGGACAGTTCGTGACCATCCTGTCGGTAAACAAAACTAGGGAACTCAGATGGGCGCATTGCGCCCATTTTTTTGTTTGGATGCCGGGAGGTGGAGAAAGGCGGCAGAATGGGTAAAGAAGTGAAGAATTTGGCCCGGGCGGCGGTGATCGCAGCGCTGTATGCGGCGCTGACCCATCTGCAGAATTTTCTGCTGCCGGGTTCGGCTAGCTGGGCGGTGCAGCTGCGGTTCAGCGAGGTGCTTTGCGTGCTGGCGTTTTTTACCCCGGCGGCCATTCCCGGGTTAACATTGGGCTGCTTAGTGTTTAATCTTACCGGCGGCGCGGGGCTGCCTCTGGATTTTCTTATCGGAAGCCTTGCCACCTATCTGGCGGCTCAGGGAATGTGGCTTACCCGCAAATGGACACCCGGCGGGACGCCCTGGCTGGGACTGCTGCTGCCGGCGGTGACCAATGCGGTGCTGGTAGGCTGGGAGCTTTCTGTATACATCGGCGGCGCGTTTGGGATCAACGCCGCCTATGTGGCGGCGGGGGAGGCCATCGTGCTGCTGATTCCCGGCGCGCTGCTGTATCATATTCTTCGCCGCCGGCATCTGGACGAAAGCGTATTCACCTGAAAATAACCCCCGGACTTCTGGTCCGGGGGGTTCGTTTACTCCATCACGGTTCCGTCGGGGTGGAACAGGGGCAGCTTTTCCAGATAGATCAGGTCAGCCCGGTCCTGGGCATCGCCTTCTGCCAGGATCGCCATGCGGCCGCAGATGATGCCGCCGGCCTTTTCTACCAGCGCCTCCAGCGCGGCCAGACTCTCACCGGTGGAGATCACATCGTCCACCAGCAAAATCCGCTTGCCCTGCATCAGCTTGGCATCGGCGCCGTCGAGGTACAGGGTCTGCTCTCTGGCAGTGGTGATGGACCGGACAGAGCAGGAGAACACATCGGTCATATACAGCTTGGGGGCTTTGCGGGCCAGGATGTACTTGGCATCGCCTGCCTGGCGGGCCATTTCGTGGGCCAGGGGAATGCCCTTGGCTTCCGCGGTGAGGATATAGTCGTACTGGGGTGCTCTTGCCAGCAGCTCCCGGGCGCAGGCCACGGTCAGCTCCTGATCGCCGAAGATCACAAAGCCTGCGATATACAGCGAATCAGTTACCTTGCAAATGGGAAGCTCCCGCTGCAAACCGGCAACGGTCATGGGATATACCATAATGGTCGCTCCTTTATCTATAATGTATTTACATTATACTCCCCATTGGGTATTCTTGTCAAGAAAAAGGAAAACTCCACCGCCGGTTTGGCGGTGGAGTTCCTTGCAAAAGGGGTTTGGAAAGAAGAGAGGTAGAAAAGAGAATCTACGAAGGGAAAGGAGGCGGCTCACGGCTTCCGCAACCTTTCTGTTATTACAATACCGCCATGTTTTGAACATCCGGTGACGCAAATGAAAACAAAATGTGTCGAAACTGTGAATTATGGCTGGGGGAAGGTGAGGGTGGCCTTGAACAGGTCGCCGTCTACCAGCACCTGCAGCTGTCCGCCCTGCAGCTCCATCAGGCTTTTGGCAATGTTCAGCCCCAGGCCGCTGCCTTCGGTGTTGCGGGAGGCATCACCCCGGACAAAGCGCTCCATCAGCTCTTCGGCGCTGATATTCAGCGGCTCGGCGGAGATGTTTTTGAAGGAGATCAGCACCTTGCCGCCGGCCTGGGCCACATCCACATACAGCCGGGTGCCGGGCATGGCGTATTTCACGGCATTGCCCAGCAGATTGCTCATGACCCGCCAGGCCAGCCTGCCGTCGGCCTGCATCAGCACAGGCTCCTCCGGCCGGCAGAACACCGGGGTAATATTTTTAGCCGCCAGCTTGTCGGCAAATTCGCCCAGCGCCTGCTGCACTGCCTCGGCGGCATCCACCTGAGAGATTTCCGCCACCACGTTGCCGGTGGAGGCCTTGCTCATCTCCATCAGATCCTCGATCAGCTTTTTCAGCCGGGCGGATTGCCGGCTCAGCACATCCAGATATTGCTTTCCGTCCTCCTCCGTGTGGGGCTTTTCCAACAGGTCCACATAGTTGATGATGGAGGTGGGGGGAGTCTTGATGTCGTGGGAAACGTTGGTGATCAGCTCCGTTTTCATCCGCTCGGATTTCAGCTGCTCCCGGGCGGCCAGAAGCGCCGCGTCGGACAGGGCATTGAGCTGCTCCGCGCAGTCACGGAAGCTGCCGACCATATTTTTCGTGTCGATCTTTTCCTGCAGATCGCCCTTCGCCATCCGCCTGGCACCCTTGAGGATCGTGCCGAAGCACCAGCCGCCGTAGAATACCAATGCCACATCCATCGCCAGCGACCCCAGGAAAAGCAGTTCCCAGAAGCCCTGGGAATAGTAGTGCGACATCGATGCCAGCAGCAGGCACAGCACCGGCACGATCACCATCAGCGCCGCGGTTAGCAGCCATTGCCACATGGCAGGGATCATCCGCGCCACGGCACCGGCGCTCCGCAGGCACCATTTCAGCAGCCGCCAAACGCGGATCGCTACAAAGCCGATGGCGCTGCGCCGCCACCAATAGTGATTTTTCGCCTTTACCTGGGCTGCGATGGCGAAAATGTACCCGATCAGCAGCAGGCACACAAGCAGCGCCAGCAGTCCGATCAGCCACAAGATCAGCCACGAGAATTCCCGGAGCGTGATCACTTCAATCAGATACGCGCCCAGGCGCACACCGCAAAAGCCCAGTACAGCTACTGCCACGCCGTAAAGATCCAGCGGCAAAGCATTCAGCGCCGCCGGGCGGATCTCATCGGAGCCCCGCTTCCGGCCGGCCGCCCAGCAAAGGTAGACCATGGCTGCCGCGAACAGCAGCAGGCTGCCCGTCAGGATCAGCGGCAGTATTTTCCATACCGAAAAGACAAGGTTCACCAGCGTCCAGGCGGCCGAATCCGGTGCCTGATAGAGGGAAATGTTGACCTGGAAGGTCAGATCCTCCATGTCGTAGCACTTGTAGTGGATGTTGTTGTAGTAGCCCGCATCCCAGAGGATGCTGTTTTCCGGCGCGGTGGCGGTGGCCGGGATCAGCACGGTGTAGCGGGGCTCCACCGTGTGCTGGTAGTGGAGCAAAAGGCTGCCCTGGGGCACTTCGTCGGTGCCGCCGGAGGCCACCAGCTTTCCGTCCAGGTACACTTCATAGCGCTGCATGCCTACGCCGGCAGGCAGCTCATAGGTGAGGATCGCGAACTTCCAGCCGTCCATGTAGGCGATGGCATCGCTGTCGGCGGCGCTGAAGGTGTAGGTGGCAAAGCGCTCCGCTTCGGCATAGGCCGCGTGATAGGCGGTGGAGCTCAGCGCCTCTTCCCAAACTTCTTCAGGGGTGCGGCCGTTCATATCTGTTTCACTCAGCAGCACCATGGCCACCGCGCTGACGATGCCCGCCAGCAGCATCACAGCTGCCAGTAAAATGGCAGCGAATTTCATTGCGAGGGATCTCAATTATTTGCCTCCTTCCATCTTGTAGCCCTGACCCCACACCACCTTGATGTAGCGGGGCTCAGAGGGATTGATCTCGATCTTCTCCCGCAGATGGCGAATGTGCACGGCCACCGACCCTTCGTTGCCGAAGGCCGGCTCCTGCCAAACTGCTTCATAGATCGCCGATGTGGAATAGACCTTGCCGGGGTTTTCCATCAAGAGCTTGAGGATTTTGTACTCGATGGGGGTCAAATTGACACCTTCGCCGCCCACGGTGACGGTTTTTGCGCTGTCATGCAGCGAAATGCCGCCTAAGTGCAGCTCGTCAGCCGACCGGGGTATCTGGCTGCCCAGGCGGGCATAGCGCCGCAGCTGGGAGCGGACCCGGGCCAGCACCTCCACCGGCACAAAAGGCTTGGTGATGTAATCGTCAGCGCCCACGTTGAGGCCCAGCACCTTGTCCTCAGTTTCGCTTTTGGCGGTGAGCAGGATGATGGGCACGTTGGAAAATTCCCGGATCTTGGCTGTGGCGGTGATGCCGTCCATCTTCGGCATCATCACGTCCAGGAGGACCAGATGGATGTCCTCTTTCAGAACGCATTCCACAGCCTCTGTGCCGCTGTAGGCGGTGAAGAGGTTGTAGCCTTCAGGGGTCAGATATATTTTCAGCGCGTTGACGATGTCCGGCTGGTCATCACAGATCAAAATGTTGTACATAGACGTTTCTCCTCTTTTTAGGAAGGTAAATTGTTGTTTACGCTTCTGGCGCGGCAGCGCCCAAAGCCTCCCTTGCCTAAAGGGAGGTGGCACGGCGCAAGCCGTGACGGAGGGATATATCGCCCCTTTTGGGGCGATATGCCGCCGTTGGCGGCATAAATATCCCCC
>JAZSGN010000056.1:0-13853 GCA_045532755.1 Faecousia sp.
ACCAAGGGCGTGGAAAACACGATCCGCAACATCGGAAGACTTGCCCGGGATGGTATGACGGAGACGGACAGGCAGATTATCAAGATCATGCTGCAGTAGAGGTTCTTCTATGAAATATCATATCAATAAGGAAAACTACCACCGTTTTGATATTCTGGAAATCAATAAATATGTCCCCCGCGGATATTTTATTCCCTTTGAAAATCGAGAAGCGGCAGATGGAGCGGACTTGCTTCAAAAACGCTATTCGTCGAAAAAGGTGCGCTGCCTGAACGGAAAGTGGGATTTCAAGTTCTATCCAAGACCTGCGGAGGTTCCCGACGTACTGGATACGGATGCTGTGGAATTTGATACCATTGATGTGCCCACTTGCTGGCAGTTTCGTGGATATGACCGTCCTTTTTACATCAACACCCGCTACCAGTTTCCCTTTAACCCGCCCCACATTCCTAAGGAGGATCCGGTGGGGAAGGTGTTTAGCTTCCATGGAGCAGACTTGGGTGTCAAACCCCGGTGGCAGCAACCGGAGGAGGAATACAACTTTGTGGGCGTTTATCGCCTGAAATTCCATGTGGATGATATTGAAAAGCAAAGAATTATCAGCTTTTTAGGTGTGGCAAGCTGCGTGGATGTGTATGTCAACGGTGAATATGTGGGTTATTCCGAGGGCAGTCATAATACGTCAGAGTTCCTCCTCACGGAATATATCCGTGAGGGTGAAAATGAACTGCTGGCGGTAGTTCACCGCTGGTGCACCGGCAGCTATCTCGAATGTCAGGATATGTTCCGCAACAACGGCATTTTCCGGGATGTGCTGCTGTATGAAATGGAGCCGTCGGATCTGTGGGATTTTACGGTTCGTCAGCAGAAGTCCGGGGAGCACTATTCTCTGGAGACGGAGATCGCTCTGTGGACCGACAGCACTGTGACTATAACCCTGCAGGGACATGGCATCCACGAGACCCGCACAGCGCCCACCACCGACGGCCGGGTAAAAATTACTATGG
This sequence comes from Faecousia sp., assembly GCA_045532755.1. Classification (GTDB taxonomy): domain Bacteria; phylum Bacillota; class Clostridia; order Oscillospirales; family Oscillospiraceae; genus Faecousia. The sequence goes on from JAZSGN010000056.1 coordinate 1,008, forward strand.
CGGGTCTTCAGGTTCGGGAGTGGAACGCGGAAGAGCCGGTATTGTATGACCTCTATATCGAACTGCCCGGCACCTGCGTGAAGCACCGCATCGGCTTCCGGGAAGTGAAAATTCAGGGCGATGTGTTTACGCTCAACGGCAGAAAGCTGAAGCTGCGGGGTGTCAACCATCATGATACCAGCTGCACCGCCGGCTATTATCTGACGCCCCAGGAGATTTTCCGGGATGTCCGGCTGTGCAAGGAATATAATATCGATACCATCCGAACCTCCCACTATCCGCCGGACCCGCTGCTTCCGGAGCTGTGCGATGAGCTGGGCATTTATCTGGTGGATGAAGCGGATCTGGAAACCCATGGAACCTTTACCATGCAGTTTCCGCCCAGCTATAACAGCATCAGCCACGACAGCAAGTGGCAGCCCCGGTATCTGGACCGGGTGCAGCGGCTCTACGGCCGGGACAAAAACCACAGCTGCGTGCTGATGTGGAGTCTTGGCAATGAGGCAGGCGGCTATAAAAATACCGATGCCATGTACCATTGGCTGAAGCAGCAATCGCCGCTGCCGATCCACTACGAGAGCGTGATCCACAGCAGCAGGATCTGCTACGATGTGGGCAGCGAAATGTATCCAAGGCTCGAAAAGGTGGCGCAGGTGGCCGAGCATCGCCGACGGGAAAAGCCGCTGAATAACCGCCCTTATTTCCTCTGCGAATACGCCCATGCCATGGGTGTGGGCCCGGGAGCAATGGAAGAATACTGGCAGCTGATCTATGCCAACGAGAATCTGATGGGCGGCTGTGTCTGGGAAATGGTGGATCACGCGGTGCTCCACAGCGATGGCAGCTATACCTATGGCGGCGACCATGGCGAATGGGCCCATGACAGCAATTTCTGCGTAGATGGGCTGTTTTACCCCGACAGAACCCCCTCTACCGGTGCCAAGATCGTTCGCCATGTTTACCGGCCCATTCGGGTGCGGCATATAGAAGAAAACCGCTATGAGATCTTCAATACAACCGCCTTTACCGAAGGCTCCGGGTTTACCCTGCGTTTTTGCTACCCCGACGGCAAAGCGGTAACGATCCAGCCGGATGTTCCGCCTATGACCCGGCAGATACTGGATTTGCCGGAATGCGCCCCTCAGGGGGAGAGCCTCACCGTGATCGCCCATGACCGGCATGGCAGGGAAGTGAGCCGTGAGCAGATCATCTTTACGCAGCCCCGGCTTTTGCAGCCCAAGCGCCTTCCAGGGCGGCCTGCGGGGGTGGATGTGGTAGATGGGAAGGTGGTTATTACAAAGGACGGAAAGCGGCTTTCCTGCGGACCGCAGCATACCCTTCTGTTCCGCGCGCCTACGGATAATGACCGGGATTTTGCCTTGAAAACGGCCATGGATGACTATGTGGCGCAGAAGGAGGAGCTTGTTTCCGTTGTGGTAGAAGCGAACCGGATTGTTGTGAAAAACCGGATCCAATGCCGGAGGCAAAGCTTCCTTTGCACGGATATTTACGAGAACTCTGAGCAGGGCATTTTGGTGACCAGCCGGCTGCAATGCCTGAAAGGAAGCGGAGACCTGCCCCGGTTTGCCAAGCTGTTCCGGCTGGATGAGAGCTTCTCCTGGGTAGAGTATGTGGGCCGGAATCAGGAAAGCTACTGCGATATGAAAGACCATGCCCAGATCCAAAAGGTCTGCTGCACAGTGTCAGATATGACAGAACCCAATATCAAGCCTCAGGAGAGCGGAAACCGGTGCGATTGCTCCTTTGCCTGCATTTCCGATGGCGAGACCGGCTTTTCCTTTACGGCGGTGGAGAAACCCTTTGAGTTGGGCGTAAAGCCTTATTCCGATTGGGAGCTGCTTTCTATGCGCCACCGCAGCGATGAGGTCTGCACGGGTACTTACGTTGCCATTTCCGCCTTCCAGATGGGAATCGGCACCGGCAGCTGCGGCCCTGCCACATTGAAGAAATACCGATACAGCGCTAAAGAAACCTATACCCTTCAGTTTGTGATCCAATAAAAAATGAGCAGCCATTCGGCTGCTCATTTTTTTATGCAAGCAAAACATCTGAAACCAGCATGACACAGAAGCCTGCCAAAAGGGCGTAGGTTGCGCCTCTCTGGCTGCCGTGGGCATGGGTCTCGGGGATCATTTCATCGCTGATGACATACAGCATCGTGCCGCCGGCAAAGGCCAGCGCAAAGGGCAGGATCGCAGCGGACAGAGAAACCGCAAAGTAGCCGATCAGCGTTCCAACGACTTCCACCAGACCTGTCAGCATAGCGCATACCAGGGTTCTCGCCGGGGAAATGCCGGCAGCCAGCATGGGGCTGATGATCACCATGCCCTCGGGGATATTTTGCAGCGCAATGCCACCGGCGATCAAAAAGGCTTCCGCGGTATTGTCTGAGCCGAAGCTGACACCGGCAGCGATTCCTTCGGGCAGATTGTGGATCGCAATGGCGGTAACGAATAAAAGCACCTTGTTCACCGATGGCGATTGGGGATGCTGCTCCAGATCTGCGCCGACAATGCGGTGCAGATGGGGTACAAGACGGTCAATGAGATTCAGGCACAAAGCGCCTGCGAAAATTCCGGCAACGGTCACGATGATGCCGAATTTTCCGCCGTATTCCAGTGACGGCAGAATCAATCCGAGAATTGCGGCGGCAAGCATGATGCCTGCTGCAAAGGAAAGAACGATATCGCTGAAACGGTGGGAAATATTACGAAAGCCGAAGCCGATCAAAGCGCCGATCACGGTAGCTCCGCCGACACCCAGCGCAGTTAATAAAACAAGTTCCATGGCCAACCTCCTTAAGAAAATTATAGCATTGCCGGGTGGGAAAAGCAACCGGCATTTTCATCCTATGCAGCGCGGTTGCCGCTGTGAGTTTATGAATATACAAAGAAAGGGGAGAAGAGTCCCATTTTTCTGGTAAAAACTACACAAATTGAAAAAATCTATTTGTAAATATTGACTATTTCCCAGAACAAGTGTATACTGAATTACGAAAACAAATACCAATGAAGCCTTTCAGGAAAGTGGTGCGAAACCCACCGAAGGATTAAAAGTCTCAGGTATCTTCCCCGGGAAGATAAGACTGTAAGGCAGAGGACTCTCTGGAGAACACATTCAGTTGTGTGCCGAAGGTGCAAGGCGAAAGCCGAATCTCTCAGGCAAACGGACGGAGATGCAATTTCCAAGGCGTAGCCGGGTGGTTGCAGTGTTACGGGGGCAGTCCAAAAAGGGCTGCTTTTTGTTTTTTATTATTAAGAAAAAGGAAGTATGGACTATGTACGGAAAACCCCTGGGTGCGATTGATTTTGTTGCACAGTATGATTCTGACCTTGCGGCTATGATGCAGCGGGAGCTGGTCCGTCAGCAGGACGGCATTGAGCTGATCGCTTCGGAGAACTTTGCTTCTCCTGCGGTGATTGCGGCAATGGGCTCTATTCTTACCAACAAGTATGCTGAGGGCCTGCCCGGAAAGCGCTACTACGGCGGCTGCCAGTTTGTGGATGAAATTGAGGCTCTGTGCATTCAGCGGGCAAAGGACCTGTTCGGCGCGGATTTTGCCAATGTTCAGCCCCACTCCGGCGCCCAGGCAAATATGGCGGTGCAGCTGGCCCTGCTGCAGCCCGGCGATACCATGATGGGCATGAGCCTTGCCAACGGCGGCCATCTGTCCCACGGCAGCCCTGCCAATATTTCCGGTAAGTACTATAATGTTGTCTCCTACGATGTGGATCACACCACCGGCCTTATCGACTACGATCAGATCCGCGATATGGCCAGAAAGTGCCAGCCCAAGCTGATCATTGCCGGCGCTTCCGCTTATCCCCGGGCCATCGATTTCAAGCTGTTTGCCGATATTGCCCATGAGGTTGGGGCGGTATTTATGGTAGATATGGCCCACATTGCCGGTCTGGTTGCCGGCGGCGCCCACATGAGCCCCGTGCCCTATGCGGATATCGTTACCACCACCACCCACAAGACCCTGCGCGGTCCCAGAGGCGGTCTGATTTTGGGTAAGGAGGAATACGCCAAGAAGATCAATTCCGCTGTGTTCCCCGGCACTCAGGGCGGCCCGCTGGAGCATGTGATCGCTGCAAAGGCTGTCTGCTTCAAGGAAGCCATGGATCCTTCCTTCAAGACCTATGCTGCCAATGTGGTCAGCAACGCCAAGGTGCTTGCCAACGCGCTGGTGGAAGAAGGCTTCGATCTGGTCACCGGCGGCACCGATAACCACCTGATGCTGGCGGACCTGCGCCCCATGAACATCACCGGCATGGAGCTGCAGCTGCGCTGCGATGCCAACCACATGACCTTGAACAAGAACGCCATCCCCGGCGATCCTCAGAAGCCCTCCGTTACCAGCGGTGTCCGCGTTGGTACGGCTGCTGCCACCACCCGCGGTCTGGGCGCAGAGGAGATGAAGCTGATCGGCCGCTGCATCGGCATGACTGCCCGGGATTTCGAGGGTACTTCCGCCGAAGTAAAGGCCATCGTTGCCGATATCTGCGAGAGATTCCCCCTGTACCGCTGATTGGTCTGCCAAAATCCAAGAGAACTCCCCACCGCCTGCAATTTTTGCAGGCGGTGTTCCTTTTTTCGAGGGGATACGACAGAAGTATCCAGTAATTGTATTTGACTTTCCAGGGGAAATTCGATAGAATATACATAAAATTGGCGTACTAGGCCGATTGTGATCTTTTTTATTTCAGGGGCTTCTGCCACTGCTGCTATGACACTGTGTCCCTGCCTTCAGGAGGCGTTTATGAAAAAAGCAAAAAGAAAGCCAAAATACTTAAAGCAAGAGCCGAAAAAGGGCTTTGGCGGCTGGATCGCGGCTGCGGCGGTTCTTGTGATCCTTGTGGCAGCCGGATTGTTCGGCTGGCACTTGGTGGTGAACAATATTCTGCCGGAAATTACGGTAGAAGTGGGCGGCAGCGTATCTGCCGGGGAATTCAAGATCCGGGACCTTCCGCTGGAGGTTCAGCTGGAGACAGATCTGTCCCAGGTGGATTTTTCTGTTCCCGGCGATTATCCCGTTTCGCTGCGCTACTGCGGAATGACCTATTCCAGCGTGGTTCAGGTTCGGGATACCGTTGCGCCGAAGGGTACGGTGCAGAACCTGACGGTTTATGCGACCCGGATGCCCTCGGTAGAGGATTTTGTAACCGACATTTCCGACAGTACCCAGGTTCAGGTATCCTATCTTTCTGAGCCCGATGCGACCCGTGCCGGAGAGCAGGAAGTTACCATTGTGCTGAAGGATCAGGGCGGCAATGTTACCCATCTGCCGGCAACCCTTACCATTATCTTTGATGATACGCCTCCGGTGATTTCCGGCGTAGCGGACCGGGTGATGTATGTGGGTCAGACCATCGATCTGATGAGCGGCGTTTCTGTTTCCGATGATATCGATCCGGCTCCCGTGCTGACGCTGGACGACAGCAATCTGGATATCACCAAGGAGGGCGTGTATCAGGTTGTTTACACAGCCGTGAATGTCTGCGAAAAGCAGTCGGTTGCTACGGCGGTGGTAACGGTGATCCACGATGATCAGGCGCCCCAGATGTTCGGTGTAAGACCTTTGTCTGTGTTTGCGGAGGGTACGATTTCCTACCGCAGCAATGTGATCATTACCGATGACAAGGATGAATTCCCGGTTCTTCGGATCGATTCCAGCAAGGTCAACCTGATGGTTCCGGGCACTTACCCCGTTGTGTACACTGCTTCGGATGCTGCCGGAAACCAGACGGTTATGGAGACAACTGTTTTGGTTGCCGAAAAGCCGAAGAACTTTGCCCAGGCGGAAGAAATCTATGCCGCCGCCGACAAGGTGCTGGCGAAGATCATCAAAGAGGATATGACTCCCGAAGAGCAGGTTTGGGCCATTTACCGCTGGGTAAGAGGCAACTGCTGGTATGAGCTGGATATGGATAAGACCGATTGGCTGCAGGCTGCCTGGCGGATGCTGGACTACGGCGGAGGCGATTGCTTTGGCTACTATGCTGTTGCCCGGCTGATGTTTGAGCGGCTGGGACTGCCCAACCTTTCTATCCAGCGTGATCCCTCTTCGCCCCGGCGCACCACCCATTTCTGGAGCATGGTGAGTCTGGATGGCGGCGAGACCTTCTACCATTTCGATTGCTGCCCCCATCCGCAGCCGCCCTACCACATGTGCCTGGTAACCGATGCGATTCTCGAATGGTTTACAGAGGAATGCGCCGGTTACTATGTCTACGATAAATCCTTGTATCCCGCAACCCCGGAGGAATAACATGGAACGTTCTGTATTGGGAGTGATCGGCGGTCTCGGACCCATCGCCACCTCTCATTTTATGGAGCTGGTGATCCGCATGACAGATGCCCAGATCGACCAGCAGCATTTGGATATGATCCTCTATCATACGCCTTCCATCCCGGATCGCAGCAGCTACATCCTGAACCCCAAGCTGCCCAGCCCGCTGCCGCCCATGATTTCTATTGGCCAGCAGCTGAGCCGGCAGGGGGTGGGCTGCATTGCCATCCCCTGCGTTACCGCCCATTATTTTCATGATGAGCTGAGTAAAAACATCTCTGCGCCCATCATTCATGCGGTGGAGGAAACGGCGATCCTGCTTCGTAAGGCAGGAATCCGCCAGGCGGGCATTATGGCTACCACCGGCTCTGTTACCGCTGAGCTGTTTCAAAAGCAGTTTTTGCAGCAGGGGATCACCCCTGTGATTCCCGATGAGCAGGCTCAGCAGGATGTTATGCACCTGATCTTTTCCTGCATCAAAGCCAACCGGCCTGCGGATATGGAACGATTCCATGCGGTTGCCAATCAGCTTCGCGCCGATGGAGCCCAGGTGATCGTGTTGGGCTGCACGGAGCTTTCGCTCATCAAGCGGGATTGGGATATCGGCCATGGATTTCTGGATGTTCTGGAAGTGCTGGCTCAGCAGGCTGTGCTTCGCTGCGGCGGAGAACTGAAAGAGGAATTCCGCAGCCTGATTACTTAACTGGAAGGAGACTCACCATGCAGACCAATGTACTGGAATATCTGGAGCAAACGGTTGTCCGGGTGCCGGATAAGGTGGCATTTACCTGCGAGGAAGCATCGCTGACCTTCCGGCAGGTCTATCAGCAGGCCCGAGCCATTGGCAGCTTTCTGCTGAGCGAGGGGCTGTATGCAAAGCCCATCGTGGTATTCATGAAAAAGCACGTCAATGCGCTGGTATCTTTTTTCGGTACGATCTATGCAGGCTGCTATTATGTCCCCCTGGATGACGAGATGCCCCACCACCGCATTGACCTGATTCTCAAAACGCTGGAGCCGCAGGCGATGATCTGCGACGATACCACAGCCGGTCTGGTTGAGAAGTTCTCCTACAGCGGCAAGGTATATCTCCACAGCCAGATCAGCCGGACTCCTGAGGATCGCGCCGGGCTGAACCGGGTGCGTCAGCAGCAGATCGATACCGACCCTATCTACATTGTGTTTACTTCCGGCTCTACCGGCGTGCCGAAGGGCGTAACTGCCTGCCACCGCTGTGTGCTGGATTATGTGGAGAATCTGTGCGAAGTGCTTCGCTTCGATGAAAATTCTGTTTTCGGCAACCAGACACCGCTGTATTTTGATGCCTATCTGAAGGAAGTTATGCCTACTTTGAAGTACGGCGCAACTACGGTGCTGATCCCGAAGCAGCTGTTTATGTTCCCGGTGAAGCTGGTGGAGTATCTCAACGCCCACAAGATCAACACCGTGTGCTGGGTGGTTTCTGCCCTGACCATGATTTCGTCTTTCCGCACCTTTGAAAAGGTGATTCCCGAATATTTGCACACCGTTGCCTTTGCCAGCGAGGTGTTTCCCATCAAGCAGTTCAACCTCTGGCGCGCGGCGCTGCCGAATGCCCGGTTTATTAACCTCTATGGCCCTACGGAAACCACCGGCATCTGCTGCTATTATGAGGTGGACCGGGAGTTTGCGCTGGATGAAGTGCTGCCCATCGGCCGGCCCTTCCGCAACACCCAGATCCTGCTGCTGGATGAAAACGACCGTCTTGCCGAACCCGGCCAGCAGGGTGAGATCTGCGTGCGGGGTACACGGCTGACTCTTGGTTACTACCGCAACCCCGAAGTCACCGCCAAGGCCTTCGTACAGAATCCCCTGAACGACCGCTATCCGGAGCTGATCTACCGCACCGGCGACATCGGCAAGTACAACGAAAGGGGAGAGCTGGTATTTCTCTCCCGCAAGGACTTCCAGATCAAGCACATGGGTCACCGCATCGAGCTGGGTGAGATCGAAGTGATCGCCAATATGCACGAAGGCGTGCGGTCTGCCTGCTGCATTTTCGATGGGGAGAAAAAGAAGATCGTTCTCTATTACGAGGGCGAGATCGAGCCCAAGGATGTAACGGCTCACCTGAAGGACCGGCTTCCCCGGTATATGATTCCCCATGTGGTTCGCCGGCTGGAGGCTCTGCCCCTGACCCCCAACAGTAAAATCGACAGAAATCTGCTGAAACAGCAGTATTTGAACGCACAAGGATAAAAGAGGAGAATTAACCATGGAACAATTGCTGAACATTTTGCAGGAGCTGCATCCTGAAGTGGATTTTGAAACCTGCGATACCCTGATCGACGATCAGATTTTGGATTCCTTTGATATCGTGACTCTGGTAGCGGAGATCGACAGCGAATTCGATGTGGCAATCCCTGCGGAAGCCCTGATCCCTGAGAATTTCAATTCCGCCAAGGCGCTGTACGAGCTGATCCAGAAGCTGCTGGACGAATAAACTATGCAGCTTACATCGTTCGGTTTCCTGCTGTTTGCCGCTGTGGTTCTGCTGCTGTATTACATTCTTCCGGGAAAGTGGCAGTGGTGCCTGCTGCTGGCGGCAAGCATAGCCTTCTATCTGCGGGGCGGAATGCAGTATGTGGTGTTTATTCTGTTCACCACTCTGTCTACCTATCTTGCCACCCTGCTGATCAGCAGAAATCTTTCCCGCAGGGATGCTTACCTTGCGGAACATAAAGCAGAACTTTCCCGGGAAGAAAAGAAAAGCCGGAAGGCCAAAACGAAAACTGCCAACCGCCGGATCATGGCTCTTTGCCTGACCGTGAATTTTGCCATTCTGGCGCTGTGCAAGGCTTGCCTTGTAGAGCCGCTGCGGACGCTGGCGCAGGGCGGCAGCATCTCTTTTCTGACCTTAGGTCTGCCGCTGGGCATTTCCTTCTATATGTTCCAGTCTATGGGCTATGTAGTGGATGTCCACCGGGAGACGGTTGCGGCGGAGAAGAACCCTTTGAAGCTGCTGCTGTTTGTGTCTTATTTCCCGCAGCTGATCCAGGGCCCCATCAGTAAGTTTTCCCAGCTGGCGCCTCAGCTTTATGCGCCCCATAAGTTCGATGGCAAGCAGGTTTCTTTTGGCCTTCAGAGAATGCTTTGGGGCTATTTCAAGAAGCTTGTGGTGGCCGACCGGATCGCCGTTGCCATCGGCGCGCTGCGCGCAGAAGAATACACCGGCGTATCCTTTTTTGTACTTACCCTGTTCTACGCCATTCAGATCTACGGCGATTTCACCGGCGGCATCGATATTACCGTTGGTCTTTCCGAGGCCATGGGAATTCAGCTTCCGGAGAATTTTATCCGCCCCTATTTCTCGAAAAATATAGCCGAGTACTGGCGGCGCTGGCACATTACTCTGGGCGTTTGGATGAAGGACTATATCTTTTATCCGGTGTCCGTGTCGGAGCCTATGCGGAAGCTGTCGAAATTTGCCCGGAAGCGCTCTCCCGGCTTCGGCAAGCGGCTGCCGGTGTATGTAGCTTCGGTGGCAACCTGGCTGATTACCGGCATCTGGCACGGCTTCAGCCCCAACTTTGCGGTTTGGGGTATGCTTAACTGCTTTGTGATCGTGGTGTCGGAGGAGCTGCAGCCCCTTTACGATAAGTTCCACGCCCGCTTCCATTGGAAAGAGAAGAAGTGGTACGGCTGCTTCGAGATTCTGCGGATGTTCGTGCTGATGAATCTGATCCGCGCCTGCGATCTGTTCCCGAATGTTTCGGAATATTTCCGGCGGCTGGGCTCGTTGGTCACTACTTTTAATTTCCATATCCTCTGGGATGGCACGTTGATGAAACTGGGCCTTTCCGGTCTGGACTATGGAATTATCGGCGCGTCGGTTTTGGTTTGGTTCGGTGTCAGCCTTTGGCAGGAGAAAAAGCCGGTGCGGCAGACCCTTTCGGAAAAGCCGGCCATCCTGCGCTACAGCCTGCTGTTTGCGCTGCTGCTGGTAGTGCTGCTGATGGGCTGCTACGGTATCGGTTACGATGCCGGAAACTTTATTTATAATCAGTTCTAGGAGGCTGTCGTGAAGAAAAAGTCTATATGCAAGCTTGCGGCGGCTTTGGTGGTTTGCGCGGTTGCGCTGTGGCTGGTGCAGCTGCTGTTAATGCCCAAATACATGACGGATATTCCGGAAGGCGCTTTGATCGGGGAGTACTACGATCAGGCGGGGAATAACGATGTTGTGTTTATCGGCGATTGCGAGGTCTATGAAAACTTCTCGCCCATTACCCTTTGGGAAGAATACGGCATCACTTCCTATATTCGCGGCAGCGCTCAGCAGCTGATCTGGCAATCCTACTACCTGATGGAAGAAACCTTCCGCTACGAAACGCCGAAGGTGATGGTGTTCAATGTGCTGTCGATGAAGTATGATTCCCCGGCAAGCACCGGCGCTTCTGCTACAAGAGAAGCCTATAACCGTATGACCCTGGACGGCATGCGCTGGTCTTCTTCCAAGTACCGTTCCATTCTGGCTTCCATGACCGAGCAGGAGCGGGAAAAAGAAGGCATGTGGCTGTATCTGTTTCCGCTGCTGCGGTATCATGAGCGGTGGTCGGAGCTGAAAGCGGAGGATTTTCAGTACTGGCTTCATAAGGACAAGGTATCTCACAACGGCTACCTGATGCAGGTAGAAGTGAATCCTGCCGGAACGCCCCACATGGAGCCGCCTCTGGTGGACTATGAATTCAGCGATGTGTGCTACGACTATCTGGACAAGATGGTGAAGCTGTGCAAGGAGCATGGAACGCAGCTGGTGCTGATCAAAGCGCCGTCCCTTTCCCCGATGTGGTGGGATGAGTGGGACGAGCAGATAGAAGATTACGCCCGGGAAAACGATCTGCTCTATATTAATTTCCTCGAATATCAGGATGAAATCGGTATCGATTGGACATTCGATACCTACGATACCGGCCTGCACCTGAATGTCTATGGCGCCGAAAAGCTGTCTTCTTACTTCGGTAGGATTTTGATGGAGGAATGCGGTTTGGAGGATCACCGGGATGATCCCTCCCTCAGCAACATATGGGGGAAAAAAGTTCGGGACTACTGGGCCTGCAAGGAACGCATGGAAGCCGAATACCTTGCTTCCTCTCAATAAAGCAAAGGAGAAACCTTATGAAAAGAACGATCAGTTTGCTGCTGATTCTGGCTGTTGTATTTCTGATGGCAGCCTGCGGCAGCGAAGTACCCAACCCCACCAACCCTGAGCAGACACAGCCGGCAACCTCTCCCGTTTCCGGCGGGGAAACCCAGCCTGCTACCGAGGAAACGGTTCCCCTTGGGGAAGGCTATACCTTTACCTACGGCAATGCCAAGATTGCCGTTCATGCCGATGCCGCACCCATCGTTGCGGCGCTGGGCGAGGCTATGAGCTTTACCCAGGAAGAAAGCTGCGCCTTTGAGGGGATCCACAAGACCTATTATTACGGCAGCTTCTACCTGCAGACCTATCCCGATGGCAATGTAGACCGGGTGTACCGGGTCTGGCTGGTGGACGACAGCGTAGCAACCGAAGAGAATATTTATATCGGCGCACCCCAGGCGGCCGTAGAGAATGCCTATGGCGCCCAGTGGTATAACGGGAAAAACGCCTACATTGTGAAATCCGGCGGCTGCGTGCTGACCATCATTCTCGATGGCGGAGTTGTCAGCTCCATTCAGTACATGATCGCAACGGAGTAATCCTCTTTTTTGAACACTTAAAAGCACAGGGAACAAGCAAAACGCTTGCTCCCTGTACTTTTTATGCAGTTAATGAGTTCGAATATAAAAAACGATGCAACACGAGAACTGCTAAGGGGAGTGCCCCTAAAGGGGTCTCTTGCCGAAGCCACAAGTGTTGCATCTAGAAAAACTATAGCAGAGTTGTTTCCCGCTGTCAATAAAAAGTAGAAGCAGAACCTACGCCCGGCGGGGGAGTAACTTCGGAAAGTCCTCTTGCCACGCCCATCAGTTCTGCTTCCAATAACAGGTTAGCAAAATAAGAATCCAATGTCAACCTTTTTTGGAGATGAGGGGAATCGATTTGCATTTTCTCCCCGGCGGGGAGAAAATTAAGGTGTTGCCGCCATCGAGCTGGCGGCAAGCAACCGTCCACCGGACGGTTGCATTGAGATGGGTTCGATTCCCCAAAATTCATCTCTGCCAAAAAGAAAAGCCACCCATCGGGTGGCTTCTCTTTTTGGTGGAGATGAGGGGAATCGAACCCCTGTCCGAAACCGATTCAAAGAACCCTTCTACACGTTTATCCGGTTTTACTTTACTGCTGTCCTTGGTGGACGGCGCCTCCATAGACATACAGGTGAATTTAAGAGTCTCATCAAATAAACTCACAAACCTTGATGAGTGGCTGTGTTTTTGTTAGGAACCGATGACGTAGCACACTCAGCTTAGCTTTTTCATCGGGATGAAAACTGGCATTTCAGCCAGCCCTCGCATTAGCGATTACGCTGCTACGAGTTCAGGAGTTCTATCGAACTTTATTTTTTGCCAAC
>JAZSGN010000040.1:0-15921 GCA_045532755.1 Faecousia sp.
TGCAGTGGGCTCACTGCCCTTTTGCTGTCTGAGCACCGTTTGGGCAGCTTGCACCCTGCGGATCTTCTCCGCAGTATAGGAAGGCACACGGATCACGTCCGACTGTTCTGTCAGACAGCGCAGAACGCCCCTGCGGATCCATTTGGTGGCGTATGTAGAAAACCGGAAACCCAGAGAGGGGTCAAATTTCTTAGCCGCGGTCAGCAGGCCGATACTACCCTCCTGGATCAGATCCAGCATGGGCACACCCCGGCCGGCATATTCCCGGGCAATGCTTACAACCAGACGAAGATTGGCATTGACCATGTGCCGCACAGCCTCCTGATCGCCTGCGTTGCAGCGCACAGCCAGCTCCTTCTCTTCTTGCTCCGTCAACATGGGAATGCTGCGGATCTCCTGCAGGTACTGTTTTACGCCGTCTTCCGCTGTTTGATTGTGGGCAGCAATGCTCATCAACCCATCCCTTTTCTTTTTTTCATTTGATCACGCAGAGCCAAAAGGTCCTGCTCGGTGCTTACCTGCTTTTTGCCAAACTCAGCGCAGATGGTACTCACGCAGTCAATCAGCGCCGATTCATTCACCGGACCCGGATTTCGCTGAAGAATACCCGTAATGTGGGACATTTCCTCCCCATCGAGTTCTTCCAGCACAGTGGGAGACACCTCAAGGCCATTGGCATAGCGGTCTTGAAGCTGTCCATAGACCCGTCCCAAAAGGGGGCTGGAGAACTGTTCCGGCTTCAGCTTTGTAAGTTGTGAAAACACAGAGGGGCTCTTGCAGACCATGGCAATGACCGATTCTTCTGCCATGGCAGATTTCATGTTATCGTAGCGTATACTGCGGCTCTTTGGCTTCAAAGCCTGCGCAGGGGCCAGATCGATCTTCTCCTGCTTTTTTCTGTCCCGGGCAAGCCGGCGCTTATAGGCACGGCTTACTTCCATTTTCATGGCATCCATGGTGATCTTTGCCCTTTGGGCAACTCTGCCGCTGTAAACTTCCCTCTGCACAGCGCTTCCAAGGCTTGCGATCAGCTCCGCGCTCTCCTGAAGATACTTTACCTTCTGATCGTCGTCAGAAATATCGTACTTGCGTGCAATGGCATCGAGCTGGTATTCCACCCGGTTGGAAGACTCCTCCAGCAGCACCTTAAAGGCATCGGCACCATGCTTGTGCAAAAATTCATCGGGGTCTTTGGCATCTCGCATCCGCAGGACCTTGACCTGAATACCCACCTTCTCCAGCATGGGGATGGCGCGCTTGGCCGCCCGTTGGCCTGCCTCGTCAGCATCGTAGGTCAGCACCACCTGCTCGGTGTAACGGCTCAAAAGAGTTGCATGCTCATCAGTCAGGCTGGTGCCCAGAGAGGCAACGGCATTGTCAAAGCCGTACTGATGAAGGGTAACAACGTCCACATTGCCTTCTACAAGGATCAGATAACCCAGCTTACTCTTCTTGGCAAAGTTCAAACCAAACAGGTTCTTACGCTTGTTGAAAATAATGGTCTCGGAGGTATTGAGGTACTTCGGTGTGGAATCATCCAGCACACGGCCGCCAAAACCGATCACATTCCCGCGCACATCAATAATGGGGAACATGAGCCGATTGCGGAAACGGTCGTAAATGCGGCCGTTTTTCTCGCCTACCAGATCTGCATCCTTCAGTTCCTGTTCCGTATAGCCCTTAGCCTTCATGGCAGAGATCAGAGCATTCCAGCTGTCGGGCGCATAGCCCATGCCAAACTGGGTAACGATCTTCTTGCTCAGTCCACGCTTTTGGACATAGGCAAGGCAGTCCACTCCTGCGGGGCTGTAAAGCTGACTATGGAAGAATCGGCCCGCTTCCTTCATCAGCGCCCACAGGCGCTCCTGGGCCTTGTAGCGGCTCTGGTACTGCTCGTCCTCCGGCACATCCATGCCCACACGTTTGGCAAGGCTGCGCACCGCATCGGGGTAGCTCAGGCCCTCCACTTCCATCATAAAATTCACTACGCCGCCGCCCTTATGGCAGCCAAAGCAGTAGTAAATACCTTTATCGGGCGCCACAGAGAAGGACGCCGTTTTTTCTCCATGGAAGGGGCAAAGGCCAAACATATTGGCACCACTGCGCCGCAGTGTCACATACTGTCCAACCACTTCTTCAATTGGATTTCTGGCAACCAATTCGTCAATAAATGAAGGTGGAAATGCCATGATCTGCCCCTCCTTTCCCTTTTATCGATTTATTATATCATATCATCCACGCACATGCCAGCCTGAGGGAATAAAAATTTCTGTAAATTTATCCACAGCATATTTGTCCGTCATTCCTGCAATGTAATCACAGACCGTGCGCTCCAAGCCGTCAAAGCTCATCTGGGGCTGGAAATCCTCCGGCAGAGCGTGGGGATTCTTATAGTAGTACTCATACATCCGGCGTAGCATATCCTTGGCCTTTGTCTCCTGTCCCTTGGCAACAGGATTTCGGTAAACACGCTCAAACATAAAGCTGCGAAGATCCCGCAGGGCCGTTTCCACCTTGGGCGACAGCAGAATTTTCCCCGCCTCCCGGGAGGTCAGGATCGCGTCACTCACCAGCGTATCGATCCGCTGGCCGTGGGTATTGCCCAGAATTTCAGAAATCGACTTAGGGATATCCTCATTGGTGAGGATCCCCGCCCGGATCGCATCGTCAATATCATGGTTGACATAGGCGATCTGGTCGCTGCGGCGCACTACCTGCCCCTCCAGCGTTTCCGGGATATGCTCACCGGTGTGGCCCAGAATGCCCATTCGCACCTCGTAGGTCAGGTTCAGGCCCGCGCCGTCGTTTTCCAGCACATCCACCACCCGCAGACTCTGCTCGTTGTGGCGGAAGGGCTTTCCGATGCAGCGGCTCAGAGCGCCCTCGCCGGCGTGGCCGAAGGGTGTGTGACCCAGATCGTGGCCCATGGCCACCGCCTCCGCCAGATCTTCATTCAAACCCAGCGCCCGGGTGATGGTCCGGGCAATCCGGGTCACCTCAATGGTGTGGGTCATGCGGGTGCGGTAGTGATCCCCTTCCGGGCTCAGAAACACCTGTGTTTTATGCATCAGCCGCCGGAAGGACTTGGAATGTACGATCCGGTCGGTATCTCTTTGGTAGCAGGTGCGGACATCATTATCCACGGAGTCCTGCTGCCGGGGTCTGCCCTTGCTCTCATCCGAAAAAGCAGCCAGAGGATTCAGCCGTCTGTGTTCCAGTCGTTCCAGCTCTTCTCTTATGGTCATAACATCGCTCCTTTCTATGTTTCTACCGGGAAGGCCCGGTATTCGTTTCCGGTTTCCATACCCTCTACTGTGCCGGCGGTCATATCCGTCAGCCGGTCCAGGAAGGGTTGGGTCTGGGCCTGAGGGAGCAAAATCTCCAGCTCCACCTCAGCGCCGAACTGGGTATCCCGCAGGATTCCGCCAAATGCGGCAATTTCCAGCTTGACCCGTTCAAAATAGGAATAGGGGCACGGTACATACAGCACCGTCCACACCCGTTTCATGGATTTTCCCGCCGCATCCACGGCGATCTTGGCGCCCTTGGTATAGGCCCGGACAAGGCCGCCGGCTCCCAGCAGAATTCCGCCGAAATACCGGGTCACCACGCACACCACATTGTATAGCCCCTCCCGCTGCAGCACCTGAATCATAGGCATGCCGGCAGTGCCGCCGGGCTCTCCGTCGTCGGAGAACCGGACAGCGCCGTCTTTGATGATATAGGCCCAGCAGTTATGGGTCGCATCGTAATGCTGCTTTTTCATCTCCTGGATCCGCGCAAGGGCTTCTTCCTCCGTCTCCGCCAGCCAGATTCTGCCGATAAAGCGGGACTTCTTTTCTACAAATTCCGCCTCGCCGAAGCCGGTAGGCACCAGGTATTCTTCCAAAGTCAGCACTCCTTTGTTACATAGTTTTTCAGTCGTCCGTAGAGAATGTCATCCAGCACCGCTTCCACAACGATTCCCTCACCGGTGTAGTCTACGGAGTTCACCTTGGCGCCGGAGTGGAGGGTATCCACCATGCCGCCCATGGAATAGGGCAGCGTCAGCACCACAGGATGGCGGCTGTGTCCCAGCGCCTTTTCAATGGCAGCCAAAAGCCGGTCCATTCCCTCGCCTTTGGCAGCGGACACCGCCACCACATCCTGCCCGATGGGAATATCCACCGGTTCAACCAGGTCGGCCTTGTTGTAGACCTGCAGCACCGGCGTGCCGGGCTTGGCCAGCTTGGCCACCAGCGAATCCACAACCTGAATATGCTCCTGCCGGTTGGGGTCGGCAGAGTCGATCACATGCAGCAGCAGGTCGGCGTATTCCAGCTCCTCCAGTGTTGCCCGGAAGGCCTCCACCAGATGGTGGGGCAGCTTGGCGATAAAGCCAACAGTATCCGAAAGGATCACATCCAGATTATCCGAGACCGTCAGCTGCCGGGAGGTGGTATCCAGCGTGTCGAACAGCCGGTTGTTGGCGGGGATCCCCGCGCCGGTAAGCCGGTTCAAGAGGGTGGATTTTCCCGCGTTGGTGTAGCCCACCAGCGCCACCACCGGCACAGAATTCTTCATTCTCCGCTCCCGCTGGACGCTGCGGACCTGCCGCACCTGCTCCAGTTCTGTTTCCAGCCGGTGGATCCGCTCCCGGATATGCCGGCGGTCGGATTCCAGCTTGGTTTCGCCGGGGCCCCGGGTGCCGATGCCGCCGCCCTGCCGGGACAGGCTCTTGCCCATGCCGGAAAGCCGGGGCAGCAGATACTTATACTGGGCCAGCTCCACCTGCAGCCGGCCTTCCCGGGTTCTTGCCCGCTGGGCAAAGATATCCAGGATCAGGGCGCTGCGGTCCAGAACCGGCACACCCAGAATTTCTTCCAGCGCCCGGA
Source organism: Faecousia sp. (assembly GCA_045532755.1). Lineage (GTDB taxonomy): Bacteria > Bacillota > Clostridia > Oscillospirales > Oscillospiraceae > Faecousia. Next base: position 4,875 of record JAZSGN010000040.1, read on the forward strand.
TATGGCCGGGCGACAGCTCGTTATCAAAAATCACCATGGTGGATTGGGTGAATTCCACCAGCATCCGCACTTCTTCTGCTTTGCCCTCGCCGATGAAGCTGTGGGCATCGGGCGTGTGACGGTTCTGCAGGATCTTTCCGGTGCAGAAGCCGCCGGCAGTTTGCAGAAGGGCTTCCAGCTCCTCCAGCGTTTCGTCGGTAGCGGTCTGGGCCTGGGTGAAGCAGTCTGCGTTCAGACCAACCAGCACAGCCCGTTCCTGCACAACTTTTTCAAAATTCGATTCCATAGTTCCTCCAAATCCTTGATACTATTCAGTATATCACATTTTCGCGCCCGTTGACAACAAAAAGGAAAAAGCCCGTACTACCAAACGCAGTACGGGCTTTCAGCTTACTTCAGACCAAATCTCTTGTTGAATCTGTCAACACGTCCACCGGTGTCAACCAGCTTCTGCTTGCCGGTATAGAAAGGGTGGCACTTGGAGCAGATTTCAACTCGGATGTCCTTCTTGGTGGAACCGGTCGTAAAGACATTGCCACAGGCGCAGCGAATCGTAGTCTGTTCGTACTTGGGATGGATACCTTCCTTCATGTTGTTCACCTCTTTCTCATCATGTAAAAGGGCATAGATGCCCCAGCATTTTTCAATCGCCCGGATATCATAACATATCCATTTGCAATTTGCAAGTCCTTTTTTTCGTTTTTTCTTATTTTTTTGGCAGGATCTTAAAAGGCCCAGTTGCCGCCCCGGAACACGGGCACAACCTTGCCGTCGGCGCAGATGGCGTCGATATTCATGGAGTCGCAGCCGATCATGAAGTCCTCATGGATCATGGAATCGTTGATGCCCAGCTGGCGGCACTCCTCCAGGGTCTTGTTGTGGTGATCTGCAATGGTATCGGCAAAGCCCATACCCAGCGCCAGATGGCAGGCGGCGTTTTCATCGAACAGGGTGTTATAGAACAGCAGACCGCTCTGACAGATGGGGCTTGCCTGGGGCACCAGCGCGCACTCGCCCAGATAGGCAGCGCCTTCATCCATGGCGATCATAGTCTTCAGCAGCTCCTCGCCCACTTCGGCGTGGACTTCCACCGCCCTGCCGTTTTCAAAGCGGATGGAGAAGCCGTCGATCAGCTGGCCCTGATAGGACAGGGGCTTGGTGGAATATACAATGCCCTCTGCCTTGCCCTTCATGGGGGAGATGAAGCATTCCTCGGTAGGAATATTGGGGTTAAAGGTGATGCCCAGACGGCTGACTTCGCTGCCGCCGCAGAACCGGGCTTCGGGGATCATGCCAACGGTCAGGTCGGTGCCGTTGTCGGCGGTGTAGTGCAGGCTTTCAATACCCAGGGAATTCAGGTAGTCGCAGCGAGCGCGCAGGTCGGCATTGTGCTTTTCCCATGCGGCAATGGGGTCGCCGTCTACACGGGAGGCCTCCAGAATGGCCTGCCACAGCTTTTCCACCGCCACGCTGGTACGCACACCGGGGAATACCTTCTTCGCCCATGCGGCGCCGGGAACGGCCGCGATGCACCACTGCTGCTTGCCCTCCAGCTGGTCGGCATAGGGCTTGAGAATGGGATAGCTCAGGCGGCGGGCCTTGGCCAGCTTGGTCATGTTCATACCCTTCAGGCCATCGGGGTCTTCCGACACCAGATGGATGCGGCAAGGCACGGTGTCCACCATGTGCTGGCGGCGGGCCTTCTGCCACTCGGGTACTGCGCCCAGAGTCTTGACCGACTTGTAGCGCACATGAATCTTGGCAAGGGGCTGATAGCTCCACTCAACGATGACATTGGCAGCCTTGGCCTTATAGCATTCCTCTACCACCATCTGCACGAATTCGGGCTGGTCCAGATCGGCATACACCATGACCTCCTGCCCCTTCTGCACATTGACGCCGCTGCGTACGATCAGCCGGGCATACTCTCTTAATACGGTTTTCTTCATAGCAAAACCACTCCTTTGCAAATTTCTACCATTGTAACAGAATTCCGGGATATCGTCAATCATTGTTGCATTATTTCCCATTTCGGTTTATAATATCCCCAAAACAAGGAGGAAATGCCCATGCTCACCCGAGAAGAATTTCACCGCCTGATCGCCGGCGGACTGCGCTTTCTCGATGGCGCTACCGGCTCCAATCTGCAAAAAGCCGGCATGCCCCGGGGCGCAAGCACAGAGCTGTGGGTTTTGGAGCATCCCGAAGCCCTGAAAGCGCTGCAGCGCAGCTACGCCGAAGCCGGAAGCCAGATTCTCTACGCCCCCACCTTTCAGGCCCAGCCCATTGCCCTGGAGCGGCTGGGGCTTGCGGACCAGACCGAGGAGCTCAACGCCCGGCTGGTGCAGCTGACCCGGGAAGCTGCGCCCGGCGTTCTGGTAGCCGGCAACCTGACCACCCTCGCCACCTACACCGACAGCTTCGACGAGGCCAATTTCGACCTTCTGGTGGAAAACTACAGCCGCCAGATCCGGGGGCTTCTGGATGGCGGCGCTGACCTGCTGGCAGCGGAAACTTTGATGTATCCTCTGGAAGCGGAGGCCATTCTCACCGCCGCGGAGCTGGAAGGGGCAGGCTGCTGCCTGTACTGCTTTACCATGCAGCCCGATGGGGCGCTGTTTTCCGGCCGGGATGTGGGCCCCGTTCTGCAGGAACTGGAACAGGCCGGGGCAGCTGCGGTAGGCTTTAACTGCGTGGCTGCCGACAGCATGACCGCGGCCCTTGTCAGTAAGCTGCGGCGGTATGTAAAAGGGCCGCTGCTGTGCAAGCCCAACGCCGGAATTCCCGTGATCGGCATGGACGGTCTCCCCCACTACCCCATGCTGCCGGAGGAATTTGCCGAAATTCTTCTAAGCTGCAGGCAAATGGGCGCAGCTCTTTTGGGCGGCTGCTGCGGTACGACCCCCGCCCATATCCGGCGCGCTGTCGAAAAATTGAACAATTTGTAAATTATACCATTGCGAATTCCCCTTCGCAATGGTATAATTTTTACGTTATGGAAAGAAAGATCAGTTTCTATGTCAGCCCCAAAAACGGGCTGACCTGGCTGATGGCACTGTGCCTGGTAGGCTCGGCAGTGGCCCGCATTGTGATAACCGGTGTGAAAGGGATCGGTTACTCGCAGGAAGTGTGGAGCCAAATCGTTCTGCCTGTAGCAGCCACCCTGCTGTTTGTGCTCATCGCCCTCCTGTCCGGAAAAGAGCAGCTTTACAAGACCGCCATTCCCGTTGCCCTTCTGGCGATCTACTATGCCATCCGGCCGGGCTATGTCATCTCCAACTATAGCCGCTTTACCTACTGCCTGTTCTGCGTTGCGCTGCTGTTCTTCTATCTGTGCTATGCCGCCATCACCTCCGGAAAGATCCGCCAGTTCTGGCTTCTTCTTCCGCTGTTCGGCGCGCCGCTGGCGGTCTGCCTTTATTTCCTGCAGGCATCCCGGCTGGAGAATCTGGCGCTGTACCTGCTGCCGGACATTCTGCTGTTCACCGGCGGGCTGTTTCTGGTATTCGCCATCCGCCCCCACGCCGATGGCAAATATCACCCCACCTGGGGTGACCGCTGCGACGGCCGCAAGATCCGCACACTGGCGCCCATGGCCCAGATCACTGCCTATTTCCAGGTAGAGCGGAACTCCTGCTCCAACCTCTTCGAGGAGTCCTTTGAAATCACCAATATCGACCGCTACATCCGCCAGAAGCGGAAAGAGGGCTATAAGGACTTCGGCATCACCCATGTGCTGCTGGCTGCCTATGTCCGGGGCGTTGCCAAATATCCCCAGCTGAACCGGTTTATCTCCGGCCAGAAGGTCTATTCCCGGGGCGAAGACATTCAGTACTGCATGGTGGTAAAAAAGGAGATGACGGTGGAATCCCCCGACACCTCCATCAAGGTTCACCTGAACCCCCATGACACCGCCATCGATGTATACGAAAAGCTGAACGCCGCTGTTGCGGAGGTAAAGAAATCCAAAGAGCTGGATTCCAGCCTGGACAGCCTGATCATGATGCTGAATCTGATCCCCAGCGTGGTTCTGAAATTCCTGGTATGGCTACTGAAACTGCTGGACTATTTCGGCATGCTGCCTAAGTTCCTGCTGGAGCTGAGTCCCTTCCACGGAAGCCTGTTCTTCACCAGCATGGGCTCTCTGGGTATTCCCCCCATCTATCATCACCTGTATGACTTCGGCAACCTGCCTGCTTTCGGCGCATTCGGCTGCAAGCGCCGGGCGCTGGAGCTGCAGGAGGACGGCACGGTAGTCCACAAGAAGTATATCGATGTGAAGTTCGTTCTGGACGAGCGCATTGTCGACGGCTACTACTACGCCACCTTCTTTAAGTACTACAAGCGGCTGCTGGCCCATCCGGAAATTCTGGACAACCCCCCCGAGGAAGTTGTCCGGGATATCGATTGATGATGAAGCGGCAGATTCAGGCCCTTTTGGGCGTCGACCACCCCTGGAGCGGCCTGCTGCAATGGCACGACTCCACCGACTCCACCAATACCCGCGCCAAGGAGCTGGCTGCAGCCGGCGCTCCCCACGGCACGCTGGTGCTGGCCGGCCACCAAACCGGCGGCCGGGGTCGCATGGGGCGCAGCTTCCACTCTCCTGCGGGCCAAGGCATTTACCTTTCTCTGATCCTTCGACCCGACTGCCCTCCTACCCGGCTGATGCACCTGACATGCGCCGTAGGCGCAGCCATGTGCGATGCGGTGGAAGAAGCCGCCGGTATCCGCCCCGGGATCAAATGGATCAACGATCTGGTTTTGGGGCAGCGTAAGCTGGGCGGCATTCTCGCGGAGCTTTCCCTTTGCCCCCAAAGCGGAAATATCCGGTATGCCGTTGTGGGCATCGGCATAAACTGCTGTCAGGCGCAAGAGGATTTCCCGGAGGAAATTCGGGAGATCGCCACTTCCCTCTTTGCCGCCACCGGCCGGAAGCCGGACCGGGCGGCGCTGGCCGCCGCCATGATCCGTCACCTGCAGAAAATGGACACTCGCCTGCTGACAGACCGGGATGCCATTTTAGAATCCTACCGCCGCGATTGCATCACCCTGGGCAAGCAAGTGCGGGTTCATGGCAGCGATATCCGCCGGGGAACGGCGCTGGATATCACCGAAGACGGCGCGCTGCTGGTTCGGTTTTCCGACGGCAGTGTGGAAGCCGTCCAGAGCGGCGAAGCCAGTGTCCGGGGTCTGTGGGGATATGTGTAACAAATTCTTGAATTTTCCATTTTCTCTATTGCAATTTCTGTAGAAATTGGTTATACTTTTATTGGTAATTTTTTTGATTGGAGGATTCTATTATGAAGGTTGTTGGTGTTATCGCTCAGGTTCTGGCCGCTCTGGCCGCCGTGATCGGTGCTATTTACGCTCTGGCTACCTACGGTGAGCAGATCGTTGCATGGGCTAAGAAGGTTGTTGCCGCTCTGCCCAAGTGCGAAGTCGTTGACGAAGCCGAAGACGCCGCCGAAGAAGTTGCGGAAGCAGCTGCTGAGGTTGTGGAAGAGGTTGCCGAAGTCGTTGACGAAGTCATCGATGAGGTCGTTGAGGTTGTGGACGGCGCTGCTCCCGCGGATGGCGCAGTTGCAGACGATTCCGATTTCGTAAGCGAATAATTGCGAACATAAAACCCCGCCGGAGAAATCCGGCGGGGTTTTTTCTTATTCTGCGGTTTGGGCGATCTCTACCAACATCCGGGTGCAGGCATCCATATCCTCCACCGGAATGTACTCGAAACGGCCATGATAATTCTCGCCGCCGGTACACAGATTCGGGCAGGGCAGACCCATGTAAGAAAGTCTCGCGCCGTCGGTTCCGCCGCGGATCGGCACTACCACCGGCTCAATGCCCGCGGACTTCATGGCCCGCTTGGCCCGCTCTACTACATACATGCAGGGCTCGATCATCTGGCGCATGTTATAGTAGCTGTCCTTCAGGGTCAACTTCACCGTGCCTTCGCCGTACTTGCGGTTAATAAAATCGGCGGCAGCAGCCATAATTTCCTTTTTCTGGGCAAACTTCTCCATATCGTGATCCCGGATAATGTAGCGCAGGGTGGTTTTCTCTACTTCGCCTGCCATATCGGTCAGGTGGATAAAGCCCTCATAGCCTTCGGTGCTTTCCGGGCGCTGATGGGCAGGCAGCAGGCTGTGGTACTCCATGGCGATAAGCTGAGAGTTGACCATCTTATCCTTGGCAGAGCCGGGATGGATGTTCAGGCCCGCAATTTCCACCTTGGCGGAAGCGGCGTTAAAATTCTCGAACTCGATCTCGCCCAAAGTGCCGCCGTCGGCGGTATAGGCATAGTCGGCGCCAAAGCCGGCCACATCAAACAGATCCGCTCCCCTGCCGATCTCTTCATCGGGGGTGAAGGCGATGCGGATGGTGGCGTGGATGCGGCGGGCGCGAAGCAGGAACTCCGCAGCCGTCATGATCTCGGCAATGCCGGCCTTATCGTCGGCGCCCAGCAGCGTTGTGCCGTCGGTAACGATCAGCCGCTTACCGTGATGGCGCTTCAGGCTGGGATAGTCCTTTTCCCGCAGGTAGATCTGCTTTTCTTCATTCAGGCAAATGTCCTCGCCGGTATACTCCACGATCCGGGCCTTTACATTGGCGCCGGAGGCATCGGGAGAGGTATCCATGTGGGCGATCAGACCGATGGTGGGCAGCGCGGGATGCCCCGGAACAGTGCCGTAAACATAGCCATGTTCGTCCATATAGGCATCGGCAATGCCGATGCTCTTCATTTCCTCCACCAGATAGGCACCGAAAGAGCGCTGCTTGTCGGTAGAGGGGCAGGTCTGGGAAAATTCATCGGATTGGGTGTCAAAGGTCACATAGCGCAGAAAGCGCTCGGTTGCAGTTGTCATAGGGTTCTCTCCTTTGGGGGATATTGGGGCGGCCAAAAAAGCAAACAGAGGCGGAGATTGCTCCGCCTCTGTACAGGGTGTTCTTAGTTGGCTGCGCTGACCAGAGCGGCGGTGTCCTGAGCGATCATCAGCTCTTCGTTGGTGGGGATGACCCAAACGGTAACCTTGGAGTCGTCGGTGGAGATAATGGCCTCCTTGCCGCGGACAGCGTTCTTCACGGGGTCGATCTTCACGCCCAGATACTCCAGACCCTGGCAGATCCGCTCACGCATGGAAGCGGAGTTTTCGCCAACGCCGGCAGTAAATACCAGGCAATCCAGACCGCCCAGAGCGGCGGCGTAGGAGCCGATATACTTGCGGACTTCGTAGGCGAACTTGTCCAGAGCCAGCACGCAGTCCTCATTGCCCTCGGCGGCGCCGTTTTCGATGTCACGGAAGTCGGAGGAAACGCCGGACAGAGCCAGCACACCGGACTTCTTGTTGAGCATATTCAGGCAATCATCGGCAGACATACCGTACTTATTCATGATGAACTGTGCCACAGCGGCATCCAGATCACCGGAGCGGGTGCCCATGGGAACACCGGCCAGAGGAGTCAGGCCCATGGAGGTATCCTGGCACTTGCCGTCAGCAACAGCAGACAGAGAAGAGCCGTTGCCCAGATGGCAGTTGACGATCTTGATATCCTTGGTGCCCATCAGCTCAATGGCCCGCTTGGTAACATACTTGTGGGAAGTGCCGTGGAAGCCATAGCGGCGGATGGAGTCGTTCTTGTAGTACTCGGTGGGGATGGCGTAGCGGTAAGCCTTGGGAGGCATGGTCATGTGGAAAGCGGTATCGAACACAGCTACCTGAGGAGTCTTGGGCATAACCGCCTGGCAGGCGCGGATGCCCATCAGGTTAGCGGGGTTATGCAGGGGGCCCAGAGGGATGCACTTCTCGATAGCGGCGATGACTTCATCGTTGATGATGCAGGAATCGAAGAATTCCATACCGCCGTGCAGCACCCGGTGGCCAACGGCATCGATCTCGTCGGTAGAAGCGATCACGCCGTCAACGGGGTCGACCAGGATCTGCAGAACTGCCTCAATGGCCTCGGAGTGGGTGGGCATGGGGATATCCTTAACCACCTTCTTATCGCCGACGCTGTGGTTCAGACGGCCGTCGATATAGATGCGCTCGCAAAGGCCCTTTGCGGAAACCTCACCGGTTTCCGGGTTCATCAGCTGATACTTCAGGCTGGAAGAACCGGCATTGATGATCAAAACATTCATGGGGATAGCCTCCTAAAAAATAGTATTTTCATTTTTTCGTTTTTGTGGTAATATAGCCATAGCTAGGTATATTTTATAATATTATCGCCAATTTCTCAACCCCTGTTTGCAACTTTTTCCTCAAAAGGAGGGAATTTTTTGGAAATCGCCGGCATTATTTGCGAATATAATCCCTTTCACCGGGGTCATAAGCGGCAGCTGGATATCCTGCGGCAGGCTCTGGGGTCTGACAGCGGCATTGTTTGCCTGATGAGCGGCAGTTTCGTGCAGCGAGGCGAGCCTGCCATTTTCGACAAGTTGACCCGGGCGGAAGCCGCCCTGCGCTGCGGCGCGGATCTGGTGCTGGAACTCCCCCTCCCCGTTGCCCTGTCCTCTGCTGAGGGCTTTGCCCGGGGCGGTGTAGAGATTCTTTCCGGCTTCTGCCACCGGCTTTGCTTCGGCGCGGAAACCCCCCAGGCAGCGGCGCTGATGGACACCGCCCGGATGCTTCTGAGCGACGAGTTCAAGGCCGCCCTGCGCCCCCATCTGGATAAAGGTCTCTCCTTCCCTGCCGCCCGGCAGCAGGCGCTGGAGGCGCTGGGCTGCAATGGACAGCTGCTTTCCACCCCCAACAACATTCTGGCCATCGAATACTGCAAGGCTATTCTGGCAGGCAGACACGCCATGGAGCCCATGGTCATTCACCGTCCCGGCGATTACCACGCTGCGGCAGCCCAGAAGGATTCCCCCTCTGCCACCGCCCTGCGGGGCATGCTGTGCCGGGGTGAAGACTGGAGCGAATATGTTCCCGAGGAAGCGGCGGCCTGCTTCCGCGGCGCCCCGCCGCACACCCTGGAAGCGGGAGAGCGGGCCATTCTCTGCCGGCTGCGAACCATGACCGAGGAAGAATTTTCCCGTCTGCCCTTCGGCTCAGAAGGACTCTGGCGCAAGCTGATGCACGCCGCCCGGCAGCATTCCGGTTTGGAGGCGGTGATCGAAGCCGTGAAATCCAAGCGCTACACCCGCAGCCGGATCAGCCGCATGATCCTCTGCGCCTATCTGGGACTTACAGAGGAAGACCTGGCTGCTCCTGCCCCCTATGTGCGGATCCTCGGCTTTAATGACCGGGGGCGGCAAATCCTGCGGCAGGCAAGAGAGCATCTGGCGCTGGTGAATACCGGCGAGCCGCAGCCGCATCCCTACTGGCTTGCCGAGCAGCGCTGGGGCGACCTCTACGGCCTTTTCCGGCAGACCTCTCCGGCGCCTGCCGGTCAAGAGAGCCAAAACCGGGTGGTATATCTGCCCCCGGAATAAACTTCCTTTACGAAAAACACGCCCGACCAGCCGGCCGGGCGTGTTTTACTTTATTTTTCCGTTGCCACACTCTTGCGGATCAGCGCCCGCTTCAGTCTGGCTTCTGCCATGCGAAGCTCCGTTTCAGAGGCATTCTTGTTTGCCAGCACAGCCTTGGCCCGCTGCTCGCTGGCCTGGGCCCGGGGAAAATCGATATCTTCCGCCCACTCAAAGGTGGTAGGCACCAGCGTCACCGCGCCGCCAACCATACTGACCATGCCGCCGATGCAGGCAGCATATCTGCGCTTGCCATCCACGACGATCAGCGCGCGGCCCATACCAAGCGGCGCAACGCAGTTGATATGGCCGGCCAGAATGCCGATATCGCCGGAGGTGGAGCGAACCACGACCTCCTCCGCCTGACCGTCATAGATCAGTCCGTCGGGGGTAACGATCTTCAGATGGAAGCTGTTCATGCGTTCTCACCCTTCCACTTTGCCACCACTTCATCAATGGAGCCTGCGTACAGGAAGTAGGATTCGGGGATCTCGTCATGCTTGCCTTCGATGATTTCCCGGAAGGAACGGATGGTTTCCTTCAGAGGAACATACTTGCCCTTGTAGCCGGTGAACTGCTCGGCAACATGGAAGGGCTGGGACAGGAAACGCTGCACCTTACGGGCGCGGTTGACCGTCATCTTGTCGTCTTCGCTCAGCTCGTCCATACCCATGATGGCAATGATATCCTGCAGCTCCTTATAGCGCTGCAGAATGCTCTGCACCGCACGGGCGACCTCGTAATGCTCAGCGCCCACAACTTCGGGGCTGAGGATCCGGGAGGTGGAGTCCAGCGGATCCACCGCGGGATAAATACCCAGAGAAGCGATGCCGCGGTCCAGAACGGTGGTGGCATCCAGGTGGGCAAAGGTGGTGGCGGGAGCGGGGTCTGTCAGGTCGTCCGCAGGCACATAAACTGCCTGAACGGAGGTGATAGAGCCGTTCTTGGTGGAGGTAATACGCTCCTGCAGAGCGCCCATTTCGGTGGCCAGGGTGGGCTGGTAGCCAACGGCAGAGGGCATACGGCCCAGCAGCGCGGATACCTCAGAACCGGCCTGGGTGAAGCGGAAAATGTTGTCGATAAACAGCAGCACGTCCTGATGCTTCACATCACGGAAGTACTCTGCCATAGTCAGGCCCGACAGACCTACCCGCATACGGGCTCCGGGGGGTTCGTTCATCTGGCCGAAGACCATGGCGGAGTACTTCCGCGATGTGAAGCATCAGGACGTGCTTTTGTTCATCGACAACATCTTCCGTTTCACCCAGGCTGGCTCTGAGGTTTCCGCGCTGCTGGGCCGTATGCCCTCCGCCGTCGGTTATCAGCCCACTCTGGCAACGGAAATGGGCGCTCTGCAGGAGCGTATCACTTCCACCAAGAACGGCTCCATCACCTCCGTTCAGGCAGTTTACGTGCCTGCGGACGACCTGACGGACCCCGCTCCCGCCACCACCTTCGCCCACCTGGACGCTACCACCGTTCTGGACCGTGGCATCGCTTCTCTGGGTATTTACCCGGCAGTGGATCCCCTGGACTCCACCTCCCGGATCCTGAGCCCCGAGGTCGTGGGCAATG
>JAZSGN010000002.1:0-33155 GCA_045532755.1 Faecousia sp.
TCAACCTGCCCCGGATCGCCTACCTTGCCAAGGACGAGGCCGACTTCTATGCCCGTCTGGACAAGCTGATGGACATTGCCGCCCGCAGCCTGAAGACCAAGCGCACCGTAATCACCCAGCTGATGGAAAACGGTCTGTACCCCTACACCAAGCGGTATCTGGGCACGTTCTCCAACCACTTCTCCACCATCGGCCTCATCGGCATGAACGAAGTGGGTCTGAACGCCAAGTGGCTGCGGGCTGACCTGACCAGCGAAAAGGTGCAGCAGTTTGCCAAGGAAGTTCTGGACCATATGCGTGAGCGCCTGAGCGACTATCAGGAGCAGTATGGCGACCTGTACAATCTGGAAGCCACTCCCGCCGAATCCACCACCTACCGCTTTGCCAAGCACGACAAGGCCCGCTACCCCCACATCATCACCGCCAACGAAAACGGTACGCCCTACTACACCAACTCCTTCCACCTGCCCGTAGGCTACACCGATGACATCTTCTCCGCTCTGGAGATTCAGGACGAGCTGCAGACCCGCTACACCTCCGGCACCGTATTCCACGCCTTCCTGGGCGAGAAGCTGCCCGACTGGCAGGCCGCTGCCGCCCTGGTTCGCAAGATCGCGGAGAATCACAAGCTGCCCTACTACACCCTGTCGCCCACCTATTCCGTATGCGCGGATCACGGCTACCTCACCGGCGAACATTACACCTGCCCCCATTGCGGCAAGAAGACCGAGGTCTACAGCCGGATCACCGGCTACTACCGCCCCGTGCAGAACTGGAACGACGGCAAGAGTCAGGAATATAAGGACCGCAAGGTTTACAACATCGGCACTTCCGTTCTGAAGAAGTCCGCCGCAGCCCCCGCTGCCGCAGTTCCCGCCGAGGAAGCTCCCTGCGTATGCGCCGGCGGCAAGGTCATCCTCTTCTCCCGGGTAACCTGCCCCAACTGCCGGGTCGCGGAAAACCTGCTGAGCAAGGCCGGCATCTCCTACGAGAAGCTGATCGCTGACGAAAATGTGGAGCTGTGCCGCAAGTACGGCATCAAGGGCGCGCCCACTCTGGTGATCACCGACGGCGAAAACCATCAGAATTACTACAGCGTTCCCGAGATCAAGAAGTATCTGGCAGCGCTCTAAGTATTAATTAGAAACAGCCGGGCCTTTTGCCCGGCTGTTTTTCCCGAAGAATTCTGGAAAGGACGATCATTATGTACGATATTATCGTAGTCGGCGGAGGCCCTGCGGGACTGACCGCCGCCATCTACGGCCTGCGGGCCGGCAAGACCGTGCTGGTCATTGAGAAAAACGGCTTTGGCGGCCAGATCGCCTATTCTCCCAAGGTAGAGAACATCCCCGGCACGATCCAGATCAGCGGTTCGGAATTTGCCGACAAGCTGACGGAGCAGGTCATGCATCTGGGTGCGGATGTGGAGCTGGAGAATGTGGTATCGGTTGAAGATGCCGGCGGCATCAAGCGGGTACACACCGAAGAAGGCAGCACCTACGAAGCCCAGGCTGTGATCCTGGCGGTGGGCGTTGAGCACCGGCTGCTGGGACTTGACGGCGAAGAAGAGCTCATCGGCAGCGGCCTTTCCTTCTGCGCGGTTTGCGACGGCGCTTTCTATGCCGGGCAGCACGCTGCCATGATCGGCGGCGGCAACTCCGCCCTGCAGGAAGCCCTGCTGCTGAGCGAAGTCTGCTCCAAGGTCACCGTGATTCAGAATCTTCCCTTCTTCACCGGCGAAAAGAAGCTGGCGGATGCCCTGCTGGCCAAGGACAATGTGCAGGTTCTGTTCAGCACCCTTGTCCGCGGCTACATCAGCGAAAACGGTACGCTCACCGGCCTGCGTCTGCGCAGCGAGGAAACCGGCGAGGAGACTACCATTGCGGTAGACGGGGCGTTTCTGGCGGTAGGCCTTGTGCCTAAGAACGATGCCTTTGCCCAGCTGGCGCAGCTGGATGAGCGGGGCTACTTCGCATCCGGCGAAGCCTGCGCCACCCAGACTCCCGGCGTATTTGTCGCCGGTGACTGCCGGGCCAAGCATATCCGGCAGGTTACCACCGCCTGCGCCGACGGCGCCATTGCCGCTATGGCCGCCTGCGCATGGTGCAAATAACCCATAAAGAAATCACCCTTCCGAAGAAGGGTGATTTCTTTATGCAAGTGTCGCTGCCATCACGGCTTTGATGGTATGCATCCGGTTTTCCGCTTCGTCAAAGACGATGGAGGCTTCGCTTTCAAAGACCTCGTCGGTGACTTCCATGCAATCAATGCCGAATTTCTCATAGATCTGCCGGCCAATGGTGGTATTCAGATCGTGGAAAGCGGGCAGGCAGTGCATAAACCGGCACTGCGCGCCTGCGGCAGCCATCAGTTCACCGGTGACCCGGTAGGGGGTCAGGTCGGTAATCCGCTCCTGCCAGACGGAATCCGGCTCGCCCATGCTGACCCACACATCAGTATAGATCACATGCGCGCCCTGCACCGCCTGAACCGGCTCGGTAATAAACTCCAGAACCGCGCCGGTCTGCGCCGCAATGCCGCGGCACTTTTCGATCAGCTCCGGGTCAGGGAAATACTTCTCCGGCGCGCAGGCCACAAAATGCATGCCCATCTTGGCGCAGCCCACCATCAGGGAGTTGCCCATATTGTAGCGGGCATCGCCCATATACACCAGCTTCTTGCCCTTCAGGCCGCCGAAGTGCTCCTGAATGGTCAGAAAATCCGCCAGGATCTGGGTGGGGTGGAACTCGTTGGTCAGGCCGTTCCAGACGGGAACCCCGGCATAGTCGCTCAGCTGCTCCACGATGCTCTGGCCATAGCCCCGGTATTCGATACCGTCGAACATTCTGCCCAGTACCCGGGCGGTATCGGCGATGCTCTCCTTCTTGCCCATCTGGGAGCCGCTGGGTCCCAGATAAGTGGCGGTCATGCCCAGATCCGCCGCGGCCACTTCAAAGGCGCAGCGGGTACGGGTGCTGTCTTTTTCAAACAGCAGCACCACATTCTTGCCCTGACACAGCCGGTGGGGAATCCCCGCCTTTTTTTCTGCCTTCAGCCGGGCAGCCAAAGTCAGCAGCCCGGAAATTTCCTCCGGAGTAAAGTCCAGCAGCTTCAGAAAGCTCTTGTTTTTCAGATTCATGCTTATTCCTCTGCCTTTCCGCAGGCCTCCAGAATCACGGAAACGGCGGTCTGCAAATCTTCCATGGGAATATTCAGCGCAGGCAGCAGCCGCACCTTGTCCTTTGCGGTGAGGCACAGAACGCCCTGCTCCATACATTCGGTAACGATCTTCTTGGCATTGCGGCGGGTTTTGATGCCGATCATCAGGCCCATGCCCGTTACGGATTCCACGCCGGGAGCATTCTGCAGCCGGCTGAATACATAGGCGCTCTTTTCCCGAACCTGAGAAAGAAACGCCTCATCCATTCGCTCCAGAACGCTGATAGCGCCGGCGCAGCACACCGGATTGCCGCCGTAGGTAGAGCCGTGGTCGCCGGGTCCCAGAACAGTGCTGACCTTTTCGCTCATCAGGGTTGCGCCGATGGGCAGGCCGCCGCCAAGGCCCTTGGCAGTGGATACAATGTCGGGAGAAATGCCATAGCTCATATAGGCATAGAGGCTGCCGGTGCGGCCGTTGCCGGTCTGCACCTCGTCAATGATCAGGGGGATATCCTCCTGCCTGGCAAGCTCAGCCACGCCGGTCACAAATTCCCGGCTCAGCGCCACAACGCCGCCCTCGCCCTGCACACATTCCATCATAATACCTGCCACGGGAATCTGCTCCACGATCTGCCGCAGCCCCGCCAGATCCTCCGCCGCAACATGGACAAAGCCGGGGGTCAGGGGGTTAAACAGCTTGTGGAAATGGTCCTGCCCGGTGGCAGAAAGGGTGGTAAGGGTTCTGCCGTGGAAGCTGTTGACCAGCGTTACGATGGTATGGCACTGGCTGCCCTTCTTTTCCGCGGAGTATTTTCTTGCCACCTTGATGGCGCACTCGTTGGACTCGGCGCCGGAATTGGAGAAGAACACCTTGGACATGCCGGTTCTTTTGCACAGCAGCTGCGCCAGCTTGGCGCAGGGCTCGGTGTAATACAAATTGGAGGTATGCTGCAGCTTGGAAAGCTGGGCGGTCACCGCTGCCAGCCATGCATCATCGGCAATGCCAAAGCAGGTAACGCCGATGCCGGAGCCCATATCGATGTACTCCTTGCCGTCGCTGCCCACCATGCGGCTGCCCTTGCCGGATACCAGCGCCACCGGAAAGCGGCCGTAGGTTCCTGCCACATACTGCTGATCCAAAGAAAAAATCGTTTCCATAGCTTAACCCTTCGTAACCATGGTTCCGGCGCCCTCATCGGTCAGCAGCTCCATCAGAATGGAGTGAGGAATCCGTCCGTCCATGATAATCACATTATTTACGCCGTGTTCCAGCGCCTCGATGCAGCACTCCACCTTGGGGATCATGCCGCCGGAGATCACGCCGGTTTCAAACAGCTCCTTCGCCTGGTTGACCGTTACCTGAGGGATCAGGGTGGAAGGATCGTCCTTGTCCCGCAGAAGTCCCGCAATGTCCGTCATCATGATCAGGCGTTCCGCGCCCAGCGCGCCGGCGATGTAGGCTGCGGCGGTGTCGCCGTTGATGTTGTAGGTGTTGCCCTGCCGGTCGCTGGCCACCGTGGAGATCACGGGGATGTAGTTCTTTTCCAGCAGGTCGGTAATGGGCTGAGTGCGGATCTTGGTGATCTCGCCCACAAAGCCCAGGGCCTCATCCTTGGTTTTGGCCTCGATGATGCCGCCGTCGATGCCGCACAGGCCCACGGCGTGGCCGCCCTTGATCTGCAGCAGGTTCACGAGGGTCTTGTTGATCTTGCCCGCCAGCACCATCTGCACGATGTCCACGGTTTCCTTGTCGGTGACCCGCAGGCCGTTGACAAATTCCGATTTCTTGCCCAGACGCTTCATGGTGTCGCTGATCTCCGGGCCGCCGCCGTGAACCAGAACCACCTTCACGCCGATGAGCCACAGCAGCACAATGTCTTCCATGACCTGCTGCTTCAGCTGCTCGTTTACCATGGCGTTGCCGCCGTATTTTACAACCACGATCTTGCCGTTATACCGGCGGATATAAGGCAGCGCGGCGGTCAGAACCTCTGCCCGCTGGGCATTGGAAAATTGCATTTCCATGGGAATACCTCTCTTTAAGTACGGTAGTCTCCGTTGATTTTTACATAGTCGTAAGTCAGGTCGCAGCCCCAGGCGCAAGCAGAGTAAGAGCCGTCACCTACGCAGATCCGAATCTCGATTTCCTTCTCCAGCAGGATCTCTTTCGCAAGTTCCTCGGAGAAGTCCACACCTGCGCCATCCTTGCACACAAGGATTTCGCCCTTGGCGCTGCGGAAGGAAACACCGATCTTGTTTACATCCACCGCCGCGCCGCTGTAGCCGATGGCGCACAGCACCCGGCCCCAGTTGGCGTCCGCGCCGAACATAGCCGCCTTCAGCAGGCTGGAGCAGATCACGCTCTTGGCGCAGGTCTTGGCGGTTTCGGGGCAATCCGCGCCGGTCACCACGCACTCCAGCAGCTTGGTTGCGCCCTCGCCGTCACCGGCGATGCTGCGGCACAGGCTTACGGTTACGGTGTTCAGCGCCTTCATGAAGGTATCAAAATCCTCACCCTCGCAGGTAACTTCCGGGTTGCCTGCCAGACCGTTGGCCAGCACCGTTACCATATCGTTGGTGGAGGTGTCGCCGTCGATGCTGAGCATATTGAAGGTGTTGGTAATATCGCTGGACAGAGCCTTCTGCAGCATGTCAGAGGAAATGGCCGCATCGGTGGTGATGAACACCAGCATGGTGGCCATATTGGGATGGATCATGCCGCTGCCCTTGGCAATGCCGCCCAGACGGCAGGTCTTGCCCCCCAGCGTAAATTCTACAGCGATCTGCTTCATCACCGTATCGGTAGTCATAATGGCCTCTGCGGCGGCAGCGCTGCCATCGCAGGAAAGGCCGGCATAGAGCCCATCCATGCCTCCGGCAATGGAGGTAATGTCCAGAGGCTGGCCGATGACGCCGGTAGAAGCTACCACCACATCCTCTGCCGCCACGCCGGTAGCTGCGCTGACAAGACCGCACATGGCCTTTGCCACGGCGATGCCGTCGGCGTTGCAGGTGTTGGCGTTGCCGCTGTTGCAGATCACCGCCCGGGCCTTGCCGTTGGCCAGATTCTCTTTGGTCACCAGCAGAGGCGCGCCCTTGACCAGATTGGTGGTGTATACCGCCGCTGCATTGGCGGTTACATCGCTGACGATCAGCGCCAGATCCTTTTTCAGCCGGTTCTTACGGACGCCGCAATGAACGCCGTTGGCCCGAAAGCCCTTTGCGGCGCATACGCCGCCATCGATCATCTTCATACTCTATCCTCATTCCACACTCAGCCCGGTGGTTTCGTCCACACCCAGCAGAATGTTCATATTTTGAATGGCGGCGCCGGAAGCGCCCTTGCCAAGATTGTCAAATACAGCGGTCACCATAGTCTGCTCCGCGTGGCCGCTGATCTGCAGGCGCATGGTGTCCTTCCCTGCCAGTGTGCTGGCATAGATCACGCTTTCATCGCCGCCGAAGGGGGCTACGGTGACCAGCCGCTGTCCGGCATAGTGCTGGGCCAGGCAATCCCAAACCTTACTTGCATCGAAGCCAGGCAGCAGAATGGTGGTAGCCATACCCTCGTAGAAATCTCCCAGAATAGGAGAAAATACCGGCGGCTTCCGGAGGCCGCAGATCTTCTGCATTTCCGGCAGGTGCTTGTGCTGCAGGCCGGTAGCATAGATCCGGTGGCTTTCGTGGCGAATGTCCCGGTTGGGGTCTTCATATTCGGCGATCAGGCTTTTGCCGCCGCCGCTGTAGCCGGTCAGAGAATAGGCTGTCAGCGGAAAGTCCGGGTTCAGCAGCCCCCCCGCTACCAGCGGGTACACGCAGGCGATAAAGCCGCTGGCGTGGCAGCCGGGGTTGGCTACCCGGGTGGCGTTTTGGATTGCCTGACGGTGGGCATCGGAAAGCTCTGCAAAGCCGTAGGCCCAGCCGGGGGCGGTGCGGTGGGCGGTGGAGGTATCGATAATCTTCACGCCGCTTTCCGCCATCAAAACCGCTTCCTTCGCTGCCGCATCCGGCAGGCAGAGGAACACGATATCCGCGCCGTTAATGGCATCGCGCCGGGCGGCGGGGTCCTTACGCAGGGCCTCCGGCAGCTTTACAAGGGTGATATCCCTGCGCTGCGCCAGCCGGTCTGCGATCCGCAGGCCGGTCGTTCCGGCGCTGCCGTCAATAAAAACCTTAGTCATAGTTCAGAATCTCTTTCACATAATGGATCTGGCTCTCTACAGAGGCTACACAGGTGCCGCCCTCAGAGGTGCGCTTGTCTACGCAGGTCATCAGATCGATGGCCTCGTACAGGTCCTGGGCAAACAGCGGGCTGTAGCTTTGATACACTTCCAGAGGCAGTTCCTCCAGAACCAGATTGTTTTGGATGCAATGGGCAACCAGCTGCCCGGAGATCTTGTAGGCGCTGCGGAAAGGCAGGCCCTTTTTCACCAGATAGTCCGCCAGATCCGTCGCGTTGATAAAGCCCTTCTGGGCAGCCCGCTTCATATTCTGGCGGTTAGCGGTCAGCGTTTGGATCATACCGGCAAACACCTGCAGGCACATCTTCACCGTATCGCAGGCATCAAACACGCCCTCTTTATCCTCCTGCATATCCTTGTTGTAGGCAAGGGGCAGGCCCTTGAGGGTGGTCAGCAGGGCCATCAGGTCGCCGTAGACCCGACCGGTCTTGCCCCGCACCAGCTCCGCCATATCGGGATTCTTCTTCTGGGGCATGATAGACGAGCCGGTGGTATAGGCATCCGACAGCTCAATAAACTTGAACTCCCAGCTGGACCAGAGGATGATCTCCTCAGAGAACCGGGACAGATGCATCATCAAAACCGCGATGGCGCTCATCAGCTCCACACAGAAATCCCGGTCGGATACGCCGTCGAGACTGTTGCGGCATACGCCGTCGAAGCCCATCAAGGAAGCTTCGTAGCGGCGGTCGATGGGATAGGTGGTGCCGGCCAGGGCGCAGCAGCCGATGGGCGACTGGTTCATACGCTTGCGGCAATCGGCAAGCCGGTCCATATCCCGCAGGAGCATCATGGCGTAGGCCATCAGGTGGTGGCCAAAGGTGACGGGCTGCGCCCGCTGCAGATGGGTGTAGCCGGGCATAATGGCATCTTTGTATTCCTCTGCCTTTTCCGTCACCGCGGCGATGAGCTCGCGGATCATGGCAGTGATAGCATCGATCTCGCCCCGCAGGTACAGCCGGGTATCCAGCGCCACCTGATCGTTGCGGCTTCTGGCGGTGTGGAGCTTCTTGCCCACATCGCCGATGCGCTGGGTCAGCACCTGCTCTACGAACATGTGGATGTCTTCGCAATCCATATCGATAGGCAGCGCCCCAGACTCCAGATCTTCCAGAATTCCGGAAAGGCCATCGGTCAGAGCCTCCGCATCGGCGGCGGTGATGATGCCCTGGGCCTTCAGCATGGCGGTATGGGCAATGCTGCCGGCAATATCCTGCCGGAACATCCGGCTGTCGAAGCGGATGGAGGAATTAAAATCGTCTGCCAGTTTTTCCGTTGCGCCGTCTGTTCTTCCGGCCCACATTTTCGCCATGAGGAGGACTCCTTACTTCTTGTTTTTTGCGTCGACCATAGCCTGAACCTTAATGGGCAGGCCGAAGAGGTTGATGAATCCGGCGGAATCCTTCTGATCGTAGTCGCTCTCGCCGAAGGTTGCGATCTCCTCGGAGTACAGAGAATAGTCGCTCCATACGCCGGCGTTGATCATGTTGCCCTTATACAGCTTCAGCCGCACCTTGCCGGTAACCTTCTCCTGGGTCTTGTCGACAAAGGCTGCCAGAGCCTCCCGCAGGGGGGTGAACCACTGGCCGTTGTAGACCAGCTCTGCATAGGTGATGGCCAGCCGCTGCTTTTCGTGGAGGGTCATCTTGTCCAGACAGATGGACTCCAGCACGCTGTGGGCCTTGTAGAGGATGGAGCCGCCGGGAGTTTCGTACACGCCCCGGCACTTCATGCCGACCAGACGGTTTTCTACGATATCCAGCAGGCCGATGCCGTTGGCGCCGCCGATCTCGTTGAGCTTGAGGATGATGTTCTTGGCGCTCATCTTCTCGCCGTTCAGCGCAACGGGAATGCCCTGCTCAAAGTCCAGGGTGATGTAGGTGGGAACATCGGGAGCCTGCAGCGGAGAAACGCCCATCTCCAGGAAGCCGGGCTTTTCGTACAGAGGCTCGTTGCCGGTGTCTTCCAGATCCAGACCCTCGTGGCTCAGGTGCCACAGGTTCTTATCCTTGGAGTAGTTGGTTTCCCGGGTGATCTTCAGAGGAATGTTGTGGGCCTCGGCGTAGGCGATCTCTTCCTCACGGGACTTGATATCCCACTCACGCCAGGGGGCGATGATATGCATATTGGGAGCAAAGTGCTTGATGGTCAGCTCGAAACGAACCTGGTCGTTGCCCTTGCCGGTACAGCCGTGGCAGATGGCATCGGCGCCTTCCTTGATGGCGATGTCCACAAGGCCCTTGGCGATGCAGGGGCGGGCATGGCTGGTACCCAGCAGGTACTCTTCATATACAGCGCCGGCCTTCATGCAGGGAATGATATACTCGTCCACATATTCATCGGTCAGGTCCAGCACATACAGCTTGGAAGCGCCGGTCTTCAGAGCCTTCTCTTCCAGACCCTCCAGCTCATCGGCCTGACCCACATTGCCGGAAACGGCAATGACTTCGCAGTTATTGTAGTTTTCCTTCAGCCAGGGAATGATGATGGAAGTATCCAGACCGCCGGAATAGGCAAGTACGACTTTTTTGATGTTTTCTTTCTTCATGATAACAGCCTCCCAAATTACAACTGGTATTGGATTATGGGCTGATTATACACCCGCAAAC
This sequence comes from Faecousia sp., assembly GCA_045532755.1. Lineage (GTDB taxonomy): Bacteria > Bacillota > Clostridia > Oscillospirales > Oscillospiraceae > Faecousia. Next base: position 10,010 of record JAZSGN010000002.1, read on the forward strand.
CGGTTTTGTCAACGCCGTTTCGCATATTTATACGCTTTGCACCGTATATTATGCACTTCTTATACATTTATGTTAATTTTGCCCAAAATGCCGTATTTATCTTGAATTTTCCGGGATTTTATCCCTGGTTTTCCGCCAGTTCTATGGGTTTATTTGTGTTTTTCCGCAGAATATTCCGGGAGCGTTCCTTATTTGCTTTCGTTTTGCGTGGAATTTTATTCACTATATTCATCCTTTCTTTTGCCTATGCTTGCATTCTCCTGCAGTCCGTGCTAAAATACATCCGAAAAGGAAGGTGAGACCATGATACGGAGAAAAACTGTCTGGATATCCGTATGCGCCCTTATTTGCTGCCTGATCATGGCATGGGTGGACGGAGTGCTGCGCCCCGGATATCTGCCAAAGTCCGCCATCAAGCTAACGCTGTTTCTCGCTGTTCCCCTTTTGATTTCCTTTCTCTCCGGCGAACGCAGCCTACGCAATGCTTTCCGTTTTCAAAAACGGGGCTTTGGGATCGCTTTAGGGCTTGGTCTTGGCATTTACGCTCTGATCCTCGGCGGTTTCTTCGCCCTGCGCCCCTTTGTGGATTTCTCCTCCATTGCCGATTCCCTTTCCCGCAACGCCGGCGTTACCAAGGAAAATTTCCTGTATGTTTCGCTGTACATATCTTTTATTAACTCTCTGCTGGAGGAATTTTTCTTCCGCGGTTTTGTATTTCTGGGACTCAAACCCCACAGCCGTGGCTTTGCCTATGGCTTCAGCGCGGCGCTGTTTGCCCTCTACCATGTTGCCATGATGTTGGGCTGGTTTGATTTCTGGCTGTTTGCGCTGGTGTTGCTAGGCCTGAGCGCAGGCGGTCTGATCTTCAATGCCCTGAACGAAAAACAGCAAACCATCTATACCTCTTGGCTTGTGCATATGTTTGCCAACTTTGCCATCAACACAATTGGTTTCCTGCTTCTGTAAACAAAGCGCGCCGGGCATAAGCCCGGCGCTGATTTTATTTTGTTTTCTGCCCGGTTCGGTGTTCTCCCTTGAGAGTGCTTCGCAAACCGATCTCCGTTCCCCGGAAAATACGAACATAATTTTCCCGGTGTTTGTAAAGGATCACCGCAGACACAACGCCCAGGATCACCCCGGGCCACAGACTTCCGGCTGCAGCGCTTGCATATATCGGCACCGCCAGAACTGTCAATGTTGTGCCGACCACCAGATAATCCGTGAGCCATGTCACCAGCACTACCGCAACAAGAATCATCAGTGCAAATTTCCAGTTCAGCGCAAGTGTCATGCCCAAATACGGAGCAAACCCCTTACCGCCTCGAAAACCCATAAACAGCGGAAAAATATGCCCCAGCACGCAGGCGGCGCCTGCGACAACCGCTCCATACTCTGCCTGCGGAAACAGCAGCCGTCCGCCTACTACCGCCAGCAGCGCCTTTGCCACATCATGAACAGCTGTCAGAATACCTGCGCGCCAGCCCAGCAATATGGCTGCATTGGAGGCACCCAGATTTCCACTGCCGCCCTTTGTCAGATCCACACCTCGAAATTTCCCCAGATACAGAGCCATGTTGGAGCAGCCCAAAAGATAGGCTGCCAGCCCAATAATCATATAGTTCATACACAATCCTCTCCGATCGGCTAATTTGCTGGCGAGATCCTAAAGCAGCCGGCTTTTCGCCGGCCGCTTTAGTTTATTTCAGACCCAGGGCGCCTGCGCCCACAACCTTGATGCCATGCTCTTTCATGGCAGCCGTAAAGGCCTTTTCGTCGGTAATGCGAAGCACCATGTAGGCATTGCCCTCTTTATGGGCAAACAGAGAATACATGTATTCCACATCGATGTGATTTTCCGCCAGCACGCTCAGCAGCTCTGCCAGACCTGCCGGCCGGTCGGGAACTTCCACCGCCCACACCGGCGTCATGGACAGAATGTCGCCATGGGCCAGCAGAATGGCGGTTGCCGCCTGGGCATCGTCTACGATCATGCGGGCAACGCCATAGTCGGCAGTTTCCGCAATAGAAATGGCGCGGATATCAATATTGCTGGCAGCCAGCTTCCGGGTGATCTCCGCCAGCTGACCGGTACGGTTCTCGAGAAAAACAGAAATCTGATGGATGCTCATAATATCCTCCTTAAATCTTGCGCTTATCGATAACACGGACAGCCTTACCTTCGGATCTTACGATGGTCTTGGGCGCTACCAGCTTTACCTTTGCCATAATGCCCAGCATCGCCTTCAGCGCGCCAACCAGGTTCTTTTCCATCTGGGCGATCTTACCCAGCGAGTCGGAGAACATCTCCGGGGTCATTTCCACCATGACCTCCAGTGTATCGGAGTTGTTTACCCGGTCTACCACGATCTGGTAGTTGGCGGGGTAGCCCTGCTGCAGCAGAACGGTTTCGATCTGGGAGGGGAACACATTGACACCCCGGATGATCAGCATATCGTCGCTGCGGCCCATAGGCTTGCTCATCTTCACATGGGTTCTGCCGCAGGAGCACTTCTTGCGGCTGAGCACGCAGATGTCACGGGTGCGGTAGCGCAGCAGCGGGAAGGCTTCCTTGGTAATGGCGGTGAACACCAGTTCGCCCTTGCTGCCCTCCGGCAGCACCTCGCCGGTTTCGGGATCGATGATCTCGGCGATGAAATGGTCTTCGTTGATGTGCATGCCGGTCTGCTCGCTGCACTCAAAGCTGACACCCGGACCGGAGGTCTCCGTCAGGCCATAGATATCATAGGCCTTGATGCCCAGCTTGTTCTCGATGTCCCGGCGCATATCCTCGCTCCAGGCTTCCGCGCCGAAAATGCCCGCCTTCAGCTTGATCTGATCCCGCAGCCCCCGCTCATGGATGCTTTCCGCCAGATAGGCAGCGTAGCTGGGGGTGCAGCACAGAATGGTAGAGCCCAGATCTGTCATAAACTGCAGCTGCCGGTCGGTATTGCCGGAGGACATGGGCAGCGTCAGGCAGCCCACCCGATGGGAGCCGCCATTGAGGCCCGGGCCGCCGGTAAACAGGCCGTAGCCATAGGAAACATGGACAACATCTTCCTTCGTGCCGCCGGCCGCCACGATGGCGCGGGCGCAGCAATCTTCCCAAAGATCGATATCATGCTGGGTGTAGAAGGCCACCACACGCTTGCCGGTAGTACCGGAGGTGGATTGGATCCGCACGCACTCCGAAAGGGGCTTGCCCATCAGGCCGTAGGGATAGGCTTCCCGCAGGTCGTCCTTGGTCAAAAACGGCAGCTTGTACAGGTCATCGATGCTGCGGATATCCTCGGGGGTAACACCCTTTTGCTCCATCTTCTTGCGGTAGTAGGGTACATTGTCCCACACATGCTTGACCTGTTTCAGCAGACGCTCGTTCTGCAGGGCAACAATCTGCTCATGGGGCATGGTTTCGATTTCGGGCTGATAATAGTTGGGCATATAGATCGACTCCTTTTTTACGCGTCTGCGCCAAGGGCGAAGGCAGCTTGATTCATTTCCAGGAATTTGGGGGGTACGCTCTGCTCGATGGCCTGCATCCATTCCTCCCGGGTAAAGGGGAAGTATTTGGAAAGGCGGCCCATCAGAACAATATTCACCGCCTTGGCAGAGCCTGCCTGCTCCGCCAGGGCCAGAGCATCAATGGCATCCAGATCGATGCCTGCTGCCAGCATTTTCTTCTCCAGATCAGCAGGATATTCCGCCGCGCCGGTGATCACCGGCATCGGATTGATCTTCTGGGTGTTGGCAATGATCTTTCCGCCGGGCTTGAGATACTCAGTCCACCGGGCCGCCTCCAGCAGCTCGAAGGATACGATAAAATCCGCCTGACCCTTATCGATCACGGGAGAATACACCTTGTCGCCATAGCGCACATAGGTCACTACGCTGCCGCCCCGCTGGCTCATGCCGTGGACTTCGGAAACCTTGATATCGAAGCCCTTGGTCAGCAGCAGCCGGCCCAGCAGCTTGGAAGCCAGCAGGCTTCCCTGACCGCCTACGCCAACGATCATTACATTTTTCGTTTCCACGGTCATACCTCCTTCAGCGCATCCAGTTTACACAGCTGGGCGCATACGCCGCAGCCGACGCAAAGGGTGTTATCTACGCAAGCCTTGCCGTCTACAATGCTGATGGCGGGGCAGGCGATCTTCATGCACATCTTGCAGCCGACGCACCGGTCGGTATCTACCGCAAGGGGCGCCTTGTGCTTAACATACTTCAGCAGCGCGCAGGGGCGGCGGGAGATGATCACAGAAGGCTCCTTAGCCGCCAGCTCTTCCTTCAGGACCGCATCGCACTGGGCAAGATCGTAGGGGTCTACCACCCGGACACGGCGGATGCCGATGGCCCGGCACAGCGTTTCCAGATCCACCTTGGCGCAGGGATCACCCTTCAGGTTATAGCCGGTGGTGGGGTTCTGCTGGTGGCCGGTCATGCCGGTGATGGAATTGTCTACGATGATAATGGTGGCGTTGGATTCATTATACGCCACATTCACAAGGCCGGTCATGCCGGAGTGCATGAAGGTGGAATCGCCGATCACAGCAACGGTCTTGCCGTCCGCCGCGCCCTCCAGCGCCTTGGTAAAGCCATGGATGCCGGAGATGGAAGCGCCCATGCAGATGGTGGTATCCAGCGCGCCCAGCGGCGGCACAGCGCCCAGAGTGTAGCAGCCGATGTCACCCAAAGCCGTTACCTTATTCTTCTTCAGGGTGTAGAACAGGCCTCTGTGGGGGCAGCCCGCGCACATCACGGGAGGCCGGGCGGGAATCTCCTCGTCCAGCTTCACGCCGATCTGCCAGGGCTGCGCCAGCTTTGCCGCCACATCCAGCGGCATCAGCTCGCCGATGCAGGAGAATTCTTCCTTACCCACGCAGGCAAGGCCCAGATTCCGGCAGTGGGCTTCGATGAAGCCGTCCAGCTCTTCAACGATCACCAGCTTCTCAACAGAAGCCGCAAAAGCCTTGATCTTTTCTTCCGGCATGGGCCAGATCATACCCAGCTTCAGCACGGGATAAGTATCGCCGCACACTTCCTTGACATACTGATAAGCGGTGGAGGAAGTGAGGATGCCGAGCTTGCTGCTCTTGCCCGGTTCCAGCCGGTTGATTTCGCAAGTTTCAGCGTATTCTACCAGCGCCCGGGTGCGGGCCTCCACGATGGGATGGCGGCGCTTGGCGTTGCCGGGCATCATAATGTACTTCTGGGGGTTCTTTTCATAGGTCTTGACCACTTCTTCCCGGGGGGCGGTCTCCACCACGCTCTGGGAGTGGGATACCCGGGTGCACATTTTCAGCAGCACCGGCGTATCAAATTCCTCCGACAGCCGGTAAGCCAGCTTGGCAAAAGCCAATGCCTCGCCGGAGTCACTGGGCTCCAGCATGGGGATCTTGGCCGCCATAGCATAATGGCGGGAGTCCTGCTCGTTCTGGGAAGAGTGCATGCCCGCATCGTCGGCCACACCAATGACCATACCGGCGTTCACGCCGGTATAGGCAATGGTAAACAGCGGGTCTGCCGCCACATTCAGGCCGACATGCTTCATGCCGCAGAAGCTCCGCTTGCCGGCCAGGGATGCGCCGAAGGCCGCTTCCATGGCCACCTTTTCGTTGGGGGCCCACTCTGCGTACACTTCCGGATACTTCGCCACAGCCTCGGTGATCTCGGTGCTGGGAGTTCCGGGGTAGCTGGATACAAAGCTGCATCCGGCCTCGTATAATCCACGGGCAACGGCTTCGTTGCCCAGCATCAGTTGTTTCATGTTTTTCCTCCTTATTCCACCGGATCTCCGATGGCATCCTTCACCGAAACCACAACCTTCTTATCGTAGCAGGTGAATATCCGGTCTACATAGTCCTTCTCCGGCGCTTTGCTCACAAGGCTCACAACCGGCACCAGCACCAGACCCGCCAGCATGCAGAAAACACCTGCATTGATGGGGGACTGCAGCAGCGCGGGGAATGCGGACTTAATGAAAATGTTTGCCAGCATCACCACCGTAGAGAAAGCAAAGCTGACCCAAACGGAAAGCTTGGTTGTCCGCTTCCAGTACAGGCCGTACAGGAACGGCGCCAAAAACGCGCCTGCCAGCGCGCCCCAGCTCACGCCCATCAGCTGGGCAATGAAGGTGACATTGGATTTATACTGCAAAATAGCAATGACTACCGAAATGGCAATAAACACGCCGATCAGAAGCCGCATCACAAAAAGCTGCTTCTTTTCGCTCATATTCTTCGACAGCGTTCCCTTGATGAAATCCAGAGTCAGCGTAGAAGAGGATGCCAGCACCAGCGACGACAGCGTCGACATGGATGCCGACAGCACCAGCACCACAACCACCGCGATCAGCAGCGGAGAAAGATCGGAGAGCATGGCAGGGATGATGGAATCGTAGCCATTGGCGGCAATATCCACCCGGTCAGAGAACAGCCGCCCGAAGCCGCCAAGGAAATAGCAGCCGCCTGCCACAACCATGGCAAACACCGTAGAGATGATCATGCCCTTGTTAATAGCCTTTTCGTCCTTGATGGCGTAGAACTTCTGCACCATCTGGGGCAGACCCCATGTGCCAAGGCTGGTCAGCAACACCACGCCAAGCAGATTCACCGGGTCCGGGCCAAAGAAGGAATTGAATACGCCGGGCGCATCGGAAACCGCAGGATCCGACACCTGCGCCAAGCCATTCAGCGCTTCCATCAAACCGCCCTGCCCCTTCAGCACCGCAGCGATCACCGCGCAGATGCCAACGAGCATGACGATTCCCTGAATGAAATCGTTGATGGCGGTAGCCATATAGCCGCCTGCAATTACATAAATGCCGGTGAGGATCGCCATGGCGATGACACAAACGGAGTAGTCGATATCAAAAGCCATACCGAACAGACGGCTCAGGCCGTTGTACAGAGATGCGGTGTAGGGGATCAGGAAAATGAAAATCACTACGGAAGCCGCCAGCTTCAGGGCTTTGCTGTTGAACCGGGCCTCAAAGAACTGGGGCATGGTAGCGCTGTTCAGGTGCTGGGTCATGACCCGGGTGCGGCGTCCGAGCACCGCCCAGGCCAGAAGGGAGCCGAGCAGGGCGTTGCCGATGCCGGCCCATGTAGCAGCAATGCCGTATTTCCAGCCGAACTGGCCGGCGTAGCCTACAAACACCACAGCAGAGAAGTAAGAAGTTCCGTAAGCAAAGGCAGTCAGCCACGGGCCTACGCTTCTGCCGCCCAGAACAAAACCGTCTACATCCGTTGAATGTTTCCGGCAGTAAACACCTACGCCGATCATACTGCCGAAAAACAGCAGCAGCATGCCGATTTTAATTACAAGGTCCATTTGTAATGCCTTCTTTCCTGTGTATCAGCCGGTGATCTGCACTTCCACCAGCCGGCCGTGGCAATATTTCTCCCGCAGAGCGGGCTTTTCGATCTTGCCGGTGGGATTCCGGGGAACTTTGTCGAAGAAGATCTTTCTGGGCCGCTTGTACCGGGGCAGCGCCTTGCAGAATTCGTCGATTTCCTCCTGGGTGCAGGTAGCACCCTCTTTGATCTCCACAATGGCAACGGCAATTTCGCCCAGACGGGCATCGGGCAAGCCGATCACCGCCACATCCTTGATCTTCGGGAAGGTCCGCAGGAAGTCTTCGATCTGCACCGGATACAGGTTCTCGCCGCCGGAGATGACCACATCCTTCTTCCGGTCTACCAGATAGATGAAGCCGTCCTCATCCTCCCGGGCCATATCGCCGGTGTAGAGCCAGCCATCTTTCAGCACTTCAGCGGAGGCTTCGGGGTTCTTATAGTAGCAGAGCATGACACCGTCGCCCTTGACGATCAGCTCGCCCACTTCACCCCGGGCCACTTCCCTGCCCTGCTCGTCCACGATCTTCGTCTGCCAGCGGTAGCCGGGTTTGCCGATGGCGCCCACTTTATGTACATTCTCCATGCCCAGATGGACACAGCCCGGGCCAATGGACTCGGAGAGGCCGTAGTTGGTATCGTAGCTGTGGCTGGGGAATATGCTCATCCAGCGCTTGATCAGGCTGGGCGGCACGGGCTGGGCGCCGATGTGCATCAGCCGCCACTGCTCCAGACGATAGCGGCTCAAATCTACCTTGCCGCTTTCAATGGCATCCAGCATATCCTGGGCCCACGGCACCAGCAGCCAGACGATGGTGCATTTTTCCTCTGTCACCGCCCGCAGGATCCACTCCGGCTTGACACCCCGGAGCAAAACCGCCTTGGAGCCGGACAGCAGCGAGCCGAACCAGTGCATTTTCGCGCCGGTATGATACAGCGGCGGAATACACAAGAATACATCTTCTCTTCCCTGGCCGTGGTGGTTCTGCTCGGTATAGCAGGAGCTGACCAACGCCCGGTGATTATGCAGAATAGCCTTGGGGAAGCCGGTGGTGCCGGAGGAGAAATAGATCGCCGCATAGTCTTCCGGCTCCAGCGCAACAGGCGGGGCGCTGGAGGAGCAGAAATTCATCAGCTCCATGCAATCTTCTGTATAATCCGGGCCTTGCTTGCCCACAAAGAACAGGGTTTTTACGCCGCCGATCTGATCGGCGATGGCATCCATCCGGGAGATGAATTCCGGACCGAACACCAGCACCTGAACATCCGCCAGCTCCAGGCAGTAGCGGATCTCATCGCCCGAATAGCGGAAATTCATCGGCACGGCAATACAGCCGGCTTTCAAAATGCCAAAGTACACCGGCAGCCATTCCAGACAGTTCATCAGCAGGATCGCTACCTTGGTTCCCCGCTTCAGCCCCCGGCTGAGCAGCAGATTGGCAAACCGGTTTGCCCGGCGGTCAAAATCCTTCCAGCTCATTTCCCGGCGGTAGGGGGCATCCTGGCTGGCGCTTTCGATCAGGCTGAAGTCCCACCAGGTTACGGCCTTATCCCGCTCTTCCGAGGGGTTAATCTCCACCAGCGCGGTTTCCGCGCCGTACAGGCGTGCATTACGCTCCAGAAAATCTGTAATAACCATTGTCTTTCTCCCTTTTCTCAGGAAACAAAAACGCCCTCTGCTAAAAATAGCAGAGGGCGGGATGCTCCCGTGGTACCACCTCAATTTACCGCCCCGAAGAGGGCAGCCTCACGGAGCCCAGACAGGCTCCCAAGCTGTAACGGGCTTTCCCGTCTTTGCCTACTGGATTTTCAGCAAAGCCGCTCCGAAAGGAATTCCACGCTCCGTTCCCACTGCCTTGCAGCAACCGGCAGCTCTCTGAGAGAACTTATGAGCATGTATGTTTTTCATCATCGCGTTCGGTGTATTTGATAATTAGTTTACCACTCTACCTCTTGCAAGTCAATGGAAAAAATGAAAAATTATTCACATTTTTATAAGCATTGCCAGCAGGAATTTTTTGTGATATAGTATAAAAAAGAGGTGTTTGTATGTCTACCCTTTTCGATTACATAGCATGGCGGGGCGATATTCCCTTCCACCGGGTGGGGCTGACCCCCGTGGACAGTTTGATCTTCTCCGCGATCGTGTATGCGGATTTCTCCGGTATTGTCGGAAGTCGGCCCGCTGAAGCCGTTTCTCTGGAAGAAGCAGCCACCGCGCTGCTGGCGCTTCCCGATGCTGCCAAGCGGGTGCGCTCCAAGCAGGATCTGGCACTTTTGAAGGCCCTCGCCCAATCCCCCCGTTTTCGCAATGTGGGGCTTACCTTTTTCCGCAGCATCCTTCTGCCCCAGGAGCAGACCCAGTTTGCTGCCATCACCTTCCTGCCGGACGACGGCTCTGCCTTCCTCTGCTTCCGGGGAACCGATTTTTCTCTTGTAGGCTGGAAGGAAGATTTCAACATGAGCTTTCAGGACAGCGTGCCTGCCCAGCGGGAGGCGGTAGCTTATGCGCTGGAATATGCCTTCGGGAGTTCCCAGCCGCTGTATCTGGGCGGCCATTCCAAGGGCGGTAATCTTGCGGTGTATGCCGCGGCGAAGCTGCCGGCGGTGTACCAGGACCGGATCGTTTCCGTATTCAACAACGATGGCCCGGGCTTTACCGAATCGCTGATGGGCGACCCCGGCTACCTTGCCATCGTACCCCGCACCCAAACCTATATCCCCGAATCCTCCATTATCGGCATGCTGCTGGAACACGAAGAGCCCTACCGGGCCATTCGCAGCCGACAGGTCAGCCTGCTGCAGCATGAGCTGTATTCCTGGGAGGTTCTGGGCGGCGAATTCCTGCCCGCCGAAGGCCTTTCCCGAAATGTGACCATTATGGACCGGGCCATTACCGATTGGATCAAGTCCATGAGCCGTGAGGAACGGGAAAAGTTTATCGACAGCGTGTATGCCCTGCTCAGTTCCGGCGGTGCCAGCACCGTTACAGACCTGATCCACCCCAAAAATGTGTGGACTCTGTTTCGCACCCTCAACACCGACGAACCTATGCGAAAGCTCCTTTCCGAAGAGCTTTCCCAATTCGTCCGCCTTGTAGTCAAGGCTGCAAAAAATGTTTAGCTACCCCATAGGAGAGAGAAATTATGCGTAAAACCATCACCCATCAACAGTTTGACGAAGAACGGTCCTTATATAACCTGCAGAATGCCGATGTTTCCTTCTGCACCTTTGCCGGCCCTGCCGATGGCGAATCGGTTCTGAAGGAAGCCCGGGATGTTTCCCTTTTCGATTGCAGCTTTTCTTTGCGGTATCCGCTGTGGCACGTGGAAGGCTTCCGGCTGGAGCGCTGTACCATGGACGAAAAAACCCGGGCAGCCATCTGGTATGCCTCCGATGCCGAAATTCGCTCCAGCGTGCTGGGAGGCATCAAGGCGGTGCGGGAATGCCGGAACATCGCCATTGCCGACACCCGCATCGATTCTCCGGAATTTGGCTGGAAAAGCGAAAACATCCGCCTGACCGATTGCAGCCTGCGGGGCGAATATGTATTTTTCGACAGCCGGGATGTGCAGCTGGAGCGGGTACAGATGCAGGGCAAATACTCCTTCCAGTATATGCAGAATCTGGAAATCACGGATTCTTATCTTGACACCAAGGATGCCTTCTGGCACAGCAGCAATGTCACGGTCCGCAACTGCGTTCTGAAGGGCGAATATCTGGCATGGTTCTCGGAGAATCTGACCCTCATCAACTGCAAGATCATCGGCACCCAGCCCCTTTGCTACTGCAAGAATCTGAAGCTGATCAACTGCACCATGGAGCAGACCGACCTCTCCTTCGAATATTCCGATGTGGAGGCCACTGTTCAGGGGCATATCGACTCCGTCAAAAATCCCCGCTCCGGCTCCATCACAGCCGACAGCGTAGGCGAGATCATCATGGGCGATGCCGTAATGGAATGCACCGGACAGGTGACCCTGCGTCAATAAACAGTTTCCCCCGGCTCATAAACGAGCCGGGGGCCGATTTTTTACTGCTTGGGCGGGCGCTTGCGGCACAGATACTGATCCAGCTTCTCTGCCATGTTGTCGGGAATCCGGCGGTCCACCGGACACCGGGCGGCGTTGGCCATTCGCTGCGTAAAGGCGGCGATAAAGGCAATGTCCGCAGCCATCTGCTCCGCGCTCATTACAGCCGCCGTATCGTAGCTGTTGTGAATGGTGGCGGTGTTGGGCGGCGCGATCCGGGCAAAGGACAGCGAGGGAACGCCCTTGTCGGCAAAGGGAGTCGAATCGCTGGAATACACATCCTGCCGGACAGCGATGCCAAAGCCCAGCTCGCTGCCAAAGTAGCGCAGGTAGTGAACCATGGCCTCCTCGCAGGTGCAGCAGGCGATGAATTTGCCCATGATGCAGCCGATCATATCCAGATTGATATTCAGCGCCACATCCGAAAGTTCCTGCTCATGGTCGGCGGTGTAGGCTTTCGAGCCCAGAAGTCCCCGCTCCTCGCTGCCGCACCAGACAAACCGCAGGCCGTAGCTATGGGGACGGTCCTTAAAATATTCTGCCAGGCCCAGCAGACCCACGCAGCCGGACATATTGTCGTAAGCGCCCTGCGAAAGGGAGGTGGAATCGTAGTGGGCGGTCAGCACGATGGTTTCTTTCCGCTGACCGGGCAGGTCCAGCACCACATTATGGGACTTGCCCTGATACTCCTCCTGCTGCAGACAGATCTTTGCGGTGCGGCTGCCTTTTTCAATGATGGCTACCGCATCCTTGGCGTTGATGTTCACGCCCAGCAGCTTCTGCCCCTTGCTGACATAGCTGCGAAGCTCCCGGCGGTCGATATCGCGGTCCGGGTAGTTGGTATTGCCGTCGTAAGTAATAAAGCCTGCCGCTCCGTGCTCCAGAAGGTCCTGATACAGCCAGTAGCCCATATAGCCGTCTACCAGAACGATGCAGCCCCTGCACTGCGACAGAGAGTATTCATCCTGATTTCGCAGGTAATACAGCGGTGCTTCCACCTCGCCGCTGCCGGCACACAGATAGCCCTCGCAGGGAATCGGCTGCCCATCGATTTCCAGAACCGCCTTGTGCACCGCTGCCATGTCCACCGGGAAGGCTTCCAGCTGCGCCTGCAGCCCCAGCTGGGCGCAGCAGCTGCGGATATACTCGGCGCAGCGCAGTTCTTCCTCGCTGCCGCCCATACGCACATAGGCCGTATCGGCAAAAATATGCATAATTCTCTGTTCTGTCATGGATATTCCCCCTTTTTTCTCTTATGGTAGCGGATTCTGCCGGTTTTTGCAACAGGAAATAAAATTCCTTCTTCACAAAAGCAAAAGTTTTTTGTATAATGTTCTAAACTGCATCAGGAGGTTATGTTTATGAAACGAACCCTCACGCAAATTTTCCGCCTTGCTTTTCTGGGTGCGCCGTTGGTCATTGGCATGATCGGTCTGTTGTCTGCCGGTGAACCCTTTGTGCAGGCGTTTTATCGCTGCCTGCGGATGTATATCATGGAGTACGACGCAGAGCCGGCCAACATTCTGGTAGAAATCGCCCGCTGGTGGGCGGTGATCGCAACTGCCGGCGGCGTTATGCTGGCCATCAACCTGCTCGGCGGAAAGCTGCGGAATTTCCTGCATTATCTTTGCGGAAACAGCGTAGCGGTCTACGGCCCGGAGAACGAACAGCAGCAGCTGCTGGACACACTGGGAAGACGCGGCATCGTCGGCAAGGATAAGCTGGTTCGCGCCCACCGCTACATCCTGCTGAACAGCGAGGAAGAGAATTTCGAATTCTACACGACCCACCTTGCCAAGCTGAAAAAGCGGCCCGTTTATCTCAAGTGCCAATCCCTGCCGTCCCAGTCTGCTTCCGACCCGAATCTGCGGCTGTTCTGCCCCGAAGAAACTGCGGCCCGCATCTTCTGGAAAGAGAATTTCCTGTACCCCGAATCGGAAGCCAGCTGCCACCAGATGAAAATCGTTTTTCTGGGCTTTGGCAGACTGGGCGAGGAGCTTCTTCTGTCTGCTCTGCAGAACAACATCTTCTCCCCCAATCAGCGGATCGAATACCACATTTTCGGCAACGGCGACAGCTTCACCGCTACCCATACCCAGCTGACCGGTTGGGAGGATTCCATCACCTTCCATAGCGAACCCTGGTATGACCACATCCAATTGATCGCCCGCGCCAACCGGGTCATCGTTCTGACCCAGGAAAATCAGCTGGCCCTTTTGAAGGACCTGCTTCTGGCTACCACCCGCTCCCGGATCGATGTATTTGCCGCCAACACCACCGGCATTCCCCTGCTGGCCGGCCATAACCGTCTTCAGGTATTCGATTGGCAGGCTGTCGGCCAGAAGCTGGAGAACATTCTCGGCGACCTGCTCTACGAGCGGGCCAAGCGGATCAATCTGCGCTACGCCAATCTCTACGGCGGCGTGGAAGAAACCGATGCCAACAAGGAAGCCGAATGGAACAAGCTGGATACCTTCACCCGCTACTCCAACATCAGCTCTGCCGACTACCACGAGATCTGCCTGATGATCTTTGATCACATGGGGCTTCCCCACGATGCCGCCAAGCTCACGAAAGAGCAGCTGGAGCTGTTTGCGGAGCTGGAGCATATCCGCTGGTGCCGCTACCACTACCTGAACAACTGGCGCCAGGGTATCCCCGCCAACGGCAAGAACAAGGATGCCGCCGCCCGCATCCATAAGGATCTGATTCCCTTCGGCGATCTGACCGATGGCGAAAAGGAAAAGGACCGGGAGAACATCCGGGTGCTGCTGTCCATTCCATAATTACCACGGCACAAAAAAAGACCACCCGATGGGTGGTGCAAGACTCGCTTTTCTGCGGAAAAGCCAGGTTGGTTGTGACATGCCACCGGCATGTCGCAAAGAGCCGCCTTTCGAGTCCGTCATTGTCCCGCCAAAATACAAAAGCACCACCCAAAGGGTGGTGCTTTTGCATTGGTGGAGACTAATGGACTCGAACCATCGACCTCCTGCGTGTGAAGCAGGCGCTCTAACCAGCTGAGCTAAGCCTCCATAGGGAACACAATGTATTATAGCATCATTTTCCCAAAAGTCAACACCTAAGTTGGCTTTTGTTGCGACAGTTGGCGCGATCCCAGAAAGCAACTGCATTTGATTTTTTATCCTCGTTGTGCTAAACTATTGTCAAAACACTGCCAAAGGAAGGCGGCTTGCTATGCGCTACAACAACATGGTTCCCGGGATTTTTCTGCGCCGGCCAAACCGTTTTATTGCCCATATTCTCATCAACGGCAAAGAAGAGATCTGCCATGTCAAGAACACCGGGCGCTGCCGGGAGCTGCTGCCGGAGGGCGCGCAGGTATGGTGTCAGGAAAGCAGCAACCCCGCCCGCAAGACCCGGTTCGACCTGATCACCGTTAAAAAAGGTCACCGGCTCATCAATATGGACTCCCAAGCCCCCAACGCCGCCGCCAAACAATGGCTGCTTTCCGGCGGGCTGGGCAGCATCACCGACCTGCAGGGCGAATATACCCACGGCGACTCCCGCTTCGACTTTTCCTTCCTGCTGGACGGGAAACGGTGTTTTCTGGAAGTCAAGGGTGTCACGCTGGAAACGGGCGGCGTTTGTGCCTTTCCCGATGCGCCCACTCAGCGGGGCGTGAAGCACCTGAAGGGGCTGGCCCAGGCCGCAAAGGATGGCTTCGGCGCTTATGTTCTGTTTGTGATCCAGATGTCAGATGTCCAATACCTGCGCCCCAACGACGATACCGACCCCGCCTTCGGCGCGGCGCTGCGAATGGCAAAAGAATCCGGTGTGCAGATCCTTGCCATGGATTGCGCCGTAACGGAGGATTCCATGGTGATTCGCACACCGGTAGAGGTTCGTTTATAAATATTCCGCGTTGATGCTTGCAAAGTTCTCGTAGAACTCACCCAAATGCCGCCCGTCTACCAGCGCATGATTGCACTGGATGGACAGCGGCATTGTTATTTTGCCGTCCTGCTTTACAAATTTACCGAACACAATGCGGGGAATGCAATCCGCCGGGAGGGGCGCAGGCTGGATCACCTGAGTAAAATGCAGCCACGGCGTGCAGGATACGAAAATCAGATCGTTTTCGTCCTCATCCGGGTTGACAAAGCCGCGCTTCGCCTTAGCCTGCTCATTCAGCTCCCCGGCTTTCACCAGAAACTCGTCGAAACTCATGCGGCAATCGGTGCGGCAGTTTGTAAATGTGCCGTCATCAACGGCTACGGTATGGCCGGTGTCGCAATGGTCCAGTTCCAGGATCCGGTCACCGTCGATGCGCTGGCGCATAGGCGCTACCGCATTGGCTGCCCGGGCCGCCGCATAGAGGCAGGCAAGGAAAACCGAACCGCCCCGCTGCTTCGCCGCGTTCACCAGAGCCGTTACATCCACATGATCCGTCACCCCCACATAAGGAAAGGCCAGCCGGCGAAAATGCTCATAGTGCGACCGCCGGGGGTAGGTGTTCATATCGATAAAACGCATTCTTTCAGGATCAAATCTCATAAACTCTCCAACAGCGCATCCAGCTGCGCGATACTTTCAATTTCGTAATCCGGCACAATAGCAGAGTCCGGTGTATCCCGGTGGCGGTTTACCCAGCAGGTCTGCATTCCGGCATTCTTTCCGCCCAGAATATCCGACGAAAGCGAGTCGCCCACCATCATAGCTTTTGCAGGGTCAATGCCGGGTATCCGTTGGAAGCAGCTGTTAAAATAATCCGGGCTTGGCTTGTCCGCGCCCATTTCCTGGGAAATAAAAATCCCCTCAAAATAATGGCGGATATTGGCGCTGTCCAGCCGTCCTGCCTGCACCCGGGCTGTGCCGTTGCTGGCAAGAAAGAGCGGGTATTTTTTGTGCAGCCGCTCCAGCGCCTCCAATGCGCCGGGCAGAAAATAATGCCCCTGAGAAAGATTGGCTTCGTATACGGCAGCGCATTCTTCTCCGGCGGCGCAGATGCCATATTCCCGGAACAGCGTATCAAACCGGCCCACCAGCACCTGCTTGCGGGTCAGTTCCTTGCGCTCCAATAAACGCCAGTGTTCTTTATTGATGCGGCGGTAGCAGCTGCGAACCTCCTCGGTGGGCTCTAAGCCGAAATGCCCCAGAGTTTTGCCAAGGGCGATATACTCGGCTTTATCAAAATCCAAAATAGTATTGTCCAGATCCAGAAACAGCCATTCAACCATGCTTTCTTCTCCTTACGATCTCGTTGGAAATGGCGGCAAAAGCCGCGATATCCAGCGTTTCTCCCCGCACCGCGGCAGGCAGGCCGCAGGCGGCGATCACCTCTGCCGCCCCCTGCTTGCCCAGCTCCGGGAAGCCGGAAGCCAAACCGTTCTGCAGGGTCTTGCGGCGCATGGCAAAGCTGGCCCGCACCGCCCGGAAGAATACATTCGGATCTTCGATCTGCCAGGGTCTTTCCTGCCGCGCCGTCAGCTTCAGCACCGCGGAGGTCACCTTGGGCTGGGGCAGGAAGCAGGCCGCCGGCACATCAAAGAGGATCTCCGGCTGGGCATAATACTGGCAGAAAATGGTAAAGGCGCTGTAATCGGCCGTGCCGGGAGCGGCAGCGATCCGCTGCGCCACCTCTTTTTGCACCATTACCGTAACGCTTTCGAAGCACTCCGCCTCCAGCAGGGCGCTGAGAATGGGCGATGTGATATAATAGGGCAGATTGGCGCAGGCCATGGGCCGCAGACCGCCGAATTTCTCTTTCACAAGAGCCGTCACATCCTGCTTCAGAACATCGTCCCAGAGGATCTCCAGATTGGAAAATTCCCCCACTGTCTGGGCCAGAATGGGCTCCAGCCGCTTGTCCAGCTCCACAGCCACCACTTTTCCCGCCCGCAGGCAAAGCTGCTGGGTCAGCGGTCCGATGCCGGGGCCGATTTCCAGAACGCCGGCGCTGGCATCCACCCCCGCATCCGAAGCGATCCGCTCCGGCACCCAGCGGCTGATGAGAAAGTTCTGCCCCTTCGCCTTGGAGAAATGAAAACCGTGAAGAGCCAGCAGCGGCTTCATTACATGAATATCACATACATCGATCATACTGCACCTCAATCCAAAAATAAACGCCTTTCTCCTGATATCATACCAGAAGAAAGGCGTTTTTGCAATGCTTTGCTTAGTATTCGATGTCGGAATCACCGATGAAATAGATGGTGGTTTTTCTTCTGCCGAACTGGAAGCACTCGGCAGTTGTGGGGAAATACAGGTCCAGACGGTCACCCTTAATGCCGCCGCCGCAATCCTCTGCGGTAGCAACGCCGTAGACATACTCACCGTCGTTGGTGACGATGAACATCCGGGTTCCGTAGGGAATCAGCCGGGGGTCAACGGCTACGGTGCCGATGCGGACAGTAGTGCCGGTGGCAGTGATGAAATCGCAGCCCTCGTCGGTGTGGGTGTAGGCCGTAGCCAGCACCTGATGGGTGTGGGTGTAAGTAAGTACCTCGCCGGTGGTGGTGATAATGAAGCCGTCACCGATTACGGGTTCTTCGGGAACATAGCGGGGGTCTACCTCTTTGGTTCCGTTGCCGATGGCGATCACTTCGCTGACGGGCTGCTGGATCACGGTCTGCTCCAGCACCGTGCGGCTGATCTCCACACCGTCGGCATACACAACGCTGGCGGTACGAAGGGCCTGACCGTCCACGCCCTTGGTCAGCACAACGGTCTGGCCGGCAGGAATGGAAGCATCATAGCAATAAGTAACCTCATGGGGCAGATTCGCCGTATAGGTTTCGGTCGTGCGAATGGTACGCGACAGATTCAGCACCATGCCATCGTAGGTTGCGGTGTCCATAGAGGCGGAAACGGTAGTGTCCACACCTACATCGATATTCAGCCGGGACAGCAGCTGCTGCACCGTCTCGCCCTGGGAATCCACATGGATGAGGTTTCCGCAGTTATTCACCACGATGTTCTGGGCTCTGCAGATGGTGATCTCCGATACGCCCATACCGGGCTGGGTGGTATAGGTATCGTCCTCGCCAAGGGCAAGACCCGCTTCATCCAGTACCTGTGCGGGGTCAGTGGATGCTGTGGTATGAACCACGATCCGGTCGCCATCCGTAATCACATAGGTATTGCGGGCGAAGGCTGTCTGCGACAGCAAAACCAGCAAGATCACGGGAGCGATCAGCGCCAAAGTACGAAGAAAAATCTTGTTTTTCTTTCTCATTTTTGCGTTACGCTTGTGCATGGGGATCTACCTCCTTTCACCTGAAACATTGCTTTGAAATCGCAGGAAACAAGTTGTAACAAAATATTACAGCCGCCTGCATGCAGCTCGGATATGGCGTTATTATAGCAAATATTTCCAAAAAGTCAAGTGTTTGCTCCATAAACCGGAAAACCGACAACTTTTTGCGTATTTTTGCAAATAAAATTATGTCAACACCAATCCAAAATATTCCGCTTTTTCGACCATTCCGACCACAATATCTAGTAATTCGGTTACATTCGTTAACATAATTTGACGAATTATGTAACCTTCTCTTAAGTATCCCGAATTTCCGATTATGGTAAACAAAAAGCAGAAGTTTCCTCTCCTTTTCCTCCGTGCGAAGGAGTATCCTCTCTCCGGTTTTCTCTGCACGGAAGCCGGGATTTTGTCTTCCCGGGGATTGACAATGCCGGATTTTTGTGGTAAATTGACAAGGATTAATGGCTGTGACGAAGACCCGACACCCGGTAAGAAGCCCAGAGAGGAAGCTACTTTGCTGCGAAGCTTCTGCTCCCCTGCCCCGTGTACACCACTTCCGAGCCGCGTGTGCGGAAATGCCTCGCCGGGTGCGCCCGTTAAAGCGTCAATGAGTGGCAGCTTTTGCTGCAACCAGGGTGGAACCGTGGAATACGATTTTTGTATCCCACCCCTGATCTTTTCAGGGGATGGGTATTTTTTATACCCTTCCCACTATTAAGGAGGGATTGTTATGTCCGAAGAAAATCTGTACACCTTTGAAAACCCCGAATACCGCAAAACCTTCTGGCACACCTGCTCCCACATCATGGCGCAGGCCGTAATGCGTCTGTGGCCCGAGGTGCAGCTGGCCATCGGCCCCGCCATCGACGAGGGCTGGTACTACGACTTCGATGCCCCCTTCTCCTTCACTCCCGAGCATCTGGTAAAGATCGAAGCAGAGATGAAGAAGATCTGCAAGGAGCGCCTGCGTCTGGAGCGCAGCGAAAAGCCCCGGGCCGAAGCCATCGCCTATATGGAGTCTATGAACGAGCCCTACAAGGTAGAACTGATTCAGGATCTGCCCGAGGACGCCGTGATCAGCTTCTACACCCAGGGCGAATTCACGGACCTGTGCGCCGGTCCTCATCTGGACCACACCGGCAGAGTCCGCCACAACGGCTTCAAGCTGACCAAGTCCTGCGGCGCTTACTGGCGGGGCGACTCCAACCGCAAGATGCTGCAGCGGATCTACGGCATCGGCTTCCCCAGCAAGGATGAGCTGGATGCCTATCTGGAAGCCCAGGCCGAAGCCCTGAAGCGGGATCACAACAAGCTGGGCCGGGAACTGGAATTCTTCACCACCGTGGAAGAGATCGGTCAGGGTCTGCCCATCCTGCTGCCCAAGGGCGCACGGGTCATTCAAACCCTGCAGCGCTGGGTAGAAGACGAAGAGCAGAAGCGTGGCTACCTGCTGACCAAGACTCCCCTGATGGCAAAGCGGGATCTGTACCGGATCTCCGGCCACTGGGATCACTACCTGGACGGTATGTTCATCCTGGGCGATCCTTACGATGAAGAGAAGGAATGCTTCGCCCTGCGCCCCATGACCTGCCCCTTCCAGTACCAGGTATACCTGAACCGGGCAAGAAGCTACCGGGATCTGCCCATGCGTCTGGGTGAAACCTCTACCCTGTTCCGCAACGAGGATTCCGGCGAAATGCACGGCCTGATCCGCGTGCGCCAGTTCACCATTTCCGAAGGCCATCTGGTTCTGCGCCCTGAGCAGCTGGAGGAAGAATTCAAGGGCTGCCTGGAGCTGGCAAAATACTGCCTCGACACCGTTGGCATGCTGGAAAACTGCTCCTTCCGCTTCAGCCAGTGGGACCCCGCCCGTGCCGGCGTGAAGTACGAAGGCACCGCCGAGCAGTGGGAAGAAGCCCAGCGGGTTATGGGCGAGATCCTGGACAATCTGGGCGTAGAGTACGAAATCGGCATCGACGAAGCCGCTTTCTACGGTCCCAAGCTGGATATCCAGTATAAGAATGTATTCGGCAAGGAAGATACCATCGTTACCATTCAGATCGATATGCTGCTGGCCCAGAAGTTCGGCATGGAGTACACCGATGCCGACGGCCAGAAGAAGACCCCCTATATCATTCACCGCACCAGCCTGGGCTGCTACGAGCGTACGCTGGCCTACCTGATCGAGCGCTATGCCGGCGCTCTGCCGTTGTGGATGATGCCCACTCAGGTCAAGGTTCTGCCCATCACCGATCGTGCCCACGGCTACGCCAAGGAGCTGGCCGAAAAGCTGAACAACCTGAACATTCACGCCGAAACCGACTGCCGCAGCGAAAAGCTGGGCTACAAGATCCGGGAAGCCCAGATGCAGAAGATCCCCTATATGCTGGTCATCGGTGACCGGGATATGGAAAATGGCACGGTGTCCGTCCGTACCCGCAAGGGCGAGGATCTGGGCGCTATGACCCCCGATGCCTTCATTGCCAAGTGTCTGGCAGAGATCGCATCCAAGAGCAAGGAAGTTTAACCCCCTGTTTTCTTTCTCTTAAGTTTTTCTTATATTCAAGCCGCCCGGTGTCGGGCGGCTTGTTTTTTGGCAGAATTTATGGTAAAGTAGGGGCGTATGTTACCCATCCTCTGCCTCAAATAATAGAAAGGACCTTATGCTGAAAAATATCCTGTTCTGCGGCTGCTGCTGTTTTTTGCTGATGCTGATTGGCGTATTCGGCTTTGTTTTCCCCGGCTACAGCTTCTCCGCACTGGTTTGCGCCGGCATTCTGGCGCTGATGCTCGTTTATAAATTCCTCGACTATCTGGCCCGCCGCAAGCCGGAGCTTTCCAAGACCCTGAAGCGGATTCTGACCGTGTGTCTGTGCGTTGGGCTTTTGCTGGCCGCGGTTACGGAAGGCTTTATTCTCCACGCAAGCCTCGGCAACCCCCAGGAAAGCTGCCAATATGTAGTAGTTCTGGGCGCCAAGGTTCGCCACGATGGGCCTTCTGTGTCCCTGGGCGACCGCATCTACGCCGCCTACGATTACCTCTGCGCGCACCCGGATGTGATCTGCATTGCCTCCGGCGGTCAGGGCGCTGATGAACCCATGTCGGAAGCCCAATGTATCTACAATCATCTGGTTGAAATGGGAATCGACCCTTCCCGGATCTGGCTGGAGGAGCATTCCACCTCCACATGGGAAAACCTGAATTTCACCCTGGATTTAATTGAAGAAAAAACCGGTGTCCGCCCCGATAAGCTGGGCATTATCTCCAGCGAATATCATATGTTCCGGGCGGGCCTGATGGCCCAAAAATGCGGCATCACATCTGTCGGCATTCCTGCCGCCACCAGCATCATCTCCCAGCGGGTCAATCACTTTATGCGGGAGATCGCCGGTGTCTGGCACTACATATTCTTAGGAGGTTAACTATGAAAAGCTACGCCAACTACGCCTGGCTGCAGGCTGCGGAAATTCTTGCCATCGACTCCCCCACCGGCTTTACCGGCCGGGCTGCCAACTGGGTGCTGCAGGCCTTTACCGAACTGGGCTACAGCGCGCAGCTGACGCAAAAGGGCGGCGTACTGGTGGACCTGGGCGGCAGCGATGCCGATAACGGCCTGCTGCTGGCTGCCCATGTGGATACGCTGGGCGCTATGGTGGCCGAGATCAAGGGCAACGGCCGCCTCCGGGTCACGCCGCTGGGCGGCATGAACCCCAACAATGCCGAAGCGGAAAATGTGCGGGTCTACACCCGCAGCGGCAAGGCGATCGAAGGTACGCTGCAGCTTTGCAACGCCTCTATTCATGTCAACAGCGACTACAATTCCACCAAGCGCAGCTTCAGCGCCATGGAGGTGGTGCTGGACGAGGCGGTAACCTCCGCCCATGATGCCCGGAAGCTGGGTCTGGAAACCGGCGACATCGTATGCTTTGACCCCCGCACCCGGCGCACCGATTCCGGTTATCTCAAAAGCCGTTTTCTGGACGACAAGCTGTCCGTCGGCATCCTGCTGGGCTTTGCCAAATATCTGAAAGACCGGAACATTACGCCCCGCCGCCGGGTTTATATCCACATCACCGTGTACGAAGAGGTGGGGCATGGCGGCGCTGCCTCCGTTCCCGCCGGTGTCACCGAGGCTATTTCCGTAGATATGGGCTGCGTGGGTGACGGTCTGCAATGCACCGAGCGGCAGGTTTCCATCTGCGCCAAGGACTCCGGAGGTCCTTACAGCTACGAAGTGGTTGGCAAACTGATTGCCGCCGCCAAGAAGACCGGCGCCGATTACGCGGTAGATGTATACCCCCACTATGGCTCTGACGTGGAAGCCACCCTCAGCGGCGGCTATGACCTGCGCCACGGCCTCATCGGGCCCGGTGTCTACGCCAGCCATGGCTACGAACGCAGCCATATTGACGGTGTTTACAATACTTTGAAGGTCATTTGCGGTTATCTGAATGTTTGAACCATTCCCGCGGCGTTGCGAAGTGATCCTGTATGTCCTTTATGGAAAATGAAAAAACCAGAAGCGAAAGTGTGATGTTCTTCAC
>JAZSGN010000014.1:0-17060 GCA_045532755.1 Faecousia sp.
ATCGGCGTGGTCACTGCCGGCGTGCCGATTTTGGCCTTCGAAAACCAGGAAGGTACCATGGCCTGGGACGGTGAACCCGGTTGCTTTGCCCTGCGTGTCCGGGGCGACAGTATGATAAATGCCGGCATTTTGTCCGGCGACAAGGTGGTGGTCCGCCCCCAGCAGACCGCCAACGACGGCCAGATCGTGGTGGCCCGCATCGGCGATGAGGCCACCGTCAAGCGCCTGCGCCGCCGCAGCGGACAGGCTTGGCTGATGCCGGAAAATGACAATTACGAGCCCATCGACGGCACGGAAGCCGAGATCATCGGCCTGGTCAAAGCCGTGGTCAGAGAATATTGACGCAAAAAGTCTGCAGCGAAAGCTGCCGGCTTTTTCTTTTAGAATTCGCACTTCTTGGCGATGTATTCCTTCAGCTCGCTGATGGGGATACGGACCTGCTCCATGGTATCACGGTCACGGACGGTGACGCAGTTGTCGGCAGGGGTATTCTCGTCGCCAACGGTCTCGAAGTCCACAGTGATGCACAGAGGGGTACCGATCTCGTCCTCACGGCGGTAACGCTTGCCGATGGAGCCGGCGTCGTCAAAGTCCACCATGAAGTCCTTGCGCAGCATCTTGTAAATTTCCTCAGCCTTGGGGCTCAGCTTCTTGCTAAGCGGCAGAACAGCTGCCTTGTAGGGAGCCAGAGCAGGATGCAGACGCAGAACGGTACGGATATCGTCATTGCCCTTCTTATCCTGACCCACCACCTCTTCGTCGTAAGCTTCACACAGGAAGGCCAGTGCCACGCGGTCGCAGCCCAGAGAAGGCTCGATGACATAGGGGATATAATGCTCGTTGGCTTCCTGATCGTAGTATTCCAGACTCTTGCCGGAAGCCTCCTGATGGCGGCCCAAATCGTAGTTGGTACGGTCAGCAATGCCCCACAGCTCGCCCCAGCCATTGCCGAAGGGGAACTGATACTCGATGTCGGTGGTGGCGCGGGAGTAGAAGGCCAGCTCTGCCGGTTCGTGATCGCGCAGGCGCAGGGATTCTTCCTTAATGCCCAGGCTCTTGAGCCAGTTGACGCAGTAGTCCTTCCAGTAGGCAAACCACTCCAGATCGGTGCCGGGCTTGCAGAAGAACTCGCACTCCATCTGCTCGAATTCCCGGGTGCGGAAGGTGAAGTTGCCGGGGGTGATCTCGTTACGGAAGGCCTTGCCCACCTGACATACGCCGAAGGGCAGCTTCTTGCGGGTAGTGCGCTGAATGTTGGCGAAGTTGACAAAGATGCCCTGGGCGGTTTCGGGGCGCAGGTAGCAGGTGGAGGAGGAATCCTCGGTGACACCGATCTTGGTCTGGAACATCAGGTTGAACTTACGGATGGAGGTGAAGTGGGGCTTGCCGCAGCTGGGGCAGACCACATCCTCATGCTCAGCGATGAAGGCATCCATCTGGTTAAAGTCCATGGCGTCCACATTGACCGCCTTGCCGGACTCAGAAGCAGCGATCAGCTGGTCGGCCCGCTGACGGGAGCCGCAGCCCTTGCAATCCACCAGAGGATCGGAGAAAGAGCCCACATGGCCGGTGGTGATCCAGGTCTGGGGGTTCATCAGAATGGCGGCATCCAGGCCCACATTATAGGGGGATTCCTGCACAAACTTCTTCAGCCAGGCCTTCTTTACATTATTCTTGAACTCCACGCCCAGAGGGCCGTAATCCCAGGAGTTTGCCAGACCGCCGTAGATTTCGGAACCGGCGTAGACAAAACCACGGTTTTTGCAGAGATTTACGATCATATCCAGCGTTTTTTCACTGTTTTTCATATCTAATTTCCTCCAAATTGGAATTTAATCACGATAGTATAGCATTATACAGCCAATCCCGGCGCAAATCAAGTGTTTTCTTCCGGGGGCTCCGGCAGCCGATATTCGTCGCCCAGATCCAGCGCCATCTTGTCGTGGATCTCGCCGGCGATCTGCACGGTGGTTCTGCCGGCAAGGGCCTCGGCAGGAATCACCTCCAGCAGGTGCAGCTTCACGGTAGTACGCTTCAGCTTCAGAGCGTTTTTGATGATCTTATGGGTGTTATGGACGGTACAGACCACAATCGGAACATTGGCCTTCTGGGCGATCTTGAACACACCGGCCCGGAAGGGCTGGAACTTGCGCTGGGCGTGGATATAGCCCTCGGGGAAAACCGCCACCGACACCTTGTCGTCCCGCAGCAGCTGGATACATTTAATAATGGTACGCAGGGCATCCCGGTCATTTTCCCGGTTTACCAGCTGGCACAGCAGCCGGGGCATCAGCTTGCCCACCACAAACATATCCCGGTTTTCCCGCTTGGAGATGAAGGCCAGCTGGCTCTTTTTGAAGCAGTGCAGCAGCAGCGCCGGGTCAGCCTCGTGCAGATGGTTGCACACCAGCAGAAAGCGGCCCTGCTTCGGGATCTTTTCCAGACCCTCGGTTTCGATCCGCACGCCCAGAAGCTGGACCATGGCTTCAATATACAGACCGGCGATGGTTCGGTAGAAGGGGCTGTCCTGCTCCCACTGACGGTCCGGGTTCAGCGGAGCCACCACCGCCACCAAAAACAAAAACGCCAGAATCAGCAGCCCCAGAAACAGCCCCAAAAAGGCAGCCGGCAGCAGCCACAGCCAACACAGCCCGGCGAACGCGCCTGCGCCAAAACAGATTCCCAGCGCGCCCAGAATGGAAAGCACCAGAATGGAATTTACAATCATAACCGGCCTCCAATACAAAACTGCAACTATTATAATGCGGATATTTTCAGGAAACAAGAGCCAATTCTTACTTTTTTTCAATAAGTACTGGAAATCCGCCAAAGATATTGGTATACTTTATGTAAGTTTGCGGTTTTTCCCTTTGGAAAAATCCGCCTCTGAACGACTAAAACACAGAAAGGACCATTCTGTTATGGGCTTATCCGCATCCGCGCCTTGGGTGGCATACTATGGCAACACCCCCGCCACTCTGGATTATCCGCAAAAAACCATGTTCCAGCTGCTGCTGGAAACCGCTAAAAAATATCCCGATTCCGTAGCCTACAGCTTTATGGGCAAGCAGACTGACTACCGCAGCTTTATCCGCCGCATCGAGGCTGCCGCCCGGGGTCTTGTGAAGCTGGGAATCCAAAAGGGCGACAAGGTCACCATCTGTATGCCCAACTCCCCCCAGGCGCTGGACTGCTTCTATGCCCTGAACCGCATCGGCGCCATTCCCAACATGATCCACCCCCTGTCCGCCGCCAAGGAGATCGCCTTCTATCTGGAGGTTTCCCACAGCAAGGCCATCCTGACGCTGGATCAGTTTTACTATAAGGTAGCAGAAGTGGCGCCCAAGGATTGCGCCATCCTCATCGCCCGCATCAAGGACGAGCTGCCGGTTCCCCTGAACCTGCTGTACCCCCTGACCAAGGGCGGCAGAGCCATTAAAAAGCTGCCCGCCTCCGGCTATACCCTGTGGCCGGAGCTGGTTGCCGGCGGCAGGAATACCGCCCTGCCCGCCGACGACGGTAAGGCCGGCGACTGCGCTGCCGTTCTCTATTCCGGCGGCACCACCGGCACCACCAAGGGCATCATGCTCTCCAACCTGAACTTCAACGCGCTGGGTCTGCAGACCATTGCCGCCTCCGGCTTTAAGAGCGTGGCCGGCATGAAGATGCTTTCCGTTATGCCCGTGTTCCACGGCTTCGGTCTGGGCATCGGCATCCACACCGCCCTCATCGGCGGCGCAAGCTGCATTCTGGTTCCCCAGTTTACGGTGCAGACCTATGCCGACATTCTGAAAAAGCAGAAACCCAACCTGATCCCCGGCGTTCCTACGCTGTTCGAGGCTCTTCTGCGGGCCGACAGTCTGGAGGGCGTGGACCTGAGCTTCCTGAAGGGCATTTTCTCCGGCGGCGACAGCCTGCCCCCGGAGCTGAAGAAGAAGGTAGATGCCTTCCTGAAGGAGCACAACTGCTCCGAACAGATCCGCGAAGGCTACGGCACTACCGAGTGCGTTACCGCCTCCTGCCTGACCCCCAAGGATTATGCCCGCAGCGGCTCCATCGGCGTACCCTTCCCGGACACCTTCTATAAGATCGTGACCCCCGGCACCACCGAAGAGGCGGCGGCCAATATCGAGGGCGAGATCTGCGTTTCCGGCCCCACTGTGATGATGGGCTACATGGATAACCCGGAGGAAACCGCCAACACCCTGCGCCGCCACGGCGATGGCCGCATCTGGCTCCACACCGGCGACCTTGGCTATATGGACGCCGACGGCTTTATCTATTTCCGCCTGCGGATCAAGCGGATGCTGGTCTCTTCCGGCTACAATGTGTACCCCTCTCAGCTGGAGAACATCATCGATGCCCACGAAAAGGTTCTGCTTTCCTGCGTGATCGGCATCAAGGATGCCTACCGGGGTCAGAAGATCAAGGCCTATATCGTACCCATGCCCGGCATTGAGCCCACCGAAGAGCTGCGGCAGGAGCTGCTGAGCTACTGCGCGGAGCATATCGCCAAGTACGCCATGCCCCGTGAGATCGAATTCCGCACCGAGCTTCCCAAGACGCTGGTGGGCAAGGTTGCCTACCGGGTGCTGGAAGAGGAAGCCAACGCCCAGTTATGAAGCAGCGCATCTGGGAGTTGGATGCCTTCCGGGGGCTGAGCATTCTGGGCATGCTGGGGGTACACCTTGTGTATGATCTGGTGGAGCTGCACCGGCTTGTCCGCTGGGATTACCCCAAAGCCTTCCTGTTTCTGCTGGACTGGGGCGGCGTGGCCTTTATCCTGCTGTCAGGCATCTGCGTGACCCTGGGCAGCCGCAGCTTCCGCAGAGGTCTGACCGTGTTTCTTTGCGGTATGGTCTGCACCCTGGTCACCTGGCTGATGTACCGTTTTGGCTTTGCCTCCAAAAGCATTCTCATCTGCTTTGGCGTGCTCCATTTTCTGGGGGTGTGCATGATGCTTTGGCCGGTGTTCCGCCGCTGGCCGGTCTGGCTGCTGGCGGCAGCGGGCCTTGCCATCTGCGCGGTGCGCCTTTCCGGTATCCACGCCGACCACCTTTGGCTGATGCCGCTGGGCATCCTGCCGGAGAACACCCTGTATTCCGATTATTTTCCCCTGATGCCCTTTCTGGGCTTTTTCCTGCTGGGAGCGGCGCTGGGAAAGGTTCTCTACCGCTCCAAAACCACCTTGTTTCCGGGCGTTAACGCCCAGTGCCTGCCCCTGCGGTTTCTGCAGTGGTGCGGCCGCAATTCATTGCTGATTTATTTGCTGCACCAGCCTCTGTTTTCCGGAATTCTGTATCTGGCGGAGCTGGCGCGATAGGAGGGAGCTGCATGAAAATCCGTTTGCGTCTGGGCGTGCTGACCGGGCTTGTGCTTTCCTTTGCCGGTCTGGGGCTGCGGCTTTGGTATCTGAATACCGGCATCGATGCCGACGGGCTGCTGATTACCGGCCACCCCGGTGTCTGGCTGACCTACTTCGTCTGCGTGCTGGCGCTGGCCAACGCGCTGTTTACGGTGCTGCCGCTGTACTTCCAGCGCCGGTACGACCAGCTGTTCCCCGCCGCGCCGGCAGCCGCTGTGGCGGTGCTGGCAGCCGGCGGCGCCATCGGCTGGTTCGTATGGCACTCCATCACCACCGGCATCGAAGCGCCTATGGTGAAGTACGCCCTGATCGTGGGCGCGGCTGCCGTTGTGTGCAGCGTGATGCTGGGTTTCTGCCGGCTGAAGGGCCGCCGCCCCGGCTTTCTGCCTCAAACGGTGTTTACCCTGTTTTTCCTGATGTATCTGTACACCCAGTACCGGGCATGGAGCAGCGAAACGCAGCTGGGCATGTATCTGTTTCCGGTGCTGGCCGTTGTGAGCACCACCCTTTCCTGCTACCACCGGGCCGCGCTGGATGCCGGCCTCACCGGTGTGCGGAGCTGGCTGCTGACCACTTTGGCGGCGGTTTTCTGCAACTGCCTGAGCCTTGCGGATTCTTCTCACTGGGTGCTGCATCTGGGTATGCTGGTGTATCAGACCGTTGAGCTGCTGAGCATCTCCATTCCCGCCGGCGCTGCCGAATCCACTCCCTCCCAGACTCCGGCCCAAACGCCGGAAGAGGGCTGAGCCATGGCGCTTCCCCAAAACATCCGCCTGTGCATGCAGGCGCTGGAGGATGCCGGCTTCGCTGCCTACTGCGTAGGCGGCTGTGTCCGGGATTTCCTTCTGGGCATTGCGCCCCACGATTATGACCTTTGCACCGCCGCCACACCGGAGCAGATCCGGCAGGTTTTCCGGGAGTATCCTCTGGTGCTTGCCGGGCAGAAGCACGGAACGGTGGGCGTTGTCTTGGATGGCGAAGTGGTGGAGATCACCACCTTCCGCACCGAAGGGGGCTATCAGGATAACCGCCATCCCGACTGGGTGCGGTTCGTCCCTTGTGTGGAAGAGGACCTGCGCCGCCGGGATTTTACTGTAAACGCCATGGCCTATTCCCCCATCCGTGGCTTTGCCGACCCTATGGGCGGCAGAGAAGACCTGCAAAACCAGATCCTGCGGGCAGTAGGCGACCCGGAAACCCGCTTCCGGGAGGACGGACTTCGAATTCTGCGGGGGGTGCGGTTTGCCGTGCGGTTCGGTCTGACTCCGGATGGGAAAACGGAGAAAGCCATGCTTTCCCTTACGCCGCTGCTGGACAATCTGGCCAAGGAGCGCTGCTTCAGCGAGCTGAGCAAGCTGCTGCCGCTGGTAAAGGCGGAGGATCTTCTGCGCTACGCCCCCATACTTACCCGGCTGATTCCGGAGCTGGAGGCCTGCGTAGGCTTCGACCAGCGCAGCCCCCATCATGCCTACCCCGTATTTACCCACATTGCCCATGTGACCGAAGCGGTAGAGCCCCGGCTGGA
This sequence comes from Faecousia sp., assembly GCA_045532755.1. Classification (GTDB taxonomy): domain Bacteria; phylum Bacillota; class Clostridia; order Oscillospirales; family Oscillospiraceae; genus Faecousia. Next base: position 6,891 of record JAZSGN010000014.1, read on the forward strand.
GCTGCGCCTGGCGGCGCTGCTCCACGATATCGGCAAGCCCGCCGCCTTTTATTTAGACGAGAACGGCCGGGGACATTTCCCCGACCATGCCAAAATCGGCGCGCAAATGGCTAACGAGGTGCTGCTGCGGCTGAAAGCCCCCACCGCGCTGCGTAAGCAGGTGGTAGACCTGATCAGCCGCCACATGACCCCGCTGCCCGAGGACAAAAAGATTCTCCGCCGCCGCCTGACCCGCTACGGGGTTGCCGAAACCTGGGATCTTCTGGCGCTGCAGAAGGCGGATTTTTCCAGTAAGGGAACGGGCAAGCCGGAAGAAGATGCCCATTTTGACCGGGTAGCCGACCTGCTTCGCCAAATTAAAGCCGAGGGCGCTTGCCTGAAAATTACCGATCTTGCCATCAACGGCAGAGATCTGATGGCGCTGGGGTATCTCCCCGGCAGAGCCATCGGCAGCTGTCTGGAAACGCTGCTGCAGATGGTGCAAAATGAGGAGCTTGCCAACAGCCGGGATGCCCTTCTGGCAGCGGCCAAGGCTATGCTCTAAACGATACCGGGAGGATTTTTATGAAGATTGCCATTGTTACCGGCGCTTCCTCCGGCATGGGCCGGGAGTTTGTGCTGCAGCTGCCGCAGTATGTCACCGTTGACGAGATCTGGGTCATTGCCCGGCGGCAGCAGGCGCTGGAAAGCCTGCAGGCCGAGTGCAAAACGCCGGTTCGCCCCATTTCTCTGGATCTTTGCCGGGAAGACAGCTTCGATGCCGTTGCCGCTCTGCTGGAGCAGGAAAAGCCCCAGGTTTCCCTGCTGGTCAACGCCGCCGGCTTCGGCAAGTTCGGCGATTTTGACGAGATCCCCCTGCGCGACGATCTTCGGATGATCGACCTGAACTGTAAGGCGCTGGTGGCGATGACCCGAACGGTGCTTCCCTATATGCATTCCGGCAGCCACATTCTGCAGCTGGACAGCCTTTCTGCCTTCCAGCCCGTGCCTTATATTGCCACCTACGGCGCTACCAAGTCTTTCGTTCTCAGCTACAGCCGGGCCATCAGCCGGGAGCTGAAGAGCCGGGGCATCCGGGTCATGGCCATGAATCCCGGCTGGGTCAAGACCGAGTTTTTCAACCACGCCCTGCAGACCAACGGCAACCGGGTGAACTACTATAACCATCTGTACGAAGCCAAGGATGTGGTCGCCACCGGTCTGAAGGATCTTTACCGCAGCCGCAAGGACTACTCCGTTCACGGCTTCCCCATTCAGATGCAGGTGCGGCTGGTGAAGCTGCTGCCCCACAGCCTTGTAATGAAGGTGTGGATGAACCAGCAGAAAACCGCCAAGAACAATACAAACCTGACGAAGCCCCCCAAATAAGCCGGAAATTGACGAATCCCCCCTTCTGTGATATACTTAGGGAAATGATCACAGAAGGGGGTTTTTCTATGGACAGCGCAAATAAGCGGCATATCTGCATGGGGCTTCTTGCCCATGTGGACGCGGGAAAAACCACCCTTTCCGAAGCCCTCCTATACTGCTCCGGCGCACGGCGGACCTTGGGCCGGGTGGATCACCGGAACGCCTTTCTCGACACCCACACCATTGAGCGGGCCCGGGGCATCACCATTTTCTCCAAACAGGCTCTGCTCTCCACCCCCGGCGCGGAATTCACCCTCATCGACACCCCCGGCCACGCGGATTTTTCCGCCGAGGCGGAGCGAACCATGCCGGTGCTGGATTGCGCGGTGCTGGTGATCAGCGGCAGCGACGGCGTGCAGGCTCACACGGTAACTTTGTGGCAGCTGCTGCGGCGCTACAAAGTCCCCGTGTTTCTGTTCATCAACAAAATGGACTTGCCGGACACCGACCGTTCGGCGCTTATGGAGCAGCTGCGGCAGCAGCTGGACCCGGCCTGCACCGATTTTGGCACCGATTGGGACACCCTGGCGGAAAACGCCGCGCTGTGCGACGAAGCGCTGCTGGAAACCTATCTGCAAACCGGCATCGTCACCCCCGGCAATATCCGGGAACTGATCCGCAGCCGGCGGATCTTCCCCTGCTGCTTCGGCTCAGCTCTGAAGCTGCAGGGCGTAGAGGAATTCCTCTCCCTGCTGGATACCTACGCCCCCGCCTGCGAGCCTCTGGAGGATTTTGGCGCGCTGGTGTATAAAATTTCCCGGGATCCTCAGGGCAACCGCCTCACCTGGATGAAGATCACCGGCGGCAGCCTGAAGGTGCGAAGCACCCTTTCCTACACCACCGCCCGGGGCGAAACGTTGGAAGAAAAGGCGGTGCAGCTGCGGCTCTACTCCGCCGACAAATTCACCCCCCTGGAGCAGGCGCCCACCGGCTGCATCTGCGCCGTGACCGGCCTGTCTGCCACCTGGGCGGGGCAGGGTCTGGGCAGCCAGAGCTGCGCCAAGACCCCTTTGCTGGAGCCGGTGATGGCCTACCGCCTGCAGCTGCCCGGGGGCTGCGACCCTATGACGGTGCTGCCCAAGCTGCGGCAGCTGGAAGAGGAAGACCCCCAGCTGCGGATGCTGTGGGACAGCCAGCTGAAGCAGATCCATGTGCTGATCTTCGGCCGGGTGCAGCAGGAGGTGCTGCGAAGCCTGATCCACGACCGGTTCTCGCTGGATGTTACGCTGGAAGACCGCCGGATCTTCTACAAAGAAACCATTGCCGATACCGTAGAAGGCGTGGGCCATTTTGAGCCTTTGCGCCACTACGCCGAAGTCCATCTGCTGCTGGAGCCGCTGCCGGCAGGCAGCGGGCTGGTGTTCGACACGGTGTGCTCCACCGATGTGCTGGACATCAACTACCAGCGGCTTGTGCTGACCCATCTGGAAGAAAAGCAGCACCGGGGCGTTCTCACCGGCGCACCCATCACCGATATGAAGATCACCCTTTTGGTGGGCAAGGCCCACCTGAAGCACACCGAGGGCGGCGATTTCCGGCAGGCCACCTATCGGGCAGTGCGGCAGGGCCTGATGCAGGCGAAAAGCGTTCTTTTAGAGCCCTGGTACGATTTTGTTCTCACCGTTCCTACGGAGGTCATCGGCCGGGCCATCACCGATATCCGGGCCATGCACGGGGAATTCGACGCCCCGGAGGCAATAGGCAGCCGCAGCACCCTGCGGGGCGTTCTCCCCGCCGCCCAGCTGAAGGACTACGGCGAGACCCTCGCCGCCTACACCCAGGGGCAGGGGCAGCTGCAGATCACCCTGCGGGGCTACGCCCCCTGCCACAACCCGGAGGAAGTGATCGCCCAGCTGGGCTACGACCCCACCGCCGACACGGAGAACACCCCCGATTCCGTATTCTGCGCCCACGGCGCAGGCTTCACCGTAAAATGGGATCAGGTGAAGGATTATATGCATCTGGAAAGCGGCCGCAAGCCCCAGCCCATGCTCATCACCGCCAACCTGCAGCCCGACGACAAGGCTTTGCAGGCGGTGCTGCGCCGGGAATTCGGCGAGCAATCCACCACCCTCTACCGCCCCGCCGCCAACCGGCCGGCTCAGGAGCTTCTGACCATTCGCCCGCCCCGGCAGCAGTATCTCATCGTAGACGGCTACAACATCATCTTCGCCTGGGAGGAGCTGGCCCAGACCGCTAAACATGATCTGGATGCCGCCCGCCGCCGGCTCTGCGACATCTTAAGCAGCTTTGCCGCCTTCAAAAAATGCCGGCTGGTGCTGGTGTTCGACGGCTACAAGGCCAAGGGCAATCCCGGCACCAAGGAGCTTTCCTCCGGCATTCAGGTGGTCTACACCAAGGAGGGTCAGACAGGCGATGCCTATATAGAAGCCCTGGCCGCCCAGATCGGCACCAACTATGCGGTGAAGGTAGTCACCTCCGACTCGCTGGTGCAGCTATCCAGCCTCCGCTCCGGCGTGCTGCGAATGTCCGCCCGGGAGCTTTTCGAGGAAGTCACCGCCGCCCAAAAGGAAATGCGCGCCCACTACACCACCTGAAAAACACCCGGCTCGTTTGCGTATAACCAAGCCAAAAGACAATTGGGAGGAAGCCGTTATGACCAAATATGAGGTTTACTATCGGGACACGCTGTTGGGCCACCTGTATATCCAAAAGGGTCAGCATTGCTACATTCCCATCGCGCAGGCCGTGGAAGAGATACGCCGCAAAGCTCCGCTGCCCTGGGAAATGGTTCAGGGGTACCCCTGGGGAAAGCCCATTCCCTTCTTTCAGGAGCGGATAGAAAGCGCGAAGCGTTTTGGTATGGAAGCGTATATTTGCCGCCAGACAGACTATTTCGTTATGAAAATGGTTTGACCGGAAGCATCCCCTGTTTCACAGCATAAGAAATGCCTGCACAGCTCCCGCTAAGGGGTCTGTGCAGGCATTTTATTTTGTGTTACGATTCCCCGTTAAGAACAACGCCCGGTTCGATGCGTTTACACACCAAGGAGCGACTTGGCAAACAGGAAATATACCAGCAGCGACAAAGCGTCTACAATGGTGGAAATAAAGGGACTTGCCATGACCGCAGGATCCAGCTTCAGGGCCTTTGCCGCCAGAGGCAGGGAGCAGCCCACCAGCTTGGCGATGACCACCGTGACACACAGCGTCAGGCACACCACGCTGATCACCCCGAAGGTGACCGCTTCGTTATTCATCAGCACCCGGTCTACCAGCCAGATCTTGCCGAAGCACACCACCGCCAGCACCACGCCGCAGAGCAGGGAGGTCTGCAGCTCTTTCCAGACCACCTTGCCGATATCCCGGAAACGCAGCTCGTCCAGACTCAGGGCGCGGATCACCGTAACCGAGGACTGGGAGCCGGAGTTGCCGCCGGTACCCATCAGCATGGGGATAAAGGCCGTCAGCGCCACCTGGGCTGCCAAAGCCCCTTCAAAGGCCGTAATGATCAGGCCCGTAAAGGTTGCCGATACCATCAGCAGCATCAGCCATGGCACCCGGTGCTTAAAAAGATCAAAGGCAGAGCTCTTGAGATAGGGCTTTTCCGAGGGGGTCATACCGCCCATCAGCTCCATATCCTCGGTGGCCTCGTCTTCCAGAACATCCATGGCATCGTCGAAGGTGACGATACCTACCATCCGGTTCTCCCCGTCCACCACCGGCAGGGCCAGGAAGTTGTACTTCGACAGCATTCGGGCCACTTCTTCCTGATCGGTGTGGGTGGTAACGGAAATCAGGTTGGTTAACATAATATCTTCAATTTTGGTTTCATCGTCATCGCAAAGCAGCAGATCCTTCACGGTGACCATGCCGATGAGCACCCGGTCCCGGGTGACATAGCAGGTATAGATGGTTTCTTTATCCACGCCCTGCCGCCGGATCCGCAGGATACTTTCCTCCACCGTCATGGTGGGGCGCAGGGTTACATACTCGGTGGTCATCAGCGAGCCGGCGGAATTTTCCGGGTAGCGCAGCAGCTGATTGATGGCCAGCCGCATTTCCGGATTCGCCTGCTTGAGAATCCGCTTGACCACATTGGCGGGCATTTCCTCTACCAGGTCCGCCGCATCGTCGGCGTAGAGCTCGTCAAGGATCTCCTTCAGCTCGTTATCCGAGAAGCCCTGAATCAGAAGCTCCTGAGCATCGGCTTCCATTTCCACAAAGGTCTCCGCCGCCAGCTCCTTGGGCAGCAGCCGGAACAAAATGGGGATCTGCCGCTTTTCCAGGCTCACAAACACCCCCGCGATATCGCTGGGGTTCATGGTTGCCAGAACATCCCGCAAGGTAGAATACTTTTTGTCCTCCAGCATCTTTACCAGAGTTTTTTCCAGAATTTCAAATCTTTCTGCCATTGAGGCCTCCTCCTTCTTCTTTTAGAATCAGAGGCAGCCGGGTCTTATCGGGGCGCACCACAAACACGGTGCTTCCAACTTCGATCCGATATACTGCCGCCATTGCCCGTGTCCATGGATGTCCCTCCTTTTAGAATAGTTACCATTATTTTATACCCCTTCCCAACCGCTGTCAACCTTGACGGAGGTGGTTTTTTGGCATAAAATATTAGAAAATCCATGATGAAGAGGTGCGCCATGTCCATACGGTTTGCGGCAGCCGCGGATATTCCCGCCATGCTCGCCATCTACGCCCCCTATGTAGAAAACACTGCCTATTCCTTTGAATACACCGTACCCACCGAAGATACCTTTTCCCGCCGCTTTTTCAGCTATACCACCCAGTTTCCCTGGCTGGTATGGGAAGAAGACGGCCGGGTTCTGGGCTACGCCTACGCCGCCGCCCCCTTTGAGCGGGCAGCCTACGGCTGGTGCGCCGAGCCTTCCATTTATCTTGCCCCGGAGGCTCATGGCAGGGGCATCGGGCGGCAGCTGTACGCGGTGCTGGAAAGCATTTTGCAGCGGCAGGGCTACCGGGTGCTCTACGCCATCGTTACCTCGGAAAACACCGGCTCCGTTGCCTTCCATCAGGCCCTGGGCTACCGGATTCAGGCGGAATTTCCCGACTGCGGCTACAAATTCGGCCGCTGGCTCGGCACCGTGTGGCTGGAAAAACGGCTGGAGCAATCCGACCCTGCGCCTGCCGCTCCCCTGAGCTGGCGGCAGGTTGTCAAAATAGACGGAAACACCCCAAAAGTTTTAGATAATTTGCCGCTTTCCTAAACGGCAAAAATATGGTATGTTATTCATAGGGCAGCTATATCTGCCGGTTTTATCATGCGCTTTTTTATTTCGAGAATCCCATTTTGAACATAAGGAGCTGTGACCATGTATTTTTCCAAGAAACGCTGCATCGCCATGCTTCTGGCCGGTGGCCAGGGCAGCCGCCTGAAGGTTCTGACGGAGAAGACCGCCAAACCTGCCGTACCCTTCGGAGGAAAGTACCGCATCATCGACTTCCCTCTGAGTAACTGCGTTAACTCCGGTATCGACACCGTTGGTATCCTGACTCAGTATCAGCCTCTGGAGCTGAACGAGTACATCGGCAACGGTCAGCCCTGGGGCCTGAACAAGACCCACAGCTGCGCTCAGGTCCTGCCTCCTTACGAGCGGCACGACAAGAAGTCCGGCTGGTACAAGGGTACTGCCAACGCCATCTACCAGAATATCGACTTCATCGAGCGCTTTGATCCCGACTATGTGGTGATCCTCTCCGGCGACCACATCTACAAGATGGACTACGCCGCCATGGTGGAATACCACGAAAAGCACAATGCCTCCTGCACCATCGCCGTGCGGAATGTGCCGCTGTCGGAAGCCTCCCGCTTCGGCATCCTCAACACCAATCCCGACAACTCCATCTACGAGTTTGAAGAGAAGCCCAGAAAGCCCAAGTCCACCAACGCCTCCATGGGTATCTATGTGTTCAACTGGAAGGTTCTGCACGATGCGCTGATCGCCGATGAGGACGACCCCAATTCCTCCAACGACTTCGGCAAGAACATCATTCCCAACCTGCTGGGAGCCGGCCACAAGATGATGGCCTATCCCTTCGACGGCTACTGGAAGGACGTCGGCACCATCGACTCCCTGTGGGAAGCCAACATGGAGCTGCTGGGCAAGGAGCCCGAGTTCAACATCCGCGGCACCGAGCGCACCAAGATCTACGCCCGGAACTCCGCTCTGCCCTCTTCTTATATCGATGACGATGCCAAGACCGTCAACTGCTTCATCGCAGAAGGCTCTGAGGTCTACGGCACCGTGAAGCACTCCATCATCTCCATCGGCTGCACCATCGGCAAGGGTGCCATCGTGGAGGACTCCGTGGTCATGCCCGGTGTCGTGATCGAGCCCGGCGCAGTGGTACGCCACGCCATTCTGGGCGAGAACAGCCGCATCTGCCGCAACGCCGTTGTGGGCGGCGCCTTCGGCCCGGACGAAGCCAAGAAGATCAGCGTCACCTCCAAGGGTGCCGTTGTAGAAGCCAACACCGCGCTGCTGCCCGGTGAAATGCTGTAAAGGAGGGTACCGAAATGAACGTAATGGGTATTATTTTCGCCAATGACGGCACGCTGGGTGCCCTGACCGACAAGCGGACCATGGCCAGCCTGCCCTTCGGCGGCCGCTACCGTCAGGTAGACTTCGCCCTTTCCAACCTTGCCTGCGCCGGCGTGCGCCATGTAGGCATCATCACCCGCCACAGCTACCAGAGCCTGATGAACCACATCGGCTCCGGTGAAGAGTGGGGTCTGGAGCTGGACGAGGGCGGCATGGAGTTTTTGACTCCCTTCGCCATGAGCACCAAGGACGCCTACCGCGGCAAGCTGGAATCCCTGAACGCCGCCATGGACTTTTTGACCTACGGCCCTGAGGATGAGTATGTGGTTATGATCGACTCCGCCGTGCTGAGCAACATCGACCTGACCAAGGTCATCGCTGCCCACATCGAAAGCGGCAAGGATGTGACCGTTGTTACCAAGGAAGGCATCACCAACGGCTCCAAGCAGATCGACCTGGCTCTGAAGCTGGACGAGAACGGCGAGATTCTGGACATCGCCGTTGACTATGTTGCCCCCGCCGACTATGTAGCCAGCATGGACATCTTCGTGCTGAGCAAGAAGTGGCTCATCGCCCAGACCCGGGAGTACATCGCCCGCAATCTGTACCACATGGACCGCAACCTGGTTCTCGGCGGCTGGCGCAGGGGTACTACCACCATCAACACCTATGCCTTCGAAGGCGTTGCTCTGTTCAACGAGACCGTAGAAGAATACTTCAACAACAGCCTTGCCCTCATCGACAAGGACATCCGCAACGATCTGTTCAACGGCTGCCACCCCGTTTACACCCGGGTTCGTGACCGCGTTCCCAGCTACTACGGCGAGGACTGCGAGATCGAAGACTGCATCGTAGCCGACGGCTGCTTCCTGGAAGGCGAAGCCGAAGAGAGCGTTCTGTTCCGTCAGGTCACCCTGGAAGCCGGCGCGGAAGTGGAAAAGTGCGTGATCATGAACGACTCCGTCATCGGCGCAGGCGCACAGCTGAAGTATGTGATCCTCGACAAGAATGTCACCGTTACCCCCGGCGCCAAGCTCATCGGCACCGCCAACAACCCCATTATCATCAAGCGGGGTGAAACGGTATGAAAATTGCCGTTTTAGCCTCTGAAGGCGCGCCCTATGTAAAATCCGGCGGCCTGGGCGATGTAATGGAGGCGCTGCCCGCTGCGCTGTCCCGGATCCCCGGCAACGAAGTGGTGCTGTTTCTGCCCTACTACAAAAAAATTAAGGAAAACCCCGCTTACGAAGTGGAGCTGGTCTGCAATTTTCATGTGACCCTCAGCTGGCGGCAGCAGTACTGCGGCATCATGCGGCTGAAGAACCGCAGCGATGGCGTGCAGGTGTACTTCATCGATAACGATTATTATTTCGGCGGCCGTCCCGGCGCCATCTACGGCGACATGGACGACAGCGAACGCTTCGCCTATTTCTCCAAGGCCTGTCTCGACAGTCTTGCCGCCATCGGCTATATCCCCGATGTGATCCAGTGCAACGACTGGCAGACCGCCCTGATCCCCACCTTCCTGTCCGCTCAGTACAGCCCCCTGTTCCCCGGCACAAAGTGTATGTTCACCATCCACAATATCGAATACCAGGGTTGGGCTGACGGCAGCTTCTTCGACGATGTATTGGCACTGCCCCAGTCTTACCGGGGTGTGCTGGATATGAACAATTCCATCAATATGATGAAGGGCGCCATTGAAACCGCCCATATGGTCACTACCGTTTCGGAAAGCTATGCCAAGGAGCTGATGTACCCCTACTTTGCCCACGGTCTTGACGGCGTGATCGCAAGGGCAGGCTGGAAGCTCACCGGCATTACCAACGGCATCGACACCGGCACTTTCGACCCCGCTGCTGACCCGGCACTTCCCGCCCACTACAGCAAAAAGGCCTTCCGCCGTGGCAAAGCCCAGTGCAAGGCTGCCCTGCAGGAGGAAGTGGGTCTGCCCAAAAAGGCAAATACACCGCTGCTGGTAATGGTGACCCGTTTGGTGGGACACAAAGGTCTGGATCTTCTGTGCTACGCCATTGAGGATCTGCTGGCCAATAACGACTTCCAGCTTCTCATTTTGGGAACAGGTGAAAAGAAATTTGAAGATTTCTTCCTGAATCTGGCGGAGAGATACCCTGACCGGGTAGCCGCTAGGATCACCTTCAATTTGGGTCTTGCTTCCCGGATCTATGCCGGCGGTGACAGCTATCTGATGCCGTCGAAGAGCGAG
>JAZSGN010000043.1:0-2483 GCA_045532755.1 Faecousia sp.
CCCTTGCGGGTACGGGCATTGGTCTTGGTACGCTGGCCGTGAACGGGCAGGCCACGACGATGGCGGATGCCACGGTAGCAGCCGATTTCGCTCAGCCGCTTGATGTTCATAGCGGTCTCACGACGCAGGTCACCTTCGATGGTGTAGTTGTGCTCAATTGCTTCACGCAGCTGAGCTTCCTGATCTTCAGTCAGATCCTTAACACGGGTATCGGGATTGATACCGGTTACTTCCAGCACCTTAGCAGCACGTGCGGGTCCGATGCCGTAGATATAAGTCAGCGCCACTTCGATGCGCTTCTCGCGGGGCAGGTCAATACCAGAAATACGTGCCATATTCTATCGCACCTCCTATTAGCCTTGTCTCTGCTTGTGCTTGGGGTTTTCGCAAATTACCATAACGCGACCCTTGCGCTTGATGATCTTACACTTTTCGCACATGGGTTTAACGGACGGTCTTACCTTCATACTGTTTAACCTCCAATGAGTGTATACTCTTGTGTGTTTACTTGCTTCTCCAGGTGATCCGACCCTGAGTCAGATCATAAGGAGACATTTGAACGGTTACTTTGTCACCGGGCAAGATCTTAATGAAATTCATTCTGAGCTTGCCGGAAATGTGTGCCAGAATGGTGTGACCGTTGCCAATGTCAACAGTGAACATTGCATTCGGCAGTGCATCGGTTACGATGCCCTCAATCTCGATTACGTCGTCTTTAGCCAAGTTGTTAACCTCCCAGGTTGTTCGCTTGCAGGTGACCGGCGTGGAACGCCAGGTCTCTTCGTAATTCGCTGTTGAGCACTTTGTCACCGGAAAGAAGTTTCGCGGCGACTCTGGTCTCAGAGCGAAGGACCTTTTGAACGTGCCGGCGTTTTTTACGCTTGGGCTTATCCAGGGTTCGGTCCTTTCCGTTGGCCAGAATCAGGTAGACAGGATCTTCGTCAATGACATAGAACAGTTTTCCCTGATCGTGACCTGCTGTGGAAACCACCACATCCGAAATATGAATATTATCGGGTAATTCTGGGTCCATAGTTCTTAAAGTCCTTCAATGACGGTGAGTATTTCCGGCTCGCCGTCGGTGATGAGTACAGTATTTTCATAATGGGCCGAGAGCTTACCATCGGCAGTCACAGTCGTCCAGCCGTCTTTCAGAACCTTGACATCATAGGTGCCAGCGTTCACCATCGGCTCGATGGCCAGTGTCATACCTTTGAGCAGTCTGGGTCCATGGCCGGCAGTACCGAAGTTGGGCACTTCCGGCTCTTCATGCAGCTTGCGTCCTACGCCGTGACCCACGAAAGAACGAACCACTGCAAAACCGTTATCCTCCACATACGTCTGAATGGCGTGGGAGATATCAGACACTCGGTGTCCCTTGGTTGCGAAGCGAATGCCCTCAAAGAAGCTCTGCCTCGTAACATCAATCAGCTTCTGTGCCTCGGCGCTGATTTTGCCGCAGGGAAAGGTTGCCGCGCAATCTCCATGAAAACCCTTGTAGAACGCACCCACATCAACAGAAACGATATCGCCTTCCTTCAGGGTGTAACCGCCCGGAATTCCGTGAATGACCGTTGCATTGACACTGATACAGGTGCTGGCAGGGAAGCCGTTGTAATTCAGGAACGACGGTTTCGCGCCCTGAGCTACGATAAAATCGTAAACAGCCTTGTCGATTTCTTTCGTCGATACGCCGGGTCTTACCATTTCCCCTGCCAGAGCACGGGCTGCCGCGGTAATTTTACAAGCCCGGCGCATCAACTCAAGTTCATGTTCATTTTTAATTACGATCATTTCTTAGCCCCGATAGCCACGAGGATATCCTCGTTGGCGCCCTCAATGGACTGATTGCCTTCGATGTGCCGGATCTTACCCTGCTTTTCGTAGTAGCCCATCAGGACTTCAGTCTGAGCATGGTAAACTTCCAAGCGCTTGCGGACAGTTTCAGGAGCGTCATCCTTACGGATTACCAGCTCGCCGCCGCACAGATCGCAGACACCCTCAGTCTTGGGAGGATTGGCAACAACATGGAAGCTGCCGCCGCAGGCGGAGCAGACCCGACGGCCGGTCATACGGCCCTCGATAATGCTGTCGTCAATTTCAATAGAAACGACATGGTCGATGCGAACGCCGGCTGCGTCCAGAGCCTCGGCCTGGGCCAGCGTGCGGGGCACGCCGTCCAGGATAAAGCCGTTTGCGCAGTCGGGCTGAGCCACGCGTTCCGCGACAATGCCCATGATGAGCTCGTCGGGGACCAGGAGGCCGCCGTCCATGTAGGACTTGACTTTGTTGCCCAGCTCGGTGCCATTCTTGATGGCCTCGCGGAGCATATTACCAGTGGAAATACCGGGGATGGAGAGCTTCTCCATCAGCAGTTCAGCCTGGGTTCCCTTGCCAGCGCCAGGCGCGCCCAAAAGGATCAGATTCATACTGCGTATACCTCCTGAAAAGTTAGTCCAGGAAACCCTTGTAGTGACGCATCA
>JAZSGN010000031.1:0-82071 GCA_045532755.1 Faecousia sp.
TCTTGTTCTTTTTGGATTTTTGTGCTACACTATTCATGGCGGTTGAGTTCCTTTCGTTAGTGTTGAGTGTGGTAACTTTATTCTAACGAACTCAATCGCCTTTTTCTATATGCTTGGTCTCACATCAATTGTAATGCTACAATGCTAACATTGAGGCTGTCGCACTTGAATTGCATAAAGAATGGAAGTATGATAGAATGGAAGTAGAAATTCTCAGTACAAGTCTCATTGAAGAATACGAAATCATTGACTACTATACTCAGTACATCGAACTCGAGTTGTCTGGGTATATTTCAGTGTCAGAATTTTGCCAAATTACGGATTATGCTGTTGTACGTGTGGATTATTTAGAAGATGGTTATGCAACCTACAACGACGAGGTTAAGTGCGTTAAAATAGACGGAAAATGGTTTGTATTAAGCCACGGCTTTATATAATAGCATTACTAAAGGTTAATCGACATTGCAGGCATCTCCATATTGTAACTCTCAGTTAATTTATTATTTCCAATCAAGACCACCGGCTTGTCCGGTGGTCTTGATTTATATGCGGATTTCATATGCGGAAACCTTGGGCGGCAGGGTTGTGATTTTTCTCTCTTTGTGATATGATTTCCAAAAGGTGGTGAGGCGGATGCACAAGGAATATAGGCGCATTGTTAAGAACGCGGAGAAAGCTGTTTTATTTATCCATGGCATTGTCGGTACGCCCAACCATTTTTCAGAGTTTGTGAAATTGATCCCCTCCGAATGGTCGGTTTATAATATCTTGCTGGACGGGCACGGAAAAAGCGCCGCGGATTTCTCCAAAACCTCTATGAAGAAATGGAAGCAGCAGGTTTCGCAGGCGGTTAACGAGCTGGCAGCGGCTCACAAAGAGGTCTTTGTTGCGGCCCACTCTCTTGGCTGCCTGCTGGCTATAGAAGAAGCCATCGCCGGAGGGAAGATCGCGAAGATGTTTCTCTTGGCCGTTCCGCTGAAGCTGTTGATCCGGCCGAAGATGATCAAAAACTCTCTGAAAGTGTATTTTGGGGCCATCGACCCTCAAGACAAGGAGCTGCTGGCCGCAAGGGCTTGCTACGGCATTGCCGACAGCAAGAACCCTTTGCATTACCTTGGCTGGATTCCCCGGTTTTTGGAACTCTTTACCCAGATTCGAAAGACCCGCAAAGTCCTTCCCCGGTTGACCGTCCCCACAGCGGCCTACCAATCCCAAAAGGATGAAATGGTATCCGGAAGATCCGGTGAGCTCCTTGCGGCAAATCCCGGCATAACGGTGATCGTGCTGAAGAATTCCGGACATTATTACTACGAAGATCAGGACTTTTTGTTCCTGAAATCCGAATTTTCGAACTTTCTCAGCGATCAAAGTTGACCGGAATCGCAATGGATTCCCCGGAGCTATCCCAAAGAAAGGAGGTTGGCCTGACCCTTGTTTTGCTATCGATTTTTTCGGCGCGCTCTGAGCCTTGCTGTGTGCGCCGCTCTCATTTTTGGTCTTTTCGCAGTCCAAAGCCAAGCGCAAGCGCTGTTTCCCCCGGCCGGTTCGGCCTCCCCTGCTCTTTACGAGGGGGATGCTTCCGGCGATGCCCAAAGGCAGATCACCCGGCAGCTGCTCTCCCGCTACGGCTTGCAGATGCTGCACAGCGCGGTAGAAGCCAACCGGAATTTATTTGGCCTTTACACCGCCACCCTTTTCCGCAACGAAAGCCTTGCCCCTTACATCGCCCAATTCCTGCGGCTGTTTCCGGTGATCGCAGACCACAAAAGCTATCTGGATCCAGGCAACTTTCTGGAGAATTTAAGCCGGCTGCAAATCGTAATAGACCCGGCTATCGTTCAGCAGGGCAACGCCGGCAAGTACACCCACAGCAGCCTGACCGTCACCCTCAGCTCCGATGCTGACCCGGTGCTGTACCATGAGCTGCTCCACTTCCTCGACCATTCCTTTGTTCCGTCCGGCAGCTACAGCGTATACAGCGACGGCGGCATGCTGGTGCAGGGGCAGACCGAAACCGGCATCTATCTGGGCGAAGCCTATTCCCGCTTTCTGGAGGAAGCCGGCGCGGAAGCGCTCACCGCCCGATATTTTACCGGTTACACCGTTTCCTACAACCAAGGCGTGCGGTTTTTTAATGCATTGGAATATATCTACGGCAGCGATACCATGGGCGAAATTTTCTTCGACCGGGAGCTTCGGTTCGCGCAGCTGTTTCTGGATGCCGGCTTCTCCTTCCCGGAGTTTGAGGCCATCAACCGGGAATTATTCTACCTCCTGGCCTCCCCCTCCGACCATGTGGCAAAGCTGTTTCTGCCGGATGTGCTGATCCGGCTCTACGAAAAAAATCTCCCTGACCGGCTCTGGCAGGAAGACCCGGTATTTGTGTATCTGATTCTAAGCAACATTCCTGCCGGCAGCGACTGCTCCCTATCGCAATACGAGCCGCTGCGGCAGCTGTCGGAAGACGGCCTGACGGCTTATTTTTCCCGGTTCACCCGGGAGATCCCCGAAGATTTTACCGTCACCTCCGAAGGCTGCCGGGGAAGCCTGCTGTTTCAGGGTGACCGTTTCCTTCTGCAATTTCCGGCAGACTACTGCCACGGCGGCAGCTCCACCCCAGGCTTTTTGACGATCGCCTATGATTTTGAAAACGGAAGCGTTCTTTCCTATCGCTTCACGCCGAAGCCTGCCCAGCTAAGCCTGGATTACTTTGAATCCACCGCCGAATAAGCATTATGACGCAGCCTTTCGCTGCGGCATTTTCTATGCTATGCAAGCCATTCTTGACGGAAGGGATTTTTTGCGGTAGAATGAACCCATAAAATTGGGAGATTATGGCGCAGGCTGCAATTTTCCAAAGGAAGGAACTTCATCTTATGAATCACCATATCCGCTATATCAGCCGGGGCGTTCTGGTCTGCCTGCTGGCTCTGCTTTTGGCCGGCTGCACCGCAGGCGGCCCGGGCAGCGAAACTACGCTGCCGACTATGTCCACCGTCCCGACAACGCTTTTTATCGGGGAAACCACCTCGCCCACAGAAGCGGCTACGCAGCCCGTTGTCACCGAGCCCAGTACCGTAGCTACCGAACCCACTACCGAGGCTACCGAGCCTACTACCGAAGCTACTGAGCCTACCACCGAAGCCACCGAGCCTACCACGGAAGCTACTGAGCCTACTACCGAGGCTACTGAACCTACTACCGAGGCAACCGAGCCTACCACGGAAGCTACTGAGCCTACTACCGAGGCTACTGAGCCTACCACCGAAGCCACCGAGCCTACTACCGAAGCCACCGAGCCTACCACCGAAGCCACCGAGCCTACTACCGAACCTACCGAACCTACCACCGAACCTACTACCGAGCCTACCGAGCCCAGTACCGAAGCTACCGAGCCCAGTACCGAAGCTACCGAGCCGCCCACAGAGGAAAGCAAGCCCTCCGGCGGACACACCGGCCCCTATACCGTGTGCATCGATGCAGGCCATCAGCAGGCTCCCATCAATTCCAAAGAACCTGTAGGCCCCGGTTCTTCCACCATGAAGAAAAAGCTGTCTGCCGGCACGCAGGGCGTCTCCACCGGTATTGCCGAGTATCAGCTGACGCTGGAGGTTTCCCTGATGCTGAAGCAGGAGCTTCAGCGCCGTGGCTACAAGGTAGTTATGATCCGCGAAACCAACGATTGCCCCATGAGTAACGCCGAGCGGGCCATTTTCGCCAACGAAAGCGGCGCAGACATTTTCGTACGCATCCACGCCAACGGCTCAGAGAACGCCAGCAAGAAGGGTGCGCTGTGCTGCGCGCCCACTACCTCCAACCCCTTCCTCACCAAGGAAAACATCACCGCCAGCCGCCTGCTTTCCAAGCTGGTTGTGAACCATCTGTGCGAAGAAACCGGAGCCAAAAACCGGGGACTTTACAGCGTAGACAATATGACCGGCATCAACTGGTGTGAGATTCCCGTGACCATCGTAGAAATGGGCTATATGTCCAATGCCGAAGAGGACGAGCTGATGGCTACCCAGGAATACCGGGAAAAGATCGTAAAGGGCATTGCCGACGGCATCGATGCCTACTTCGCGCAAAGCTGATTCTGCTATGAAACAAAACACTTCTTCTGCCCTGCAAAAGGGCAGCTCCCTGCTGTTTGCGGCTGCCCTGTTCTTCTTTATCCTTACCTTTTCCATCGGGCTGCCCATTTATTTCCGGCCCTTTTACTACTGGCACATCCAGCTTCTGGACCTGCCCCAAAGAAGCGGCTACACCGCTGCCCAGATTCGGGCAGCTTACGATTCGGTGCTGAACTACCTGACCCTTCCGGGAGTTCCCTTCTCCACCGGCATTCTGCCCCACTCCCCTGAGGGCGCTGCCCACTTTGCCGATTGCAAGGTGCTGTTCGATCTGAACGGCGGCGTGCTGCTAACCAGCAGCATCCTGCTGGCCGGGCTTTGGGTTCTGCGGAAGCTGGGTCTGGTTCCCGCTTTCCGGATCGGGAAGAAGCCTGCCGCCTTCTACGCCGCCTGCTGCGCCATTGTGCTGCCGGTTGTTCTGGGCGGTCTGGCGGCGCTGGATTTCTCTGCCGCCTTTGTTGTGTTCCATTCGCTGTTCTTCCCCGGTAAGGACAACTGGATCTTCAATCCCATTACCGACCGGATCATTACGGTGATGCCGGAAGTTTTCTTCCGCAACTGCGCCATTTTAATCGGCTGCAGCATTCTGGTTCTGTGTTCCGGAATTCTGATTGGCTGCCTGCGGAAGCAAAAACGCGATTGCCGCGCCCAGTCCATCCAATAAAAAAACGGGTGTTCTGCCACGATCTGACAGAACACCCGATATTTTTATGCTTTTTGAGGCTTGAGGAATACGCTCAGCAAAATGGTAGCCAGCAGCAGCGCCGTAACCGCTACCACCACCGCCATACCGGCCTGAATGCCCGCCTGCTCCGCCACCATGCCCACCACAGCCGGCGTAATGATGCCGCCGGCAGAGCCGGTGAAGATCATGGTGCTGACACCCAGATCGTTGCCCTTGATGCTCTCCGTTCCCAGCGCCAGAGCCGAGGTATAGATAGTGGCCATAAACAGACCTACGCCCATGATACCCACAAAAATCGGCACCTGGCTGCGGCTCAGGAACACCAGCAGGAAGAAGCCCAGCAGGCCAACGCCGTCTACCACCAGGATCACCTTCCGGGACACCTTGCCCACCAGCGCAGCGCCCAGCATCCGGCCGGCGAAGATCACCACCCACAGCAGGCTGGTCATCAGCTGAGAAACCTCGGCAGACAGAATTCCGGTGTCCTTAAAGTATGTAACCAGCCAGTTAACAATGGCGTACTCCGCAGAGATGTAAAAGAACAGAATTGCCGAACCCAGCCAGAAATTCCGGTTTTTCAGGAAGCTGCGGTCTACGCTGCGAATGCTTTTGGTGATATTCTCCTTAGGCAGCGCCATTCTGCAGTACACGAAAAACTGCACCGCGCACAGTACTACGATGCCCATGGTCATGGTTTGCCAGCCCTCCGGGTCGTTGGCGGTGCAGGCAATCAGCGCCACCGGCGACAGCACCGCGCCCACGGCAAAGGCGCCATGCAGCAGGTTGTAGCCAACCGCCGCCCGGTCACCGGGCAGGGTCGACATCATGGTATTGGAGAAGTTGGTGTTGCCGCCCCGGGCAATACCGATCATCAGACAAGCCAGCGGCAGCAGCGCAGCGCCCCCAAGGCCAAAGGCAACAATGGCAAAAGCCAGGATCATCCACACCGATGTAATCAGCACCGTCTTCCGCCGGCCGATGTAGGTAGGCAGGTAGCCGGTAATGAAAATCGAAGCCAGATTGCCCCAGGAGGGCAGCGACAGCAGCAGACCTGCCCGCACATAGCTGATATCATACTTCTCCCGCAGGAAGGGCATCAGGTTGCCCATCAGCATGCTGGATGCGCCGCTGACAAAAAACACAAACAGCGTGGCGGTGATCAGCCGGTTCTGCTGTTTTTTCTGATCAAATTGTTCCATAGAAAACAACTCCCTTATCGCTTTTTACACACATTTTGCAATGATACCACTTTGCGCCTCTTTTGGCAAGGATTATTTACAAAAAATCCCCTCCGGCAGTTACACCGGAGGGGGTATGTATCCAATATCAGAAATTACTCCAGGATCTTATGCATGAAAGCGGTTTCTTCACGGGAGATGGTCTCGTCGCAGGCGGCGATCGCGCCAACCAGCATAACGATCTTGGCCTTCAGATCAGCAGACATGCTGTCGGCAAACTTGTCGACCAGATCCTGCATCTTGCTGGAGTACATACCAATGTACTTGTCGATCATAGCATCGTCCAGACCCAGAACATCCTTCATCAGGCATCTTTCCTTGTAGGACAGCTTGCCATCGGCGCCGACAGCAGACAGAATGATGCTGGAGATCAGCAGGAAGCCTTCGTGTTCGGGATCATAGGTCTTGCATGCAGGCAGAACATCTACCATGGCGTACTTGGCCATATTGACCAGAGTTTCATAGTCCTCGTTTACCCACTTCTGCAGCAGTTCGTTAAAAGAGCTCATTGGAATTCCTCCTATTATTTGCGCGGAGCCGGTAACTCCGCAGATTTGGCAATATTTTACCATGGCGAGAAATATTTGTCAATCGTTTTACACATTTCTCCCAATAACTTCCCCATTCTACCGGAAGAATCTGCGCTCTACTTTTCCGTTCAGCCGCTCTACCCTTCTCTTTTTCTGTTTACAAGCCGGGGCCCATCGATTATAATATTAAGAAAAAGGAGGTGCGTCACTTGGCTTTGTCCGCAAAATTTATCCGAACCCAGCTGGGGCTTCTGCTGCCGCTGGTTTCGAATTTGTCTCTGGAATCCAGCCGCAAAGGGCAGGAGAAAATCGGGCAGATCATGGGCGCCCGCCATCGCAGCGATGTGGTGATCAAGCACCACAGCTTTGAGAATTTCGAAGGCGCATGGGTGCTGCCCAGAGATAAACGGCGGCAGGGTGTTATGCTGTATCTGCATGGCGGCGGCTACACCTGCGGCAATCTGGAATATGCCACCGGCTTCGCCTCCACCCTCGCCCATGAGTGCGGCATGCGGCTGTTCGCTCCCGCCTACCGGTTAGCGCCGGAGCATCCTTTTCCGGCGGCTCTGGAGGATGCCTGCGCCGCCTACGAATATCTGCTGCGTAAGGGCTACCCCGCCGGGCAGATCGCCTTGTGCGGCGAAAGCGCCGGCGGCGGACTGTGCTACAGCCTTTGCGTTCTGCTGAAGCAGCGGCAGCTGCCTTTGCCCGGCGGCATCATCGCCATTTCTCCCTGGACTGACCTGACGGCTTCCGGCCCTTCTTATGAAGAAAACCGGGAGAAAGACCCCTCCATGACGGCAGAGCTGCTGAATTTCTTCGCCGATTGCTACACCCAGGACCGGCAAAACCCCTTGGTTTCCCCCTTGTTTGCCGACCTGACCGGGCTGCCGCCGTCGCTGATCTTTGCCGGCGGCGACGAGATCATGCTCAGCGATTCCCACGAGATGCACACCCGGCTTACGCAGCAGGGCTGCAAAAGTCAGCTCAATATTGCCCCGGAGCGGTGGCACGGTTATGTGCTGTACGGTTTGGAAGAAAACAAAGAGGATATTCCTGCCATCAATCAGTTCCTCAACCGCCATATCGCGCAGGAGCGGAAGCTGCGGTGGAGCCGGCTGGATAATGCCGCCAAGCTCTACCCCGCCGTGCGGAGCAAGCGCTGGAGCAATGTGTTCCGTCTTTCTGCCACCCTCACAGAAGAGGTGGATGTGTCTGTTCTGGAAACCGCGCTGGATATTACTGTGCGGCGCTTTCCCACCATCGCCGCCCGGCTTCGCCGGGGTGTGTTCTGGTACTATCTGGAGCAGCTGCCGAAAGCGCCTGCCATTTTGGCAGAGAGCAGCTCCCCGCTGGCCCACATGGACAAGAAGGAAATGCGCCGGTGCGCTTTCCGGGTGATTGTCTATGGCAGCCGGGTTTCTGTGGAGTTTTTCCATTCTCTTACCGACGGCTCCGGCGGTCTCATCTTCCTGAAGACCCTGCTGGCTGAATATGTGCATCAGAAATACGGTGTGTATATTCCTGCGGAAAAGGGCGTTCTGAACCGGCTGGACGAGCCCAAGCCCCAGGAAATGGAGGACAGCTTCCTGAAATACGCCGCCGATGTCAGCGCCAGCCGGAAAGAATCCAACGCATGGCGCATCAGCGGCACGCCCGAACCCGACGACTACCGGAACCTCGTCTGCCTGCAGACCGACACCAAGGCGGCGCTGGAAGCCGCCCACCGCTGCGGCGTCAGCCTCACCGCCTTTTTGTGCGCGGTGCTGATGCAGGCGATCATGAATATGCAGAAGGAGCAAGTCCCCTTCCGGAGGCTTCGCAAGCCGGTGAAGGTGCTGATTCCTGTGAACCTGCGAGGGCTGTTCCCCAGCAGCACCCTGCGGAATTTCGCTCTCTATACCACCCCGGAGCTGGACCCCCAGTTGGGCGATTACAGCTTTGAAGAGATTTGCAAGATCGTTCACCATCACATGGGCATGACCATTACCCCCAAACAAATGAGCGCCCGCATTGCCACCAATGTGCAAAGCGAGCGGTCGCTGATCGTCAGGGCCATGCCTCTGTTCATCAAAAATCTGGTTATGAAAGCCGTGTTCGATGCGGTAGGCGAGAAAAAATCCTGCCTGTCCATGTCCAATCTGGGAGCGATTGCCCTGCCGGATGCCCTGGCTGCCTATGTGGAGCGGTTCGATTTTGTGCTGGGTACCCAGGCCACCGCCCCCCACAACTGCGGCATTGTGTCCTATAACGGACAGCTGAACATCAATTTTATCCGGAACATCCGGGAATCGGAGCTGGAGCTGCATGTATTTCGTGTTCTTCAGCAGCAGGGTCTGGAAGTTACCGTTCAAAGCAACGGCCGCCCCTGACCGAAGAAAGGAGCTGACTTTATGTATTGCATTCAATGCGGTGTCAAGCTGGCGGATACCGAAAACCGCTGCCCGCTCTGCGGCACAGAGGTATACCACCCCCAGCTCACTCGCCCGAAAGCCGTCCCGCTGTACCCTGCTGACCGGGAAACGCCTAAAGCTGTCCATCCCTGGGGGCTGCTTCTGATCGTGTCTATGCTGTTTTTGATTGCTATTGGCGTATGCCTTGTGTGCGATCTGCAGATTATGGGAGGCATCACCTGGTCGGGCTATGTGATCGGCGGTCTGGTGGTTCTGTATACCGTTCTGATCCTGCCCAGCTGGTTTCCCCACCCCAATCCGGTGATCTTTGTGCCGGTGAGCTTTGGGGTTATCGGCGTTTACCTTCTGTATATCAACCTTGCCACCAACGGGGACTGGTTTCTGCGGTTCGCCTTCCCGGTCACCCTGGTATTCGGCTTGCTGGTTACCGCCGTTGTGGTGCTGACCCGGTATATAAGAAAGGGCCGCCTGTATATCTACGGCGGCGCCTCTATTGCGTTGGGGCTCTTTATGCTCCTGCTGGAGTTTTTGCTGAATACCACATTTTCTATTCCCGGCTTCGGCATCTGGTGTTTCTATCCCATGATCGTATTAACCCTTTTGGGTTTAACCCTGCTGCTGATTGCCATCTGCAAACCCCTGCGGGAGTCCCTGCGGCAAAAATTCTTTCTGTAAGCAGCCTTACAGGGAGCGGGCTTTTTTTTGGGAACGATAGAACACAATATGGAAAGCTGCAAGCAGCGTGACAAAGGTTGCGATCCAGGAAATGGGGAACGACCAGAACAGGCTCCGGGGCGTATGGTAGGCGGGAAGCTGGAATACTGTGGCGATCCAGGTAAGGCGGATGCCGCAGATGCCCAGAATTGAGATCACCATCGGCGCAAAGGAGGAGCCAATTCCCCGCAGCGCACCGGTGGATACTTCCATAAGTCCAAAGAAGAAGTACAGTGGGAAAATCACCTGCATTCGGATCAATCCCTGGGTAATGGCATCAGCAGAGTCGGTAATGTAAATAGAAAGAAGCTGATTGCCAAAGGTCAGGAAGGTAAGGCCGATTCCCAGACCTACCACCAACACACATCCAAGGCTCAGCCACACGCTGCGGTAGGCCCGGTCATGCTGGTTGGCGCCGGTGTTCTGGCCCACAAAATTCACGCAGGTCTGCTGAAAAGCGTTGCAAGGCACCCACATGAAGCCCTCAATATTGGCAGCGGCTGCGTTGCCGCTCATAAGCACATCGCCAAAGGAATTGATGGACGACTGGATGATAATATTGGAGATCGAGAACATGGCGCCCTGCACGCCGGCAGGCAGGCCAATGCGGATCATTTTCAGAAGCTGCGGTTTATAGATCCGCAGCTTCTTCAGTTCCAGCCGGCAGGCATCAGTACGCATCAGCAGCGCCCGCACACACAGCACCGCAGAGATCACCTGGGAAGCGGCTGTGGCTATGGCAACACCCGCCACATCCATGTGGAACACGATCACAAAGATCAGATTCAGCCCCACATTGGCAACGCCCGCAAAGCTCAGGTAGATCAGCGGCGATTTGGTATCGCCGGCAGCCCGGAGAATAGACGCTGCGTAGTTATACAGCAGGTTGAAGGGTACGCCGCAGAAGAAAATCCGCATATACAGCGAGGAAAGGGGCATCACGGAAGCCGGCGTAGCCATCAGGGTCAGCAGCGGGTTGGTAACAGCGATACCTACAAAGGTCAGCACCACGCCGCAGATTACGGCAGTGGGAATGGCAGTATGTACCGTGCGGTGGACATCGTCATCCCGTCCGCTTCCCAGGCCGTGGGCAACGCAGACACCCGCGCCCACAGAAAGTCCCATAAACAAGGTCAATACCAGGCTGGTCATAGAGCCGGTAGAGCCTACCGCCGCCACACTGACACTGCCGCAGTAGCGGCCTACCACCACAAGGTCAGCCGCATTGAACATCAGCTGCAGCCAGCCGGTCAGCATAATGGGAATGGTGTAGCGGATCATTCCCGGCAGCAAAGAGCCTTTCAGAAAAATATCGTTGGATCGTTTCATAGTTTTTTACCCCAAAAATCAAAGCAATCTCTGGCAATTATACTCCGCTTTTTCAAAAAGGCAAGAGGTTTTTTCACTGTATATAAAATGTTCACAATTAGAAAGCGCTGCCCAAACCAAAAGGTTTGGGCAGCGCTGCTTTATTCGGCCGGCATCGCAACCGTATAGGGTATTCCCAGGAATCCGGCGTAGGTATACACCGTTACCGGATCTCCGATCTCCATCGCTTCGTACTGGCTCTTGGACACCTTGGTATCCAGCTCGCTGCCATCGGGCATGGTTACGGTCAGGTAGTAGGAATCCGGGCCTTTGGAAGAAGTGGAAATGTGCATATCTACAATCCTTCCCGCATCCTGCCGGGGCGGCTCGGTATCCAGCAGGCCGTTCACCTGCCCCACAAAGCCAAAACCGTAAAAGAGAAAGCCCATGACCAGCACAAGAATTACCGCTTTTCTGCGTTTCCATTCCCGGTTCAGCAGCATGACCAGCACAACGCCTGCCGCCGCCACGCCAAAACTCAGCAGCGCATAGCGGCCAAAGCTCTGAATGTTATAATCCATCAGCGCCCGCAGCGCAGGTGCGCAGCCTCCCAGGAAGGCAGGCATCATCAGCGACACCCTGGAGTCGGTTTTCTTTTTTTCCTCCAGCGTGATCTCGTTGGGAAAGAGAATGTACAGTATCATAGTCGCAGGCAGACCCAGCAAGGCCAGCACAGCGAACAGCCCGTATGGCACATCCAGAAACAGCCACGCCAAACCAACCAGCAGCAGATATCCGCTCAGCACAAACCGTACCTTTTCCAAAATTGCCACTTTAGAAGGATCGGGCGATTCCTCATCTTCGGCCGCTTGTTTCCGGTTTGCAGCGCGGAGGGCATCCGGCGCAACGGAAGAGAAAAACTTGCGGAAGCGTTCTCGCTCCTGCTCCTGCACTTTCTCTTCCATCGTGGACAAAATGGGAACCAGGCGAAGAGTCTTTCTGCCGGCCTTTACAACCGCCGTCAGTGGATAGGGGCCGTTTTCGTTTTCCCGAAGGTGGATGCTTCGAATTTCGCCGCGTTCCACGCAGAAGTCCTTTTTGCTCAGCGGGCGGAGAGTAACCCCGGGATTCTGCAGCTTTTCATAATCCACACCCCGAAGTTCTCCGCCTGCCCGGTAAAACCGCAGCTGATTTCCGCATCGAATCAGCTGGTAGATCCGTCCCGTAAGAGGCTGCAGCACCACGATCAGTTCCTGCAGCTGGGCAGGGATCGGTTCTGCTTCCTCTTCTTCCTCTTCTTCCTCTTCCTCCTCTTTCTCCGCTTTTTTCGGCTGTTTCTTCCCTTCGTTCTTGTTTTTTCCAAAGCGTTTTTTCAGCGCCGGAAGGGCGAACAGCGCGCCGAGATACAGGAAGGAGAAATACCGGTTCCAAGGCTCCGGCAGCGCACCGGGCAAAGCCGCTACACCCGGCAGAAATCCCAGCAAGAATCCCATCGGGGTCAGCATTCCCAGAACGCCGGACAGACCCAAGCAAGGAACTGCCGCAATAAATACCATTCTCTGCCACATAAGCGACTGGGGGCCGGTGAAGTCTTTCAGCACAAACCCCATCACAACCGCTGTCAGCAGTAAAACGCAGCCGATGGCTACCCGGATTTTGGTTTCTGTTTTCCAGTTTTTCATAAGGTCCTCCTATGAAAAACAGGCCGGGCAGCGCCCGGCCTGTTGAAGATTACACTTCGATATCCATTGCGGCAATGACGGCAGCACAGCGGGGGCACAGACCGTTTTCGTCCGCCTGCATCGAATGCATCCAGCAGCGGGGGCACTTGGCGCCCCGGGCCTCGGTAACACCGATGGTCACGCCGGGGTAATTCGTACCCTTGCCGGTGGTTGCGCCCTCAGGGGCAGCCTCCCAGGCGCAGGAAGACACGATGCACACCTCTGCCAGATTCACGCCTTCGCAGGCCTGCAGCAAAGCGGCATCCTCGCAGCAGAGGCTGACATGCGCCTCCAGCGCCTTGCCGATCCGCTTCTCGGCGCGGGCCAGCTCCAGAACGCCGTTGACATCCTGGCGCAGCTTCATAACCGCAGCCCACTTGTCCATAGCCGCCTGATCCAGGCAATAGCCTTCAAAATTCTCCGGCATCCGGTTCAGCAGGATGTTGCGGTCATCGTCGCCCTCTCTATGGGGCATGGCCTGCCAGATCTCATCGCAGGTAAAGGCCAGAATGGGGGCAAACAGCTTTGCCATGGCATCCACGATCAGGAACAGGGCGCTCTGGGCGCTGCGGCGGCGCAGACCGTCGGCCTGCTCGCAGTAGAGCCGGTCCTTGATGATATCCAGATAGAAGCTGGACAGCTCCACCACGCAGAAATCGTTGATAGCGTGGGCAACCATGTGGAACTCGTAGTTATTGTAAGCCTTGAGGCAGAACTTTACCAGAGCATCCAGCTTGGTCAGCGCCCACTTATCCAGCTCTTCCATCTGCTCGGCGGGAACCAGATTGTTGGGGTCGAACTCGTTCAGGTTGCCCAGACAGTAGCGGGCGGTGTTGCGGAACTTCAGATAGTTCTGGGCGATCTGCTTGAAGAACTCCTTGGAGCAGCGTACATCGGCATGATAGTCCGAAGATGCCGCCCACAGACGCACGATATCCGCACCGAAGTCCTTGATCAGATCGGCGGGGTCTACGCCGTTGCCCAGGCTCTTATGCATAGCGCGGCCCTGACCGTCCACAACCCAGCCATGGGTCAGCACCTGCTTGAAGGGTGCGCCCCGGTCCAGAGCGCCTACGCTGGTCAGCAGGCTGGACTGGAACCAGCCGCGGTACTGGTCAGCGCCCTCCAGATATACATCTGCAGGCCACAGCTCGGGGGTACGGTGCATCAGAGAAGCATAGTGGGTAGAGCCGGAGTCGAACCAGCAGTCCAGCGTGTCGGTTTCCTTGGTGAAGGTCTTGCCGCCGCAGTGGGGGCAGGTAAAGCCATCGGGAACCAGCTCCATGGCTTCCTTTTCAAACCAGATGTTGGAGCCATGCTCATCGAACAGACCGGAGATCTTTTCGATGGATTCGGGGGTGGATACGGGCTTTTCGCAATCGGCGCAGTAGAACACGGGAATCGGCAGACCCCAGCGGCGCTGACGACTGATGCACCAGTCGGCCCGCTCACGGATCATGCTGACCATCCGCTCGCCGCCCCAGCCGGGGAACCACTGCACATTTTCGATGGCCTCCACAGCCTGATCCTTGAAAGATTCCACAGAGCAGAACCACTGAGGCGTTGCCCGGAAGATGATGGGCTTCTTGCAGCGGTCGTGATGGGGATAGGAGTGGACGATCTCTTCGGAAGCGAAGAGCATTCCGCTCTGCCGCATATCCTCCAGAATGATGGGGTTGGACTTCTCGGTGGAAAGGCCTGCGTACTTGCCGGCATAGTCGGTATGGCGGCCGTAGTCATCCACGGGAACAACCAGATCCATGCCATAACGCATGCAGGTCTGGTAGTCATCAGCGCCGAAGCCGGGGGCGGTGTGAACGCAGCCCGTACCGGAATCCATGGTAACATACTCGGCATTGACAAGGCGGGAGGTCTTATCCAGGAAGGGATGCTTCGCCAGCATATTCTCGAAGAACTTGCCGGGATAGGTTGCCAGAACCTCATAGTTTTCAAAGCCGCCCATCTTCATGGTCTTTTCCATCAGAGCCTCAGCCATGATATAGGTCTCGCCGTTTTCCGCCTTTACCAGCACATAGCTGTCCCGGGGATGCAGGCAGATGCCCATGTTGCCGGGCAGAGTCCAGATGGTGGTAGTCCAGATGACGAAGTAGGTGCTGCTCAGGTCAAAGCCAGAGAGCTTACCCAGATCGTCATGCATGGGGAACTTGACATACACAGAGGTGCAGGGATCGTCTTTATATTCGATATCCGCTTCCGCAACAGCCGTCGCGCAGAAGGGACACCAGGTAACCGGCTTCAGGCCCTTGTAGATATAGCCCTTGTCGAACATCCGGCCAAATACCTTGACCTCCTGGGCCTCAAAATGGCGGTCCATGGTGCGGTAGGGATGCTGCCAATCGCCCACAACGCCCAGCCGCTTAAAGCCGCCCATCTGCTTCTGGATGAAATCCTCGGCAAACTCTTCGCAGGCCTTACGGAACTGGGGAACGCTCATATCCTTGTTGAGCTTTTTCTTGGAGTTTTCGATGGCCCGCTCGATGGGCAGACCGTGGTTGTCCCAGCCGGGAACATAGGGGGTGTAGTAGCCCATCATGGCATGGCTGCGGACAATGAAATCCTTCAGGGTCTTGTTCAGAGCGTGACCCATGTGGATATAGCCATTGGAGAAGGGAGGGCCGTCGTGGAGCACGAAGGGCGGGCAGCCTGCGTTCTTCTCCAGCAGCAGGTTATACAGATCCTGCTCCTGCCAGCGCTGCAGCATACCCGGCTCCCGGGCAGGCAGACCGGCCTTCATGGGGAAGTCGGTCTTGGGGGTGATGATGGTGTTTTTGAATTCCATTGGAAGATACCTCCACAATTTATTAGCATCAAGCAGGACATACCTGCCAAAAAGATTTACGAGAGGGTTTCAACAAACCGCAAAACGGCAGAAGCGATGGCAAGAGCGGCTTCGACAGCGGCAAGAATACCCAGAACCGTCAGCCGGTGCTGAAGCTGCCGGACATTCTTCTCGTCCATAGGCGTATCCTCCTGCTTGGGAAGGCCGCGCCAGAGCCGCCAGAGCATGCAGCCGATGCCTGCCAGCACCAAAATCTGCAGGCCTATCAAGATTCCTTGCAGCATATTGTTCCACCTTTCTGTCATAGAAAAAACGCCTTTGTCCCTTTCATAAGAGACAAAGGCGTTTGACCTCTGCGGTACCACTCTTGTTCCGGTTTCCCGGCACTCGATTCGGCTGTATCGGGCCGCACCGGCACAGTCTACTGCCCAAAAAGGGGTTCGGTGTGCTGCTCCGAGGGGATATGCGATGCCGGCTGCCGCTGCCTCGCACCAAACGGCAGCTCTCTGAACGCAGGCCCGGACAGGCACTTGTCCTCATCCGCGCATGGGAATATGAATCAATCCTTCCGCTGGGTCGGATCGTAGTTTCTGCCGAACTGAAGGTTGGCAAACTTGCTGGTAGTATCGGAAGCGGGATGTCTGGGCTCCGGCTTGGGAGCGGGATCATCGGTAGTACCCACAAGGGCTTCCAGACTCATGGAGATCTCATCTGCAACAGCATCGGTGGTGTCGGCCGGCTTCTTGGGCTGACCGGGCTGACCGGGCTCAGCAGAATCGAAATCAAAGGGAGGCTGAGAAGGCGCTGCGGGAGCGGCGGGAGCAGCGGGAAGATTGGCTTCCTTGATCCGGTCCAGAGCAGCCAGGCAGCCGTTCAGCTGCGCCTTGATCTCGTCGATCTTGGCAGCGGCAGCCCGCTTAGCCTCTTCTACTCTGGCATTTTCCGCCGCGATCAGAGCATCGGCGTTTTTGGCGTTGGCAGCTGCGGCGGCGTTGGCATCGTTGAGCATCTGGGCGCACTTTGCCTCGGCTTCCCGAACCATCTTGTCACAGGTCTTCTGGGCGTTGACAATGGCATCCTTCATGCTGGCTTCGTTTCTGCGATACTCCTCCAGCTTGCTTACCAGAACCCGCATCTTGCTCTTGAGCAGAGCGTTTTCTTTGTAAAGGGTGATATAGTCTTCGGTCAGCGGCTCCAGAAATTCATCCACAGCCTGCATATCATAGCCACCGAAGGTAGCTCTGGAAAAGGAAATCTGTTCAATTTGCTGTGGTGTAAACATAGCTTTTATCCTTTCTTACAGATAGGTTTCCGCATCGCCCTGGAACTGCTCCAGATCCCCAACGATATCCATGCTGTGGGGGCAGAACAGATAAGTAGACTGAGCGATCTTCTTGACCTTGCCATCGAGGGCATAGATGCAGCCGGACAGGAAATCCACGACCCGGCGGGTCAGGGTCTTTTCCACATTCTCCATATTCAGAATGACGGCTCTTCTGCCCCGAAGCTCATCGGCAGCCTTGGCGGCATCGTCGAAGGTCTTGGCGTGGAACAGAACAACTTCCTGCTTGTTGCTGTTCATATTCAGAACCTGACCGCTGAAGCCGGAAGAAGGAGCCGCGCCGGAAGTGCTGGGAGCACTGGGGGCGCTGGTTGCGGTGCTGCCGACATCGGAGCTGCTGTCACTGCTGCCGAAAGCGGGGCGGCGGGTGCGGGGCTGGGGCTCTTCTGCTTCGTCGTCAAAGCCTTCCATATCATCGTCGTCGTAATCATCGTACTCTTCATCGGAGTAAGGCTGTGTAAACTTTTTTACGTTGTCCCAAAAACTCATTTCTATATTTCCTCCTGTATGTTCACATCATGTTTGATGCGGCTTGGCGTAGTCCCGGGCGCCGAAGATGGCTGTGCCTACACGAACCATGGTGCTTCCGCAGCGGATGGCATCGGCATAGTCATCGGACATACCCATAGACATAATATCCATGCATACATTATCGTATTTTTTTTGCTTTATGTCAACAGCCAGCTGGCACATTTTTTGAAAAAATTTATCATTTTCTCCCGAATTTTGGCAAACCGGCGGAATAGTCATCAGGCCGCGAATCCGGATATTGGCAAATTGGCACAGCTGCGGAAGCAGCAGAAGCAGCTCCTCCGGGGCAAATCCGCTCTTGCTTTCTTCGCCGCCAACATTCACTTCCAGCAGGATATCCTGCCGGATTTCCTGCCTGGCAGCCTCCCGGTCGATGGCCTGCAGAAGCCGCAGGCTGTCCACGCTCTGGATCAGGTCTACCCTGCCCACCACCTGCTTCACCTTGTTGGTCTGCAGGTGGCCGATGAAATGGACCGGCGCGCCTTCGTAGGCATTTTGCGCCAGCTTGGCGGTCAGTTCCTGAACCCGGTTTTCTCCGCAGCAATCCACGCCGGCAGCAATAGCCTGCCGGACGGCATCGGCATCATTCATTTTCGTGGCAGCGCACAGAAGGATCTCTTCCGGCTTCCGCCCGGCGGCAATGGCTGCCCGGGCGATATTCTGCTTGATCTGCGCTACATTTTCCCCAATGGACATGGTGTTTCTTCCTTTCTGTATACAAAGCCAAAGGCGACGGATCGCTCCGTCGCCTTTGGCTTTATGCACTCTGTGCGGCCTTTAAGGGCTTCATGGGGGCAAGGGTGGAGATGGCATGCTTGTAGATCATTTGCTGCTTGCCTTCGCTCACCAGCACCACCACAAAGCTGTCAAAGCCGGTGATGACCCCCCGGAGCTGGAAGCCGTTCATCAGAAACAGCGTGACCGGAACTTTGTCCCGCCGCACTTCCTTCAAAATAGCTTCCTGTAAATTATTGGTGTCTGTCATATGTATACCCTCTTTCTTGGAGATGGATACATAGTAACAGATTTCAGTTGTCGTTTTTTATCAGAGCCTGTCGGGCGAGGGCAAGAATTTCTTCGGTGTTCATGCCTTCCTCCCGCCGCAGCCAAATAACTGCCGGATTCCGTCGGAACCAGGTCAGCTGCCGCTTGGCATACCGCCGGGAAGACTGCTGCACCAGCGCCGTTGCCTCGGCAAGGGTACAGTTTCCGTCCAGGGCATCTACAAATTCTTTATAGCCGATAGCCTGCATGGCGGTGCATTTGCGAGGAATCCCCTCTCCCAAAAGGGAGCGGATCTCCTCCAGCAGCCCGTCTTCCAGCATCCGCTCCACACGGCGGTCAATCCGGTTATAGAGGCTCTGCCGCTGGGCATCCTCCAGCGCAAACCACACAGGCGCATACTTCGGCGGGATCGCCTGGGTTTTCCGGTTATGCTCGGTGATAGTTTCTCCCGTTTCCAGATACACTTCCATGGCCCGAATGATCCGCTTTTTATCGGACAGCGGCAGCCGGGCAGCCGTTTCGGGGTCCACCTGCTGCAGCTGGCGGAAAACCTCTTCAATCGGCTGCTGCTCCAGCTTCTCCCGCATCCCCGTAGCCGGGCAGGGCGCAAAGGCATTGCCCCGGATCAGGCTGTCCATATACAGCCCCGTGCCGCCAACGATAATGGCGGTCTTCCCCCGGGCCAGAATATCCTCTACGATGGGGTCTGCCATGGCGCAGTACCGGCTGACGGAAAATTCCTCATCCGGCTCTGCCACATCGATCATATGGTGCGGGATTCCCGCCCGCTCCTGCAGCGTAGGCTTGGCAGTGCCGATGTCCATGCGGCGGTAGATCTGCATGGAATCGCAGGAAACGATCTCAGCATCCAGCTCTTTGGCAAGGGCGATGGAAAGGGCGGTTTTTCCCGAGGCGGTAGGCCCTGCGATGCATATTAACTTTTTCATGGGCCACGCCTCCTTATTCAGCTGCGCTTAAACTGCTTTTCCAGCTGGCGCTTACTGAGCGTAATGCAAATGGGTCTGCCATGGGGGCAGTACTTCAGGTCTTCCCGCTCCATGACCTGCTTTACCAGCGCCAGCAGCTCCGCTTCGTCGCTGTGCCAGCCGGCTTTGATGGCCGCCTTGCAGGCAACTGTATGGAGGATCTCATCCCGAACAGAATGCTTGTCCTCCCGCCGCCCGGTCAGCAGGTCCGCCGCCAGCGTTTCCAGAGCATCGGCGGCTTCGCTTTCCGGCAGGTCCATGGGGATCTGCCGCACCAGAATGGTATGGTCGCCAAATTCCTCAATTTCAAACCCCAGTTCCTGCAGCAGCTGGGAATTGGCCAGCAGCTGGGCGGCAGCATCGGGGCGAAGCCGCACCGTCACCGGCGCCAGCAAGGTCTGGGAGGAAATGGCCTCCTGATTGGCTTTCAGCTTGTCAAAGAGGATCCGCTCATGGGCGGCGTGTTTATCGATGAGGAATGCCTCTTCCCCCTGCTCTACCAGAATATAGCTGTTATACAGCTCTCCCACCAGTCTCCAGGGCTGCTGGGGCGGCAGATCCAGGGCGGTCTGCTCTGTTTCCGGCTCGACGGCAGGAGGCTGGGGCGCAGGCGCAGGCTTGTGGGTATAGGCCGGGTACACCACGGGCTCACGCACCGGCAGCGCAGCGGTTCGCTCCACCGCCGCCGCTGCAGCGGCAGCCGTTTCTTTTTTCGGCTGGGGCGCTTGCTCCATAGCCTGGGTAAAAGCCTTGTATTCCTGGGCCGTCATGCTGCGGTAGAAGGTCTGCTTCGGAGGCGCTGCCGGCTCTGCCGCCGGCGGCAGCTGCACCGCAGGCTGGGCAGGCGGCTTTTGAAACTGCACCGCCGGCCGGTCTGCCGTTTTGTTCAGCGCCCCCAGCACGCCGTAATGCACGCAATCAAACACAGCCTTCTCGGAAAGGAATTTTACTTCCGTCTTCGCCGGATGCACATTCACATCCACCGCATTGGCGGGCAGCGTCAAGTGCAGCACGCAGGCCGGGAATTTGCCTACCATGATCTGATTCCGGTAGGCCTCCTCCAGCGCTGCCACCAGCAGTCTGGATTTTACCGGTCTGCCGTTTACAAAGAAGGTTTGCAGGTTGCGGCTGGGGCGGGCATCGGTGGGCTTCGAAACATAGCCGTGGAGGCTGTAGTTCTCCCAGCGGCTGTCTACAGCGATCATTTTGCCGCCGTCTCTGCCATACACGCAGTACACCGCCGCTTCCAGACCGCCGGTGCCGGGGGTGGACAGCACCTGCTTGCCATCGCGGATAAACCGGAAGGCCACGCTGGGATGAGCCAGCGCCTGCAGCTGCACCGCCGCCGCCACCTTGCCGCCCTCTACGGAGTCGGCCTTCATAAACTTCATTCGGGCAGGGGTGTTAAAGAACAGGTCTCTGACCACAATGGTCGTGCCATCGGGGCAGCCTGCCTCAGATTCTTCAACGATCTTTCCCGCCTCCAGCTGCAGGCTGGTGCCGGAAAGGCTGCCGGCGGGTTTGGTCATAATATCGATCCGGCTGACAGAGGCAATGGCCGCCAGCGCTTCTCCCCGGAAGCCCATGGTGACGATGGCTGCCAGATCCTCGGCGCTGCGGAGCTTGGAGGTAGCATGGCGCAAGAAGGCGGTTTTGGCATCCTCAGGACTCATGCCGCAGCCATTGTCGGTGACCCGCAGAAAGGTCATGCCGCCGTCACGGATCTCTACGGTGATCTGGGACGCGCCCGCATCCACCGCATTCTCCAGCAGCTCCTTTACCACGCTGGCAGGACGCTCCACCACCTCACCGGCGGCGATCAGGTTGGCAATATGGGGAGATAACTGAATGATCCTGCTCATGAAATCACCTCAGCGAAAAGATGCCCACCAAATTCACCACCATGTGGATCAAAATGGGCGCGAAGATAGAATCGGATTCGGCGTAGGCCCACGCCAGGCACAGCCCCGCAGGAATATACTGCAGGAAGCACAGCGCCAGAATCAGGGGCGATGCGCTGCCAAGATGCCCGATCACATGGACCGCGGCAAAGGCCGCCACCGAGATCACATAAGCAGCCACCCGGTTTCTCGGGTACAGCCCCAGAAAGATCAGGCCCCGGTACAGCAGCTCCTCCACCACCGGAACCAGCAGCACCGTTCCCACCGCCATGATCCAGAAATGGTCATTGGCCATGGCGGAGATGGCGCTGTCGTTCACATTCACAAAGCCGGGAACCAGCCCCAGCAGCCAGCTGAGCAGCCGGGTGGCGGCCCAATAGGCCACAAAGCCCAGCACCACCGCCTTCAGATACTGCCCGAATTTCTTCCCCAGCGAGCGCAGAGAGCGCAGCAGAAAATCCCGGAAAATGGTCACTACCGCAATAAAGTTCACCAGATAGAACACGGTGTTGATCCACGCGGCGCTGAGGGGCTTCGGCAGCAGGCCATTGAGATCGGTCAGCACGGAGGGCAGCAGAAACAGCTCCACCGCGAAATACAGCCATCCAAAGGCCAGCTCGCCGGTATTCATTGTTATACGCAATCGTTTCGATTTTGCCATATCAGTTCAGCATTCTTTTGAGTTTGTAGAGTTCGTTCATAGCCTCGATGGGGGTCAGGGTTTCCGGGTTGATGGATTGCAGCGCATCGCAGACCTGCTGCGTCCGCAGATCCAGCATAGAAAGCTGGTCGCTGGGGGCGGCTGCCACCTCCACCACTCTGGGCTGCTGGCTTTCCAGCTCCCCTAAAATCTCCCTTGCCCGCTGGACAACACTGCCGGGCAGCCCTGCCAGCTTTGCCACCTCCACGCCGTAGCTCTTGTCGGCGGCGCCGGGCACGATCTTCCGCAGGAAGATCATCTGGTCACCCCGCTTCTTAACGGCAATGTTGTAGTTCTTCACATTGGGCAGCTCCTGCTCAATGGTGGAAAGCTCATGATAATGGGTCGCAAAGAGGGTCTTTGCCCCCAGCCGCTTGGGGTTGGCAGCATATTCCAGCACCGCCCGGGCGATGGCCATGCCATCGTATGTAGAAGTGCCGCGGCCGATCTCATCGAGGATCAGCAGGCTCTTTGCGGTGGCGTATTTCAGGATAGAGGCCACCTCCGCCATTTCCACCATGAAGGTGGACTGGCCGGAAGCCAGATCGTCGCTGGCGCCGATGCGGGTAAACACCCGATCCACCAGACCGATGGTAGCCGACCGGGCAGGCACAAAAGAGCCCATCTGGGCCATCAGCACGATCAGCGCCACCTGCCGCATATAGGTGGATTTACCTGCCATGTTGGGACCGGTGATGATGGAAACCTGATTATCCGCCGAGCCGATGCGGGTATCATTGGGAACAAAGAGAGAATTTTTCAGCATCTGCTCCACAACGGGATGGCGGCCGTCTACAATGGAGATTTCGCTGCCCAGGGTAATATCCGGGCGGCAGTAGTTGCGCTGCACTGCCACATTGGCAAGGGAACACAGCACATCCGCCGCAGCCACCGCCGCAGCCGTAGCCTGCACCCGGGCCGCCTCGGCGGCGATCCGCTCCCGCAGAGCCGTAAAGATCTGGTATTCCAGAGCCGTCAGCTTGTCCTTGGCGGTCAGCACCTGGTTTTCCAGTTCCTTCAGCTCCTGGGTGATATACCGCTCGCAGTTGGCAAGGGTCTGCTTGCGGATATAGTGATCCGGGACTTGATCGATAAAGGATTTCGAAACCTCAATATAGTAGCCGAACACCCGGTTGAAGCCGATCTTCAGGGTGCGGATACCGGTTTTTTCCCGCTCGGATGCTTCGATGGCGGCAATCGTCCCGGAGCCGCCCTCCATAATATCCCGCAGCCGGTCGGCCTCGGCGGATGCCCCCTTGCGGATCATGCCGCCCTCCCGAACTGTCAGGGGAGGATCGTCAACAATGGTATTTTCAATGGCATCGGCGCAATCCGCCAGATCATCGATGGCAGCATTGAGCCGCTGCAGCAGCGGCGCTTCCAGCCCAGAAAGCTGGGCCTTTACCCCGGGCAGCGCCCGCAGACCCCGGGCAAGTCCCAGAAGATCCCGGCAGTTTACCGTTCCGGTAACCACCCGGGCCATCACCCGCTCAAAATCGGTGATATCCCGCAGGGCTTCCTCCAGCTCGCCCCGGCACACCGGCGCGTTTACCAGCTCCTCTACGGCGCTGTGGCGGCGTCCGATCTCCACCGGGTCCAGCAAAGGCTTTTCCAGCCAGCTGCGGAGCATACGGCCGCCCATGGCGGTGCGGGTCTTGTCCAGCACCCACAGAAGCGTACCCTTCTTTTCCTTGCTGCGAAGGGTTTCCGTCAGCTCCAGATTGCGGCGGGCGTCCATATCCAGCTCCATAAACCGGCCGGTGGTATAGTAGTTCAGCTGGCGGATATGGGCAAGATCATTTTTCTGCACAAATTTCAGCACCTGCAGCAGCGTGCCGGCGGCAATCACGGCGCAGTTCATGCCGGAGATCCCCAACTGGGACAAATTCGCTCCAAAATGCTCCTGCAGCAGCTGCTCGGCATCATCCAGGTCAAACTGCTCTTCCCTGCCCTCGTCCACGCAGCAGTTCAGCCGCAAAAACAGAGCATCCTCCAGCAGCTGGCAGCGGACTTCCTCACCGCCGCGGATCACTTCCGCGGGAGCAAACCGTCCCAGCTCCGAGGCGGCAGCCTGGGCATCGGCGCACACCGTTACAAAAAACGCGCCGGTGGACACATCGCAGAAGGCAAGGCCGAACTTGCCCTGCATGCCATAGAGGCAGGCCATGTAATTATTCTTGCTTTCGTCCAGCATGCAGCTTTCCGTAACCGTGCCGGGGGTGACAATGCGGGTGATATCCCGCTCCACGATACCTTTGGCGGTTGCCGGGTCTTCCAGCTGCTCGCAGATGGCAACCTTATAGCCCTTGGCTACCAGCCGGGCAATATAGGAATCCACGCTGTGGAAAGGCACGCCGCACATAGGTGTCTGCTCTTCCTTGGGCTTGCCCCGGTCACGGGTGGTCAGAGTCAGATCCAGTTCCCGGGCAGCGATGCGGGCATCCTCATCGAACATTTCATAGAAATCGCCCAGACGGAAAAACAGGATGCAGTCTTTATTCTTTTCTTTGATGGCATTGTACTGCCGCTTCATGGGGGTCAGTTCCTGATCTTTTCCTGCCATGGTATCATTCCTTTTCTGCCAGAAGGCCGGTGAGGCTCCAGGTGGTGGCGCCGGTAATGGTGATATCCGCAAAGCTGCCCACAAGGGCCGCATCTGCCGGGAAGCGGACAAGCCGTCCACCCTCAGTGCGGGCCGTAAGCAGATCCTTGTCCACGCCGTCTACAAGGCAGCGAAGCGTCTTGCCAACATAGCCCCGGTGGATCTGCTCGGATATGCGGTTCTGCAGAGCGCAGAGCCGGTCGAACCGATCGCTTTTTTCTGTTTTGAGGGTAGGGTCTTCCATCGCTGCCGCCGGTGTTCCCTTCCGGGGGGAGAAAATAAAGGTGAACAGCGAATCGTACTGCACCTGCTCGATCAGGGAAAGGGTTTCCTGAAATTCTTCCTCGGTCTCCCCGGGGAAGCCTACGATCACATCGGAGGTCAGCACAAGTTCCGGCATGACCGATTTGGCGTAAGCTACCTTTTGCAGGTAGGTCTCCCGGTCGTAATGGCGGTTCATGGCCTTCAGCACCCGGCTGGAGCCGGACTGGAAGGGAAGATGCAGCTGCTTGGCGATCTTGGGATAGGCCGCCATGGTGTCAAAGAGCTTCCGGGAAGCATCCCGGGGATGGCTGGTCATAAACCGGAGAATAAAATCTCCCTCCAGCTGGGCGATTTTTGCCAGAAGGTCGGCAAAATCCAGACCCTCATCCAAGTCCTTGCCGTAGGAATTCACATTCTGCCCCAGCAGGGTGATGTCCTTGCTGCCGGCGGCAATCAGCTCCCGGCATTCCGCCAGAATGTCCTCGGCTCTGCGGCTGCGCTCTCTGCCCCGCACATAAGGCACGATGCAGTAGGTGCAGAAATTGTTGCAGCCATACATAATGGAGACCCAGGCCTTCAAGGTATGCTCCCGCAGTTGGGGCAGCCCCTCAGCAATGGAGCCCGGTTCATCCTCTACATAAAAAGTCCGCTTGCCGGTAGTCAGCACCCGCAGCAGGATTTCCGGAAATTGCCACAGATGATGGGTGGAGAACACGCCATCTACATGGGGATAGCTCATTTTCAGCCGCTGGGCGATATGAGGCTGACCTGCCATGCAGCCGCACAGAAAGATCTTCTGCCCCTCGTGGCGGCGCTTGGTGTGGGTCAGGGCGCCCAGATTGCCAAATACCCGCTGCTCAGCATGCTCCCGGATGGCGCAGGTGTTCATAACCACCACATCGGCGCCCTCGGCGCTGTCGGTCATGGCATAGCCGCACTCCGACAGTATACCCCGCAGCTTTTCGGAGTCCGCCTCGTTCTGCTGGCAGCCATAGGTTTCTACATAGGCTTTGGGCACAATGCCCCGCTGATGCCAAAGCAGGCTGACCTGCCGGCAGCAATCCATCTGTTCATTCAGCTCCTGCCGGGATATAACCCGGGTTTTTCCATTCATGCCGGAGCCCTCCAATCATACTTTCTCGACTATAAATAATAGCATTTTTCTTCCCTGTTTTCAAGAGGCAGGCCGCTATTTTGACGATTTGTAAACATTTTCCCAACCCCCTTGCATTTATTGGGTCACCATGGTAAACTGGGTATATTCTGCGCCCGAAGTGTCGGGAGAAAGAGGAATGTATGGAATGTAAATACTGCGGCGCTCCGCTGGTGGAAGGTTTTTCCTTCTGCCCTGCCTGCGGAAAAAATAACGCCGACGAAGAACCCACCCCCGTAGAAACGCCGGAAGAAAGCGTTGTAACCGAGCCTTCTCCCCCGGAGCAGCCTCAACGCAGCAACGGCGGCATGATTGCCGCTGTGATCGCGGGCTGCCTGCTGTCCCTTGCGCTGCTGGCTGCCGGAATCTTCTATATCGTAAACGGCGGCTGGAGCTTACAGCCCCAGGAGACGCTGCCTCCGGAAACCACCGCCCCCACGACCCCCACCTATGTTTCCTACACCGCCGACGATGCCACCGTGGTTGCCAACCGGGACAAGGTCGTTGCCACCATCGACTCTCAGGAGCTGACCTGCGGCGAGCTGCAGATTTACTACTGGATGCAGTTCTATGATTTTCTGGATTACTACGGCGGCTATATCGGCTACTATATCGATCTGGACTACACCGCTCCCCTGGATACCCAGCTGATGGAAGAAGGCGTTACCTGGCAGGAGTTCTTCCTGGAATCGGGCCTGGAAACCTGGCACCGCTACGCCGCTCTTTCCAATCTGGCAAAGAAGGCCAACTATGTGATGGAGGCCGATTATCAGCAGTACCTGGATAATCTGCCCAACTCTCTCCATGAGATGGCCCTGGAAAACGGCTACGCCGATGCCAACGAAATGCTCCACGCCGAAATGGGTGCCGGCAGCAGCGTAGAAGACTATGTTTCCTACCTGAGCACCTATTACTACGGCTTCCAGTATTATATGGACTGGTATGAATCCCTCGACCCCTCTGCAACGGAGATTGAAGCCTACTATGCAGAACACGCCGAAGAGCTGACCGAATCCGGCATCACCAAGGACGGCGCTCTGCTCTCCGATGTCCGGCATATTCTGATCGCGGTAGAGGGCGAAACCCCCACCGAAGCCGCCTGGATCGATTGCCAGATCAAGGCCCAGGCAATTCTCGACCAGTGGCTGGCCGGCGAAGCCACCGAGGACAGCTTTGCCGCCCTTGCCAACGAGCACTCGGAAGACCCCGGCTCCAACACCTCCGGCGGCTTGTACACCGATGTGGAGCAGGGCGAAATGGTCCCTGAATTCGACAGCTGGTGCTTCGACCCCGCCCGGCAGTACGGTGACTACGGTCTGGTAAAGACGGACTACGGCTACCACATCATGTTCTTCGTTGACTGCGAGGAAGCATGGCTTCGCTACACCCGGCAGGAAATGCTCTACAACCTCAGCAACGAAATGATCGAGGGCGCAACCGCCCAGTACCCCATCACCGTAAACTACGACAACGTCTATCTGGGTCTTGTGACCTTTGATTAAACGCAGAAGCCCCGGCAGAGGAAACTCTGCCGGGGTTTGCTTTACTTTATGTATTCTTTTTGGGTAGCGCTGTCAAAAATGGCCTTGACCACATTCGAGCAGCAGCGGCGGATATCCTCCCGGGTAATGAGCCCCTTTCGCAAACCTGCAAGGATCTGGGCCTTGAAGATCTCTCCGCCGGGCATGATCAGATCGTTGCCCGACGACATACACAGGGCATTGTTCCCCTGATTACCCTTGGTAGAGTACCAGTCGGTCATCACAACGCCGTCGAAGCCCCATTCGCAGCGCAGCACATTGGTGCAAAGATCGTAGCTGTTGGGGGTGTAAACGCCGTTGAGCCGGTTGTAGGAGGTCATGATTCCCTTTGCGCCGGCAGCCACGGTAATGGCGAAGCCCTTCAGGTAGATCTCCCGCAGCGCACGCTCGCTGAGGTTGCTGGAAACATGCATCCGGTTATCTTCCTGATTGTTGGCGGCGAAGTGCTTCACCGTTACATAGTAACCCGGCTTTTGCTGCACACCCCGGGTGATGGCCGCCGCCAGCCGGCCCGTCAGCAGCGGGTCTTCGGAGAAATACTCAAAGTTTCTGCCGCAAAGGGGGTTGCGGTGGATATTCACCGCCGGCGCCAGCCAGTAGGTGCAGCCGTATTCCTCCATTTCCCGGAACACCGCCCGGCCCACCTGCTCCAGAAGCCGGGTGTTCCAGCTCTGTGCCAGCGCCGCCGCCACCGGGAAGGCAGTTGCGAACTGATACAAGGGCGTTTGCTTTTCCACATCGCCCAAGACCCG
Source organism: Faecousia sp. (assembly GCA_045532755.1). Taxonomy (GTDB): domain Bacteria; phylum Bacillota; class Clostridia; order Oscillospirales; family Oscillospiraceae; genus Faecousia. The sequence goes on from JAZSGN010000031.1 coordinate 28,318, forward strand.
GTTCTTCACAAAGCCGGGCAGCGCCTCGAAAACCGACAGCGCCATTTCCACCGGCTTGACCTTGCCGCCCTTGCTAACGGTGGACACCTTTTGGATCCGCAGACCCGCAGGGCCATCGCACAGCGCCACATTGGCAAGTCCCCGGCCCCAGAATTTGCTGGTAGTATTGCCAACCGAACCAGGCAGGTTGAACCGGGCTTCGCCGGTGACCATGCCCTTACCCACCACGATCTCCACCATTTCCCGGACACTCAGGGTGTTCAGGAATGCCTGCACCTTCGCATCGGCGCAGGCAAGGGGCTGCTCGTAGCTGTGGACAAGGGTAGCGATTGCGCCTTCCTCCAAAATCAGGCAGGGCAGGCCGGCAGTCTGCTCGGTTCCCCGGTCCTGCGCGGAAGCCAGTTCCTCCATCGGCTCCCGGCAGGGGCAGATGTTCCGGTGGCGGGATACGATCACTTCCTGCTCCACCAGCACCACACCCACCGCCACGGTATTGCGGGAAGAATTGCCCAGACGCAGGATATACTCGCCTGCCTCCAGCACGAAGCTGGCATCTTCCTCCCGGTAGCTTGCCATGTCCGCCAGATCAAACTGCAGCGAAAGGGTCTGCCGCTGGCCGGGGGCAAGCAGGTCTGTTTTCTCAAAAGCCGCAAGAGACTGGTATTCCTTATGGAGTTTCCCCGCCGGAGCGGACACATACAGCTGAACCACTTCCTTGCCGGAAAATTCCCGGCCGGTATTGGTGACCATAGCCTGCACCGTCACCCGCTGGCCGGCAATGGCTGCGCCGGCGGAGCGAATGGAAAAATCCGTATAGCTGAGGCCAAAGCCAAAGGCAAAGGCCGGCTCGACCCGGAAGGAATCGAAATACCGGTAGCCTACATAGATGCCTTCTTTATAGTATTCTTCCTGGACATTGCCGTTGAGGTAGCTGTAGTCCCGGGCGAAGGGAACATCGTCATAGGTCTTTGCCCAGGTATCCGCCAGCTTTCCGCTGGGTGTCACCGCGCCGCTGAGCACATCCGCAACCGCGTAGCCGCCTTCCATGCCCAGCTGGCACATATACAAGATCGCCGGAATCTCCGGCAGCTCCTGCAAAAAGCTCATTTCCATAGAAGAGCCGCAGTTGATGATCAGCACGAAATTCTTATAGCGGGCAGCGCAGAAAGCAATATCCTGCTTTTCCCGGTCGGTCAGGCAGTAATCGCCGGGCTCCAGCCTGCGGTCACCGCCCTCGCCCGCCTGCCGGCTGAGGATGTAGACACACTGATCGGTATCGCTGGAGGCCACATCTTCTTCGGTGATAGCCCTGCCGGAGGGGATCCGGAAATTCTCAGTCAGCATATCCATAATGGAGCTGATCTTCAGAAAATTCACGCTTTTCTTCTTTTCCAGCTTGTAGCTTGCCAGAGCGGCAGCGTATTCCTCTTCAAAATCCGCCAGCCACCGGCTGCTGGTGACGGCAAAGCCCCGCTTTTCCAGGCCCTCCAGAACCGTGACACAGCGGCGCTCGTTGACCTCGCCGGAGCCGGTGCCGCCTTTGATGGTGCGGCTTGCGCCGGAGCCATACAGGGCCAGTTTTTTCTCCCGCAGGGGCAGCACGCCCTTATTTTTCAGAAGGACGATACCCTCGCAGGCGGCCTCGTAGGCGACCTGCCGGTTGTCCATTTCCCGTTGGCTCACCGCATCGGAATACGCGGCTTTTGTAAGCAATTCCATAGTTCGCCCTCCTTTTCTCTTATTCAACAGTAATCGAAAATCCGCCGTTTGTCAACTACAGAAAAAGGCTGCCGCTGCATCGCAGCGACAGCCTTTTATTCAGCGGATCACTCTGACCCGAAGCACGCCTTCGGTCTTGCTCAGCTGCTCAACAACGCTGGCGGGGGTAGGAGCATCCAGATCCAGCATGGTGCAGGCGTAGATACCGCGGCTGCGGTTGACCATGTCGGAAATGTTGATGTCCGCGCTTGCCACCACGGTAGTGAAGCGGCTGATGGTGTTGGGAATATTCCGGTGGAGAATGGTGATACGGCCCGGCTTGCGGCAAACACCCATGTCGCAGTTGGGGAAGTTCACGGAATTGATGATGTTGCCGTTTTCCAGATAATTCATCAGCTGCTTGACTGCCATCTTGGCGCAGTTATCCTCGGCTTCCTCGGTAGAAGCGCCCAGATGGGGAATGGCAACAACGCCGGCCATATTGGCGGTTTTATCGTTGGGGAAGTCGGTAACATAGCGGCTGACCTTGCCGCTGGCAAGGGCCTGCTCCATAGCATCGTCATCCACCAGCAGATCCCGGGCGAAGTTCAGAATGATCACGCCGTCCTTCATCATGGCGAGGGTCTCGGCATTGATCATCTTCCGGGTATCGTCCAGCAGCGGGGTGTGAACGGAAATAATATCGCACTGGGAGAAGATCTCTTCCCGGGTATTCACACGGATGATGTTGCTGTCCAGATGCCATGCCGCATCGATGGAGATAAAGGGATCGCAGCCATAAACCTCCATGCCCAGCTTTACAGCGGCGTTGGCCAGAGGGCCGCCGATGGCGCCCAGGCCGATAACGCCCAGCTTCTTATCCTTGATCTCCGTGCCGGCAAACTGGGACTTGCCCTTTTCCACCTTCTTGGCAACATCGCCCTGATCCTTGATGGACTGCACCCAGTTGATACCGCCTACGATATCCCGGCTGCCCAGCAGCATGCCGCAAAGAGCCAGCTCCATAACGCTGTTGGCGTTGGCGCCGGGGGTATTGAATACCACGATACCGGCCTCTGCCATTTTATCCAGAGGGATGTTGTTAACGCCGGCGCCGGCACGGGCCACTGCCGCCAGCTTGGCGGGCAAGGCCATCTCATGCATAGAGGCGCTGCGAACCAGAATGGCATCTGCCTCTTCAGCAGAGTCTGCCGTCTGGTAGTTGTCCGTAAAAAGGGCTGTGCCCTTGGGGGAGATTTTGTTCAGATAGTTAACGCGATACATAGTTCATTCCTGCCTTCCTGTTTCCTCCGGTTCGTCCGCCGTAGAAAAACAAATATCCTTGTGCAGTATACTATCACATTTCCCGGGAAATAGCAACCCGCTTGGAGCTTTGGGGAAATAATTCATAGGATTCCACAGTAAACGCCTGGAATCTCCTCGGGGAAATGTGAAACTCTGCCATAGGTTTTGATTATTGGGTCATTTTTTCCTGCTTGACCTTGTGGTCGATCACATGGCGGCCTGCCAGCTCCTGCCGGATATCCTCCACCGTGATGCCCATTTCCACCATCAGCACCATAACATGGTAGGCAAGATCCGCGATTTCATACACGGTTTCCGCCTTGTCGTTATTCTTTGCGCCGATGATCACTTCGGTAGACTCTTCGCCCACCTTCTTGAGGATCTTATCCAGCCCCTTCTGGAAAAGATAGGTGGTATAAGACCCCTCCGGAAGCTGCTCCTTCCGGGTTTTCAGCAGGCTGTAAAGGCTTTCCATAGAGAAAGGCTTCTGCAGCTCGCCGAATACCGGATTATGGAAGCAGCTATCTTCGCCGGTGTGGCAGGCCGGGCCGTCCTTGGTGACATACACCGTAAGGGCGTCCTTGTCGCAGTCAGCCACGATGGACTGAATGTGCTGATAATTGCCGCTGGTCTCCCCTTTCAGCCACAGCTCCTGCCGGGAGCGGCTATAGAAGCAGGTCAGCTTTTTCTCAAGGGAAATGGTCAGGCTTTCCCGGTTCATATAGGCAAGGGTCAGCACCTTTCCGGTGGCAGCATCCACCACAATGGCAGGGATCAGACCCTTTTCGTCGAATTTCAGTTCCTCAATGTTCAGCATATCATAACCTCACAGAGATATTGTTTTCTTTCAAAGTTTGCTTCAGCTCCGGGATGGTCACCTCACCGAAGTGGAAAATGGAGGCTGCCAGACCGGCATCCACCTTGGGAAGCCGCTGGAACAGCTCCACAAAGTGCTCCTTGCTGCCTGCGCCGCCGGAGGCGATCACCGGCACATTCACCGCATCGCACACCGCTTCCAGCATAGGAAGATCGAAGCCGCCCTTGACGCCGTCGGTATCGATGGAATTGAGCACCACCTCACCGGCGCCGTTGTCCACGCACCGCTTGATCCAGGAGATGGCCTCCATGCCGGTGTTTTCCCGGCCGCCCTTGGCAAACACCCGGAATACACCCTCCACCCGCTTGACATCCGCAGAGATCACTACGCATTGGTCGCCGTATTTTCTGGCGGCCTGCAGCACCAGCTCAGGATTCCGGATCGCGCCGGAGTTGACACTTACCTTATCCGCGCCGCATTTGAGCACCCGGTCAAAGTCCTCCAAAGTGTTGATGCCGCCGCCTACGGTCAGCGGAATAAAGATGGTTCTGGCCACCTGGGTCAGAATGTCGGTAAAGAGGGCTCTGCCCTCGGCGGAAGCGGTGATATCATAGAACACCAGCTCGTCGGCGCCGCAGTCGCTGTAGTATTTGCCCAGCTCCACCGGAGAGGACACATCCGCAAGGCCCTGAAAATTCACGCCCTTGACCACCCGGCCGTTTTTCACGTCCAGACAGGGAATGATCCGTTTTGTAATCATTTCGCCACCTCAATCGCCTGCTTCAGGTCAATGGCGCCGATGTACCAGGCTTTTCCGATAATCGCGCCGTAGAGTCCCATAGCTGCCAGAGCCTGCACATCCTCCAAAGAGGATACGCCGCCGGAGGCTACGATATCAATGGAGAATTTGCGCCCCAGCTGGCGGTACAGCTCCCGGTTTGTTCCCTGCATTGCGCCGTCCCGGGAAATATCCGTGCAGATCACGGTGCTGACCCCCAGCGCCTGCATTTTGGAGAAGAAGTCCTCCGCGCTCTGGCTGCTGGTTTCCGTCCAGCCCTTGATTGCCACATAGCCATCCTTCAGGTCTACACCCACGGCGATCTTTTCGCCGTAAAGATCCAGCGCCTGCCGCAGAAATACGGGGTCTGTCACCGCAGCCGTGCCCAAGATCACCCGGTTCACACCGGCCGACAGGTAGGCCTTCACCGTTTCCAGATTCCGGATGCCGCCGCCTACCTCCACAAAGCCCTGAAATGCTTCCACGATTCTGCGGATCACATCCCGGTTTTCGGGGAAGCCGGTTTTCGCGCCCTCCAGATCCACCAGATGCAGATGCCGCGCACCTGCCCGGCGGAATTGCAGCGCCACCGACACGGGATCGTCGCTGTAGACCGTCATCTGGGCATAGTCGCCCTTATAGAGCCGCACCGCATTGCCCTGAAACAGATCGATCGCAGGAAAAATATTCATACCACACACTCACTTTCCGGCAAAGGCCCGCAAAATCGCCAGGCCCACATTGCCGCTTTTTTCAGGGTGGAACTGGCAGCCAAACACATTCCCCTGCTCCACCGCGGCGGTAATGGGAATGCCGTATTCGCACCGGGCAGCCAGAGAATCCCCGCAGCCAACGGCGTGGAAGGAATGGACAAAGTAGACAAAGTCCCCCTCCGCCACGCCGGAAAGCAGCCGGGAATTTCCGGTTTTCTGCAGGGCGTTCCAGCCGATGTGGGGAATTTTCAGCTTCTGAGGCAGCATCCCCTCCATAGCCACCACCTGCCCTTTCAGCAGGCCCAGGCCCTTGTGTTCGCCATATTCATAGCTTTTTTCAAACAGCAGCTGCATGCCAAGGCAAATACCCAGCAGAGGCTTGCCTTCTGCCGCCCACTGCGTAACAAAGCTGTCCAGACCGGAGCGGCGCAGCTTTTCCGCCGCATCGGCAAACGCGCCTACTCCCGGCAGCACCAGCTTGTCAGCCTTCCTAAGCTCCTGCCGGTCACCGGATACGAACACCGGCACACCGATGGCCTCAAACGAGGAGCGCAGGGAAAAGAGATTTCCCACTCCGTAATCAATGATTCCGATCATTACAGCACCCCTTTGGTAGAGGGAATGGCATCCGGCGCACGGCCGTCAATAGCCACCGCCGCCCGAAGGCTCCGGGCAACGCTCTTGAACGCGCCCTCGGCAATGTGGTGGGAATTTCTTCCCGCCAGCTGGCGCAGGTGGAGGCTCATGGGACAGTTACGCACGAAGGCAAGGAAAAATTCCTCCACCAGCTCCGTGTCGAAAGAGCCGATCTTCTCGGTAGGAATTTCCAGCTGATAGCAAAGGCAGCTCCTGCCGGAAATATCCACAGCGCTCAAAATCAGCGCCTCATCCATAGGCAGCAGGAAGCTGCCGTAGCGGGTAATGCCCCGCTTATCCCCCAGTGCCTGAGAAAAGGCCTGCCCAAGGCAGATGCCTACATCCTCTGCGGTGTGGTGATCGTCCACCCAGGTATCCCCTTTGCAGCTGACCTCCAGATCAAAGCCGCCGTGGGCAGCAAAGAGGGTCAGCATGTGATCCAGAAAGCCGCAGCCGGTAGCAACTGCGCTGCTGCCGCTGCCGTCCAGCTCCAGTTTCAGGCGGATGTCCGTTTCCTTGGTGGTGCGAAGGATCTCACTGTTTCTCATAAGCTCTCTCCTGATACTATCTCGTCAATGGCTTCCAGCAGCCGAAGCATCTGCTGCCGGGTTCCGATGGTAATTCGGTTGAATTGGCAGATTCGGGGGTTCGTAAAATGCCGCACCAGAATCCCCCGCTCTTTCAGCTTTGTATATAGTAGCCCGCCGTCGATCCGGTCGCTTTTGGCGAAGAGGAAATTGGCATCGGAGGGCAGGACCGTAAAGCCCCGCTGCTGCAGCTGCTCTGCGGTAAATTCCCGCACCCGGCGGATCTCGCCGCATTTTTCCCGGTAGTAGGGCTCGGCATCCACCGTTGCCTCTCCCAGCTTCATGGTCAGCCGGTTGATGTTATAGGGGTTGGTGGAAAACCGCAGCTTTTCCAGATCCGCGATCAGGCCCTTGGCGCCCATGGCATAGCCCAGCCGGGCGCCTGCCATGCTCCGGGATTTGGAGTAGGTGCGTACCACCAGAAGGTTTTCGTAGCGGCGGATCAAGGGGTAGCAGCTTTCCCCGCCGAAGTCCACATAGGCTTCGTCGATCACTACCACCTGCTCCGGGTTGGTCTGCAGGATCTTCTCGATCCCGGAAACGGGAATGCTCATACCCGTAGGCGCATTGGGATTCGCCAGCACCACCATGCGGTTTTGCCCGCAATAGTCCCGATAATCCAGAGTAAAATCCTCCCAAAGGGGAATTTCCGTAAATTTCACCCCATGCAGCCGGGCGAACACGCTGTAGAAGCCATAGGTAATGTCCGGGAACACCACGCCCTGCTCTCCGGCAAAGGCCATGAAGGCGAAGTTCAGAATGTCATCGGAGCCGTTGGTGAGAAAGATATTCTCCGGCTCTACGCCATACAAGCCTGCCAGCTTCTGCTTCAGCACCCGGCAATCCGGGTCGGAATACAGCCGCAGGTTTTCCACATCCTCTTCGCCCAGCGCCTTTACCACCTGCGGCGCAGGCGGAAAGGGGGACTCGTTGGTATTCAGCTTGATGTAGGCCATATCCTTGGGCTGTTCGCCGGGTACATAGGCTTCCAGCTGCTGATATCGCTGCTGCAAAAATCGGCTCATATTACTCCTCGATTCTCACGGTCACGCTGCGGGCATGGGCCTCCAGACCCTCCTCGCGGGCGAAGAACGCAATGTCCTGCCCGGTTCGCCGCAGCGCTTCGGCTGTGTAATAAGTAAACTGGCTTTTCTTGATAAAATCGTCCACCGACAGAGGGCTGGAAAATCTGGCCGTGCCGCTGGTGGGCAGCGTGTGGTTCGGGCCGGCATAATAGTCGCCCACCGCCTCCGGGCAACTGCGGCCCATGAAGATCGAACCGGCGTTTCGCACCGCATCCAGCCAGCAGAAGGGCTCTTCCACCATCAGCTCCAGATGCTCCGGGGCGATCTCATTGGCGATCTCAATGGCTACCTTCAGATTCTCTGCCACGATAATCTTTCCGTGGCGGTCGATGGACTCCCGGGCGATGGCTGCCTTGGGAAGCAGCGGGATCTGCTTTTCCAGCTCCCGGCTCACAGCTTCGGCAAGGCTTAAGCTGTCGGTTACCAGAACGGCGCTGGCCTGAGGGTCATGCTCCGCCTGGGACAGCATATCCGCCGCCACATGGCGGGGGTTGCTCTTCCCGTCGGCAACCACCAGAATTTCGCTGGGGCCTGCCACCATATCGATGGAAACCCGCCCGAACACCTGCTTTTTCGCCTCTGCCACATAGGCATTGCCGGGGCCTACGATCTTATCCACCTTCGGCACAGACTCCGTACCAAAGGCAAGAGCGGCAATGGCCTGAGCGCCGCCCAGCTTGAAGATCCGGTCCACCCCCGCTACGCTGGCAGCCGCCAGAATGGCAGGATTGATGCTGCCGTCCTTGCCGGGAGGGGTTACCATCACGATCTGCCGGCAGCCGGCGATCTTGGCGGGAATGGTATCCATCAGAACGGTGGAGGGATAAGCCGCCCGGCCGCCGGGGACATACACGCCCACATTCTCGATGGGGGTGATCTTCTGGCCGGTGATAACGCCGTCGGATTCTGTGAGAATGAATCCGCTGCGAACCTGCCGGCTGTGGAAGCTGCGGATATTCTTCGCCGCATCCTCCAAAATCTGCAAAAATTCCGGTTCTACCGCCGCCACAGCGGCTGCAATTTCCTCTTTGGTGACCTCCAGGCAGGTCAGCTGCGCGCCGTCAAAGCGGCTGGTATATTCCAGCAGGGCCGCATCGCCTCTGGCGGCTACCTCCGCCAGGATCCCAGCCACCGCCCCCGCCACATTGGCGGTAGGCTCTTCTCTGGCAAAGATCTGATCGTTGGGGATCTGCCCGTATTTCATGATTCTGATCATGCTTCTGCCTCCGTTAACCGGGCAAGACCTTGGGAAATGGCCCGGATTTTTTCTGCCTTAAACTTAAATGCCGCTTGGTTTGCAATCAGTCTGGCGCTGATGGGAACAATGGTCTCCACCACTTCCAGATCGTTTTCTTTTAGTGTAGTGCCGGTTTCCACAATATCCACAATCACATCCGACAGCCCCAGGATCGGGGCGATCTCAATAGAGCCGTTGAGTTTGATGATGTCGATATCCCGGCATTGGGAATTGTAGTAGCTTTGGGCAATATAGGGGAATTTGGTGGCCACCCGCAATGTGCCGCCCACCGGGTCCCGAAAACCCTTGGGCGCAGCCACCGCCATGCGGCACTTGCCCATGCCCAGATCCAGCAGCTCATACACATCCGGCCGGTACTCCAAAAGAATATCCTTGCCTACGATTCCCAGGTCTGCCGTTCCCCGCTCCACATAAATGGCAACATCCGAGGGCTTCACCCAGAAATAGCGAACGCCTGCCTCAGGATTTTCGAAGATCAGCTTCCGGCCGGGGTCTTCTATGGCGGGGCAGGGAAAGCCTGCCTGCTTCAGCATGGCGTAGACCTTTTCGCCCAGCCGCCCCTTGGGAAGGGCAATATTAACCATTGTTTTCAAGCAAGATCGCCTCCCCATCTTTCATGCGGTAGCATTTGCGGCAGCGGTAGTGGGCGGCATCGCCGGTAGTTACCAGCACGCTCCCCTGCTTACGCAGCTGCTGCGCCGCCGCGATCACCTGAGCCGCATCGGCGCCGGCGGCATCCAGCAGAATGTCCGCATCCAGCTCCGGTTTTCCGGTTTCCAGCCGTTCCAGCAGATCCAGATACAGCGCAAAGCCGATGGCGCTGCCTGCCTTGCCCATTTTCCGCAGCAGCTTATCATACTGTCCGCCGGAGAGGACAGCCACGGGGATCCCCGGTATGTAGCCTTTGAATACCACGCCGCTGTAGTATTTCAGGTCGTTGCCCACAGAGAAGTCGATCTGCACTCTGCCGGCAAAGCCGTTGTCCTCCAGAATTTTCCAAAGGGCCTTCAGCTGCCCGAAGGCCGCCTGCTCCCCTTTGCCCGTCAGCAGGTTCTCCAGCTCCGGGCCGGGAATCGCACCGGCCAGCGCCAGCAGCTTCTGCCGGGAGGCTTCGGGAATGCCCCATTTTTCACACAAGGCTTTAAGCTCATGGCAGTTCTTCTGCCGCAGGCAGGAAAGCACCTGCTGGCTCTGCTCATCGGAAAGGCCGCTTTCCTCCAGCACGGCGGAGGTGACACCCATGTGGGAAATATCCAGCATGAATTCGTCGCTGATCGCCGCCAGACTCTTGGCAGCCAGCAGAGCCACCTCGGCAATTTCGTATTCTCCCAGATCGCCTACGCACTCTAAACCAGCCTGCAGGATCTCCCGGAAGCCGTTGGAGCCGCCGGCTACCCGGTAGACATTCTCGTTATAATAGACCTTCTGCACCAGACCCGGCGTATCCTTGGCATTTTTGATGATGGACAGGGTCACATCCGGCTTCAGCGCCAGCAGACGGCCGCTCCGGTCGGTAAAGGTAATGATCTCGTCGGACACCAGAAAATCCTTGTTGCGAACATACAGATCATACTCTTCGAACCGGCCCATGCGAAACCGCTGGTAGCCGAAAGCGGTATACAGCTCCCGCAGCGCCACCATGGCCCGCTCATCGGCGCGGAACTGTTCACGGTTTTCCATCGGGAAGCCTCCCCTCTTCTTTCAGCCGATCCAGAGCAAGGCGATAGCCATCTCCGTACATCAGGCACTTGTTGACCCGGCAAATGGTTGCGGAGCTGACACCGGTATCTTCATACACGGCGTTATAATTCTTGCCGGCATCCAGCTGCACCGCCACCTGAAACCGCTGCGCCAGAGAACGCAGCTCTTTGATGGTGCAAATATCTTCAAAAAAAGCCCGGCACTCCTCCACCGAATTCAGGGAAAGCACTGCTTCATACAGTAGCTCTGCCTGAGAAGAATGTTCCTGTTTCATTGATCCGCTTCCTTTCCGCAATTTGCTTGACATTTTATCACTTTATCGCGCTAAAGTCAATAGGCAATTTACATTTCCTACATTCGTTACAATCTGCCCCTGCGATGGTCTGCAATTTCTTGGCAATATCCCATCTTTATTTCTCCATTTCCTGCGGTATAATAGATGTATCCTGAAAAATGGGGGGATTTTTATGCGTATCGTAGTAAAAATCGGTACCAGTACCCTTGCCCACTCCACCGGGCATCTGAACATCCGCCGGGTAGAAGACATCTGCCGGATCCTCAGCGATATCAAAAACGCCGGAAATCAGGTAATTCTGGTTTCCTCCGGCGCCATCGGCATGGGCGTCGGCAAGCTGGGGCTGCGCAGCCGCCCTACCGACATTCCCACCAAGCAGGCTGCCGCCGCGGTAGGCCAGTGCGAGCTGATGTATACATACGACAAGCTCTTCAGCCAGTATAATCACACCGTTGCCCAGCTTCTGATCACCGGCGACGATGTTGCCAACGAGACCCGCCACGAAAACTTCTGCAACACCCTGAACCGGCTGCTGGAACTGGATGCCATTCCCATTCTCAATGAGAACGACACCGTTGCCACCGACGAGATCGTCATCGGCGACAACGATACGCTGGCTGCCATCGTTGCCCAGAGTGTGAAAGCAGACCTGCTTGTGCTGCTTTCCGATATCGACGGTCTTTACACCGCCGACCCCCATACCGACCCCAACGCCCGGCTCATCAGCCATTGCCCCCGGGTAGACGAAAGCGTTTACGCCCTGGCAGGCGCCAGTGTATCCGGTCAGGGCACCGGCGGTATGGTAACCAAGCTGCGGGCTGCCCAAATTTGCCTGCAGAGCGGCTGCGATATGGTGATTGCCAACGGCAACCGCCCGGAAAACCTTTATGACATTCTCGACGGCAAGTCCGTCGGCACGAAATTTACGGAGAAATGCCATGCTTGATATGCTGCAAGCCGCCAAAGCGGCAAAGGCAGAAGTAAGCTGCCTGACGACCCAACAAAAGAACAACGCCCTGCGGGCCATGGCCCAGGCGCTGCTGGACAACGCCCCCCAGATCCTTGCCGCCAACGCGCTGGATATGGAGCAGGCAGCCGGCACCATCTCCCCCACCATGCTGGACCGGCTGTTGCTGAATCAAAGCCGCATTGAAGGCATGGCCAAGGGCATTCTGGAGGTGGTGGAGCTGCCGGACCCGGTGGGCCACATTCTGGAAACCTACACCCGCAGCGACGGTCTGCAGATCCAGAAGGTGTCGGTTGCCATGGGTGTGATCGCCATTATCTACGAAAGCCGTCCCAATGTCACCAGTGATGCCGCCGCCCTTGCGCTGAAGGCCGGCAGTGTCTGCGTGCTTCGCGGCGGCAAGGAGGCCTTCCGGTCTGCCTGCGCCATTGTGGAGGCCCTGCGGAAGGGTCTGGCATCGGTAGGCATTACGGAAAACGCCATCAACCTCGTTACCGACACCAGCCGCCAGAGCGCCACTGCCCTGATGAAGGCCAACGGCTATGTTGACCTGCTGATCCCCCGGGGCGGCGCGGGCCTGATCAATACCTGCGTGCAGCAGGCAACCGTACCCTGCATCGCCACCGGCACCGGCATCTGCCATGTGTATGTAGAGCAATCCGCCGACCTTGCCATGACCCTAAGCATCATCGAAAACGCCAAGACCAGCCGCCCCAGCGTGTGCAACGCTGAGGAGGTTCTGCTGGTCGACCGGGCCATTGCCAAAGAGTTTCTGCCCATGGTATACAGCCGCCTGGTCACCGACCGGCAGGCAGCAGGCCTGACACCGGTTCAGCTGCGGCTGGACGAAACCGCTCAAAAATTTATCCCCGGCGTTCCCGCATCCCAGCAGGATTTCGACACCGAATTTCTGGACTATATTCTGGCAGTTAAGTGCGTCAGCGGCACGGCAGAAGCCGTTGCCCATATTGCCGCCCACTCCACCGGCCACAGCGAAGCTATTGTGACCCGCTGCCCGGAGGCAGAGGCAAAGTTCACCGCCGGCGTGGACAGCGCCGCGGTGTATGTAAACGCCTCCACCCGGTTCACCGATGGCGGCGAATTCGGCTTAGGCTGCGAAATGGGCATTTCCACCCAGAAGCTCCACGCCCGGGGCCCCATGGGTCTGCGGGAGCTGACCAGCTACAAATATGTGATCCGCGGCAACGGACACATCCGCTGAGGTGGCGCCATGAAGTATGGATTCCTTGGCTGCGGCAACATGGGCGGTGCCATCGCAAAGGCTCTGTCCCAATCCACCAAAGACATGCTGCTTTCCGACCGCAGCGGCAAAGCCCGGGCCACCGCCCGGAGTCTTGGCTGCGGCTACGGCTCTGCCGAAGAGGTTGCCGCCGGCTGCAAGCAGGTATTTCTCGCCGTAAAGCCTCAAATGATGGGGCAGCTTTTAGCCGACCTCTCCCCCATTCTGAAAGAAAGCCGCCCGCTGCTGATTTCCATGGCGGCAGGTCTGAAGCTGGAGAAACTGGAGAACATGCTGGGTTTCCGGCTGCCCATGATCCGCATCATGCCCAACACCCCCGTTGCTGTAGGGAAAGGCACGGTTTTATACTGCGCCAACGATCTGGTGGACGAAGACAGCCTGCAGGATTTTCTTCGGGATATGGCCCCCTGCGGCCTGCTGGATCCGCTGCCGGAAGAACTGTTTGATGCCGGCACAGCGGCAGCCGGCTGCAGCCCCGCCTATTTCTATATGTTTGTAGAAGCCATTGCCCGGGGCGCGGAGCAAACCGGGCTGCCGGCAGACAAGGCGCTGCGCTACGCCGCCAACGCCATGGCCGGCGCAGCGGAAATGGTTCTGACCACCGGCCAGACCCCCGGGGCGCTGAAGGATGCGGTTTGCTCCCCCGGCGGCAGCACCATTGCCGGCGTAAAGGTTCTGGAGCAGGGACTTTCCCCGCTGACAGAAAACTGCATTGAAGCTGCCTACCGGCGCAATATCGAATTGGGTAAATAAAAATAACCTCCGACCGGGTGACCGATCGGAGGTTTCTACTTTATTCGCTTTGGGTGACCGGAGTGACCGCCACCTTATCCTGATAATACCGGGCAACAATGGGGGCATTGAACTCGTTATGCAGCTCCGGATGCAGCTTTGTCAGCACCTTAAAGGAATAGGTATACAAGCCGCCATCTTCCCGGGAAGCCTCCCGCACCTTGGAGAAGCAGTAGATATACAACCCCACCAGGAACAGATAAAATACGATCACACACCAGAACACCGAGTTTATCGACAGGCAGAAATCATAGAAGCCGTGAACCAGCGTAGGAATCGCCACAGCCATCAGCAGCTGCCGGTTGGCATTCAGGCTCTTGATCTTGCCCATGACAACGCCGGCCTTCACCAGATTTTTCTGATCCTCCTGCAATCTGCGAAGTCTTGCGCCCCGGATGTAGAAATAACCCATGAACACCGCGAAGAACATATGGGCCGGCACTGCGGTAATTGCCCGCGTCAACGCGGTCTGCATTCCGTAGTTGAAGGCATACAGCACATTTTCCAGCGCCGCAAAACCCAGCGATACGAACACCGCATAGATCATGGCATCGAAGGTGCAGTTGAAGTTCTTATTTTTGAAGGTGACCAAATAGAGAACCGCATACTTGCAGCCCTCTTCCACCAGCGCGATGCCCAGGAAATTCTGCGCCGCCTGATATACCGTGTTGCCAAGGGGAGCAAACAAGGCGATCAGCAGCGGCTCCAAAAGTCCTTCGATCCACGCCGCGGGAAAGCAGCTTACCGCGCCCAGAGCCAGCAGCTTCATCAAAAGTCCGACCGGTTCTTTTTCCACCCGGTCTTTCTGATACACATAAATACACAGCGCTACTGCCGGAAGCAGCGCTACCGCAATCAGTGTAAGATCCATAAAATTTCCTCTCTTCCCGCAGGCAGCCGCCTGCTTTTTTCATTATAGACCTCAAAGCCCCCGATAGCAAGAAAAATTTGGAACTGCGGCGAAGATTCGGGGAGGTTCATTCTTTGTTGACCCGGTATACGTTGATCACACAGCTGGCAGTGTCGGTCAGGGTTTCGGTTTGCGCCAGACGGGCCGCGCCTTCTTTGGTGATCCTGTGGGCATGGGGGGTCATGGAAAGCAGATTTCCCACCTGCGCCCCCTCCACCCGGAAAGAAAACCGCACCGGGATGCTTTCCAGCATTGTAAAGCCGGGAACCTCCGGCGCCGGGTTCTTTTCCTTTTCCAGCAGCCGGGGATAAATAATGGATTTCAGACCAAGCAGATGGTCCTCCCCTGCCAGCACTTGCAAAAACAGCCCGCCGGGCTTCAGGCAGCGGAAAAACTCCTGGGGCTGTGTCAGAGCAAACAAGCTGGTGACGATCCCGAAGCTTTGCTCCGCCACCGGGATCCGGGAAGCCGTAGCGCAGATCCACAGCCCAGTTTTATACTTGGCGGCAGCGCAGCGAACTGCCTCCTTGGAAATATCCAGCCCCACAAGCCCGCAGCCGAGAGTCTGGGCCAGATGGCTGCTATAGTAGCCCTCGCCGCAGCCAATGTCGAGAATAGGCCCCTGGGCTCCATGGCGAAGAGCCGCCGCTTCCAGCGCCGCCAGAATGGGGCTGTAAAAACCGGCTTCCAGAAATTCCCGCCGGGCCAGCACCTGCTGCCGGGTATCCCCGGGCTGTAAAGAGTGCTTATGCTGCACCGGAAGCAGGTTCACATAGCCCTGCCTTGCAATATCAAAGCTGTGTCGCTGGGCGCAGCCATAAGTCTGACCCTGCCGCTGCAGCGAGGCGCCGCAAATCGGGCAAATAAGTTCCATCGTTCTCACCTCTTAGCTTCCAGTATAACCCAAACCGGGCGTTACGTCAAACAGTTTCGGCGTGCCGCATTGGCGGCACGCCGAAGAAGGTTATGCAAGAATGTAGTGGCCGCGGCTGTCGAGGGCGATCCGGTTTTTCACCTGCGCGTAGCCGATTCCCTTCTGAATCAGCAGCGTCACCGCAGTACCCAGACGGGTATAGCCCAGCAGCTTGGCGCTTTCCCGGATCAGATCCTCTTCATTGAGGCTGATCTGCTCCGTCAGCACCTGACACACCGCCGCTGCGGCCTCCTGCACCGGGATCTCTTTCGCATCCCGGCGGGCCTCCTCGGTAGCTCCCGCCCGATAGTTGCAATAGGTATCGGGGTCTTGCTCCGCTGTCCAGTAAAACACCTCGTCCCCCTGCTCGGTGGCCTTCAGGCCAAGGGCATTGTAAATATGCTCCAGATAGTTCTGTATGCGGCTGCCGGCCCGGGTGATCCCGTAGCTCTGCACCACCCGGCGGGTCAGCAGGCTGCGGCAAATAGGCGCTTCCCGGGAGATCACACTGGCAACCTTCCGGCGAATGGCTGCGGCATACTTGGGCAGCAGCAGCTCATCGGGGGTAATGCTGCTCTGGTTCAGCTCCGCAGGGGTATACAGATGGGGGGTTGAAGCCTTTCCCACCGGCTGACCGGCAAGAATAGGCGGAAGCTCCGGCAGAGGCGCTTCCGGCTCCTGAGGCGCCTGCGGCGGTTCCTGCAGCAGCTGAAGCAGCCGCGCCAGTTCCCGGGGGCTGTTATCCCACCAATCCATGGTCCATACCCGGGTGATCCGCCAGCCAAGTCCCTGCAGAACGCCGATCTGGGCGATCTCTCTGTCCCGGGCGGTCTTGGAGCTGCCGTAGCCTTCTCCGTCCAGCAGAATGCCCAGACAGTACTGATCCGGATTCTTCGGGTCGATCACGCCGATGTCAATGCGGTATTCCGAGTGGCCCACATTCCGGGCGGTATCATAGCCATGGTGGGCAAGGTACTGGCAAATGGTATGGGCGATGCCCTCTTTTTCCTGCATAGAGCGGCGGATAGTGTTTTCATCCTGGGGCAGTTTCTGGCTTTCGGCATATTCCAAAAATGCCTTCAGGGCGCTGACGCCCTGGGCTGTGGTGCGGGTCAGGTCGATCTGCTCCGGCCGAAGAGTGGAAAATACGATCATTTCTCTTCGGGAACGGGTAATGGCAACATTCAGCCGCCGCCAGCCGCCATCCCGGTTCAACGGGCCGAAGTTCATGTAAACCTTTCCGTTTTCATCCGGGCCGTAGCCTACGGAGAAAAGGATCACATCCCGTTCGTCACCCTGCACATTTTCCAGATTCTTGATAAAAATGGGTTCACCGGACTGGTAGGCCCAGGTATCCAGCGCCGGGTCTTCCCGGCAGGCTTCCTGCAGCAAATCGTCGATCAGATGCTGCTGAGAAATATTGAAGGTCACAACGCCTACGCTGTACTGAGCCAGCTCCGGATCGTGGCAGCGGCGCTTCAGCTCCTGAATCACCGCCTCTGCCTCGGCCCGGTTCTGCCGCAGCTTGCCCCGCTCAAATACGCCGTCTACATGCACAAGGCTCACCATGGTTGCCCGGTCGTTGACCGAGGGGAAGGTAAACAGCTTGTTTTCGTAGAAGGTACGGTTGCTGAAAGCGATCAGGCTCTCGTGACGGCTGCGGTAATGCCACAGAAGATGGGTCTGGGGCATATTCAGGGCCAGGCAATCGTCGAGGATGCTCTCCAGATCCTCCGCTTCCAGATTGTCTTCATCCACGGTGCTGTTGACAAAGAAGGCGGTAGGCGGCATCTGCTTGGGATCGCCTACGATCACCGCATTCTCGCCCCGTGCCAGCGCGCCCACTGCCTTGCAGGTAGGAAGCTGGGAGGCTTCGTCGAACACAACCAAATCAAAGGGCTTGCGGGCAGGGTCCAGATACTGGGCCGCAGAAATAGGGCTCATCAGCATGCACGGACACAGCCGGGGCAGCAGATTGGGCAGCTGCTCAAACAGCTTACGGATGCTGATTCCTCTGCCGCCGCTGCGAATGGCCCGCTGGAGAATGCCCAGCTCCGAGCTGCTGGCTGCCTCTTTGGCAAAATCCGGCACCTTGGAGGCCAGGTGGCAATAGATCTGCTGTTGGGTAAGGGTTGCCAGTTCCTCGTCCAACCGTTTGAACTGGCGGATCTTTTCGTTGAACACCGCGCCGGAGAAGGTACACAGCGCTTCATTATCATCAATGACCACCATGGCCATAGCTTTGTAGACCGCCTTGCGGTAGGCCGGCAGAATCTCATCATGGGAAATGCCGCCGCGGTAGGCATCCACAACATCCCCCAGACCCAGCAAAGCCGCCTCTTCCGCCGTTGCATTGAAGGCGATCCAATCCTTCAGCTCGCCGGAATGCTGCCTTATGCGGCTGCATACCTGCAGCTGATTTGCCAGATGATCCGACGCATTGGGATCGCAGGACAGCGCCAGAAGGCTGTAGAGCTTTTCTCTGGCAGCGGTAAAGTTCCCACAAACTGCCAGCAGATTGTAAATCTCGTCAGCCAGAGCATAGGCCCGACCCCGCAGCCCATCCGCCCGCAGAGCCGCCAGCTGCTGCTGGGCAGCATCCGCGGCATCAGCAGCCTGCATAACCGCGGCGTAATCGGTATCGGCGCCCTGATACAGCTTCCCAAGGCTGCCGCCCCAGAGGCTGAACAGGCCATCGCCGGCAGCTTTTTCCTTCTGGTAGTCGGAAAGCTGCCGCAGATGGGTACGCAGGTCTTCCTTATTGACCGCACCGGCTGCGTAAATGCGAACCTTGCGCCAGATTTTGCCAATTCCCAACGCCCGGGGCAGGAACCATTTGGCATCGGCAGCATCATACTGCAGGCAAAGCTCTTTGGCGTTCAGCTCCAAAAACTCCGGTTTCCAGAGCTGCAGAAGCTTTTCTTTGATCTCCCTGGCCTTGAGATAATGGCCTGCCATCTGGCGGATATCCGTCAGACAGCGATGCAGGTCTTCCTCCGCTGCCCATTTCTTAGGAAGATTCAGCCAAAGCTGGAGGCTGCGGCAAACCTCCAATGCGTGGAGAATGCTCCGGTAAGAGGATACCTCCAGACCTGCCCCGGCAGCAAAGGCTTTCAAAGGATCGGTCAGCGAAGAAATTGCCGCTTCATAGTCAGCCAGCGCCTGGGGCAGCGCATGGCGGATCTGCTGGGAGTACAAAGTGCAGCACACCGTTTCCAGCGGATGGTCATGGGGATGCCCAACGGCTCTGGCAGCGGCAATCATCTGCTCCATCACAGTTTCCTGACGGGTCAGATCCTCCCCGGTCAGCTGACGGACATATTCCGGCGAAAAGGCCTTGATATCCGGTGCCTGGGCGTACTGCTCATAGAGATTAACTAAATCAAACAGACTCTTATCCGCCAGAGAGGGCTGATGCAGCGCCTTGGCGTAGCGGGTAAGCTCCTTGCGAACCTGGGCGATTTGCTGAGCCCGGGCCGCATACTCCGCAGGTGATGTGTTCTTGGTAACTTCCGTTGCCAACCGCAGCTGC
Source organism: Faecousia sp. (assembly GCA_045532755.1). Taxonomy (GTDB): domain Bacteria; phylum Bacillota; class Clostridia; order Oscillospirales; family Oscillospiraceae; genus Faecousia. The sequence continues at coordinate 47,566 of JAZSGN010000031.1, forward strand.
TCCAGAACAGCCCGCTTTTTCGCCTTGTTGGAGTGCAGCTCCAGACAGAAAGGTCCGAGACCGATCTTATTCAGCCGCTTTTCCACAACCTCCAGCGCAGCCATCTTTTCGGCAACGAACAGCACCGTTCTGTCCTGAGCCAGTGCGTTGGCAATCATGGTCGTAATGGTTTGGGATTTTCCCGTTCCGGGAGGGCCATGCAGCACAAAACTGTCCCCTCTGCAGGCCGCTTCAATGGCAAATAACTGAGAAGCATCGGCGCTCAGAGGCAGATAGGCGCCCTCCTCGTCCACCGTGTCGCCAATGGCCATATCCTGAGCCTGCCAGGACAGCTTTCCGTCCATCAGGCTGCGGACGATCTTGTTTCTCTGCAGGTCGGCAGAGCGGTTGCGGATATCGTTCCACATAACGAACTGGGAGAAGGAGAAAATACCAAGATACGCCGATTCCAGCACATCCCACCGAGCCTGACCCATCACCGCCTTGCGTAAAATGGTGAAGATTTTCCGGATATCCAGGCCATGCTCGTCAGTAGGAACCGGGTCGAGGCCATGGACTTCAATGCCAAAGTCCTGCTTGATCTTTTCCAGCATGGTAATGTTGATCTGGGCTTCATCGTCCCGCAGGCGGATCACATAGCCCTGAGCAGCGCTCTTACGCACCATTTCCACCGGCAGCAGCACGATGGGCGCAAACCGGGGCTTGGTGCTTCTGGGGGTTTCGAACCACCGCAGCAGGCCCATGGCAAGGTACAGCGTGTTGGCGCCGTTTTCTTCCATGGCGGTTTTTGCGCTGCGGTAAAGCTCCTTCAGCGCCTTTGTCAGCTCCGTATCGTTATAGGCAGAGCGCAGGCGCTTGCTCTTGAATTCCGATTGAATCAGCGCCTCGTTTCCCTGCAGCTCATGCATATTCTCAAAATTCAGGCCGCCGCTGATTTGATAATCGCCGGGGCGGGAGAAAATCGAAAAATCGCTGCCGTCGGACAAAGCGTTTTCCAGCATATCCAGAGAAGCCGTCAGAATGGGAACAATGGTTCTGCTCAGGCGCATATTGATCAGCGCGTTTCGCATACCCAGATCCAACAGCTTTCTTTCCCACTGCACCTGCTTGGTGACCGGCTCTTTCGGGCCGGTTTCGTCAATGGTAACCACGCCGCCGATGTCCTGAGGCGCATCGGTCAGGCGGTCTTCTTCCAATATCGGGCGGATGATTTTCCAGCCTGCATCGGTGGAGATCCGTTGGGGCAGCGGAGATACGCCGCTGAGGCGGGCCCGGCGGACATCGATGATGTACTCTACCGCGTCTGCGCTGGTCAGAAGCTGCTCCGCTGCAGAGGCAGCGGTGTCAAAGGAGCAGTTTTTGCCGGCTACCATGCAGGTGGCCTCTACTACAGCGATCTCGCTGATGCCGCTGGCAAGCCGCTTGGTGATCAGCGAGGTGTCGTCCTGCACCGATTCGGGGAAGGTCATGTCCTCCAGCCAGATGCCGGGGAAAATATGTCCCTGCTGCAGCACCAGAATCGGGTTCAGGCCGATGGCCTCAATGCAGGCGGCATACAGCAGCGTCAGGTCCAGACAAGTGCCCATTTTCTGGCTGATCACCGTGTCGCACAGCCGCACCCGCTGACCGGCAGGCTCAAAGCTGGCGGGCGGCACGGAATAGACGATGTTCTGCTCCTGAATCGCGCCGTAAACCGCGGCAGCCTGCCGAAGCACCCGGTTAGGGTCACGGGTCTGGTAGGCATCCAGCGAGGGGTCGCCGGTCCATTTTGCCAACAGCTCCGAAGCCCGGGCTGTCAGCTTCACGATCTGGGGGTGGTTGGGGGTAACAAAGGCGCTCAGCAGTTCCGGATACATGCCGTAGCCATGCCATTCGTCAAAGGCAAGGGCGGTAATTTCCAGATTCTCTTCTGCAAGAATTTCTTCATCCTTTTGAAGCTGGACGCAAAGTCTGCCGGTAGTCTTTTCCGTAAGGGAGGAAAGGAACTCTCCATCCAGCTTCAGATCGATGGCGCCGGCGCTGAAGGTGCTTCCGGCAGGGATCTGGTCGAAGTGCTTTTGAAAAGGCAGGCACAGCGCGGGAACGGCATGGATAGAAAGCTGCACATTCTCCAGCGGCTGCCGGCCCTCGTTGATCACATGGATCGAGCGAATAGCGGGAACCCGATTTTGCTGCAGCGCATAGTTCACCACCGCCAGTGCGGAAATTTCCAATCGAACCGCGGCTTTTTCGGCAATTTCTTCCATCATAGCAATGCCCTCCTGCCAAATAAAATCGTTATGCATCCATTATATACCAAGGCCAGAACCATTTCAACAGCAAATCCGGTTGCAAATGGCCGGGATTTTTGCTAAGATAGCAAAAAGGAAGTGAGCGCTATGCACATCGTTTATGCCGACGAGACCATCGTTGTCTGCGTGAAGCCGGCGGGGGTGCTGTCTACCGACAGCCCCGGCGGTCTGCCGGAGCTGCTGCGGCAGGAGCTGGGAACCGATAATTTCCGAACTGTCCACCGGCTGGATCAGGTGGTGGGCGGCTTGATGGTGCTGGCCCGGCGGGCCCGGGCGGCCTCGGATCTGTCCCGACAGATCCGCGACGGACAGTTTGAAAAAGAATATCTGGCGGTAGTCCACGGCCATCCCCAATCGCCGGAAGGCACGCTGACAGACCTGCTGCTGCGGGACAAAGCCACCCGGACAACGCGGGTGGTTACGGAAGCGGGAAAAGATGTGCAGCCCGCCTCCCTATCCTACCAGGTGGTCAGCCAAAACGAAACTATGACCCGGGTGCGGATTCGCCTGCACACCGGAAGGACTCACCAGATTCGGGTGCAATTCTCCAGCCGGGGTATGCCGCTGGTGGGAGAGCGCAAATATTCCGAGAAGGAAGACGGCTGCGATATCGCCCTGTGGTCTTGCCGGCTGGCCTTCCTCCACCCCAAAACCCAGCAGCCTATGAAATTCTTTTTAGAGCCGCCGGCGGCGTATCCCTGGACGGAGGTATAACAATGGAAAACTGGTCTTTCAGCCAAAATAAAAAATGTGAATATTTCCCCTGCCACAGCGGCATCGCTGAGGAGGATTTTAACTGCTTGTTCTGCTATTGCCCGCTGTACCCTTTGGGTGAGCAGTGCGGAGGAAATTTCCGGTATACGGAAACCGGGATCAAGGATTGCTCCGGCTGCCTGCGCCCCCACCGGAAACAAGCCTGTGAAGAAATCCTGAAAAAGCTGCCTGCCGTTCTGGAGTTGGCGAAAAAGCCTTGATTTTTCTGCAAATGGCTGTTATAATAACCGAGCCTACGGAGATGTACCCAAGTGGCTGAAGGGTGCGGATTCGAAATCCGCTAGGCGCCGAAAGGCGTGCGGGGGTTCAAATCCCTCCATCTCCGCCAAGATAAAAAGACCACCCCTCCGGGGTGGTCTTTTTATCTTAGCGGAAAGGGATTTGAACCATTCTAAATGCAACAGTCCGGTGGACTGTTGCTCGCCGGGCAAGGGCCCCGGCGACACCTTGATTCCATCAAATCCCTCCATCTCCGCTCCCCAAAAAAGCAAGCACTCTAATGCTCATTTATTTCTGTTGATGAGAGATATATTGTTGAATTGTTCACATTTATCTGTTACACTTATATCGTAAATCAAAAGGGAGGTTTGGTTCAATGGAACGCACTTTTTGTTTATTTCTAATCGGAATCGTCTTGATTTCCTTGACAGCTTGTAGTTCCAACAACGGCCAAGAAAATAATATCGCAAATTCTTCAAACCTTAATCAACTAACTGATTTTAAATGCTATGCTACTTATCAAGATGCCACTATTACCATAGACGGAATTCCTGCAAAAGATCTTTATAATCTCATATCCGGTGCAGCGAAAGAGCAAGAACATAATCCCGCCTCTTCAAATAAAAACTATATTTATTTAGTATTTTATAACAGCGAAGCAGAATTCCCTATGGAAGAAATTAATACAAACAGTTTTTGGGGAGCTTATACTATATACGATGATGGTTCATTAGTCTTCTCGAAATCCCCCTGTCATTCGGCTGCGTCCGATTATCAACTTGATTCGAACATTTATTATTCAGTAATTGATATTATTCTAGATAATAACTAATCGCGTTACCAAAATAAAGGGCGCTCACACGCCGGCGATCTTCCGCCGGTAGGGACCGTCCGGAGGCCGGTCCCTACAAAAGACAATACCAGGCAAGGAAAGTCAGTAACGGCTCTCCCAAAAACAACCCCGCATATTAAAAGCCCCGCCGAAATGGCGGGGCTTTCGCTGTTAGGGTTTAGTGGTTGTAGTTGAAGGAGGACACCATGAACTTCATCAGCGCAACATAGATATCCATCAGGGATGCGCTCTGGCGGACTTCGTAGCTTTCCATAGAGTCGGATACAGAAGCGACCAGAGTATCGCCATCGTATACTTCCACGGTGACGACCTGATAAACATCGCCGGCTACCAGCGAATCGATCAGGATGCCATACATACCGGCTGCGGCATAGGTCTTGTCAAAGTCCTTGCCTGCTACTTCGTAGCTGACAACGCTGCCGTTATGATGGGTGTAGCTGACCTTGGCTACATAGTTCTCATAATTGGTTCCCTTAAAGAACAGACCCATCTTGATATTGGTCTCCAGAGCCAGGATCGTGCCGTAGAAATTCTTGCCAACCTTCTGGTTATTGTGATAGTTGGCAAAATCCATCTTTGCGGTAGCATACGCCTTGTGGGCATCGGTCATGGTGGCGTTGGCCAGGTCAGAAGTATTGTACTTGAACTGAAGCTGGGCCGCTGCGCCGTAGTTCAACATATCCGCAACGCAGGTCTTAACCTTTGCAGAGTTGGAGTCCATGTTCAGCTGACGGATGGAGTAATCCCGAATGGAGTCTTCCCAGGTGTAGGAAGCCTGCTCACCGGCTGCGGTGTAAACGGTGACTTCTACCTTGTCGCTCATCTGCTTGGCTACCAGGCCATCCAGAGTGATCAGGTACATAGGGCCATAGGCAGTCCAGCTGGTGAAGGGATAAGTGGTGGTAGTGGTGGTACCGTCGGGGTTGTGCTTTACGATCTCAGCGTAGTAGTCGGTGCCATTCAGGTTAGAGCCCATCAGAGCGAAGTTCATAGTCAGGTCATTGCCCAGAATTACATTCGCGCCGGACAGGCTGAACAACTCTACGGGTGCTACATAGTCGGGATCCGCTGCGCCGCAGGCGGTGCAGCTGCCATCAACATAGCTGTGGCCGGTGGCAGGGATCGTCTTCGTTTCGGTTGCCCCGCAGACAGTGCAAGTGCCGGTAACCGAGCCATCCTGAGTGCAGCTGGCAGGAACTTCTACAGTATCTCCGTAGCTGTGGCCGGTGGCAGGAATCGTGCCGCCAAAGGAATACTGAATCACATCATAGTTGGCCAGAGGATTCCAATAGTAATATCCGTAGCCAGTAGTTGTGCAGCCGGGGGCGGTAGTCACCTGCTCGACGGTATACTCATCGCAGCCGTTAAACGCGGGGATCACCACATCCTCACCGGCAGCGCCGCATACCATGCATTTGCTGCTCAGGGCGCCGGCATGGTTGTTGCCCGGGTAACTCTTGAAATCATAGGTATACACGTGGCCATGGTTCACAGTTCCCTGCGCCGACAGATCGATTACAAAGAAGGCAGGAGCAGAGGCGCTGGTAACATACCAAATCACTTTGTTGCCGGATAAGATCGGCTGGCAATCCGACAGGCAGCCGGCGGTTGTATAAATCTCCCCGATCAGCTCGCCGGTGCCGTCTACAAAGGCATAGCGCAGGCTCGCGCCGGCTGCGGAGGACTCAGTCCACAGAACCAGGAAGCGGTTGGCATCGATTTTCACAAACTGAGGATTCGACAGCGTAACGCCATCCCCCTCAACATAGGAGGTCAGATAGTGGATCTGGGTTCCTGCGGAGGTGAAATTCTCCCGGGAGGTGGCAGAAACGAAAATATTCCTCTGACCGTCGGGATCGTAGGTATCATCCTGCGCAACGGTATTGCCGGCAATCAGATAGCTGGAGCCGGACACTTCAAAGCCGCCCAGGCTGACACCGGTATCGTTATCGCCGGTGACACCCATAATGGGCAGAACATCCACAATTTTCGTATAAACATAGCGGTAATAGCCGTTTCCTACCGGCTCCAGCTCGCTTTCCATAAAGGAATCCTGACCGGCCTTGGCATTGTAGCGGGTGAGAACTACCGACCGGGGATTGGCATCGCCGTGGTCCACCGCCACCAGCTCTCCATCCACCGTGGAAATAAACTGGTTAAAGGAATGGCTGATGTAGCCATAGCGGGAATTCATTACGGAATAGAAGGAATCGGTAATGACCATATCCTGAATCCGCACATTCATGGTCATGCAGGACTGGTGATTCCGTCCGTCGCTGCTCATGTACATTTCATGGGCGGTGCGGATGTACAGATAGCCGTTATACTCCGAGCAGCGAAGGCTGCCGGCATCGAAAGGAACGGTGGTATTGGCGCCGCAAAGGCTGGCTGCGCCGATACGCTCCCAGCTCTTGCTGTAGCGGACTACCCGGATTACCTCGGCATTGTCGTCCTGATTGGGATTGGTTTTGCCGAAGATCAGAAAGTAAGAATCCGTGCCTGCATAAAACCCGCCAAACAGAGGAAGCTCCATGGCAATGGTTCTGCCGCTGACGAAATTCAGCTCGCTGTCGTAGATCTCCGCAACCACCGCCTCACCGGTATATTCCACCCGGGTATAGGTAGCATCGCCGTTATCTACCAGATAGGATTTGACCGGGTTTGCCCAGCGGTCGTATGTATAGGCATTGTCGTTGATGTTGCTGGTTTTTGCAGGTTCGGTTGCTGCCAAAGCGGTCAGGGGAAGCATCCCCAGCACCATAACGATGCAAAGCACCGCAGCAAGCCCTTTGACTCTGCGTTGTGTCCCTTTCATGAATGAGCGCCTCCTTCAAAATAATAGGACCATCTAATAGAAGTATACCGTTTTCTGCCGAAAAAATCAACCACTACCATAAGCAAAATACCGGACAATCTTGTCCGGTATTTTGTGGGGGGATATTATTCGCAATAATCGTAGCCCGTTTGCAGAGCCTTGATGTTTACATCGATCAGCTCTGCACGCTTGGCGGAAACTACCTTCTTCATGGCGGAAACCAGATCCTCGAAGGATACCGCGCCGGTCTCCCGGATCATCTTGCCGAGAATGATCATGTTGGCAAGAGTGGGAATGCCGGCATCCGCAGCCATCTTGGTGGCAGGAATGTAGAAGCAGGAAATATCTTCCCGGACAGCCTTGCGGCCGATCAGCGTGCTGTCTACAAACACCTTGCCGCCGGGGGCAACTGCCTGCTCATACTTATCGAAAGAGGGCAGGTTCATGGCGATCAGCGCGTCGGGGGTGGATACGATGGGAGAGCCAACGGGCTCATCGCTGAGGATCACGGAGCAGTTGGCCGTGCCGCCGCGCATCTCCGGGCCGTAGGAGGGCAGCCAGCTGACCTGCTTTTCTTCCAGCAGGCCCTTGTAGGCGAGGAACTTACCGGCAAACAGCACACCCTGGCCGCCGAAACCGGCAATCAAAATCTGATGTGTCACAGCTTAGTCCTCCTTCTTCTCAGCGCTCTTATCCCGGTAGACACCCAGAGGATAATAGGGGATCATCTTCTCCTCTACCCACTGCAGCGCCTTGCTGGGCGTCATGCCCCAGTTGGTGGGGCAGGAAGACACAACCTCAACCAGGGAGAAGCCCTTGCCCTCGATCTGGTTCTGGAATGCCTTCTTGATGGCCTTCTTGGCCTTGTTGACATTCTTTACATTGTTGACCGCCACGCGCTCAATATACTCCGGGCCATCCAGCGCGGAAAGCAGCTCCGCAACCTTGATGGGGAAGCCCTGGGTCTTGATGTCACGGCCGTAGGGAGAGGTCTGGGTGACCTGCCCCGGCAGGCTGGTGGGGGCCATCTGACCGCCGGTCATGCCATAGATGGCATTGTTGACGAAGATGATGGTGATGTTCTCGTTGCGGGTAGCGGCGTGGACCGTTTCTGCCATACCGATGGAGGCAAGGTCGCCGTCGCCCTGATAAGTAATGATAATGTTTTCGGGAAGGGCCCGCTTCAGGCCGGTGGCAACCGCGGGTGCTCTGCCGTGGGCAGCCTCTACCATGTCGCAGGCAAAGTAATCGTAGGCCATGACCGCGCAGCCAACGGGGGCAACGCCAACGGTCTTGCCTTCGATGCCCAGCTCGTCAATGGCCTCTGCCACCAGACGGTGGATAATGCCATGGGTGCAGCCGGGGCAATAGTGGAAGGGAGCATCGGTCAATGCCTTGGGCTTTTCAAATACTACCATGTTACTTCTCCTCCTTTGCCATGTTGCGGATGGATTCGAGAACCTGCTCGGGAGTGGGGATCATGCCGCCGCTGCGGTTGCACAGAGAAACCGGCTTCTTGCACTCGATCGCCAGCTTCACATCCTCGATCATCTGGCCCATGCTCAGCTCTACAGACAGGAAGCTCTTTACCTGATCGGCAGCCGCGTTCAGCGGAGCCTTGGGGAAGGGCCACAGGGTGATGGGACGAATCAGACCCACCTTAATGCCCTCTTTCCGGGCAGCGACAACCGCATTCTTGGATACACGGGCGGCGATGCCAAAGGCAACTACGCAATACTCCGCATCCTCCATCATAAAGGATTCCCACATACACTCGTTTTCTTCGATGGTCTTATAGCGCTCGTAGCGCTCAAAATTCTTCTGCTCCAGCTTTTCGGGATTCAGATAGAGGGAGTTGATGATATTGTGCTTGCGCTTACCCTCGGTGCCGGTGACAGCCCAGGGCTTTTCCACCGAAGACTCCGGAACGGGGGCCAGCTCCACAGGCTCCATCATCTGACCCATGGTGCCGTCGGCCAGCAGCATGGCAGGAACCAGATACTTTTCGCTCAGGTCAAAGGCCTTGATGGTCAGGTCAGCCATCTCCTGCACCGATGCGGGAGCCAGCACGATCAGGCGGTAGTCGCCGTGGCCGCCGCCCTTGACAGCCTGGAAATAATCGGACTGAGAGGGCTGAATGCCGCCCAGACCGGGGCCGCCGCGCTGCACGTTGACGATCAGAGCCGGCAGGTCCGCGCCTGCGATGTAGGAGATACCCTCCTGCTTCAGGCTCACTCCGGGACTGGAGGAGGAGGTCATGACCCGCTTGCCGGTACCGGCAACGCCATAGACCATGTTGATGGCGGCAACTTCACTTTCCGCCTGAAGGAACACGCCGCCAATCTTGGGCATCCGCTTGGCCATGTAGGCAGCCAGCTCGGTCTGGGGCGTGATGGGATAGCCAAAATAATGGCGGCAGCCTGCCTGAATGGCAGCCTCGGCAATAGCCTCATTGCCCTTCATAAGTACTTTTTCACCCATAATGCTTACCTCACTTTTCTACGGTGATCACGCAGTCAGGACACATGGTGGCGCAGAAAGCGCAGCCGATGCACTTCTCCTGGTCGATAACCTGAGCGGGAGAATGGCCCTTTGCATTGATCTGATCCTTGGCGATGACAACGATCTTCTTGGGACAGGCATCCACGCAAAGGCCGCAGCCCTTACACAGATCCGAATTAAATGTTACCTTAGCCATGTTAGGTCTCCTTTATATCGTAGTATTTTTCCTGCAGTTTCATGGGGAACACCCCTTGCGCCTCCAGCTGGCGGCACACGCTTTGCTCTGCGCTGGTCATCCAGATGGGCAGACCGGAAATCCGGGAGAGGGCTTCCGCTTTTTCCGCCGTAGCCAGCACATCCTGGCCGGTGGTCAGATTTCCTAAATTGGAATTGTTGACAATGCAGGTAAACCGGATGCCGCAGGCGGCTTCGATCTCCCGCATCACTTCCATCGCATCTTCGGCAGTGGTGGTCAGGGGGCGGTAGAAATTCGCCACGAAAACCATTTCGTAATTATCTTCCTCCAGAATGTAGGGAGTGTAGCGGCCCAGCGCGTAAGCGCCCCGGTCATCGCCGCCTACATCCATCACCGCATGGAAGTCCCGCCGCTGTACCAGGCTGTACAGCTCCTGAGGCAGCGCCGGCAGATCCACATTGGAATTGGCGAAGGCCGGGCTGATCAGCTCAATTCCCGCCGCCGCCAGAGCCTCGGCGCTGTCTTTTGTGCGGAAGTAGGGGTTTACAATATCCAGATCCGCGATTTTTACCTCTACTCCCCTGCTTTTCAGCCACAGAGCGTAGTTAACCGCCAGATTGGTCTTGCCGCTGCCGTAATGGCCGGCAAAAATCGTTATGCGTTTCTCAGCCATTGCAGACTACATAGCTCCAGCCATGGGCGTCTGCCAGCTTGCCCCACTGGATACCGGTCAGGTTGTCATACAGCTTCTGGGCCACTTCACCGATCTGGTTGTTGCACAGCGTGTAGGCGTTGCCCTGATAGAACAGCTGGCCAATGGGAGAAACGACAGCAGCCGTGCCGGTGCCCCAGGCTTCTTCCAGAGTGCCGTTGGCAGCGGCTTCAAACAGTTCGTCAACGGAGATCTGCCGCTCTTCCACGGTGTAGCCCCAATCCTGCAGCAGCTCGATGCAGGACTTGCGGGTAATGCCGGGAAGGATCGAGCCGGAAAGGGCGGGGGTTACGATCTTGCCGGCGATCTTGAACATAACGTTCATTGCGCCAACTTCTTCGATGTACTTTCTTTCCACGCCGTCCAGCCACAGAACCTGGGTGTAGCCCTGCTCCTCGGCACGCTGGCCTGCCCGCAGGCTGGCTGCGTAGTTGCCGCCGCACTTGGCATAGCCGGTGCCGCCGCGAACCGCACGGACATCCTGGGCCTCGATGGCGATCTTAACGGGGTTGATGCCCTCGGCGTAATAAGCGCCTACGGGAGAACAGATCACAACGAAGGTAGCCTCCTTCACGGCGTGAACGCCCAGATGGGGATCGTTGCCGAACAGGAAGGGCCGCAGGTACAGAGAAGTGCCTTCGCTATGGGGGACCCAATCCTTTTCCAGCTCCACAAGGGTGTTGAGGATATCCAGCGCACCCTCTTCATCCAGCTGGGGCAGGCACAGACGCTCGGCGCTGTTGTTCAGCCGCTTGATGTTCTCCATGGGGCGGAACATCCGGATGGTGCCGTCGGCAGCCCGGTAGGCCTTCATGCCTTCGAAGATCTCGGCGCCGTAGTGCAGCACGGTGGAGGCAGGATGGATGGAGATCGGGCCGAAGGGAACGATGCGGCCGTTATACCAACCCTTGTCACCGGAGTAGTCCATCATAAACATATGGTCGGTGAAGATTCTGCCGAAACCCAGCTTGCTCTCGTCAGCAGGCTTTGCCTTGGGGCAATCGGTTTTGGTAATGGAAATTTCGTATTTCATAACAGTTCTCCCCTTTTATAGTTTGTTTCTCTGTATCTTGCCGCTTGCGGTCTTGGGAAGCTCATCTCGGAAGATCACAACACGGGGGTACTTATAAGGCGCGGTATGCTTTTTTACATAGTCCTGAATTTCTTTCTTCAGGGCATCGGTAGGCTCTGTGCCCTTTACCAGCACGATGCTGGCCTTGACCACCTGCCCCCGGACTTCGTCGGGCATGGCGGAAACGCCGCATTCGAGAACATAGGGCAGCTCCATGATGACATTTTCGATTTCGAAGGGTCCGATCCGGTAGCCGGAGGACTTGATCACATCGTCCACACGGCCCACATACCAGAAGTACCCGTCCTCATCCCGCCAGGCGGTGTCGCCGGTGTGGTAGTAGCCGCCATGACGGCACTCGGCGGTTTTTTCCTCGTCTTCAAAGTAGCCGGTGGTCAGGCCGCAGGGATTGCCCTGGCGGATATTGAACACGATCTCGCCCACTTCGCCCACATCCACATCCTTGCCGTCGGCATCCACCAGATGGATATCATACAGCGGGACGGGCTTGCCCATAGAGCCAAGACGGGCCTTGGTTCCGGCCAGATTGGCCAGCGCCACCGTGGTTTCCGACTGGCCGAAGCCTTCCATGATCTGCAGGCCCGTGGCCTTTTCGAACTGGCGGAACACCTCGGGGTTCAGCGCCTCGCCGGCGGTGGTCATGTGTTCAACGGAGGAAAGATCGAACCGGCTCAGATCCTGCTTGATCATCATACGCAGGATCGTAGGCGGCGCGCAGAAGGTAGTGATGCCGTACTGCTGGAACATGGGCAGAATATCGTTGGCATCGAAGCGGTCGAAGTCGTAGACAAAGAGCCCTGCTTCGCACAGCCACTGGCCATAGAGCTTACCCCAGGCGCACTTGGCCCAGCCGGAGTCGGCAACCGTCAGGTGCAGGCCCTCGGGGTTGACACAGTGCCAGTACTTGGCGGTAATAAAGTGGCCCAGCGGATACTTAAAGTTATGCATGGCCAGCTTGGGATTGCCGGTAGTGCCGGAGGTAAAATACATCAGCATCAGGTCGTCGCCGCAGGCGGCATCCTCCGGCCGGTCCAGATGGCGGGTATAGAGGCCGTACTCCTCGTCGAAATTGCGCCAGCCTTCCCGGCTGCCGCCTACCAGCACCTTGGTCTGGAGGCTGGGGCTGTTGGCCGCGGCCTTATCCATTTCAGCGGGCACGCCGTCATCGGCGGTGCAGACTACCATCTTCACGCCGGCCTTGTTCAGCCGGTAGGTCAGGTCATGCTCCTTCAGCTGGTTGGACGCGGGGATCGCCACGGCGCCCAGCTTGTGCAGCGCCAGCATGCAGAACCAGAACTGATAATGCCGCTTGAGGATCAGCAGCACCTTGTCCCCCTTCTTGATGCCAAGGGAACGGAAGTAGTTGGCGGTCTGGTTGGAGGCGTCCTTCATATCCCGGAAGCTGAAGCGGGTCTCCTTTTTGTCTTTGGAAACATGGAGCATCGCCAGCTTGTCCGGCTTCTCCCGGCCAAGGCGGTCGATGATATCGTAGGCAAAGTTGAATTTTTCTTCTCCCTTGAAGGAGATGGCAGTGAGCACGCCCTTGTCGTTCTCGGTGGGAATCACGAAGTTCTCCCAGACACGGTGAACCTTCTCCGCCTTCTTTTTCACCGGCGGCAGGGTGAAGTCCCGGGCGCCGCTGTGAACGATCTTGTCGATAGGCTCGCTGTTGGGGTTCAGCACGAAGGCGTAGAATTCGCAATCGGCGTTCTCCACCGCGATCATGCCGTGGGGCACAGAGGAATCGTAGTAGATGCTGTCGCCGGCGTGGAGGATCTCCACATGGTCACCTACCTGCACCTTCAGCGCGCCCTTGACCACGATGTCACACTCCTGACCTTCGTGGCTGGTCAGCTCGATATCGGCATGCTGGGCCTTGGGATCGAATTCCGAAACAACATACAGCGGCTCGGCAATACGGTTTTTGAAGGCAGAGGCCAGATTGAAATAGGTCATGCCGTGAGCCTTCTGAATCTGCTGTCCGTCACCCCGGCGGGTCACGGTGTAGCCGGCCAGACGGGGGCTGGTGCCTTCGATAATATCGGTAACATCTACATTCAGCGCCAGAGCGCAGCGATACAGAAACGCAAAGTTCAAATCGCAGATGCCAGCCTCGCAATCCAGATATTCCTGCACGCTGATACCGGTTTTCAGCGCCATTTCGGCTGCACTCAGGCCAACGATCTCACGCAGCGTTTTGATGCGCTGCGCCATTTCCTGCAGCTTGAATTCCAGTCCGGTTTGGGTCGACATAGGGGGCGTCCTCCTTTATTTCGCAGGCTGAAAACAAAAAGCCCGTCTCAAAGATGCGTGTTCTTTGAGACGAGCCATTGATCCATAACCCGCGGTACCACTCAAATTGCACATTGCTGTGCCACTCAGGCTCCAATAAGCCGTAGACTTTTACGCAGCCGTCACGGGAAGGTTCTACTCGGACACAGCCTTTCTTCCTTCCGGCTCAGAAGTGACAAGCGACCGGAGTCTCGCAGCGGCTTTCACCAAACGCCGCCTCTCTGAAACGGTAAACCCCTTTGCTCTCTTCGTCAATGCCTTTCTAAGCGATATCATATCACATCTTACTAAAAATTGTCAATATATTTTTGTAATTATCACCAAAACAAATGCACTCGACTTGTGGACATTTCCTTAAAGCTTATTGCGCTGGATCTTTCCGGAGATGGTCTTGGGCAGCTCATCCCGGAACTCCACAACTCTGGGATACTTATAGGGCGCGGTGTGGAGCTTGACATAGTTCTGAATTTCCTTCTTCAGGGCGTCGCTGGGTTCGGTACCCTTGGTCAGCACGATGCTGGCCTTGACTACCTGACCGCGGATGGGGTCCGGCACGGCAGAAACGCCGCATTCCACCACATAGGGCAGCTCCATGATGACACTCTCGATCTCGAAGGGTCCGATCCGGTAGCCGGAGGACTTGATCACATCGTCGATACGGCTGACATAGAAGAAGTAGCCATCCTCATCCCGCCAGGCGGTGTCGCCGGTGTGGTAAACGCCGTCGTGCCAGGCATCCAGGGTCTTCTCTTCGTCCAGATAATACTCCCGGAAGAGGCCGCAGGGAATGCTCTTGTCGGTATGGATGACGATCTCGCCCACTTCGCCGGGGGCAACCGAGTTGCCGTCGGGGTCCACGATATCCAGATCAAACTGAGGAGATGCCTTGCCCATAGAACCGATCTTGGGAACGGTTCCCACCAGATTGGCAATGGCAAGGGTGGTTTCGGTCTGGCCAAAGCCTTCCATGATCTCCAGACCCGTAGCCGCCTTGAACTGCTTGAACACTTCGGGGTTCAGGGCCTCGCCGGCGGTGGTCATGTGGTGGATGCCGGACAGATCATACTTGCTCAGGTCGCCCCGGATCAGCAGCCGCAGCATGGTAGGCGGCGCGCAGAAGGTGGTGATGCCGTACTTGGCGAACATGGGCAGGATCTCGTTTTCATCGAACTTGTCGAAGTCATAGACAAACACAGCGCCTTCGCACAGCCACTGGCCGTAGAGCTTGCCCCAGAGGGATTTGCCCCAGCCGGTGTCGGAGATGGTCAGATGCAGGCCGTCCCGCTCGCAGCAATGCCAGTATTTGGCGGTGACATAGTGGCCAAGGGCGTAGGTATGCTTGTGGGCAGCCATCTTGGGATTGCCGGTAGTGCCGGAGGTGAAGAACATCAGGGCGATGTCGTCGCCGGCGCCGGCATCGGCGGGCCGGTCCAGATGGCGGGTAAAGAGCTTGAACTCCTCGTCGAAATCGTGCCAGCCCGGCTTCTTGCCGCCTACCAGAACCTTGGTGGTGACGCTGGGGCACTTTTCCGCGGCGGCAGCGGCGATATCGGCGGTATCTCCGTCGGCGGTGCAGATAATGGCGGAAACGCCGGCAGCCTGATAGCGGTATACAAAGTCATGCTCCTTCAGCTGGTTGGTAGCGGGGATCGCCACCGCGCCCAGCTTGTGCAGCGCCACCATAGCGAACCAGAACTGGTAATGCCGCTTCAGCACCAGCATGACCTTATCCCCCTTCTTGATGCCCAGGGAGGTAAAGTAGTTGGCGGTCTGGTTGGAATAATCCTTGATATCCTTGAAGGTAAAGCGGCGCTCATTTTTATGCTTATCTACATGGAGCATCGCCAGCTTGTCGGGGTACTTTCTGGCAATTCCGTCTACAATATCAAAGCCAAAGTTGAAGGACTCGGTGTTCTTGAACGCAATATGCTGCAGAGCGCCGTTCTCGTCTTCCTCGGTCTGCACAAACTTTTCGCACACCAGCGGCTCGGAGGATTTTGCAACGACCACACTTCTGCGAACCTCTTCTTCCCGGGTCTTTTCGCCGGGGAGAACAACGGCGCAGAATACGCAGTCCTGCCCGTCCACAGCGATCATGCCGTGGGGGGTGGAAGAATCGTAGTAGATGCTGTCGCCCTCGTTGAGGATCTCAATATGCTTGCCGATCTGCACCTTCAGCTTACCGGAGATCACAAGGTCGAACTCCTGACCGCTGTGGGTTGCCAGATGAATGGGCTTGTTCTGCTGGGCGGGATCGTATTCATAGCGAACCCAGTAGGGCTCGGCGATCTTGTTGCGGAACTTGGGCGCCAGGTTGGAGATGTCGATGCCGTCTTCCTGAGCGGTTTTCTGACCGCCGCCCCGGCGGGTAACGGTGTAGCTGGTCAGGCGGGCAGACCGGCCTTCCAGCAGTTCCATCATTTCCACATCGAAAGCCAGGGCGCACTTGTGGATAAAGCTAAAAGGAATATCGATATTTCCGCTTTCGTAAATCAGGTAGGTTTCCTCAGAAACTTCGGTCTTCTCAGCCATTTCCTGGACAGACCAGCCCATAATATCCCGCATCTCCTTAATACGGGCCGCAATCTCCGATAACTGAAGCATCGTTTTCTTAGTATCCATTTTGCTTTTCTCCTTTACTGAATAATGTTGCGAACCGGCGGAAATCCCCAATCCGCATAGAATGTAAAAAGACTCGTCTCAAATTACTTTGAGACGAGTCTTGAAACAACAATACCCGCGGTACCACTCAAATTGTATGGCAAGCCATACCTCTCAGGCTCCAACAAGCCCTATGCCTTTACGCAGCAATCACGAAAGAACCTACTCGCTTGCGCTTTGGGATCTTCAGCTCGGAAGTGATAGGATTTTGGCTGCAATCTGCCGGGCTTCCACCGCCCCCGGCTCTCTGAAAGTTGCCGTTGCCTGGTCCGTCTTCGTCACAGCTTTTGTATGAAATTTGAATTTATTGTAGCACCCCTTAGGCAACTTGTCAAGAATAACCTGACAAAATTTATGCATTTTTCCTAAGTCTTACCCCAGACCCAGCAGGCTTTCCGACTCTGCCTTCATCTTAAACTTCTGGATCTTGCCGGCGGCGTTCATGGGGAAATCCTTGACAAACAGGAAGTAACGGGGCACTTTGTGCTTGGCCATGTGATCGTTGCCGTACTTACGCATTTCAGCCTCGTCAGACTCTTCGCCTTTTTTCAGGATGATCCAGGCGCAGGCTTCCTCGCCGTAGCGCTCATCCCGCACGCCTACCACCTGCACATCCCGAATCTTGGGATGGGTCAGGTAGAATTCCTCGATCTCCCGGGGGTACAAATTCTCGCCGCCCCGGATGATCATATCCTTCAGCCGGCCGGTGATCTTATAGTAGCCGTCGGGGGTGCGGCAGGCAATATCGCCGCTGTGGAGCCAGCCATCGGCATCGATGGTGGCCTCGGTGGCCTTGGGCATTTTATAGTAGCCCTTCATAATGTTATAGCCCCGGGCTACAAATTCGCCGTTGCAGCCATCGGGCAGCTCCTCGCCGGTTTCGGGGTCGATGATCTTGCACTCTACGCCGGGGAAGGCGCTGCCTACGGTTTCCACCCGATGGTCGATATCCTCATCTACCTGACCCATAGTACAGCCGGGGGAAGCCTCGGTCTGGCCGTAAACGCTGAGGATCTCCCGCATGTTCATCTCCTCCGCCGCCCGGCGCATCAGGTCGGCGGGGCAGTTGGCGCCGGCCATAATGCCGGTACGCATATAGGAGAAGTCGGTCTTGGCAAAATCCGCATGGGCAAACATGGCAATGAACATGGTCGGCACGCCGTTGAAGCAGGTGATCTTCTCGCTGTTGATGCAGGCGAGGCTGGACTTGGGAGAGAAATAGGGCATGGGACACATGGTGCCGCCGTGGGTCATCATGTTGGTCATGGAAAGCACCATGCCGAAGCAGTGGAACATGGGAACCTGGATCATCATGCGGTCGGCGGTGGAAATGTCCATCCGGTCACCGATGATCTTGCCGTTGTTGACGATATTGTTATGGGTCAGCATGACGCCCTTGGGGAAACCGGTGGTGCCGGAGGTATACTGCATATTGGCCACATCGTCGGGCTTTACAGCGGCAGCCCGGCGGCGCACCTCTTCTTTCGGCACCATGGTGTGCCGGGCAACCATTTCCTCCCACTCCAGGCAGCCATCCATATGGAAGCCTACTGTAACCACATTCCGCAGGAAGGGCAGCTTCTTGGAATACAGAGGCTGACCAGGTTTCAGCTGCTTCAGCTCCGGGGTCAGCTCTTCCATGATCTGCTTGTAGTTGGAATCCTTGCAGTCTTCGATCATCACCAGCGTATGGGTATCGGACTGGCGAAGCAGGTACTCGGTTTCGTGGATCTTATAGGCGGTGTTCACCGTAACCAGCACCGCGCCGATCTTCACCGTTGCCCAGAAGGTCAAGAACCACTGGGGTACATTGGTGGCCCAGATGGCCACATGGTAGCCGGGCTTGACACCCAGGGAGATCAGCGCCGCCGCAACCCGGTCCACATCGTCGCGGAACTGGGAATAAGTGCGGGTATAGTCGAGAGTCGTATACATAAAGGCATACTGGTCGGGATACCGCTCCACCATTTCGTCCAGCACCTGAGAGAAGGTCAGGTCGATGACATCATATTTCTTCCAGGGATGGGTGCCGGTGCGGCTGCGGTTATAGTACACCGCCTTGGCCTTGCGGCCGGCCGCCGACAGCTTCTGCATATAGCTGACAAAATGGGTCAGCACGATATCTTCCCCGGTGATCTCCTCGTTCCAATCCACACACACGAAGCCATCGTAGTTCAGCGACTTCAGCGCGTTCATCACATCCGCCACCGGCAGTTCGCCCTCGCCCAGCAGCACATCGGTCTCGTCCTTTCTGTCGCCCAGGCGGACATAGCCGATGTAAGAGCCTAAGGTCTGGATCGTGTGGTCGGCGGTTTCCTTGCCTTCAAAATAGGACTGGCGCACATTCCAGCAAACGCCCATTGCGGCGCTGGCTGCGGCGCCCAGAACCTCCAGCACCTTTTCGGTGTGGGCAAGCTCCCCTGCCGTTTCCAGCAGGATCTGCACATTGCTCTGCTCTGCCTTTCTGATTGCCGGCAGGATCGCAGCAAGCAGCTGCTCCATGTCCGACAATCCGCTGAGCTCCACCACCACATTTTCGCAGCCGGCGGTTGCCGCCCGCTCCACATACTTCACAAGGCTCTGGGGATCGGTCTGGGCGGTAATGGGCTGGGGGTAAGTCAGCGCCGACACCGCGATGTGGCGGTTGACCAGCTTCCGGCGGGCGCCGGTTGTCACAGCGGAATGAAAGATGCTGTCGGAATGGGCCGCCTTTTCCCCGGCGGCATCAAAAATTTCAAAACCGGAATAGCCGTAGCCGGCAGCTTTGTTGCACAGTTCCAGGAAGGACTCTGCCGCCACATTCCGGGTAGAAAACGAAAGCTTCATATTACTTCCCCTCGTAAACGATCTTGTTGAGTGCGTTGATGTAGGCACGGATGCAGGCGCCTACAATATCCGTGGAGATGCCGTTGCCGGAGAACAGCTTGCCTGCAGAGCGCAGGCGAATCAGCGCGGAGCCAACGGCTTCCCTGCCCTTGGTCACCGCCTGAACCTGAAAATCGTCCAGCTCATAGTGATGTCCGATGATCTGCTCAATGGCGTGGAAGGCGGCGTCGATGGGGCCGTCACCCACGCTGACACCGCTGTAGCGGACGCCGTCTTTCTCCAGCGTAATGTTGGCGGTGGCAGTGATGATGTTGCCGCTGTTGACCACATAGCTCACTACATGATAAGTAGACGGCACCTGCATGGCAGCGGTGGCCACGATGGCTTCCAGCTCCCGTTCGCCGATGGCAGCCTTGCGGGCGGAAACCCGGCGGAACTCTTCGTAGACCTTGCCCATATCCTCGTCGGACAGCTCATAGCCCAGAGAACCCACCGCAGCCGCGATATCTGCCAGCGTGCAGGCATTGTCCAGGACCATGGCATCCTTGGCCGCATCTGCGCCGGAGACCGCCGCAGCGGCTTCCCCGCCGATTCCTGCCAGCACATTGTGGATGGCGGTGTTATCGAGGCGGGAGGCTACGCCCACGCTTTCGCCCCGGGCCCGGAGAATGTCCGCCAGAGCATCAGCAGACAGGCACGCGGGGCAGCCGGCGGCGGGCTTCACGCCGTCAGCGCCGGCGCGAAGGGCTTCTACCGCGCAGGCAGCCGCCATATTCAGAGCGTTGCTGGGCTGCACCAGCACCTTAACTTCTACCCGGGACTTGACTTCCTTTACCAGCGCAGCCAGTTCCTCAGGGAAGCACACGCCGCAGTCATCGCAAAGGGTCACGACCGTCGCGCCGTTTTCCGCTGCCACCGCGCAGCACTGTGCGGCAAAGCCTGCCTCGGCGCGGGTGGCATCCCGGGCAACAAATTCCACATTGGGGCAAAGAGCCGCGGCAGCCTTGCACATAGCGCCGATCTTTTCCAGCATTTTGGCGGATTTCAGGTGGTACATATACTCCATCTGCACCGTAGAAATCGGCAGGATGATCTGGAGGCACCCGGAGGCCGCGCCGGCAATGCACTTGTAGGCTGCAGCCGGGTCATCCCCGGCGGGAATGCATACCATGCAGCCAACGGTATTGGCGATGGTGCGGCTTACGACTTCATTCTCCTTGCCGCCGGACAAGGCGGGCAGCTCGATGGCATCTACACCGGCCTTTTCCAAACGGGCAGCAATATTCAGCCGCTCCCGGAAGGACAGCTCCTTTTTCATCACCTCGCACTGCACACGAAGGGTCGTATCCTGCACAATCATCGTCTTCATAGCCATTACCTCACTTAAGAAATAAAAAATCCCGCAGAGAAACACTCTCTGCGGGATGATCAACAAATTATCGACCACGGTACCACCCGTATTGCTCCTTAACCAGGAGCCTCTCAGCAGGGTTCCAACAAACCCCCGACCTGTAACGGGATCACCCGGGACTTCCTACTGCTATTTCAAAAGCCCTGCTCAGATAGGAGACGCAGATGCCGCTCTGCCGCCTCGCACCGTCCGGCGGCTCTCTGGAAGATCAGCGATTCTGCTTAGTATCTTCATTGCATTTATGTATTACAGCTATCATTTTAGCCTAGTAAAGCGGAAAAATCAACAGTTAATATCTATGAAAAGCCGGTTTTCCGTCTTTTACCTTTTGTGCAGTTTGCCGTCAGCCAAAATCCGCAGCGCATTCTTATGGGAAATCAGGTCGAATTCCTCTGCGGTCAGCGGCAGACTCTGGAAGCGGGCCACTTCTTCAATGGGGTCCCACAGGGGAAAATCCGTGCCGTACATCAGCCGTTCAGCGCCGTAGGCCCGGATGCGGCGCACCGCATCCTCCCTGCTCATGAACATCAGGGAGCTGGAAATATCCATCATGCAGTCCATATCCGCCAGGTTTTCGTAGGCTTCGTCGTACACAGAGTAGCCGCCAAAGTGGGCAGCGATGACCTTCAGCTTCGGAAACTGCTGCATCACCCGGCGCAGCCGGGCAGGATGGGAATAGCTGTAGCGCTTGTCGCCCATGTGCAGCATGATCTGCAGCTTATCCTGCACCATGTCGTACATAGGAAACAGCCGCTCATCGTCGATATCAAACAGCTGGGTATCCGGGTGCATTTTAATGCCCCGCAGGCCGCTGTCTAGGATAAACTGGGTCTCTTCCAGCAGGTCCTCCATACCGGCGTGGACCGTGCCGAAACCGGTAAACTCCGGGTGCCGGCTGCACTGCTCCAGAATAAACTGGTTGATATGATGCACATGGTTGGGCTTCAGCCCCACCGGCAGAACCACAAACCGCTCAATTCCGGCTTGTTTGCCCCGCTGCAGCAGCTGCGCGGCCGTGCCGTTCATGCCGCCGCCTGCCAGCTCATAGAAATCGCAGATGCTCTGGGCAGCCTTCTGGGCAATGGCCTCCGGATAAATATGGGTATGAAAATCGATAATACGCAAGTTTTTTCGCCTCGGTTTCGCAGCAATTTGTGGAGCATTATACCACAATCGCTCTGCTTTTGTAAAGCCCTTTCTTAAACAGAACCGCCCCGGCTGCTGCCGGGGCGGTTGATCGGCTTTATCCTTCGGATTCGTCGTTTTTCTTAGTGGGTGAACCGGAGTCTCCCAGATATGCGCCGGCATACCGTCTTGCGGACTTGGTCCGGTTTCTGCGATAGTAGGCCTTGCCATACTTTCCGGTGCTTTCCGTTACACCGTTGTAGACGATACCCAAAATCCGGGCTCCCACAAACTCGAACTGCCGGATCGCAGCCGTCATGGAAATGCGGTCGCAATAATTCTGGCGCACCACCAGAAGAACACCGTCGGTCTCCTTGGCTACCGCAAGGGCATCGCTGACTTCACCCACGGGAGGCAGATCCAGAATAATATAATCGTAGCTCTGCTTCAGCTGCTCCAGCAGCTGGTTCATCCGCTCCGAGCTCAGCAGCTCCATGGGATTGGGCGGATTCCGCCCGGCAGCGATCACATCAAAGGCATCCTCTTCGTTTTTGATGCCGCAGGCCTGGATCATGGCTTCTGCCTCGATCTGGCCGGACAGGTAACCGGACAGACCCGGACGCTTGTTGACCGGCAGTTTCAATGAAACAGAGGGGCGGCGCATATCGCAGTCGATCAGCAGCACCCGCTTATTCAGCTGGGACAGGGTGTAGGCCAGATTGATGGCGGACAAACTCTTACCTTCGCCGGTCAGGGCGCTGGACACGCCGATCACACGGGAGCGGTTGTCTCCGGCAAAGGAATACTGCAGCTTGGTACGCAGCAGCTTATAGGCTTCGGAAGCGCCGAAGCTGATGGTGCCGCCAACCATGGCTGCCTCTCCCCCGCGGCCGCCGGAGCTGTTCTTATGCCGGGCGCTGCTTTTTTCGTAGAGGCCGGCCTTGCCGGTTGCATGCATATCGGGAACCGCCGCAAGCACCGGATGTCTGCAGACTCCGGTAATATCCTCTTCTGCCCGAATAGAAACATCAAACAGTTCCCGACCGATGATCAGCAAAGCGGTCATTGCCGCGCCCAGCAGGAAGCCGATCAGGGTGTTGAGGGTATAGTTGGGAGAGCTGGGGCTGGTGGGCAGCACCGCTGCATCCACCACCTTGGCCGAAGTTCCTTCAATGATGCTGGAAATTCGCTTGGGCAGGATGTAAGCAATGGCATCGGCGATTTTCTCTGCCTCCGCCGGGTCGGTGCTGGTAACTACCACCCGGAAAATTTCCGTATCGTTGACGGAAGCCGCCGAGATCATGCCCTTCAGTTCCCCATAGGTGCGGGAGACTCCGGCATAATCGATCACATCGTTCAGCGATTCCCGGGTGTTGAGAATCACGATATAGGATTCTACCAGACTCTTCGCCGCCGTAATATCCGCCGAGGAGATACTGAAGGAGGCATCGCCCACCGACACGCTGCTGTTATTCACATAGAACATGGCGGAGGACTGGTATTTCGGCTGAATCATATACAGCGTCATCAGAAAAGCCAGCACAGCGCACAGTACCGCCACAAGGGCGATCAGCCAGGCCTTGCTGACAACCGCCTCCAGCAGCCGCTTGATATCCAGACCGGTCTCCGTATCCCTGCCGGACGAATGGTCGGTTGTTTTATAGTCCAAATCCATGACAGACATTCCTCCTTCCGGAAACTGTGTTCCTGAAAATTTTATCTATTATACTACATTTCTATGCTATATGCAACCTCAGGATTTTTTTCGCCACACCATTTTATTGACTACGCCGGTGTAGGACTGAATGATCCGAACAACCTTGCCGGAAACATTTTCCTCTACATAGTCGGCAACCGGTGTGCCGAGTTCACCATTTCGGTGCAGCTGCACGGCAGTATCCACCGCCTGCAGAAGGCCCTCGGTCTCAATTCCCGCCAGCACAAAGCAGCCCTTGTCCAGCGCCTCCGGCCGCTCCGTCGAGGTGCGGATGCACACCGCCGGGAAAGGCTTTCCCTGGGAGAGGAAGAAGCTGGCTTCCTCCGGCAGCGTGCCGGAATCGGAAACCACCGCAAATGCGTGCATCTGCAGGCAGTTGTAATCGTGGAAGCCCAGAGGCTCATGGCGAATCACCCGGCTGTCCAGCCGGAAGCCGCTTTCCTCCAACCGCTTTTTCGACCGGGGGTGGCAGGAATACAGAATCGGCATATTGTACTTTTCTGCCATGGCGTTCACCGCGGTAAACAGAGAGATAAAGTTCTCCCGGGTGTCGATATTCTCCTCCCGGTGGGCAGACAGCAGGATATACCCGCCCTTTTGCAGACCCAGCCGGCTGTGGATATCGCTGGCTTCGATTTTCGGCAGGTTGCCATGGAGCACCTCTGCCATAGGCGAGCCGGTCACATAGGTTCGCTCCTTAGGCAGGCCGTTCTCCGCCAGATACCGCCGGGCGTGCTCGGAATAGCACAGATTCACATCAGAAATGATGTCTACAATGCGGCGGTTGGTCTCTTCCGGCAGGCATTCGTCTTTGCAGCGGTTGCCGGCCTCCATGTGGAAAATGGGGATATGCAGCCGCTTTGCGCCGATGACGCTCAGGCAGGAATTGGTATCACCCAGAACCAGCAGCGCATCGGGCCGGATTTGTGCCATCAGCTGATAGGACCGGGCAATGATATTGCCCATGGTCTCCCCCAGGTCGCTTCCAACGGCATCCAGATACACCTCCGGGTCTGCCAGCTCCAAATCCCGGAAGAACACGCCATTGAGGTTATAATCATAGTTCTGGCCGGTGTGGGCCAGAATCGTATCGAAATACTGGCGGCATTTTTTGATCACCGCAGAAAGGCGAATGATCTCCGGCCGCGTGCCAACGATAATCAGCAGTTTCAGTTTTCCGTTGTTCTGAAAGGAAACATCATACATCTGGGTTCACCTTCTCAAAATAGGTATCCGGTCGGTTGGGGTCGAAGGTCTCGTTGGCCCACATGACCGTTACCAGATTTTCTGTATCGCTGAGGTTGATAATGTTGTGGGTATAGCCGGGCAGCATATGCACCGCGCGGATGTCGTCGCCGGAAACATGGAATTCCAGCACCTCGTCGCTGCCCAGTTTTCTCTGCCGGATCAGGCCTCTGCCGGAAACCACAATAAAGAACTCCCACTTGCTGTGGTGCCAGTGTTCGCCTTTGGTGATACCCGGCCGGGAGATGTTCACGCTGAACTGACCGCAGCTGCCGGTTTTCAGCAGCTCGGTGAAGCTGCCCCGGTCATCCCGGTTCATTTTCAGCGGAAAGCTGACCTTTTCCTTCGGCAGGTAGGAAAGATAGGTGGAGTACAGCTTGCGTGCAAAGGAATTCTTCGGAATATCCGGCATCATCAGGCTTTGGGGCTGCTGCCGGAAGGTTTCCAGCAGCTGCGCGATCTGCCCAAGGGTCACCGTATAGGTAACGGGCGCATAGCAATAGCGCCCCGTTGCCGACGGCACCGGCTGCAGGCCATCGTAGTCGCACCGGCAGGGATGGCCCTCAAGGGCATCCAGCATTTGCTCCACCAGATCATCGATATAGAGCATCTGGAGCGTCACCGCCGGGTCGCTGACAGTAATAGGCAAATCGTTTGCCAGATTATGGCAGAAGGTGGCAACCACGGAATTATAATTCGGGCGGCACCACTTGCCGAACAGATTCGGGAATCGATACACCAGCACCTGCGCGCCGGTCTCTTCGCCATAGGAGAACAGCAGCTGCTCCCCTGCCAGCTTGCTTTTTCCGTAGTCCGACTGACCGTAGCGCCCGATCAGCGTGGCCTGCACGGAGCTTGCCAGCATCACAGGACACCGGTTGCCCTGCTCCTTCAGTTTCTGCAGCAGCTGCGAAGTAAAGCCAAAGTTCCCGGACATAAATTCGCCGTTGTCCTTAGGCCGGTTCACCCCTGCCAGATGGAACACAAAATCCGCCCGGGCGCAGTAGGTATCCAGCAGCTGCGGATCGGTATCCAGATCGAATTCGTCGATCCGGGTAACAGAGAGCTTCCTTGTGCGGTTCTTGCCATCGCGAATGGTTTCCAGCGTGCGGCACAGATTCTGCCCCACAAACCCCCGGGCGCCGGTCACAAGGATATTCATGCTTTCCCCTCCCAGGCAGCCAGCTCCTGACGGATATAGCTCAGCGAAAGCAGCTTCTGCTTTACTTCCTCTACCGTCAGCTGGCGGGTGTTGCTGCTGTTGAATTCCGTAAGGGGGTTACGGGTAATGTCGCCCTCCCGGAAATACTTATCGTAGTTCAGACCCCGCTTGTCGCAGGGGACCCGGTAGAAATTGCCCATATCCACCGCGTTTCCGCATTCCTCGTTGGTCAGAAGCGTTTCGTACATCTTCTCACCGTGGCGAATGCCGATGATCTTGATCTCATGACCCGGCGAGAACAGCTCCGTTACCGCCTTGGCCAGCGTTTCGATGGTGCAGGCCGGTGCTTTCTGCACCAGAATATCTCCCCGCACGCCGTTTTCAAAGGCAAACAGCACCAGATCCACCGCTTCATCCAGCGACATGACAAACCGGGTCATAGTGGGCTCGGTAATGGTGATGGGTGTGCCTTTTTTGATCTGCTCGATCCACAGCGGGATCACGCTGCCGCGGCTGCACAGAACATTTCCATAGCGGGTGCAGCATACTTTTGTTTTCTTGGTGGTGCGGCTCTTGGCTACCACCACCTTTTCCATCATAGCCTTGGAAGTTCCCATGGCATTCACCGGGTAGGCAGCCTTGTCGGTAGACAGACAGATCACCGTTTCCACGCCCAGGTCGATGGCGGCTGTCAGCACATTGTCCGTGCCCAGCACATTGGTCTTCACCGCCTCCAGCGGGAAGAACTCGCAGGAAGGCACCTGCTTCAGCGCCGCCGCGTGGAAAATATAGTCCACCCCATGCATGGCGCTTTTCACAGATGCCAGATCCCGCACATCGCCGATGTAATAACGCACCTTATCGGCGTATTCCGGGTATTGGGCCTGAAATACATGGCGCATATCATCCTGCTTTTTCTCATCCCGGGAGAAAATGCGGATCTCGCCAATATCCGTTTTCAAAAATCGGGTCAGCACAGCATTGCCAAAGCTGCCGGTGCCGCCGGTGATCAGCAGCGTTTTATTTGCGAATGTACTCATAGTTTGCCTCACTATCCCGGAAACCGCCGGTTATGGGTTTCCATTATTTTCTTAAGATTGCCGCAAGCTTGCGGCGGCATTTGGCCGTCAGGCCGGTGCCGCAATACTTGGCTAAAACACCCTCTGTTCCCCGCAGCCGAATCTGCCGCAAAGCGGTATTCCGGTAAGGATTGGGTTTTACGCTGCGGTAATAGGGGCGGTTGCTTTCCAGCGACGGCGCAAGGGGAACCGGGCGGACTGCGCCTTCCAGATTTTCCAGCGCCGCAATGCCCTTTCCGGTATGGGCTATGATCAGCGACACGCCCTCGTCCCCTGCTTCCTGGGGAAGTACCCGCTCCACGCCCCAGAAGTCCCCCAAGGTGAGGTCGCTTCGATAGCCATTGCCCTTAAAGGCGCATTGGTGGCAGGAAGGGCGCAGATACAGATCCTGCACAAAAGACCGCAGATACAGATCCTCCGCCACAGTTTTGCTGCGGACAGAGCCGTTTTCGAATTCACAGTGTAAAGAAAAGAGCCGCCAGCCCCGGGCCTTATCCCGAAACTGCACCCGAATCAGCTTCGAGCCGGCTTCCTTTTCCAATTGGCGGACATATTCCCGCCAGACCATAGGCGAGGGCGCACCGTGGCAGATGAGATCCACGGTCAGCAGTTTTTCCTGCTTCTGATCGCCCAAAAATCCTCGCAGACCCGCCACCTGGCAGGGCGTTCCGCTGAAGAGCACCCACCGGCCTTCCCGCAGGTCTTTTTGAACCTGCCGCAGCACATCGCCCATGCGGCTCTGCACATATTTAGAGCCCCGAAGGCGCTCCAGGTTCTCCAGGCTGTCCACCCGGATATGGGAAGCGCCCCGGCAATCGGCATCCATAGCGCAGCCAAATACCGTTCCGCCCTGCCCCAGAATCTTCCGGGCCAGCATGGAAAAGGCGCCGCCGGAGGAACTCTGTTTTCGCAGCAGCGGGTCCCGGCTATAGGCCATGAAGGCCTTTGCTTCCTGCCCCGGCTCCCGGCTCTGCTCCACAGGGCAGGCCCGATTGCAGGCATCGCAGCCTACGCAAAGGGAAGGATCGATCTCGGGGTATAAAAAACCCTCGGCATCCTCTTTCATCGCAATGGCCGACACCGGGCAGACCCCTTCGCAGGCGCCGCAGCCGGTGCATCGGGACTGATCAACCATGGTGTTTCCTCCCGAAAATCAACGCTTTGTATTTTGCTTTCTGGGTTTTGTCTGCTCCAAACAGCAGATGTCCACCCAGCGCTGCCGCCATAAAGGTCGCTCCGCTGGCGATAAAGGACAGCAGCGTGTTGGGCAGCAGCGTGCCAACCCAATATCCCAGGCCGCAGCCAACCACCAGCCACAGCAGCACGCCCCGGAACGCCTCCCGGAACAGCCGCAGCACCGGAATGTGCAGAGCCTTCTGATAGTAGATATTCATAAACAGCACCTGCCCCAGGAAGGTGCAGACCGCCGTTGCCAGAGCCGCGCCGATCAGCCCCCACCATTTGAGCCAGAACACCGTAAGAACGATGTTGGCGGCAGTGGTGACCAGCAGCGCGACCGAGCGAATCAGCCGCTTATTCAGCGCATCCAGAACATTCACCAGAACGCCGTTGACCATATTGATATACATCGGCACCATGATCACGATGGCGATGGGCCACGCGATGCTGTAGGCTTCGCCGTAGAAAAGGCAGATAAACTGCCTGCCGGCGGCCACAAAGCCGAAAAGCACCAATCCTCCCAGCATAGCAGTCAACCGGCAGGGCTCTGCGAGGCTGTCCGCCAACTCCCGGCGGGTGACATTCGCGCCAACCTTCTGGATCACCGCCGGTGCGTACATCGACACGGGAATGGTGGTCAGCGAAGAGAAAATGCTGAAAATATACATCGCCACCGAGTAAAGCGTTACGCTTTCCGGAGAGATGGTAATGCCGATAATGAATTTGTCCACATTGTTATTGGCCTGATTCACAATGGCCTGCAGGAAGATCGCCACGCACAGCGGCGCGCAGCCTGCCAGAATGGTTTTGTCCATTTTCCCGATGCGAAGCTGCAGACCCAATGTCCTGCGGCAGTACCGGTAAGACCAGAGGAAACACAGGCCGTTGAGAACCATATCCACAGCGGCGATCAGAATGGAATACTGCCACCCCGCAACCAGCAGAACCAGCACCAGCGTTCTTGTTACTGTGCGGACAAGATTCTGCAAAGAGGCAAAGGTGTATTTTTCATAGGCCAGAATAGCGCCGTTTACCGTCTGGTGAAGGAAGGCAAAGATCAGATAGCCGGTAATAAAAATCAGAATTTTTCTTCCGTAGGCTATCTGCTGGGCGGTCATGGATTTGGCAAAGATCCCGGGACTGGCCACGGAAAACAGCCACGAAGCCGCCGCGATTGCCAGAGTCAAGATAGCTGTCAGCGTCCAGACGGTGGAGGCATTCCGGTTGATCTCCGCCTGAGGCTTATCCAATCCCCGGCACATGGAAAGGTTGCGGGTCATCACCGCACCGGTGCCAAACTCCAGCAAAACCAGATAGTTTGCAAAGGAGGCAATGGTCTGGTAGATGCCGTATTCCACATCCCCCAGCATCCGAAGCAGGTAAGCGGAAAGAAACAATCCGCAAACCATATTCACGCCGGTATGTAAATAAGACAGGGCGATGCCCTTCTCCCGTTTCTGCATGGTATATCCTTATCTGCCGGTCACGATTTTCGCGGCTTCAAAAATTCTTGCCCGGTATTCCGGCAGCAGCCTTTCGTAAAGGCTGAGAAGCTCTGTCTCCCGGCTGCGAAGCTGTTCAAAGGCATCGAGCAGCTGTCCATCCTCCCGGAACTGCCGCCAGGAAATGGCGTAGCCCTCGGTGGTGCCGAACAAATCCTTTGCAATTCCCAGGGATTTCTGGGAATAGCTCAGCGCCAGCGCCGGAACGCCGGAAGAGTAAGCGGCGATCATGGAATGGGTTCTTGCGCCGATAAAGAACCGGCATTGGGAGATAATATATTTCAGCTGTGCGCTGGAATACTCCTGCTCCACAAGGGAAATCCGGGGATTGTCAGCATATTTGCGCCGAATGTGACGCAGGATCCGAATATCCTCCAGATTCTCTTCTGCGTGATACACATGGGGAATCAGGCAGATATGCAGATCGGAACTTGCCAGAACATGGTCGATCAGACAGTAGAGGTTGCGATACATGATATCGCTGTCATCCTGACTGTCGGCAAACACCAGGGGGCTTATGTTCAGGCCAAGGGTCTGCTTCGGCAGGAAATTCTCGGGAAGCGGCACTTCTTCCGGCTGCAGCGCAAAGGCAGGGTCGCAGGCCAGCAGCACCCGGCTGGGGTCGGCAACCCGGGACACAAACATCTCGTAAGACATGGTCTCCCGGGCAACGATCCAGCGGTAGCGGTTCACATCCGCCAGCATCTGAGGATCGTCCAGAAGTCCCTTGTCCAGCGAGCAGCCCCAAAACACGGTATCGATCCCCTTCTCCTGAGCCATTTCATTCAGCGCATAGCTCAGGTTGGGCTTTCCGTAGCAATAGGTGTCGCCGCCAACATTAAAGAGGATATCCCCTTCCGACACCTTGCGGATCAGCTCTTTATAAAAATACCGCTTGCCAAACACGCTGTCGCCGGTCAGCTTCCGGCGAAGCAAACCGGCAGCGCGAACCGGCAAAGGCTTCTTGGGGTAAGGAATCAGGGTAACGCACCGATCCAAACCCACCAGCCGGTCCTGATCTTCCCGGAAGGTCATAGCGCTTACGCCCATATTGAGTTGCTTGAGAATACCGGCGGTCGAGCGAATAATGGCATCGCAGCCACGGTTTCTGCTCCCGGTATGTCCACACAAATAAATCCGGCTCATAGACGCTCCTGCTCACGAAATCCATAAAAAATGCCCAAAGGGCATAAATATACGGATATATCCTACCACACATTGCCCTGCTTTGCAACCCAAATCCATAAATTTGGGTTGCGGAGAGAGAAAGAAAAGCTCCGCCGAAGGGCGGAGCTTTCTTTACGCATTTGGCCTTATGCAATTCGTTACTTCCCGGACCCGCCCGGTATCGTCAGCACTTTAGCATCGATACCCGGCCCGGCTGAGTAGATCAAACCGCAAAAGCTTTATTTAATGGCTGTAGTTGTAGGAGGATACCATGAACTTCATCAGAGCATCATAGATGGGAAGCAGGGATGCGCTCTGGCGGACTACATAGCTCTCCATAGATTCGGATACGGAAGCAACCAGAGTGCTGCCGTTGTAGACTTCCACGGTAACAACCTGATAGACGTCGCCGGCTACCAGAGTATCTACCATGATACCATACATGCCGCCCGCGGCATAAGTGGCATCGAAGTCAGCGCCTGCTACTTCGTAGCTGACAGCGTTGCCGTTATGGTCACGGTAGCTGACCTTGGCGGTGTAGCCTTCATAACCGGTACCCTTGAAGAACACGCCCATCTTAATGTTGGTCTCCAGAGCCAGGATCGTGCCAAAGAAGTTGTCGCCAACTACCTGGTTATTGGTGTACTGGCTGAAGTCCAGAGCTGCGGTTGCGTAGGACTTGTGGGTGTCGGTCATGGTGGCGTTAGCCAGGTCGGAAGTGTTGTAGTTAAACTGCACCTGAGCCGCTGCGCCGTAGTTCAGCATATCCGCAACGCAGGTCTTAACCTTTGCAGAGTTGGAGTCGGCATTCAGCTGGCGGATGGAGTAGTCCCGGATGGAGTCTACCCAAGTGTAGGAAGCCTGCGTGCCGTCCGTAGTGTAGATGGTAACCTCTACCTTGTCGCTCATCTGCTTGGCTACCAGGCCGTCCAGGGTGATCAGGTACATGGGGCCATAGGCAGTCCAGCTGCTGAAGGGATAGGTGGTGGTGACGGTGGTTCCATCGGGGTTGTGCTTGACGATCTCAGCGTAGTAGTCGGTGCCACTGAGGTTCGAAGCCAGCAGAGCGAAGTTCATAGTCAGGTCATTGCCCAGAACCACGTTCGCGCCAGAGAGTTCGAATTGCTCAACGGGCTCAACAAAATCAGGATCGGCTGCGCCGCAGAAGGTGCAGGTGCCATTTTCATAGCTGTGGGCATCCGCGACGGCTGGGCCTTCGGTCAGATAGGACTTGCAGATCGAGCAGTAGTAGCCACTCTTCTGGCAGTTTTCTGTCCAGGAAACTTCATCACCGGATGCCTCATAGTGCCTTGTGGCGTTCGTCAACTCGGTATTGGGACTTCCTATAGCAATATCGCCCCATTGATCTTCCGTACCGGTATACAGCACATGCTTCAGGCTACTGCAGGAACGAAACGCATCATCTCCTATGCTGATCACACTAGAGGGGATGGTGACTGCGGTCAAGCTACTGCAGGAACGGAACGCATTATTTCCAATACCGGTCACGCTGGAGGGGATGGTATAGCTACCACTGATTGCGCCAGGTGCAGTAACGAGCGTACTTTTGTCCTTATTGAACAGCACACCATAAGAATCACTGGAGTAATTCGGATTTTCCGCATCCACCCAGATGCCGGTCAGGCTGCTGCAGTTTTGGAACGCATGGGCCCAAATGCTGGTCACGCCAGAAGGGATGGCAACAGCAGTCAGGCTGCTGCAACCCTCAAATGCATAAAAGTCAATACTGGTCAGGCTGGGGGGCAAAACAATAGTGGTCAAGCTGCTGCAGCTACCGAACGCACAGTATCCAATACTGGTTACGCCATTCCCGAGACTAATGCTGACCAGATTGTTGCATAAACGAAATGCATAATCTCCAATGCTGGTAACACTATCCGGAATCGTGATTGCCTTCAAGCTGCTGCAGCTCCATAATGCAGAATGCCCAATACTGGTTACACTATCCGGGATGGTGATGGCCGTCAGGCTGCTGCAGTCAGAGAATGCATACTTACCGATGCTGGTCACACCGGAAGTAATCATAACGGTTTTGATAGAAGCACGATGAGAATACCACGGGACAGAAGAACTCGATGTATAGTTCGTCATATCCCCGGTTCCGGAAATTATAAAGGTACCTTCAATATCAAGAGTCCATGTCAGGTTATCGCCGCAGGTGCCGGAATACAGAATTTTAGGAGCATCCGGATCCTCTGCGCCGCAGAGGGTGCAGCTACCATTTTCATAGCTGTGAGCATCGGCAGAGGCGGGGCCTTCGGTCAGATAGGATTTGCAAACCGAGCAGTAGTATCCGCTCTTCTGGCAGTTTTCTGTCCAGCAAACTTCGCCACCGGTCGCATCTTCATGAATGGTACACATCAGCATTTTATCTGGCAAATAGCGGAATAGGCTAGTCCATTGGGCCCATGTTCCGGTATAGAGTACATGCTCCATACTGCTGCATTCATTAAACGCACTATACCCAATGCTGGTGATGCTGCCCGGAAGCACAAGATTAACCATTCTGACACAAGCAAAAAATGCGGAATCGCCAATGCTGGTTACGCCATCCGGAATCGTAACACTGATCAGTTTGTTGCAATTATAAAATGCGGAACCGCCAATGCTGGTAACGCCGTCTGGAATAACGTATTCTCCACTCATGCCGCCGGGAACTGCAATGAGTGTAGTTTTGTTCTTATTAAAGAGTACGCCATAGGAATCGCTGCTATAGTTTTCGTTGTCTTCGTGTACCCAAATACCTGCCAAGGCAAGGCAGCGGGAGAAAGCAGAATCCCCAATGCTGGTGACGCTTTTAGGAATCGCAACATCGGTCAAGTTGTAGCACAAGGCGAATGCACCGTATCCGATTCGGGACAAGCCTTCGGGAATCGTGATAGAGGTCAGATTACTGCAGCTATTAAAGGCCATATCACCAATCGATGTTACGCCGGATTCAAGGACAACCGTTTTGATGGAAGCACAATAAGAATACCACGGAACAGAAGAACTCGAATAATAGTCTGTCATAGCTCCTGTTCCGGAGATGGTGAGGGTTCCTTCGCTGTCGAGAGTCCATGTCAGGTTATCGCCGCAGGTGCCGGAGTATTGAATTTCTGCCGCCTCGGCCTTAGGAAACGCCAACGACACAAATAGGGCGAACACCAAAATGCTCAGAAAAAATCTATACTTTTTCATAGCCATTTCCTCCCTGATTCTAAGTATAATACCAGTATAGCAAAGGTAGTCAGCGGTGTCAATATTTGCCATATTGCTTTGCAAAAAGGTTGAGATATAGACCATCCTAACCTTTCCGTCGGGCATAGCCTGCCCCTACAAAGGAGATTACGGATTGCCACATCGTCAGAGCAAAGGCTGCATTGTTCCATTTCCCCCAAGGGGGGAAATTCCACCCGCAGGCCTTGCTCCTCCTCTCCCCACAAAGGCCATTCGCCTTTGTGGGGGCCCCGTTGTGCAAGCCTCGCAATGACAAGGGGATTTGATGGCATTCCTGTCATTCCGAGGGAGCGAAGCGACCGTGGGAATCCGTATTGTCCAAAGACGCAAAAAGCCCCGCCGAAGCGGGGCTTTTGCTGTTAGGGATTAGTGGCTGTAGTTGTAGGAGGATACCATGAACTTCATCAGAGCATCATAGATAGGAAGCAGGGATGCGCTCTGGCGG
>JAZSGN010000011.1:0-19957 GCA_045532755.1 Faecousia sp.
TAGGTAGAGCAGCGGACTGAAAATCCGCGTGTCGTTGGTTCGATTCCGACCGGAGGCACCAGATGCGGGTGTAGCTCATCCGGTAGAGCGCCACCTTGCCAAGGTGGAGGTAGCGAGTTCGAGCCTCGTCACCCGCTCCAATAAAATAAAATAGGAACGCGATGCGTTCCTATTTTTGCAAATGGTACCGTAGCCAAGTGGTAAGGCCCCGGTCTGCAAAACCGTTATTCGCCAGTTCAAATCTGGCCGGTACCTCCAAAAAAAGACAGAACCCGTTTGGGTTCTGTCTTTTTTTGTCGTTCCGGCTAAGATTTAAAAATAAGTTGCAACACCCCGGTGGGGTGTTGCTCGCCGGGCAGGGCCCCGGCGACACCATAAATTTCTTTCGCCTGAGCGAAAGAAAATGCAAACAAATCTGGCCGGTACCGGCGCTTGCGAAGCATGAAATAATCTGATATAATGAAACGGATAGGAGGGTCGGTATATGGATAACTACAGCATGATCGATAAGCTGAAAAAAGCTGGAATTTCCTTTGAACGCGGAATGACGGAACTGCAATTAACTAACGCTGAAAGCGTATTTCAATTTCGTTTTCCCCAAGAGATTCGGGAGTTTTTGTTTTGCGGTGTACCGGTTGGCCCTTCTTTTTTTGACTATCGTGATCTTTCTGAGGATAATTTGACCCGGTTTCAGGAATTTGCGGCATCCATTGAGGCGAGTTTTTTGTTTGATCTGAAAAACAACAGAGAGGATCTGCTGAAGTTACTAGGGGATAAATTGGGATTTTCTTCGGATTCAGAGTTGTTTGACGAGGCTGTCATTAACTATTTGAAAGCAAGTGCTAAATTGATCCCGTTCTTTGCACACAGATGCTTTTTTGATGGTTTGGATGATATGCCTATCGTATCTTTTTGGCAGTCGGTAGATACAATTCTTTACGGCGGTACATTTGAGAACTATCTTGAACACGAATTTCTGAACCTAGATTGCGTTTCAGAAAATTTACAGGAGCGCTTGGATCAGGCTGGTATTTGGAAAGAACTCCTTGGCTGAGGAAACCATGATTTTCTTTCGCCTGAGCGAAAGAAAATGCAGCCAAGTCTGGCTGGTACTATAGGCTGTTCTATGGGATTTGGAAGAAAACTGTATAAATTCATTGAGTACGGGGCGGAGTTGAGTTTATTTTATTGCATCCCGTTAGGCTTCGTGATAATATATAGATGGATTGCAGTAGTTTAGGTGAGGTAAAACAATGGACATCGTTGATAATAAAAGAATATGTATGAGTACAGTTTGGAAAATACTATATGCTATTGTTTTTCTTTGCATTGTTGTTTTTTTTATTTATCTTAGTGAATCAGAAGAGTTTGATCGAGTGCATTCTTTTGAGGGGGATGGGGAGTATATTATTCATCCGGATCCTTTGATACCTCGTGATTCTCCGGATATGCTGATCGCTGAGGATGGAAAAATATTTTTGTTCTACATTGATGAAGAGCTTATCAATGTGTATACCACATCAGGGAGTTATTTGTATGGGTTTCAATTCCCTGATGGAAGGAACGGAAGAAGCGATATGCACTATGAAAATGGGTTGCTTTATGTTAATGCAAGAGGTTCTGGTATCTATGTTTTCCAAGATGCAGAACTACTTCGATTTGAAGAGCAGAATATTCATAATCCAGAACATTCAAAAATCGAAAAAGTATTTGCTGGCGATGATGATGCGATAGACACAGGGTATATCTATGTTTATGTTGAGGATGCTAATAAAATTATAAGGTCAAATGCCGAAAAATCAGAGACAGTGCTGCAATTCCCCGAAAGAAAGTATGATCCCATTTCATTTTTATTGCTGGTTTCTTTTATGCTGCTTTTGGGAGATTTAATTTGGACCAAAAAACAAAATAGTAACTAAAACAATATTGAATAAAAAGGACATCCAAGCGGATGTCCTTTTTATGAATGTAAAGAAAATCAAAAACCGAAGAAAATTGCATACAGGCTTGCTGCAAGATTGAAACCTGCCAGAGCAAGAATCGGTGTCCATACGGTATCGGTTTTCTGGTAGGACCAGCAGGCAATCAGGTGAATCGGCAGCTGCAAGAGATAGCGCGTCAGATTATAGGCAATATCCTCACGCCAAAATATGTCGAACAAGTTGGGCAGCGCGGTGACCACACATACCAGAAGATAACCCAGCCAGGGGCGGGTTTCGGCCGCCGGCGCAAAGGCAGAAGCGTAAAACAGAATGCTTATGGAGAAGGGGGTCAGAAATGTCAGCACCAGCGTACCCCAGACAGGAAGATTATACGCAAAATAACCGGGGAGTAATGCGATCGCCATTTCCGACAGAGGGAAATAGTCGGTGGTTCGTGGTCCGTAGGTGTAAAACTTGACGGCATTCCAGGGGGTAACCAAAAGCATCAGCAGCAAGGCAATGGATGCTGTTTTGAGGAAATTCCGGGTGTCGGTTTGTACATTGAAAAAAGAATCGGCAAGGTATTCCTTGCACATTAATGTCAGGCATACCGCATTCACAACATAGTAGATCAGGTCCAGCCATGCGGTGACCGAGGTGTTGTACCAAAGACCATGGCCGATAACGGGCACCAGAAACGGGAACACAACAAAGGCGAACACCCAGTATACAAAAATACAGAATACAACACCGGGCTTGGGGCGATCCATCATATCGGGAAACCTTTTTTTCACAGAGCATCCCTCCTTTTTGCTAGTTTACCATAAGAAGAAGTTGCTGTCAACTCCCGATAGACACCGCAGTTTTTTCGGAAACCGTGGGCAGAAAAGCTAAGAAACGGAAAAATATCGGTTGCAAATTCTGACAGATTAGTGTAGAATAACTTAGATATAATGGTATCAGTGCAGACCTTTTGAAAGGCGGCAGCGCCGGAGACTTCCGGCGGGATACACGGAATCTGGGAAAGGACACCAATGCAGATGCCTACTGTGGAACAGCCTGTAACAACTGAAGAGGTTCTCACCGACCGCACCATCGTTGAGATTCCTGCGCCGGATATTCGCGCGGGGCGGCTGTATTTTGCCGTAAAGCGGGCAGCAGATATTGCAGGGGCGCTGATTGCCGGCATGATCCTGCTGGTTCCGATGCTGCTGATCGCGATGTGCATCCGTCTGGATTCCAAGGGGCCCGCGCTGTTCCGGCAGGAGCGGCTGGGAAAAGACGGTAAGGTCTTTACGATCTACAAGTTCCGCTCCATGTATCTGGATGCGGAGGCCAACGGCCCTCAGTGGGCAGAAAGCCGCGACCGGCGCTGCACCAGAGTAGGCCGCATCCTGCGTAAATCCCGGCTGGACGAGCTGCCTCAGGTCTGGAATATTCTGGTGGGCGATATGAGCTTTGTAGGCCCTCGCCCGGAACGGGAATTCTTCTACGATAAGTTTGAAACCTATATCCATGGCTTCCGGCACCGCTTGGCGGTGAAGCCCGGTCTGACCGGCCTGGCGCAGGTCAACGGCGGCTATGAGCTGCAGCCGGAGGAAAAGATCCTCTATGATATGGAGTACATAAACAATATGTCCCTGGGCATGGATTTGATGTGCATGATCAAAACCGTGCGTCTGGTGTTTACCCATGAGGGGGCCCGCTGATGGCCATGGAACGGAAACCTTGCGTCACGGTGCTGATGCCCGCCTATAACGCCGAGGGCTATATCGAGCAGGCGATCCAGTCTGTGATCGACCAGACCTTTACCGATTGGCAGCTGCTGGTGATCGACGATTGCTCCACCGACAGCACCGCCGAAATCGTTGAGCGTATGGCGCAGAGCGAGCCCCGCATCCGTCTGCTGCGTAATCCCGAAAATATGGGCGTTGCCAGAACCCGGAACCGGGGGCTGGATCTGTGCGACGGCAGCTATGTGGCCCTTCTGGACAGCGATGATCTGTGGTATCCGGAAAAGCTCAGCAAGCAGGTTGCTCTGGCCCAAGCTACCGGCGCCGGGATCGTATACTGCTCCTATGGGCTGATCGACGAAACCGGGAAAAAAATCTGCGACGATTTTATCGTTCCGGAGAAAACCGATTTCTCTGCTACGCTGATCACCAGCGTGATCAGCTGCTCCACAGCCTTGCTGGACCGGCAGGCCCTGGGGGAGCGGCGTTTTCCTGTAGGGTTCTACCATGAAGACTACGCCTTTTGGCTGACCCTCCTGCGGGACGGCCTTACCGCCGCCGGCAATACCGAGGTGCTGGGGGCTTACCGGCTTTTGTCGGGCAGCCGGGCATCCAACAAGCTGTGCAGCGCAATGAACCGCTGGCGGGTCTACCGCAAGCATCTCCGGCTTCCGCTGGGGCAAAGTCTGCGCTGCTGGGCAGGCTATGCGCTGGGCGGTCTGCGTAAGTATAAGCATAAGTAACGAAGGGCAGCGCAGGCTGCTTTTTGCAGGTTGGGAGGCAGCCGATTGGATAACGGGCATCGTCAGGTAACGCTGCAGGAACATCAGCAGGCACTGGTTCTGCTGCTGCAGGAGTTTGACCGGGTTTGCAAAAAGCTGAATATTGGCTATGTTCTCTTTGCCGGAACGATGCTGGGCGCTGTGCGGCACAAGGGTTTTATCCCCTGGGACGATGATGTGGACATTCTGATGCTCCGGGAGGATTATGACCGCTTCCTGAAAGAGGCGGACACGGTGCTGGATCGGCAGCGGTTTTTCCTGCAAAAGGAGTTCTCCGAGCACTGGCCCATGTTTTTTTCCAAGCTGCGGCTTAACGGAACTACCTGCCTGGAGAAATTCCACCCGAAAGACCCGCTGGTGCATCAGGGGGTGTATATGGATATCTTCCCCTGCGATAACGCAGCGGCTACGGGTTTGGGCAGAAAGCTGCAGTTTTTTGCCTCGAAGATCGTCATCGCCAAGGCGCTGTATGCCCGGGGCTATGAAACCGACAGCGGCCTGAAAAAGCTGTTTATGGGTCTGTGCCGGCTGATGCCGGGAAAGGCTTTCTGGAAGTTCGCCAAAAAGGGGAGCAATCGCAGCCGGTTTGTCCACAGCTTCTTTGCTGCCGCATCCAGCTACGGTAAGAATGTGTTCCCCCGAAGCTATTTTGCAGAAACCTGCAATGCCGAATTCTGCGGCGGGCAGTATCCCATCAGTAAAAGCTATGATGAACTGCTGACCCTGCTGTATGGCGACTATACCCAGCTGCCGCCGCCGGAGAAGCGGCTGTGCAAACGCCACGCCATTTTGGTGGATTTGGAGCATTCCTACGAAACCTACGCCGGCTACCGCGACGGCATGGACTTTGACGGCTACACCAGAAGCATTCGATAAGCAATCTGAAAACCAGCCCTGCCGGGCTGGTTTTTTGCGTGAGAAGAACATTTTCCTATATGGGGAAAAACATGGTGGACATTTACTGGCAGGTGTATTATAATAACAAAATAATGGGCGAATTGTACCCTAAAAAGGAAGCCGGTGATTCTGTGAAAGTGCTGTTAATCAGCCACAATCCTTTTTCTACACATAATAATATGGGAAAGACCTTCCTTTCTCTGTTTTCTCATTTTTCCAAAGAAGAGCTTTGCCAGCTGTATATCTATCCCTCCTGGCCGGATGTGGATAAATGCGAGTCCAGCTATCGGGTAACCGATAAGGATATGCTGAACCGGTTTATCCGGCTGCGGTCTCCCGGGTGCGTTGTGCCGAAGGAGAAGATCCATGCCTCCCAGGGCGCTTACGAATACGACAAAGACAGAAAATTCTATAAAAACCGGAAGAATAAATCTTCGGTCCGATTGCTTCTTCGGGATCTTCTGTGGAGGGTGGGCGGCTGGTACACAGCCAAGCTGGACCGCTGGCTCTGCCAGCAGAAGCCGACCTGCATTTTTGTGGCCACCGGCGGCTCCAAGTTTATCTACGACATGGCGCTGAAGATATCCAAAAAGCGGAACATTCCCATTGTTACTTATGTTTGCGATGAATACTATCTGGCTGCGCCTCCTAAGAAGCCCATTGACCGGCTGCGGCTGAAGCTGCTGCGGCGGAAAATGGACAAGCTGGTGGCAAACAGCCGCTATGTGGCGGTGATCAGCGAGGAAATGCGGGAGGCCTACGCCGCCCATTTCCCGGCAGAGGTCGTCACGCTGATGACTTCGGTGAGCGCGCCGGTGGCCCAGCAGCCGAAGCAAACCGACAATCCCAAGAATCTATGCTATTTTGGCAATATCGGCTGCAACCGTTATTTGTCGCTGCGGCGCATCGGGCAGGCGCTGGATGCCATCAATCAGCAGCAGGGGACAGACTACCGGCTGAAGATCTACACCGCGGAGCAGAACGCCGATGTTCTTGCGGCTTTTTCCGGCTGCGGCAGCATTGAGCTGTGCGGCTTTGTCTGCGGCGCGGAGTATGAAAAGGCCTTTTTGGATGCGGACCTGCTGCTGCATACCGAAGCTTTCGATGCCGACAGCGTGGCCTTTGTGCGCCACTCTCTTTCTACCAAGATCGCTGACAGCCTGGCCAGCGGTATTCCGCTGTTTTGCTACGGCCCGAGAGGCATTGCCTCTGTAGAGCATCTGGTTCGCCACGATTGCGCCATCTGCGCCACAGAGGAGAATCAGCTGCAGGAGCGGCTGCTGCAGGCTTTTCGCGACCCTGAGCTGCGCCGCGTTACGGCAGAAAACGCGCTGGCGGCTGCCCGGCAGCACCACGACAGCCGAATCGCGGGCATGCGGCTGAAAGAACTACTGAAAGACGGAACTATATGAAGATTTTGCAGGTAAACAATGTATACGGCGAAAAAAGCACCGGTAAGCTGACCCGGCAGGTCCACGAGGGACTGCTGGAGCGGGGCGTGGAATCCGTTGTGGTTTACGGCCGGGGCAGGGGCTGTAAGGCCCGGGGCATTATCCGCCTTTGCCCGGATTGGTACGGTAAGCTCAACAGCCTGCTCAGCCGGTTTACCGCCATGCCCTATGGCGGCTGCCTGCTTTCTACGCTGCGGCTGCAAAGGATCATCCGCAGAGAGAAGCCGGATGTTGTACATCTGCAATGCATTAACGGAAATTTCGTAAATATTTACCGGCTGGTGGCCTGGCTGAAGAAGAACCGGATCAAAACCGTGGTTTCTCTTCACGCCGAGTTTATGTACACAGCCAACTGCGGCCATGCCTTCGAGTGCCAGCAGTGGCACAAGGGCTGCAAAAAATGCCCGGACCGCCGCAAGGCGGTGAAAAGCCTGCTGTTTGACCGCACCGCTGATTCCTACCGGGCTATGAAGGCGGCTTTTGCCGGCTTCGGAGAAAACTGCGTGATCTGCCCGGTGTCGGATTGGACCGGCCAGCGGGCAAAACAATCGGATATTCTGGCGGGGCTGCCCTTTGTTACCGTGTTCAACGGGCTGGACAATGGGGTGTTCTGCCCCGATCCTCAGGACCGGCCGGAAGAAAATACGGTGCTGCATGTAACCGCCCGGTTTGATGTGACCCCCGGTCATCCCAAAGGCGGAGCGTGGCTGCTGGAGCTGGCCCGGCGAATGCCCCGGGTGACTTTTCTCGTGGCGGGGCCGGCAGGGCCGGTTCAGGATTGCCCGGAAAATGTGAAGCTGCTGGGCGTGGTGCGGGATCAGAACGAGCTGGCAAAGCTTTACCGGAAGGCGGCAGCCACCTTGCTGCTCA
This sequence comes from Faecousia sp., assembly GCA_045532755.1. Taxonomy (GTDB): domain Bacteria; phylum Bacillota; class Clostridia; order Oscillospirales; family Oscillospiraceae; genus Faecousia. The sequence continues at coordinate 7,656 of JAZSGN010000011.1, forward strand.
GTCGGCGGGAAACCTTTTCCATGCCCTGCGCCGAAAGCCTCTGCTGCGGAACGCCGGTCGTGGGCTTTGAGGCCGGCGGCCCGGAAACCATTGCGCTGCCGCAGTACAGCGCATTTATCCCCTATGGCGATGTGGATGGCTTGCAGAATTGTCTGCAGAATTGCCTGCAGCAGGCTTTTGACCGTGATGCCATCGCGGCGGCTGCCGGCAAAGCCTATTCCGCCCAAGCTATGGTGGATTCCTTTATGAATGTTTACAGGAGCTTACTATGAAACTTAGCCGACAAGAGGAAATCTGGATCAAAATTTTATATGTGATCGCGGCGGGAATCATTGTGATGCAGGCTCTGGGGTATAAGAGCTTGTGCAGCAATCTTTTTACCATGACCTTTCCTCTGACGGTTCTTCTTTGGGCGCTTTCTGTTCGCAAGACCTTTACCCGGATGGATTTGCTGATGCTGGCGGTTGCGGTTGTGGCAGGGCTGAATGTGCTGATCAATGCCAGCGCCTGCGGCTCTTCCGTGAGTTTCAGCTATCTGCGTAAGCTTATTATTTTTATTATGACCCTGCTGTTCTTTCAGGCGGCCTACCGCCTGCGGCTCAGCGAGGAGGCGGCTGGTTTTATCAATCTGGTGATCGACCTGTTGGCGGCCTATCTGATCGTGATGTATATTTTCCAGACCTCCCGGATGTATCTTTACAACGGGCGGGTCACCCCGTATCTGACTTTCCGGTTTTCCAACCCCAATCTGGCGGGTCTGTTCCTGGTGTGTCTGTATATGCTGGAGGCCTACCGGCTGTTTGTGCCGGAGCGTTGGTATAAAAAGCTGCTGCACATTGCCATGGCTGTGTGTCTTGCTTTCTTCGTGTTTTCCACCCGCTCCCGCAACTGTATTCTCGCAATGCTGATCTACACGGCGATCTGCCTCTGGCTGGCGCTGCGGGGGCGTTCCGCCTTCCGGTTCAACCGGTTCTGGGCAGCTGCGGTGGCGGTAAGTCCGGCGGTGTTTCTGGGAGCTTATGTCGTCCTGATCTACACGCCCTGGGTGCAGAAGCTGTTTTCCTTTATGGCAAGCGCCGGAAAAGAGCTTTCTTCCCGCATGAATATCTGGATGCCGGCGCTGCAGGCGCTGCGTGATTCGCCGCTGATCGGCGCTTACAGCCAGCTTTCCAATGGAACCGGCTCCTTCCAGATGCACAATACCCATCTGGATATCGCCAGCTCCTACGGCTTGCCGGTGCTGGTGGCGGTGTGTTTTCTGCTGTTCCGGTATCTCTATCAGGATGGCACGTCTTACCGCAGCAAGGAGCGCTTTGCCTATGTGGCGGGCTTCGCCTGCACGCTGATGCTGGGCATGGGCGAGGCGGCGGTATTCTCCGGCGGTCTGGGTATCTATATCTTTGCCGGCACATTCCTGCTGCTTTCCGGAAGGGAAGGGAACAGCCTATGAAACTGGTTTTCTTGAGCAATTATTTCAATCACCATCAGCGGCCGCTGTGTGAGGAATTGGCTAAGCAGTGGGATTTTACTTTCCTTGCGGTGGCGGAGCTACCCCAGGAGCGCAGGCAGCTGGGCTGGGGCGAGGCGCAGCTGCCGGACTATGTGCTTGATTGCAGCAGAGAGCTGAACCGGGCAGCGGAGCTTCTGGATGCGGCAGATATTATTTTGGCAGGCTCTGCGCCGGAGGCGCTGATTGCCCGGTGTATCCGGGCAGGAAAACCGGTCCTGCGCTATCAGGAGCGTCCGCTGAAAAAAGGGGATGAGCCGCTGAAATATCTGCCCCGGCTGATCAAGTGGCATCTTCGCAATCCCCGGAAAAAGCCGGTGTATCTGCTGTGCGCCAGCGCCTATACCGCCCGGGATTACCGGAAATTCGGCCTGTTTCGGGGCAAAGCTTTTCGATGGGGATATTTCCCCCCCTTCAAGCAGCAGGATATTTCCAGCCTTTTGGCGCAGAAGCAGCCCCATACGCTGCTTTGGGTGGGCAGAATGCTTTCCTGGAAACATCCGCTGCAGGCGGTGGAGCTGGCTGCTAAGCTGAAAGCTGAGGGACTGCCCTTTACACTGGAGATGATCGGCACCGGACCTCAGGAGCAGCTTCTGAAAGACCGGGTGGAGGAGCTTGGGCTTACCGATTGTGTCCGTTTTATGGGCGCTATGAAGCCGGAGCAGGTCCGGCAGAAAATGGAGCAGGCGGAGATCTTTTTGTTTACCAGCGACCGGCAGGAGGGCTGGGGCGCTGTGCTCAACGAGGCAATGAACAGCGGCTGCGCTGTGGTGGCCTGCCAGGCGGCGGGGGCTACCCCTTACCTGATCCGCGATGGCGACAATGGCTTCTGCTATCCGGCAGGGGAGGAAGACCGGCTGCCGGAAAAGGTGGCGGGTTTGCTGCGTGACCGGCAGCTGTGCAGCCGCCTCGGGCAGCAGGCCTACGAAACCGTTGCGAAGCTTTGGAATCCCCAAGTGGCTGCCCAGCGGCTGACGCTGGTTGCCCGGGCGATCCTGCGGGGGGAATCAATTCCAATCTTTGAAGATGGGCCCTGCAGCCCGGAAAAATAAAACCCATAAACCTTGCTTGTGACGCTTGCCTGCAGAATTATGGTTGAAAATGACAAGATTCTGTGGTAAGATAGAATCGTAAAATTATCTTTTGGTTCAGCCGGGGAGGCTGGGCCCTTCTGTGCATTTCAGCGAACCGGGAGGAACGCGATGAAAAGAATCATCTTAACCATACTGCTGGCGGCCGCATTTGCGGCGCTGCTGGCAGCCTGCGGCGGGCAGGACACGCCTGCCACCGGCCCGACACAAACCCAGAGCGGAACGCCTGTTCCAACCTTGGGCGAGCCGTCGGCACCGGGAGAAACCGATCCCACTGAGCCGGGAAACGACGATGTGATCGTCCACACCGATTTTGGTGATCTGCGCTATCAGGAGCAATGGGCGCAGCTCATGCAGGTCAACCGCATCGCTTCGCAGGACAGCGTGACCGTGGAGTTTTCCACCGAGATCGGGGAAACAGAATACCGGCTGTTTCAGGTGACCATCGGAGGTAACGGCGGCTATCCTGCCGGCACCATTACCGATGCAGCCGGCGTCACACGGAATGTGTACATAACCATGGAAGAAATCGTCGGGAGTCCCGATCTCGACGAAACACAGTTGAACCGCCTGTATGCCATGCAGGAGGAAATCAACTATATTCTTGAAAATCTTTCTACAGGAGGCGCAGAAAGTTGAAAAAGCAGTTTATTCAATTTTTGTCGGCAGTTCTGGCATTGTGCCTGACTTTCGGTCCGCTGATGCCTACGGCATCCGCTACCGAAACTGAACCGACAACCTCGGTGGCCGTAACCGAACCTGCCACCGAAACCACCGCCGCAGCCCAGCTGCAGGCAGAAGAGGGAAGCATTACCGATTACCAGACCTTCCTTGCAAAGCTGAAGGTACTGGAAGGCTACGCAGAGCAGTATGCGGCTTCCAATCTGAACTATAACAAGAATCAGCTGGTTCTGAACTTCCTGCGTACCGGCGTTGACCGCTATAACGACGGAAACTGGACCACGCTGGCCGGTGAGGAGATCACCGGCTTTGCCGCCTATGTCCGGGAACTGGATGCTGCCAACGGCACCACCGCTATGGACCTGAAGAATGTGGAATTCTTCACCCTGCCCAACGGTGACCAGGTGGACTTTGGCCATATGTTCGGCACTATGAACATTTCCTGGGTCAATGCCGGCTCTTCGGATCTGGCAGGCTGGGCAGGTGACCTGTGCGACCTGCTGCTCTTCAGCCATAATTACGGCTCTGTTCCTGCCGGCACGGTGGAAGAAATGGCTGCCTACATTCTTGCCAACTGCTTCGGCGTGGATGCAGACGATGCCTTCGGCATGGACGATTTCTATGGCGATATGGATGCCTACTATCTGATTGCCCAGCTCAAGGCCGGAAAGAGCATGAGCGAAGCAGCGGAGGCCTATTTTGTGGCATCCCTTTCCGATGCACAGCGGTCTGCCTACTTTATGAACAACCGCTTCAGCGGCCTGCAGACCCAGGAAGATGTGAGAAACGCCGTATATAACACCTACAGCGCCGATCTGGGCATTCAGGTTCTGGAAGCCTCCCGGGAGCTGTCCGCACTTACGGATCTCCGCACTGCAGCCTGCTACGCCTTTGCCGATTATCTGTATCAGCAGGGCGGCCATCTGCTGGAAGAGCCTGTGGTGACTGAGCCCACTACGGAGCCTACCACCGAGACTACCGAGCCTGCTACCGAAGCCACCACCGAGGCCACCGAGCCCGATGGTAACCCTTACTATGAGGTGTTTTCCTCCAGCAACTCTACGCTGGCTCCCGGCATTACCCAGAGCATCAACTATGCTCTGACTGCCGATAACAAGCAGATCGTTTACTTTATCGCTACCGTGGATGTGAACCGTGAGGATGTAACCATCATGGCGAACTACCGGGATAACGATCCTTCCAAGGGTTGGGGCATGCAGCGCGTGACCGATCAGGCTGCGGCTATGCTCAAGCGCCATACCGACCCCTCTGACCCTGCCAATTACATTGAAAACTTTAAGGTCGTAGTTGCTACCAACGGCGACGGCTACAATATGTCCACCGGTGAGCCCGGCGGCCTTCTGGTAATGAAGGGTGTCAAGTGGCACGATGTGGATAAGGATGGCTTCTTCGCCATCCTCAAGGACGGTACTGCCATGATCGGCACCCAGGCGGAATTCGCGGCCTATGAGGATCAGATCCAGGAAGCCATCGGCGGCTTCGGCGCGGTTTTGGTGAAGGACGGCGAGATCGTCGTTGCGCCCAGCTCTGATTATCAGTCCTCCCGTGCCAGCCGTACCGCCATCGGTATCACCGCCGAGGGCAAGGTTGTCATGATGGTCATGGATGGCCGTCAGGAGCCCTATTCTGCCGGCGGCAGCATGATTGAGATCGCGCAGGTTATGCTGGAGGCCGGATGCGTGCATGCCATCAACCTCGATGGCGGCGGCTCTTCTACTTATGCTTCCAAGCCCGAGGGCGGCGACAGCCTGGTGCTGGTAAACAGCCCCTCCGATGGCTACCAGCGCAGCGTCAGCGCCTCTTTGGTGGCAGTTTCCACCGCAAAATCTTCCAACGAGTTTGAATATGCCAACATCTCTTCCGAGTATGACTATCTGACCGCCGGCACTTCTATTGAACTGTCTGCCGTGGGTGTCAGCAACACCGGCAATGCCGCCCAGATCCCCGAGGGCGCGGTATGGCAGGTAACGGACGGCAGCATCGGCTCCATCACTGCTGACGGCGTGTTCACCGCCGCGGACTATGGCGATGCAACTGTGCAGCTGGTTCACGATGGCAATGTCATCGGCGAGAAGGTCCTGCACGTTGTGATCCCTGATGCCATTTCTGTGGAAGGCGATCATGTCAAGGCTATCTTTGGCGTTCCCACTCCGATCCCCCTGCAGGCGTTCTACAACGGCAACCCCGTTGCCATCAACGCCTACGATGTGCTGATCGGCACCGATCCCGAGAACGCAGGCGTGTTTGACGGCCTTGTGTTCACCGGCAACGAGGAAGTGGGCGTTCGCGAGGCGATGGCTGCCGCTCTGCTTCTGACCAATGAAGAAGTGTTTACTGTGTTTACCATCACCATGTACAAGAACGGTGAAGCGGTATTCGATTTTAATGATGTCACCGGCGGTGACCGGCAGCTTGCATGGAACCGGGATGTGACCAACAGCATTACCAAGGATGACCTGCTCTATCAGATCGATGATCCTGCCAAGAGCATGGATATCAGCTATGTATTCGCGCTGGATATGAAGGCCATCGAGATTCCCGAGCAGCTGGAGGAAATTACCTATATGCTGCCCGGCGCAGATACCGGCGCTACGGCCTGGGATTTTCTGCTGCAGCTTGCCGAGCGTGTCAGCGTGCTGACGGAGGTTCGGGTGACTGTGAATCTGGATCCCGATCTGGATGTGGATATCTCCGGCATGACCCTGCACAATGAATATTTCTACCTGAAGAGCGCGGAACTGGACGAGAACAATGTTCTGACCATCATTGGCGGCTGGATCGACCAGACTCAGGCCATTGACCCCAGCACCGCAAATCCTGTTTGTATCCTTTCCGGCATCAAGGCAACGCCCAAGGCGGATGCTCCGTGGGACGAAGCCGATCAGCTGAACATTGCCAACGAAGGCGTGGTAAGCTACCGCATTTACCTGCGGGCCAGCTCTCTGTACAGCTTTGCCTGCATCGAGGCTAACCAGCAGAAATTCGGCCTGCTGCCCTACAGCTCCAACGAAGTGCTGTATAACGGCGGCCCGGAAAAGGGCGCCTCCTTCGGCACCACTTACGCCAGCTTCTCTGACAGCTTCGTTCTGGACAAGACCGTCCGCAACGGCTGGGAGAATGTAGACTCCGCGCTGTATTACTATGTGGACAATGTGACTCTGAAGAATGGCGTATATATGCTGCCTTCCTATGAAGATGCTTCTGTTAAGCATATCTACCGCTTCGATGAAAACGGTCTGTGCGAAGGCGCGGTTACCGGCCTGGTAGAGGTCAACGGCGGTCTGTACTACGCCATTGCCGGCGCACCCCAGACCGGCTGGAGAGCCATCGCCGATTCCACCGGCAAAACCAGCTACTACTTCTTCAATACCGCTACCCGTAAGGCTGTCAACGGCTATTGCAAGGTTGCCGGATACTACTACACCTTTGAAGACCACAAGCTGGTCAAGGGTCAGCTGGTAACCACCGATAAGGGCGTGCGCTACATGTGGGCCGGTGCCTGGGTATCTCAGGAATGGGTCACCGTAGACGGCAACACCTATTACTTCGGCCGTGATGAATACGCGGTTACCGGTCTGGGTTACCGCTACTCTCCCGAGGGTGTCTGGACCTATTACTGCATGGACGAGAACGGTGTTTGGCTGAAGAACTATACCGGTTTCTATGATTACGAAGGCCATACCTACTGGATCGAAAACGGTATCGTCAACAACTATCCCGGCATCATCGTGGTCGACGGCTATTTCTACTATTTCGAATACGGCGGACACATGGTCAAGAACTGCGCTTACTGGCCCAGCAAGACCAACGGCTACTTCGAAACCACCCGCCGCTATACCTTCGATGCCCAGGGCAGAATGGTGGATCCTCCCGTACCCGTACCCGGAACCGAATCCACCGAGCCTACGGTAGATCCTTCTGAAACCGAATCCTCTGCCACCACCGCTCCTACCACCCAGCCCACCACAGAAGCCACCGAACCCTCTACTGCCCCCGTAAAGAACGGCATTTATGAGGAAAACGGCAGCCTCTACTACTACGAAAACGGCAAGCGGACCTATGCAGGCATCATTGCCATCGACGGCTATTTCTACTATGTCCGCACCAGCGGTGAGCTGGCCCATGACTGCGCCTACTGGCCCACCAAGACCAACGGCTACTTCACCACCACCCGCCGCTACACCTTCGATTCTCAGGGCAGAATGATCGATCCTCCGGTAACGCCTCCCGGCGCTGCGGAGCCCACCGAGCCTTCTACGGAAGCCACCGAACCCACTGCAGCGGTTAAGAACGGCATCGTGGAAGAAGAGGGCGGCTACTGGTACTATGTGAACGATGTGCGGACCTTTGGCGGCTTGCTCCATATCGACGGCAGCTACTACTATGCCAACACCGACGGCCAGCTGGTTACCAACAGCAGCTACTGGGTCAGCAAGACCAACGGCCTGCTCCCGGAAGGCAGCTATTCCTTCGATTATATGGGCCGCATGATCAATCCTCCTGCCGGGGATGAGGAAATACCCGAGGAGACCCAGCCGGTTAAGAACGGCATTTACGAGGAAAACGGCAGCCTCTACTACTATGTGAACGGCAAGCGGAACTATGCCGGTCTGATCGTTATCGATGGCTACTTCTACTATGTCAAGACCAGCGGTGAGGTTGCCCACGATTGCCAGTATTGGCCCACCAAGACCAACGACTACTTCACCACCACCCGCCGCTACACCTTCGATTCTCAGGGCAGAATGATTGATCCTCCGGTAACGCCTCCCGGCGCCACCGAACCCAGCGAGCCGTCTACCGAGGCCACCGAAGCTCCCGAGACTACGCAGCCGACGGAGCCGGAAGCTACCGAACCCGTAAAGAACGGCATCGTGGAAGAAAACGGCAGCCTCTACTACTATGTAAACGGCAAGCTGAACTACGCCGGCCTGATTGTCATCGACGGCTACTTCTACTATGTCCGTACCAGCGGCGAGCTTGCACACGACTGCAAGTATTGGCCTACCAAGACCAATGGCCATTTTGTAACTACCCGGCAGTACACTTTTGATTCCCAGGGCAGAATGGTCGATCCTCCCGTAGAACCCGCGGTTTGACTGAATGCCGGGGCAGGGAAGTCCCTGCCCCCGGCACAAGCCGAGGAAAATAATTCTAAGCACCAACCCAATTCGAAAGGAAGTATGAACAATGAGCAATCTTCTTAAGCGGGTACTGTCGGCGGCGCTTGTGCTTGCGCTGGTAGTGTCCCTGCTCCCGGCAGTAGCCCTTTCCGCTTTTGCGGCAGGCACTCTGACGGTTACCGATGCAAACGTGGGCCTTGCCTGGACCGATGCCAGCAACTCCAGCGGTAAGGCCACCTGGTCTGCAACCGGCAACGAGGTAACCGGCTCTGCTACCGGCTATAAGTCGTTGGGTATTCTCAGCAGAACCGTTACCACCACCCTTACCATTACCAACAACCATTCCGATGACCGCACTCTGGTTTTTGACTATGTTTTGACCGGCGGCGGTTCCGTGTCCGGCCTGATTGCGGCTGCTTCCGGCAGCTATTCCGGCACTCTGGCGGCCGGCGCTTCCGCAACCATCACCCTGACTTCTCCCTCCGGCACCAGCACCAACACCCTGACTTTGACCGGTGTTCAGCTGCTGTCCAGCGGCGATAAGACTACCACCTTCCAGGCTGCGGTGAACGGCAGCTATACCGTTGACGGCAATGCCGTTGGCGCGGACGGTCTGGTATTGACGAAGGCCGGTGAAACCAGCTATGCTCTGGTGGCTACCCCTGCCTCCGGCTATAAGTTCTACCGCTGGTACAATGTTACCACCGGCGAAACAGTTGCCTTTACTGCCTCTCTGTCTTATCAGGCAGCCGGCGACTATACCATCGTGCCTCAGTTTGTAGGCACCGGTGTTGCCGTCTATCAGGTTGGCGGCCAGCGCTTTACCGACCTTGATGAAGCCGTTAACTATGCGAATTCCAGCGGCGAAGCGGTGATCATTCTGGTCAGCAGCGGCGCACTGACCGGCGCACACACCATTCCCGCCGGAAAGACCTTGCTGATTCCCTATAACAGCGCCTATACCCTCGTGACCGATGAGCCCACCCATGCGGCTGTCAACAGCTGGAGCGCACCTACCCAGTTCATGACGCTGACCATGGCCGCCGGTTCTTCTCTGACCGTGAACGGCACCCTGAGCGTGGCTGCTCAGTACACCGTTTCCGGCGGCGGCTCCACTTCTACCTCTGCCAGTCCCTACGGTCCTTGCGGCTTTATTGTGATGGCAGCCAATTCCAGCATCGTTGTGAACTCCGGCGCCAAGCTGTACGCCTGGGGTTATGTTGTCGGCAGCGGCTCTGTAACTGCCAACAGCGGCGCAACTGTGCATGAGTTCATGCAGGTTACCGACTACCGTGGCCCCAATGCCACCGGCAGCCTGCGGGATACCATTTTCCCCTTCACCCAGTATTATGCTCAGAATATCGAAGTTCCCCTGACCCTGAACTCCGGCGCAGCAGAAAAACTGTATACCGCTATTTCCGCTTCGCTTGGATCCACCTATGTTATGGGTCTGCCTCTGGATTTCATCGGTACTTCCGCAAATGCAATGTTCAACACCTCCAGCGGTGTTACCGTTGTTAAGGATTACATCGAATCCACCGACCGTCTGCAGATCGATGTGGATGGCGATGTGGCGCTGAAGAGCATCGTCCTGGAGATTCCCAGCGAGTATGCGATGATTGCAAGTATGTACTTCGGCGGCACTACCATTAACTCCTCCAAGTATGTTCTGCCCATTACCAACAACATGACCATCAATATCCACTCCGGCACCATCTCTCTGGGTCAGGATGTAAGCCTGCTTCCCGGCGTTGTGGTATCTGTGGATCAGGGCGCCAAAATTGTCGTAAACACCGGCAGCTCCACCGTCAGCGCTGACAGCACCGGATATAACCTGTATGTTTACGATTCTGCCGAATGGCTCACCGGCTATGTATATTCTGAAAAGCAGTTTTCTCCGCTCAAGTATGCCTATGGCCGCACCGGCACCCGCACTTCTCTTGCCGATGCCAAGCTGGACATTAACGGTACTATGGAAGTAAACGGCTTCCTGTACACCACCACCAGCGGCGCACAGATCGTTTCCAGCAATGGCACCGGCGTGATTAACTTTGTTAGCGGCGCCGGCACCGAAACCTATACCTGGGCAGCAACCCAGTCCGGCACCGATATTACCCGGGTGGAAGTTCCGGTCGTTCCTGCAAAGCTGCAGAACGGCAACGGCACCTATGTGGAAACCGCCGGCGCTGCTGCCGATACGGTTTATACCTACGATGCCACCGCAGGCGAATGGAAGACCGATGTAGACCTGTTCGTTACCTATGACGGCAACGGCGCAACCGCAGGCTCTGTGGAAACCCAGACCGTTACCGCGCAGGATATCCGCGACGGTAAGAACCAGGTCTCCGTTTCCGGCAATGCCTTCGGCAAGACCGGCTACAGCTTTGCCGGCTGGAACACCGCAGCCGATGGCAGCGGCACTGCTTATGCTGCCGGCGACATCCTGACGGTTACCGCCAACACCACTCTGTATGCCCAGTGGACCGCCAACGAGTACATCTTCAGCACCTCTGTTGACGGCGTTGTTACCGAGGCTTCCGTAGCCTATGGCGACGAAGTTCTTGCTCCCGATGCTCCCGAAAAGGTGGGCTACACCTTCACCGGCTGGACCGATGCCGATGGCAATGTGGTTACCTTCCCCTTCAACATGCCTGAAAAGGATGTTACTGTCTACGCCAACTTCGAGGTGAACATCTATGATGTTACTTTCTCCGGCGAGAACGCAACCGTCGAAGGCGAAGACACTGCTGTCCATGGCGTTGCCTACAGCGCAGTGATCACCCCCGCACAGTGCTACCGCGTAACCGCTTCCAACATTCAGGTTCAGATCGGCGGCGCTGCTTACACCAATTTCACCTATGAAAACGGCACTCTGACCATTCCTGCCGCGGATGTCACCGGTAACATCGCAATCGTTGTTACTGCCGAACTGGCACATACTGCCGGCGATCCTGTTGTAGAGAATGAAGTCGCGGAAGGCTGCGAGACCGTTGGCGGCTATGATACGGTTGTGAGCTGCTCTGTTTGCGGCACGGAACTGAGCCGTGTGCATACCGAGATCCCCGCTCTGGGTCATAACTACAGCAGCGCTGTTACTACCGAGCCTTCCTGCGAGGGAACCGGTGTCCGCACCTACACCTGCGCGGGTTGCGGCAACAGCTACACCGAGAGCATTGCTGCTCTGGGCCACAGCTACAGCTCCGTTGTAACCGCTCCTACCTGTGATGCTGTCGGTTACACCACCTATACCTGCTCTGCCTGCGGCGACAGCTACACGGCTGACGAAGTAGCAGCCCTTGGTCATAACTACAGCAGCGCCGTTACCACCGAGCCTTCCTGCGAGGGAACCGGTGTCCGTACCTATACCTGCGGCAACTGTGGTGACAGCTACACCGAGAGCATCGCTGCTCTGGGCCATAGCTACAGCTCCGTTGTAACCGCTCCTACTTGTGATGCTGCCGGCTTCACTACCCACACCTGCTCCGCTTGCGGCGACAGCTACACTGACAGCGAAGTAGCCGCTCTGGGTCATAGCTACAGCAGCTCTGTTACCACCGAGCCTTCCTGCGAGGGAACCGGCGTCCGTACCTATACCTGCGGCAACTGTGGTGACAGCTACACCGAAGAGATCTCCGCTCTGGGCCATAGCTACAGCTCCGTTGTAACCGCACCTACCTGCACCGCTGCCGGCTACACTACCCACACCTGCTCCGCTTGCGGCGACAGCTACACCGACAGCGAAGTAGCCGCTCTGGGTCATAACTACAGCAGCGCCGTAACCACCGAGCCTTCCTGCGAGGGAACCGGCGTCCGTACCTATACCTGCGGCAACTGCGGTGACAGCTACACCGAAGAGATCTCCGCTCTGGGCCATAGCTA